>JBLHRR010000075.1:0-25459 GCA_047626155.1 Saprospiraceae bacterium | reverse complement strand
AAAATTACTACAGGACTTAATTGTGGAGGAGCTTCCTACAGATGGAGCAGATAAATTGCCCGTTCTTCAGCGGCTGGATTTTATTGCCAAAGGCCAAAATGTTATTCTATCTGGAAATCCAGGAACAAGAAAAACACATATCGCTATTGGTCTTGGAATCAAAGCCTGCCTTCAGGATTACACGGTACTTTTTACGACTGTCCCGAGATTAATTACTCAGATACAGGAATCCAGATCGGACAAAACACTGAGGCCACTGGAAAGTCGTTTTGACAAGTATGACTTGGTGATCTGCGATGAATTTGGTTACATCTCTTTTGATAAGCAGGCGGCTGAATTGTTGTTTACTCACTTGTCGTTGAGGGTAGGAAGAAAAGCAACTATCATCACCACAAATCTTGGCTTCGATCGCTGGAAAGAGATCTTTGGCGACGAGGTACTGACCGCCGCGATGGTGGATCGGTTAACACACAAAGCTGCCATTGTCAATATGACGGGCGAATCTTATAGAGTGAAGGAATCCAAAAAGTTGGCTGGCCTTTAGTTTTATTGACATCTTTTTTTTAACCTTGTAGTGATCTTGTGGTTTTAGGGGGGCACTTTTCGATGGCTGGTTACAGTGGTCGAAGTAGTGTTTCTTCCTGATCGATTCGGTTTAAAAGTAATTCAAAAGATTGCCCGTTTTGAGTCCAAGTCCCATTAATGCTGTTCTTATTTTCCGAAAGAGTACCAATGTACTTTCCTTTCAAAGCATCAAAATCAATAGACAATTCCTTTCCTTTTATAGAAATACCAGAAGCCGGAATATCTTTAGCCCCTTGCATCGGAACGTCCATGGTGCAAACGAACTTATTGTTTTCTGATTCTGAAATTTCAAATAAAAGTCCCAGTTCCATGCCTTGTACAGTAATTGCCCCTTCCCAGATACCAACAAATGGTGATTGCGCAAAGGAGAGGCGAGGGGAGAAGGAGGCCGTAAAAAGACAGAGTAGGAGAATTGCTTTTTTATGAAATTGTTGTTTGAAATGATTGGGAGAATCTGTAGGTCAAATGTAAGAAAAATATCTAACCGCAACTGCTTGCCCTGAGCCAGCCCAACTGTCGCAGACGGGCGGGCTTGTCGAATGGAAACGTAACATATGCATTTAACGTTGCGAACCGTTGCGGTCGTTGCGCCGTTGCGGTGAAAAAAATAATTAGCGGAACGTTAATTTACACAGCTCACCAAAAACTAAAAAGCCCCAATTTCTAAAAAGAAATCAGGGCTTTTTTATATCAATAAAAGGAGCAAATTACTTACCGCCTTTCAATTCTTTTTGCCATACCATCAACTTATCCCAGTCGCCTTTAGCAGCCATTTTGGCTTGAGCAGGCCAGGTAGAAGGGTTGTGCATTTTATATCTAGGACCAGCAGCGCTAAGGATTGCCTTCAAAGTAGAAACTTTTGTTTTAGACAATATAGACCAAGTCATGATACCAGCTTCGTTGAACATCTTTTCGATCTTCGGTCCGATGCCTTCGATCTTTCTCAAGTTATCTTGTGTAGATTTTACAACAGTTGCTTTCTTAGTTACTACTTTTTTAGCAGTTGCTTCTTTAGCAGTAGTTGGCTTTACAACTTTCGTAGTAGCAGCTTTAGTAGCTGTTGCTTTTACAACTTTCTTAGCTACTACTTTTTTAGCGGTTACTTTCTTTGCAGTGGTCGCAGCAGTCTTTGCTACTGGCTTACGAGTAGTCATACTTTCACGAACGAAAACAACAGAGTTGTCGATGCCGTCGTAAGGGCTCTTTACGTAGTTGTCAGCGTTCCAGTCATTCTCCCAAACGGTATCGTTTACAAGGTAACGGAACTGGTAATCATGACCAACAGGTAATTCAACTACAGCTTTGAATTCATTCTTAGTTGATTTCATTGTTACCGCATTGGTAGGATTCCATGCGTTGAATTCACCGACTACTTTTACATTTTTTGCACCAGCAACGGCATTTTTTGGCAAGGTGAAGGTCACCTTACATTTTGATTTACTGAATTGTTTTTTCAAGCTCATGTTAATAGATATTTAATTGACCAAACTATGATAGAATAATAAAATTTCAAAAGGATACTTCATCAACTTCACTCCTCAAAGAATGAAAAGCGTTGAAGTTTATTTTGGTTATTCCGTAATAAAAAAGGAGAGCTATATATTCGCTGGTTCTCAAGACCATTCTGCACATTCGAACGAAGATACTGCTCGACCTAGCACGTTGTTGCTTTTACATACGTGCGGCTCAGGTAAAAAGTTACTACGGCTATACTGGATTTTGTTATTTGGACACCGGCCTTGTTGTTTTGCCGTTGTTTATGTCCTAATACTATACTGAATTGTAATGTTGTGAAGAGTTGCCACCTATAAAATATTCGAGCCCTTGTCTAAATCGAGCGCAAAGGTAGTCTTTTGCCAAATGTTATTGAAGTTTATGTATTAATATTGTGTTAATACTTTATTAAAATTTGGCAGGATTGGTTGTTTGGTTGAATTCGTAAGTTTAGTGCCCTTTAGATTAGTTGAGCAGATGATTGGTTAATTGGTATCCTCAATCGGGTTTTGTTGAGTAGTTAATTAGTACTCCCAATATACTGGAAAAACGTTGAGACTATCTCCACCAATTCCCCCACGAACTGAGGGTCACCAATTAACTATTTAATAAATTACCTTAGTATTACACAAAAAATAATTTTCCGATTTCTTTGGTGGAAACGATTATATAAATCACTCTCCCTGTGGTCGTTTTGATTTACATAATCGTTTCCAAATCGGGATTTAATTTTTCGTTGTCACTTATTAACTAAAAACCGACTGCCACTGGACAACACCACCCGTTAAATTACGAACGTTGGTAAAGCCGGCTTCCTGGAACATTTGCTGAGCCATTCCACTTCTTGCCCCTGAACGACAGTGAATAACGATCTCGTCGTTTTTGTTCGCGTCGTAATCACCGATAGATTCTGCAACAGCACCTAATGGGATCAATTTTGCTCCCAGGTTAAATTCTTCATACTCATATCCTTCACGAACATCGATGAAAATGAATGCTTCTTTTTTGTCTAATTTTTCTTTTAATTCCTGAACGGTAATATCCATTTGTAATACTATTGTTTGATTATGGTAAATATTTTATAAAGACAGAAAGCAATAACGCTCGTTTTATTGAGGGGGCAAAGGTAGGAATTAAATGAAAATTATAATGACAATTAAAATTAAAATGCACCTAGCTCTGAGAACCGGAGAAATACTCGGGCATTTCATTATCTCTGAACCACCACTCGCTCCACCTGAGTCAAATGGCTGTTCCGATCTGTAAGTCGGATAAAGTATATCCCCGAAGGAAGCTCACTGATATTAAGCTGTTCCGATAACTGTTGCTGAAGAATCGTCTGGCCAGAAATAGCATGCAAACTAAGGTCATAATCAGAATGGTTGCCATTTGGCAATTGGAAAAACAACTGATCATTTGCAGGGTTCGGATATATCGTCACCTCCATTTTTGCAGGACTGGCCTCTTCACTTTTTGTAACGCCAGGCGATTCCTGACCAACGATAGCCCGTATCATATAAGCCCCCTCGTCAGCAGTACTGACCCATACGGAACCATTGGCGGAGTAGAATTGGTGGTCTTTTGCATTAGGAGTATTTCGATCCCAACCGATGCGAACTGGACCAAAGGAAGAAGCATTCTGCCAGCCAATGTAAAAATCACCAGCAGGTATGTCGATAGGAATAGCTACATTATCAAAATCTTCAAAACGGTAGGTCGTAAAACCCTGCAAGCTGTCATAAACAGCATCTACAAAGAAAGGCTTTAACAAATCTTGTTCATAGACGGGAATGGAATTTAAAGAACCTATCCATACTTTTATATTAAATAAATTATCCGTATCCGCATCGCCATAATGTGAGAAATGAACACTAAAGCCATGAAGGACATCAGCAACATTGGCGTGATAACGGACTGCTGCTCTTGGACCCACACTGGCTAAAGAAACCGCCGCTTCCGCAGAACCATCATCATAGGCGAAGTAATTATCAAAAACAGTAGTATGCGAAACCTGGTTATTCCTAAGGATGTCCTCAAAGGAGGTGGTCTCCGATTCATTGGGGTCTAATATATAAGTTCGTTCTATTTCTACAAAAGTCTCCCCTGCAAAGTTATTTTCCATTGAGGCTTTTAATTCGTCGAAAGCAATGGATGGGATGGAGAAAGAGGTATCTACTTTTGTGTTTGGATCAAAGTTAATAGCCGGATCCTGAATAACGAATTGACCACCAAGGTCAATGCCTGTCATTACATCTTCATGAAGAATGTTAGAAGTGTTGGCTCCAACCACTGAAGGGAATAAATTACTGATCCCCAAGTGAATGCTATCATCCAACTCCGTTGCTTCATTTCCTTCAAAGTGCCAGAAGGGCATACTCGAATAAATCTCTAAAATATCAGATGGCAATTTTGTAAAAGCCATATCATTCATGGTAGTATCTGGTTCGCCATCATCAAGTAACACATAATCAAGGTGCCAGGTATCCTGAACTGAATTACTATTTCCATTATTGACAAAACGCAATTGGAAGCCATCAAAAAGGAAAGTATCAATAATAGTATTCTCAACTTCTATTTTGAAAAACTCAAAAGGAGGAAGGTCAATGTTTAGTAAGTTTTCACCATCCACACCAATTTGATGAACCCAGTCGCCATTTTTATTTTTAAATTCCAAGCTTATGGAATCTCCAGGATTGGAAGGGTAACTGTATCCTTTGTTCTCCACCCAAAAGCTGACCCATAAATCGTTGTCAGATTGATCAAAAGAAAAATAGCTGGAAGTTAGAAAATCGGAACGGCTGGTTCCATTGTATCGGGGAGTACCGGTTTTATCTAGCCCATCAAAAGTAGCAACACCCACAGTCGGCGGTTGGAAGGCCATTGTTGTATTAATGTATACATTATCATCCAGCCACTTTGTTTTGTCAGGATAAGGGCCAGTCTTGGAAAAATCGTCAAGGAAAGGAAAAGGAGCGGATGCTTCGTTGGTGTTAAAGAAATAAGTGTAGGTATCGCAGACACAATATTCGTCACATATTTCAAAACAAACGGAATCCATTTCTGCAAAACGACTAGCCGTGTAGGTGAAACAAGAGTCAGCATTGACTCCATTATATACAGAACCAAGTAAAGGTATATCGCATGGACGGACTACGGTTTCATCCAATGCGCCCAGGATTTGATAATCCAAGGGCTCAATACAAACTTTTAATAGTTGCTCTTGAGCTAAAGTCTGTAAAGGATACACAAACTGTCTATCCGCTCTTTTCACAACCAGCGGAAATGAAAATTCAAGACAATCATTCGTCAAGGTATCAAAGCAAAGGCTGATTTGAATTACATCTGTTAGGCCCAATTCCACTGTACTTGAGGCGTAGTATTTCAAGCAGCTGTTCTCAAAAACGCTGGTTCCATAGTCTAAACTGACACTTTCATCAGTGACCGCTTGATAAACCTCTATATTATAACAGATGAGAATAGAATCGCCAGCGTCGACATATAAGGTTTCTCCATCGGTAAAAGCCCCATCTATATTATCACAATCGTGGTTTCGCTCTACTGCTGCGGCATCGTTCTTTCCTGCCAATCTGATGTTTTCCAGACCCTGCTTCTGTTGTTGCATAGCCGCTGCTTTTTGAAGAACCGAGTTGGAGCCCAATGGCTCTATTCTAAGCTGAGCAGATATATTTTGAATCAATAAAAGGCAAGTAAAAAGACTTAATAAAATGCGCATCGGGTAATTGATATTAGAGTGTTAGATGACAACGAAAAATTAACTTAGGCCACTGCCCGCATGTAGTTAAAACTAAACGACTAAAGGAGAGTGTTTTAGTTAAATGAGGGACTGTATAGTAGGCTAAATTATTTTTTGTGTAATATTTATAATGTGTTTATATTTTCAGGGATTACTACATTCCTTAGCTCCTCCCTTAGCTTCGTATCAAATGTTTAGATTGATACTTTGAAAAACGGAAAAGAAAAGTCTTTGTTGCTTGTTAACGACTTCATTCCATGAATGGCCGTCTTTGGAGACATCCAGCGTTGAATAGGGGATTGTGATTTGGAGGAGTATCGAATATTGAATTGACTTTCCAACGCAAAAGACAGGTTTCGTCTCACTAGCCCTCTAGCAAGCTTTAGCAAAAAGCATCAGCAACGCGCTTAACAGTTCAATATTCAATATTCACATTTATCATCAAAAATCCTCCTCCTCCTCCTCCTCCTCCTCTGTCCCACCTTCCGTAGTTGGTGTCGGTACTGGCTTCGAAGTAGGTGCCGGTATTGTCGTTGTTTTAACCTTCATTTCCTCTTCGGGTTCCCCTAAATCTTCAATGTTGAATTCATCTTTCCCACAGTTGTCAGGACGCTGTTGGGTCAAGTAGAGATCAATTTGCTCTCCAACGCGAACCGACTTTGAAGCAGAATACCTGGGAACTTGTTTATAAACATAAGCCGTTGTTTCGGAGGTGACGGTAGCATCTTTGATAACTGATCCAATGTTCAAGTTGTAATTTCCGATGACAAAGCGAGCAGCGTCATATTTTTGGCAGATCAGATTAGGAACAGGCACGGAACCTCCTCCTTTTTCTGTAACAATAAAACCAATTTCAACTCCTTCCGGTACCTGGATTTTTTTGTCGAGATCATCCGTAATGGTATCCTTTCCATAAATAACTTCCAAAATGGTATTCTCTTCTAATTTGCTACTGTATTGGCGCCCTACTATTCTGCTCTTCAAACCAAGCCGCTCTAGCTTTGTCTGATAAGAATAATAGTCGTCACTTCCATCAAAGAGGTTAGGCAAAGTAAGCAGGTCGGCTATAGTCTTGGTAATACTGAGGTAAATCTTACGGTCTTCTTTTACTCTGGACAAAGGAGTCGGATTCTGGCCGATGACTACATTTGGTGATTTTCCAGGAATGTAAATAGAGTCATTTACCACGATAGAAAAACTTCGGCTTTTGGCCTTTCGGATGGCATCATCCAGTTCAAGTCCAACATAATCATGTACCTGAAGAGACTCTCCATGGTTGGTGTAGCATGTCATCCACCAAGTGGTACAAAAAAACAACAGGCCGAGGAAGGCGAAAATACCTACCAGGTTTTTTAAAAAGATAAAACTAGTTAAAAACAAAAAAACTTCCCGGCCCCATCTTTTCACTTTCTGACTGAAGCTTTCTTTTGTTTTTTTGTTTTCTGCTGAGTTGTCAACTGAGTTATCCATAGATGTATTATTATGATTGTCTAAAGACTACGTTGAATGGCATTGAAGTGAGTAGTCTAAAGTGCCGGCAAATTTAACTTCAAATTGATTAAAAAACGAGGATGTAAGTAAAAGAATCGGTTCTTAGTCATATTCAGTAGCTTAGCCAGGTGTAAGGGTAGATAAGAGCAGATAAGAGGTGATATGGGTTTCCTATAAGCGTAGATTGCTGCGAATTAAGGAAACCCTCATCTGCCACATCTATCCTGATCCACTCTGAATTATCTTCATTTACTCACTTAAATATGACAAGGAGCCAAAGAATCACTATTTCTTGTTGCTTTGTATTATTTTCGCGTTATGAATAAAGCCATCCTGCGTTTAGCCATTCCCAACATCCTCAGTAACATCTCTGTGCCGCTGATTAGCTCTGTGGATACCGCTTTAATGGGGCGTTTGTCGGAGCAGCATTTGGGTGCCGTCGGAATTGGCGCTATGGTCTTCAACCTCATTTATTGGAATTTTGGATTTCTTCGAATGGGGACTACTGGTATTACCGCTCAAGCTTATGGGGCAAAGGATGCTCAAAATGTCATTCATACCTTAGCTCGGGCCATGGTAGTGGTGGTGCTGGTTGCCTTCGCAATTTTATTGTTACAAAATCCAATAGCCAGTTTAGGTTTTCAATTTATGAATGTGCCTGCGGATCAAATTGTAATTGTACAAAGCTACTTCGATATTCGCATTTGGGCGGCACCGGCTACCTTGGGGATCATTGCCATTATGGGTTGGTTTTTTGGGATGCAGAATGCGATCTATCCTTTGATTATGACCATTTTTATTAGTGTGGTCAATGTGTTTTTTAGTTTTTATTTTATTATGGAAATGGGAATGGAAGCGGATGGAGTCGCTTGGGGAACCGTGATTGCGCAATATGCGGGATTATTGTTGGGGGCTTGTTTGTTTGTCTATCGGTATAGCAATTATAGCGCGCACTTCCAACGCAAAGCACTTTTTGCAGTAGAAGCGTTCAAAGACTTTCTATTGATCAATAGAGATATTTTCATTCGTACCGTTTGTCTGACCTTTAGTTTTGCCTTCTTCTATAGCCAATCTGCAGTCCACGGAAGTTTGACTTTAGCGGCGAATGTCATCTTGCTACAATTCGTCAATTGGATGTCCTATGGCATAGATGGCTTTGCCTATGCCGCCGAGAGCTTAGTCGGGAAGCATGCAGGGGCGCGGCAAACAAAAGAATTACAAAAGACCGTCCGCCTGACTTTTTTCTGGGGTATGGCAATGGCAGTGGGTTTTAGTTTGCTCTTCTGGTTCTTCGGAAATAATTTGTTACAGCTCTTTACAAATCAGGAAGACATAATCCTTACCGCGATGCCTTTCATGTTTTGGGTCATTCTTTTCCCTCTTCTGTCAACACCTTGTTATCTTTGGGATGGTATTTTTGTAGGCCTGACCGCTTCCCGCGAAATGAGAGACGCTATGTTGCTGAGTATTGTCTTTTTCATTGGAGCTTTCTACACCTTTCAACGCTGGGGAAATAATGGCTTATGGGCCTCCCTTCTGCTTTTCATGGTGGTACGAGGAATAACCTTGTGGTGGATGTATAATAAAATAAGCCCTCCTAGGACGACGCGGAAGTAAGGCGGAAAAGAAGGAACAGGCCCCTGTCATTCCGAGCAGTTTATCCTGAGCTTGTCGAAATAGAACGCAGGAGTGAGTCGACAAATCTACCTCCAAGACGTGACTATTTCCTTAGAAGGAGCAGGAATTGGAATGGACCAAAATGTGGAAGCTTATAAAAAGGGGAGTGGTACAGGATGTTTGGAATTGCACAAAGTTGAATTGTACTATGGAGAGGCAGCTGCTATTGCTAATCGTTAAGCTTTATATCAAAATGAACAGAACCCTTTTCACGATAAAAAAAGCATCAGTTTTCAGCTACCAGTTGAAACTTCATTCAGGCTCATAAAAGATACTTGGTTCAGCTCAGTTGCATTACTCAAATTGATACTTCTACCAATCAACTATTTGTAAGTGAAAAAGTCATTCCTATTGGACGAAAATATAAACCGGCCCTTTTTGATCGTTTAGGATGGTTTATTTAAGCAAAATTGAATATCCCCTCCACGTGCTCTTAATAGAACAGCTCCAGTTATTACTTGTCCTCCTAACACGACACTTACTTGTTATGTCATAAATAGAGCGTTCTATAACTTAGTCAACCTCCACAAAGGCATCTTTTGAAACTTCAATAGCCTCTTTGATTTTGATGCGATTGGTTCTCAACAATTTTCGTTGACCATTACAGGTTCCCCATAGCTTCACTCGGTATCTTCCATCTTCAGGGTAAGCATAGGAAATCGTAGCTTTGGTTGCTGTAATGAATTTTCCATTACCAAGTTCCAGCTCATACGTTATCTTATGGTGATAATTAGGAATGTGAAAGCTTAGTTTTTCACCAGCCTCGTAATAGCCAGTAATTTCTATTTTTTCTACATGCTCAATAACAGGTGCCTTTAATAAGCTGAATCGTGTCGCTTTGGGGCTGCTATTGGTGTGAGCAGGGGTGTAAACAGTAGGGGAGAGATCAGTAGTAGAAGACAGCATTATTTTGGATAAGGCCAGCAGGCACATAATACAGATGAGTGAACAGAAGACCAATTCTCCTGTGATAAAGGTTTTTTTCTTTTTGCCTTTAGGCATGGATGCTTTGGGATGGTTCATGTGAGTTAGTTTAGTGTTTCAAGAAGAAATGATATATCTAATATAACATAAATACGTCATTAAAGCAAAAGTATAAATAAACATATTAAAACACAATAAATGTGTTTGTTTTTTCGCGTCAAATTATTTGCAGTATAAGCTTAACTTTTGAGCCCAAAATAAAAAAGCATCACAATGGTAATTGTAATGCTTTTTTAGGTCGAGTTGTATGTTTTATTTAAAACGGGTTTACATCGCAGCTCTAATCACCTCAGGTTCTGTTGGTTCTGCTTTTGGCAACAGCAACCACAAAGCTCCATAATGATGCAAACTGGTCGCTTTTATCCGTCCTTCATAACCGATGCCTTGATAAACATCTACATGTCCAGGGCCGTTAATAGCGCCTCCAACATCCTGAGCCAGAAGGAGTTTGAACTCATGCTTGGTGCAAATTCCCTTTCTGTTATAGTTTGGAACCGCTGCCAGTAGGCAAGATCCCAATGGAATATAATCAGGGTCAACAGCAATAGAATGCTCTGGAGTAAGCGGTACTAAACCAGCCCCTTTTATTTTTTCTTGAGTAGGTACAGGGTTAAAAAACACATAGCTTGGATTTGAAAAAAGGATAGAATCTTTCATTTCTGGGTGCTCCTGAATAAAGGTTCTAATATCTTTAATAGAGACGTCACCTTCCCCTGCAATCCCTTCTCGAATCATAAACTTACCAATACTTTTGTATTTATGACCATTACTGCCGTTATAAGCAAAAAGCTCATGTGTTCCATCAGGGTACTCTACAATTCCAGAGCCCTGAACCTGCATGAAGTAAACTTCTACCGGGTCATTGGCGTAAGCGAGTACTAGTCCCTTTCCATCCAGTACGCCTTCTCCTTCTATTTCTGCGCGGCTAGGTAATTTGCCTTCCCAGTTGCTAGGGCGGTTATATATCGGGTATTTAAAAATGTCATCTTTTGTTTTGTTTACTTTCAATACTGGAGTGAAATACCCAGTGTGGTAAACATTACCCTTCTTGTCATTGCCTTTGATTTGGTGCGCATCGAGCATGTTCAGCAATTGTTCCGGCTGTTCAGCGTATCTAAGCAATAGCTCTACCGTGGATTTGGTATCCTTCGGGGAAATTGTCAAATTACCATAGCTTTTAGTCCTCGCTTTTTTGCGGTATTTCAACAATTTGAGCTGGTTATTCAAACCATCTTTCACCTTCGCACCCAATTCAGGAAAGGCGTCAAATGATTTCAGACTTTTTTTAGTGTAAGTGTCAGACATCTTGTCCTTTCCAATGTACTTCCCCAGCTTATTGAATTTATAATCAGGAGTATTGGACCAGGAGACCAGGTCTTGTGGAATTTCAACTACGGTTGCTTCCTTTGCAAGAGGCGGTGGTTGTTCTGCTTTGTTACTTAGGGAGTAAGCCGCCAAAAGGAGGGCTCCCGGAAGTAGGAGGTAAAATTTGTTCATGGGATAATTTTTTCGGTTTTTAGGTCGATTACTATCTGCTTAGGTTGTGTAATTTCTTATGGGTGATATGTTATGAATTCACTCTACGCATTATTTTATATTTTGTTTTTTTACAATGCGTTTTGTAAATTTGGTGCAAAGGTACACTAAAGTATAACGTTATACAAATTTGTAATGAAATTGATATCGCTTCGCAATAAAACCATCCGAATTCCCTCTACTAGTCACCATTAAGGACCTGTGCCCCTATCGGAATCCTAAATATCTACTACCTGTTAGGTGGTGTTTTAAACATTTTAGAATAGTGTATCTATATGGCTCGTTGTTTATTGCTTGTTAACTATCTAATAATCATATGGTTACGAATTGAATGCTGTTAAGCGTTCGTTCAAGGAGGGTAAGGACTACTTAGAAGAAGACTAGCCTTAGTAGGGCAGGTTTCTCAAATTCTGCGTATCTTTAACTTAATATATACTTCACCTAAAAAAGAGTGAGAATTTTTTGTAATACTCGCTTTCTGAATCCCTCATTAGATAAAATTACTTTAATCGCAGGCTTACTTTAACATAAGAAGTATGCTCCTGCTTTTAAGACTTTCCTAAACACCCCCCGTTTAGGAGTTTTCGTATTTAATAAACTTTAACCAAACTATTAAGGACTATGAGCATCAGACCTGAAAAACTAGCGCCCAATTACAAAAGGAGTATTAGTTTCTGCAAAGTACTTTTTACCCTTTGCCTCGTTCTTTGGACTAGCTTACTAATTGCTCAAGTACAATTAACTGCCGATCGTCCTGATGCCACATATGCTCCAGGAGAAACCGCCAATTTTGTTCTGACCTCTAGTTCTAGTGGAACAGCGACCTACAGTATCATTTATGACAACTTCGCAGAAGTAATTTCCACAGGTACCATTTCTGTTGTGGGTTATATCCCCATAAATATCCCATATACACATACGGAACCGGGTCTTGTACTTTGTAAAGTCAACCTGAACGGTATCAATACAATTGCAGCTGCGGCTTATGCATTGGACGAAATCCAACCACTCGCTGCCGCCCCCGCAGATTTCGATGCCTTTTGGGATGGTGCAAAGGCGGATCTGGCAGGGGTAGATATTGATCCCCAACTTTCAGACTGTGAGGTGAGTACTTACGAAACCACTTGCCGAATTAACCTTGGTAATATTGATGGTCGCAGGGTATACGGATATATTTCTGTTCCGAGTACCCCCGGCCCTTACCCCGCGATATTGACATTACCTCCATTTGGGGCTGGCCCCAATGTTTGTACACCAGAAGATGACAATGCCATTAGAGGAGGAGCACTTTCCATAAGCATCAACATCCACGACGTCGAACCGGATGTTTCTGACCCCAATGCCTACGAACCCAATGTTATAACCAATCCTGACTCGCTGTATTACAAATACGCAGTACTAGGAGCCATTCGGGCCATTGATTATATTTTCAGTCGCTCGGATTTTAATGGAACGGAAATGGGCGTCATGGGCTTTAGCCAGGGAGGAGGATTGTCCTATCTGGTAGCTGGAATTGACGAACGTGTAAACTTATTGTTAACCTCTGTCGCTGCCTTGAGTGAACACAACGGTTTGATTGACGAAAAGGCGAGTGGCTCTCCATACTATATTTATAAATCCCAATCAGAAAATGGAACGCCGGCACATGAGGTTGCTACCGCTAATGCGGTCTCTTATTACGATGCCATGCATGCCGCCGCCCGCTACGATGGTCCAGCCTGGTCTTTCATCGGTTACGAAGATTTGATCTGCCCAGCAGCAACTGGAATGGTGGCTTATAATCAATTGGCTGGTCCTAAAATAATGACACATTCTGTCGAAGTGGCCCACAATACAGCGGCTCCTTACTGGAATGATCGATACGAATTTTTCAAAAGACATTATCCTTCCACTCAAAACCCTCCCTGGCCTTGGACCAGTTCAGATCAGGGGTTTTTTATAAATGCTGGCTCAGATACTATAACAGATATTGCTGATTCTCTTAATCTGAGTGCAACGGTAGAATACAACACAACGGTGGATCCCAACTGGCCACGCGAATGGAAAATGATCAGTGGTCCCGGCACAGTAACTTTCTCAAATGAGAATGACTACCAAAGTACTGCCACTTTTTCAATGCCAGGTACTTACCTATTACAGTTCTCAGCATATGATTATACTGAACTGGAATCCAACAAAAGATTTACATCAGTAGCCGATCAGCTTTTGGTTGAAGTTAATGATAATAATTTACCTCCGGAAGTAATGCTTTCTACAGCTAACACAGAAGTGAATGGCCCGTTCTCGGTTGATGTCCAATTTTCTAAAATTATTACTGGTTTAGAAATTACGGACTTTATTTTAACCAATAATACAATCACAAATATTAGTGGAGCGGGTAGCCAATATACCTTAGCAGTAACTCCTACGATAGAAGGTAGTGTAAGTGTTTTGTTACCTGCTGACGTAGTGGAAGACAATAACGGCAACCTAAACCTAACCTCTAATCTCCTTTCGGTAAATTATGTCATTCCACAAGGCTTGTTTCTAACATGCCCGGAAGACTTTATACTAAATACCGCTCCTGGAGCTTCGACCATCATTGCGAACTGGGCGGAACCAACGGCAACTACCACTTGTGCTGATCAGGAAATAAGTATTGCACAGGACGCTGACAATGACTACGGAAATGGTGACGAGTTTCCGATTGGAACTATAGTCGTCAACTATACAGCCACTGATAATTGTAATAATGAAGTGGTTTGTGATTTTAATGTTATTGTTAATGCGGCTCCCGTCAATATGAGCCTGAGTAATTGCCAGGTCGATACCTTGATCTTGATAGAAGAAGGCCTTGGCGGTCAAACGTTAAATTGGACTGCGCCTATCGCTAGTACCAATTGTTACTTGGGAAGCAACATTACAGTTGATCAAACTGCCGGCTTGATAAGTGGTTCTTTTCTTCCCGTCGGAATCAACACGATAACTTATCTATTAACAGACCTCTGTGGAACAACAGTGTTTTGCAGTTTTAATATAGAAATAGCAGAAAGCCCTGGGACGGTAAGTATTGATTGTCTAGAAGATATTGTCATAGTGCTAGGACAGGGAGAAGTCGCCATTCCCGTAAGCTGGGAATTACCGATTACTTCAAGTAACTGTGCTAATACGGCAATAAATCCAAATTGTGGAACCATCCCCAATAGCTTTACGTTCATGGGGAGTAGTAATAACCATGAGTATTTAATTTCTGACAATAGTGCCACATGGCCTGTGGCAGAAGCAGCCTGTAATGTCTACGTTGCTCATTTGGTAACTATTGATAATGCAGCAGAAAACGCTTTCATTCAAGCTAATATATCGTCGACGGTTATGATCGGAGTAAATGATGGTGTAACGGAAAATAGTTTGGAATGGAGTGATGAGGTAACACCACTGGATTACACCAATTTCCCAAATACAAATGTTAACACAGCAGATAAAGATTACGGCACTTTTCAATCCTGGGATGGGAAATGGGGTTTAGTTAACGCCTCTGTATGGAAAAGGTATGTCATGGAATTTGACTGCGAGTCTATTCCTGCTATTACGCTTACACAGGTAGGTGGCCCAGCTCCAGGTTCAGTTTTAACTATTGGTACCTATCAGATTACCTATCAGGCTGAAGATGGCTGTGGTGATGTTGAAATTTGTAGTTTTAATGTTGTAATTGAAGAAAATACACAGACCATATCGATGGACTGCCCAGAATCTATTACCGTTTATGAAGAAGCAGGAACGAGTGGGGCAGTGGTGAATTTTGCTGATGCGACAGCGAGCACGACTTGTGCAGATAATACGATTACAATTGCTCAGCCGGTCGGTTTAGTAAGTGGTTCGCTGTTTCCGCTTGGAGCTACAACCGTTTCTTTTGAAGCGACAGATAACTGTGGAAGCATCAATACCTGTAGCTTCCTCGTTAACGTAGTCGCAACGCCGGCTCCGCTAGATCCAATCGCTTTTTCAGAAATGATGGGTGCCAATACCCGCATCCAATATCCAAATGACCGTCTTTGGGTCGTCGGTTCTATTCGGGATTATTATCCTTGGGTTTTGTCAGAGGGTTTTCCCGCTTATACTAATGGAGGGAATTCCTCTCCGGGGTATCCAAATAATCGATACAAATTCAATTCGGCTTATCAGTCGCAAGGTTATAAAGATTTAGATTTGCATTATGATGAAATAGCTGCTCAGGGCTTGGTATTGAATACTTCCATGTTGCAGTCAGTTCCACATATTGTAGATCCGTTGTTATTACCAAATTCTAACAACGCAGTTGCAACGCTAGAACAGAAACCTGTTTACCCAGGAAATAGTACCACTGATCCATTCTCCTATATGGCGCATGCAGATTGGATGTATCATTTTACCGCAAGGTATGGCAGTACTGCTTTCTCAGCTAATCGCATAAGTAGTATCATCACTCCTAAGTTAGAATTATCAGAAACGGCTTTGACTGGTTTGGGGCAATTGCAATATATTGAAAATTGGAATGAACCTGACAAGTGGTGGTATAACAGTAGTTTTCCTGCAGCTAATTTCACCGCTTACGAATACGCTGCCATGACTAGTGCGGATTATGATGGACATATGCAGACGATGTCTTTAGTAAATGACCCTGACAATCCCGGTCAGCAAATCTCTACGGTAGGTGCAAGAAATGCAGATCCGAATGTGAAATTTGTACTGGCTGGATTAGCGAACTTGAATACCAATTACCTGGATTCCATGCGCGTATGGTTTGATGCGAACAGAACGGCGAATGCCACCCATGGCCTTTATCCTTTTGATGTACTCAATTTTCACCATTACAGTTATCTGCCAATAGATGGAGGAATTGGAGTGAGCCCAGAACAAGATTATCTTCGGGATCGTCTAGAAACCTTAGTGGATTATCGCGATCAAAATTTCCCTGGTAAAGAAGTATGGCTCTCTGAATTTGGTTATGATACCGATATGATTTCTAACCGTAGAATTCCAGAAAATGGATTCGGTGATTACGATCAAAGAGAAGTACAAGGGCAATGGATCATTCGTTCTTTCTTAGAAATATCTGCTGCAGGAATTGATAGAGGTCACCTTTTTGAATTTCGCGATGCTTGTACAGGTGATGAATGTAGTACTTACCAAAGTAGCGGTATTGTGGAGTCTGCCTATAATAATTATAAACCTAAAAAATCCTGGTACTACGTGGCCACGCTGAAGTCCGTGATGGAAGGAATGGAATTTGATGCAGATATTTCGCCAACTTGTGCAACTGCAGATACGATTTGTTTAACAGAATGTGCACGCGTTTATCGTTTTGTTGACCCAAATAACCCAACAGAAAAGGTCTTCGCTGTTTGGAGCCCGAGCAGTTGTGGTAAAGCTCCTTTTACTTATACCCTGGATTTAGAGGGAGCGACCGCTGCCAATATTTATGAATTGGAAGTACTGTCTACCGTAGGAAAGAAATCGCTGGTGACTGGAACGTCTATAGATATTGCGGTATCGGAACGTCCTGTTTTTATAAAAGTAGGAACTACCACACCCGTTGTGACTGTGCCTTGCTTGAATAGTATAACAATAACATTACAAACATGTAGTACCTTGAAATTAAATTGGGATGCAACAGTAGAGGCGAGTACTACCCAGGTTTGGTATCAGGAAGGACATTTGGCTTCGGTTGATGATTTTGATATAAACACTGCTTTGCTAGCTATAGATGATTACGACGTTTCGAATGGAAGTTATCTGTTGACGGGGCTAAACCTCAATACGGATTACTCACTGATTATTTTGTCTAGTGATGCAGAAGGAAATACTTCTGATCCCTGCTTGTATTTGACTAATACATTGGATATTACCTGTACGATTCCAATAGACCCGGTATGGATATTCGATTCTAATGATCCGGTCAACCCACCAATTGAGTTATTTGACGAGCAAGGAATGTACGATCCATTTTGCGGAAACACAGCGGCACCGTTAACTTCATTTGGGATTACTTTCAGTAATAATGGGCCTGAATTTGTTAGCATCGATTTGCAAAAATACTATGATTTAAATGCTATTGCTTTATACGATTTCTCTGCTATCGGATTGTTGACTATAGAATACGCTATCTCGCCCAACGGGCCCTGGCTGCTGCTGACAAATTACATGACAAACTCTTTCAGAACTTGGGTTTACCTTGACAACCTTTTACCGTCCAATACACCGGTTCGTTATTTGCGAATTACGGCTTCCAATGACAATGAAGCGGTCGTCAATGAAATGTACATTTGTGGAACAGAAATACCTTTCGATGATTCTGTAATTCCTCCAGGTGAGGCATTAAACCTGGACGGATCGAACCTCAGTTGTAATTCGGCTGATCTCTCTTGGGACGCTCCTTTTGATGACGATATTCTACATTATCAAGTTACTTACAGCCCAAATCCTATGGAGGATACTTTCTATGTTTTGCCAACGAGCAATCAACTAAACCTAACAATTGTAGACTTGGAGATAGAGACGACTTATACTTTTGAAGTGATTACAATTGATAACGATAACAATGAGGCTACGCCCGTTACTATTTCTGAAGTAACGAATGATGAGGCCAGTTGTAATAGCGATTGTGATAATGATTGTCCTTGTTTTCTTTGTCTGAATCCTGCCTGGTTGACGGATATGACGCCTGCTTCTGGTTTGGATCCACTGGCATTAATAGATGAGCAAGAGATCATTAATCCATTCTGTGGCGCAGGCGCTAATCCGCAAACGGAATGGGGATCTTCTTGGGGCTCTGGTGGTATTCCGCCTATGATTGCTGTGTTGGATTTACAAGTCTGTCATCTATTGAACAGTATTCAATTGTTTGATGGAAGTGGAATTGGTGTTTTCAGAATAGAATATCAAGACATAGATGGTAATTGGACTTTATTAGAAGATTATACAACAAGCCTTTGGGAGGAGTGGTACGAAATCACTGACTTGAATATAGAAACACGTTATCTCCGGTTTACAAAATTGGATGACAGCGCACGGATAAATGAAATAGCACTTTGTGGTCAGTCGCTAGGTCTCGCCGATTGTGGCCAAACCATAACGGATGAAGACAATGATGGCTATACCAATGTAGAAGGGGACTGTGATGATACTGACCCTGCGATAAATCCTGGCGCGACAGAAATTTGTGATGGCATTGATAACAATTGCGATGGCATAACGGATGTTGATGCTCCGGGAGGATCGGCTTGGTATGCGGACATTGATATGGATGGTTTTGGAGACGCCAATAATTCAATGATAAGTTGTCTGCAACCTTTAGGTTTTATAGCAGATGATACAGATTGTGATGATAACAATGTAAATGTAAATCCTGACGCAATAGAAATTTGTGATGGCCTGGATAATAATTGCAACGGTATCATAGACGATAATGTGGTCTACACTGATTACTATCCCGATGCAGATGGAGACGGTTATGGAGATGCCAATGCCGACCCAACCAGTTACTGTGTGGCTCCTCCGGACTCGGTAATCAATAACTTGGATTGTGACGACAGCTTGCCGATGGTGAATCCTGGGATGGACGAAATCTGCGAGGATGGTCTTGATAATAACTGTAATGGAGAAATTGATGAAGACAATATTCCTCCTACCATCACCTGCATGGATATTAGTGTAAATCTAGACAACGGGATAGCAAGTATAGATCCAACGGATGTTTTCGCCAGTGGCTCAGATAATTGTAATTCCATTACCTTAGTTGATGTAAGCCCTTCTAGCTTTACCGCAGAAGAGCTGGGTGAAAATGTGGTCGTACTTACGGCAACAGATAATTCCAACAATATTACTACATGTGAAGTCATAGTGACGGTTGATCAGGGAGCAACAGCGTATTGTGCATCTTCAGCGTCTTCCCCATGGGTAGAATACATCAGCCGGGTACAACTCAATGATATTGACAATACTTCTGGAAAAGATGGCTATGGTGACTTTACATACGAAACTACAATAGTGGTAAAAGGAACCAATCCGAATCTGACGATTACACCTACCTTTAGTTGGGCTTATTTTGATGAGTATGTTCAAGTATGGATAGATTTCAATCAAGATTTCGATTTCAACGATCCGGGTGAATTGGTTTTACAAGAAGTGCTGATATCTGGAAGTCCAAATTATCCTCCCACTGCAAGTCCATTTATCGATAGACCAATTGCTATTCCAGCATCTGCACTAAGCGGCAGTACGCGCATGCGTATTTCCATGAGCCGGAATACTTATGCTACGGCTTGTGAAAACTTCGTGGAAGGTGAAGTAGAGGATTACACTTTGGATATTAGTGAATCAGAAAATTTGGTCGCTCAGGAAGGAGATGTATTGTTTTTCGATGCAAAGCAATTTGGTCGTGAGGTGTTCTTGGATTGGGTCGTTAATACGAGTTACAAAACAGATCGGTTTATATTGGAACATGCTGTAAATGGAATAGACTTTGATAAATTGGCTTCCATTGCAAATACGCAAAACACTTCCGAGAATCGTCGTTTTGATTATAGAGATAAAGAGGCCGTTGAGGGAAGCAATTATTATCGTTTACGTCAATTGCTTGATAATGGAACGGAAAAGATATCACGAGTCAGACGAATAGACTTTAGTTTGGATGTCGCTACATTCACTTTATTTCCGGTACCCGCAGAGGCAGAGATTTTTGCGGCTTTAGGGAAATATTCGGGTGAAGCTGCTGACTTAAAAGTGTACAACAGCTACGGCCAATCAATGTTCCAACAATATGTAGGCGAATTGCCTGAGGAGCCATTTAAGGTTGATGTAGCTGGTTGGCCTTCGGGCGTATACCACTTGACCGTAAAGCTGGAAGGGCAGAGAAGAATGACGAGGCGATTTATGGTAGTTCGGTAGTACGTTTAGTAAACCTCGAAGGTTTACTAAACGTTTAACGCATGCCCAATTTAGAGTGGATGCTCACACAGAGGCCACAGAGAGCACAGAGCCAAAGGCGTATTTTACCTTAGCTCTGCGCTCTCTGTATGATTAAATTCGCAAATTAAGGCAACCCCAACGAGCGAAAGCCCCTGGAGAAGTCGACCCTACATTCACCCCGGGCCGCGGCCCAGGGCTCGCAAAAAAAAACACACAATTAGCCCATTCACTAAAAAAAACAAAACCAACATGCCCCATCAGGCCCCCGCAAAAAGGAAAAAAGGCGCTAACATTCTTTTCCTTCTCCTATTCCTTTTTCCAATTCTCTCACAAAGCCAAAACATTCTCATCAACGAATTCATGGCCTCCAATAGCAGTACTATTGCAGACGCAAATGGAGGCTTCGACGATTGGGTAGAACTCTACAACCCTGGCAGTAGTTCAGTTGACATCAGTGGTTACTACATTAGCGATGACGCCTCCAATCAAAACAAACGGCAGTTGCCGAATAATTCTGCATCGTTGGTAATTCCAGCAGACGGGTATTTATTGTTATGGTTTGATGCAGAGCCCCTACAAGGAGCAGATCATGTAGATTTGAAACTAGGGGCCGGAGGAGAAGACATCGTCCTGGTTGCCAATGATGGAACAACGGTGATAGACAGTTATATAGCTTTGGACAACAAAACCCGAACGTATCAGAAGGAAGAACACCTAATGGCGGAACCCCAACTGGGGCTTTTTTGCTGAAGCGAGTCCAGGGGCTTCCAATGGTGTGCCTTCTGGAAATGATCAGGCGGTAATTCCTGTGGCGAATATTCCAGGTGGCTGGAACCAACATGCAGAAGAAGTGAACACCCTTCGAATCTTTGCGAATGGGAGAGGAGAGGTGGCCCAACCCTACAATTAACAGCGACTTCGCTGGATAATTCGTTGGCCGAAAGTTGGATGTCCTTTTTGGTAACCCTCGGTTTTTTAAATGGAGTAATCCCGAGTTAATAAATAAAAACGCTCCGCTGGAAATCCAGCGGAGCGTTTCACATCCATCAAAAACCACAATCCTTACCCCTCACTAGGACTCTCCGGCATCATAATAACCTTAATGAAATTCTCATCATCAAAATAACTACCAGCCGCATTTTTAATCGCATCAGAATCCAATCCTTTAATATATTTCTCCATCTCTTCCATTGAAATGGTAGAAGGATCACCATCGTTTTTATAAACGCTTTGCAAAGTTCTGCTCCAGAAACGATTTACTTTCAGGTCTTTAATTCTACCCTGTCTCTGCGTCTCTTTTACTTTCGTTAAATCCTTATCCGCCGCGCCATTTAATCTAGCATTTTCAATGTCTTTCATCGCGGCTTCTATAAGTTTGTCAACCATCGGAGGATCGGCATTGAAAGAAATCGTAATGCTGTATTTCGAAGAAGGATACTTACTAGTATTCCCTCGAACTCGCACACCATAAACACCACCAAGCTCTTCACGCATGGATTCCCGCATCTTAATTCGGAGCACCTGAATCAGAGATTCAAAGTCGTATTTATTCTGTGGCGTATATTCAAAGTCACCATGGAACATCATATTAATCTGCGACTTTGGCGCTTCACCTCTGTTAAAAGTATCCTCTATTTTTCCATCTTTATAATTCGCTCCAATGTCTTTCCATTTGTCTACTCGTCTGTTAGAAGGCAAGTTGCCCAGGTAGGTAGCAAGCATAGACTTAATGGTATCGACCTCAAAATTTCCTACGAAAGTAAAGGTGAAATCAGAAGCATCTGCAAAACGATCTTTGTAGAAGTTGTACATTTTTTCTAGGTCAATACTTTCCAAGTTTTCTGCGGTAGGGAAGGCACGACGAGGGTGGTTGCCATATTGAATCTTAGAAACTTTATCATAAAAATAATAGTCAGGTTGAGACAAAAGGTTTTTATAAACTGCCTTTTGCTTCGTTACATAAGATTGCAAAGCGTCACCATCTTTTCGTGGTTCGTGGAAGTAGAGGTAAACAAGCTGCAACATCGTTTCCAAATCCTTGGGAGAAGCTGCGCCGTTCATCCCCTCATACATTTCGCCGATGTAAGGAGCAATGCTGACGGTTTTTCCAGCCAGTTTTTTCTCCAATTGCGTAAGCGTAAAATCTCCAACACCTGATTCGTCAATAATTCTAGCCGCAGAAGAAGCAGAGAAATAATCGGCATCCTTCGCCAAAGAAGTTCCTCCAGGGGAATAAGCAGAAAGTAGAATTTCATCGTTTTTAAAATCAGTAGGTTTCAAAATAACCTTTACGCCATTTGCCAATAACAATTCAGTTACGTTAACGGACTCAAAAGCTTTTTCTTCCATGATTTTCACTGGCGTAGGAATCGTTGCCATCAAAGGAGCATCATTGGAATCGTCTACATAAGCATCGATTTTCTTAGACTTAATAGATTCCAAGATGTTACGGACGTCTGCCTCTGTAGGCATCGGGCTGTCTGCTTTTTTAGGGCCACTTAAAACAACTACTCTGTTTTCATCCGTAATCCAATCCTTTGCCAATGCATCTACTTCTTTCACATTTATAGTTGGCAATAACTCCTTGTAAAATCGAACTTCATCTTCAATATCTGGAATAGGATTGTCTTTCAAGAAGTGGTAAACATAACGCATAGATAAACGACCGGAATCGGTTTTGTTCTTCTCTGCATATGCTTTTTCCATCCGATTCAGCAGGTTGGCTTTTTGTCGTTCCAACTCTGTGGTCGTAAACCCGTGGCGAAGTACCCGCTCATTTTCTTCCAAAATAACTTCTAGTCCGCGCATGGTCCCTCCTTCGGGAGTAGCAGCGTAAGAAGAGTAAGTATCCGTATTTCCGACATCACGACTGTACCCCGTATAGGCAAAGCTGAAAGGAGGATTGGCAGCAGCAGACAATTCGTCTAAACGACTACTTAACATACCATTGTACAAACGTTGAATAATGTTTTTACGATAGTCCTTCATCGTCTTTGTTTTCTTATGTGGGTGTTTGTAAACCAATTGCACATTACTGAACGGCGCCTCTTGGTCAGCACAAATAGAAATCAAAGTTTCTTTATGATTTGGGACTACGGCCACTTCCTTAGTTCGTTTTGTAGGAGGATTGTTGTACTTGGAAAACCGTTTCTTTATGTCTGCCTCCATTGCATTCAAATCAAAATCACCAACGACAATCACCGCCATCAAATCCGGACGGTACCAGTCTCTATAAAAACGTTTTACCGTTTCATAGTTCGCATTTTTGATTACGTCCATTTTTCCAATAGGTAACCGCTCGGCATATCGTGACCCCTGATACATTACCGGAAACCAAGTGTTGAACAATCGCTCTTGTGCGCTAAGGCCAGATCTCCACTCGGATTCTACGACACCTCGCTCTTTGTCTATTTCCTCATTGTCAAAAGCAACGCCACCTGCCCAATCTTCTATGACCAGTAAGCCTTTGTCTAACAATTCTTTTTCATCGGTACGAACTTGCAGCATATACACGGTTTCGTCGAAGCTGGTATAAGCGTTAAGGTCAGGGCCAAAACGTGTACCTACTGTTTCAAGGTAATCAACTAACTCTGATTTTTTAAAATTCGTTGATCCGTTAAAAGCCATGTGCTCTACAAAGTGAGCGAGGCCGCGCTGGTCTTCGTCTTCCTGCATGGCACCTGCGTTGAGTGCGAGTCGCAGTTCTGCGCGGTTTTCTGGCTTTTCATTTTTACGAATGAAATAACGCATTCCATTTGGCAAAACGCCTTGTCGAACCGTTTTTTCAGTTGGGATTTTCATGTTCAGATTATCTGCTACTGTAGCTCCAGGTAATGGCGGAGGTGGAGGTGGAGGCACTGTTATGCTCGGTGCCCGAGAGGACTCAAGGTCTTTTACCGTTTTAGGATTACAGGCGGCTATTATTAGCGTTGCTAATAAGAGCAGCAAGGGGAGTCTTTTTTTCATGATGATAGGGTTTTGTGCTTAGATAATGGGTTTTATGCTGGCGAGAATTAGCATTTGAGGACATACAAACTATTTTGGAAGAAAGTCTAATGTCAGTCATTTTAATCTTTTAGCAGTAGCGCTAGCTCTTGAGGTATCTTCTAATTTATCATTCATTAAAAGGCGTATAGACTCAAAATTTGCAGCTGCAGTTGAAAACCTCGCGTATCAAGTGCGTTTATGTTTTAGTTTATGTTTACAATCTACATCCCCGAAACTTCCACCATCTTATCCTCCACCTCATGAACCAATTCCACAAACCTCGGATCGCGTTTAATCTCTCTCGTCCGGTTAAAAGGTAAATCAACATGGATATGCTCTACGAAACGAGAGGGTGCCGATTTCATAATGTAAATATCATCTGCAAGATACACTGCCTCTGAAATATCGTGTGTAATAAAAACGATGGTCGTCTGAAATTTCGTCCAAATACTGGTTAGAAGATCCTGCATTTGCAAACGCGTTTTAATATCCAAGGCACCAAAAGGCTCATCCATCAATAAGATTTCAGAGTTGGCAATCAAAGAACGGGCAATGGCCACGCGCTGTAGTTGTCCTCCAGAGAGGGTAGGGTATTGCGCGTATTTATGCTCATGACCTTTCAAGCCCACCAGTTCTATGAGCTCCATAGCCTTAGCGTTTCGTACGTCTTTGTCCACGCCTTGGAATTTTAGAGCCAGTCCGACATTCTCCAATACCGACATCCAGGGTAAGGAAGAGTATTGTTGGAAAACCATAGAAACACGATTGTCTTTGCCCACCGGTTTGTCTTTCACTTTCACGGTCCCAGCTGTCGGATCCTGTAATCCTGCTACATATCTAAGTATCGTAGACTTTCCACAACCCGACATACCAAGTATGACAACGAACTGACCTTGCCCCGGCTTGTCTTCAATTACAAAGTCGAGTCCTTTGATAATGTAGTTCTGTCCACCATCATAACTTTGATCTACTCCTCGGAGTTCGATGATGTTTTGTTGGTTTGGATTGTCTTTAAATGTTAGCATG
>JBLHRR010000074.1:0-25470 GCA_047626155.1 Saprospiraceae bacterium | reverse complement strand
CCTACCCCCGACTTATCGTCTCATCCAAATTCAAAACCACATTAGACAACACAGACAAAGCTGCCCACTCCGCCAACTCCTCCTTCCCTCGCTCCACCTCCTCTCCTATCTTCAAATAAATTTTACACCGCTCTTCCTCTTCTTGAAAACCAGCAAGTGATTCCATATAATAAACATACAACCTATCCAATTCTTTTTCATTCGGAACCCTCGAAGTCGCTTTTCTAAAAAGAAAACTCAACTTCTCTTTATCAGAAATGTCTTTCTGATCCAAAGCTTGCAGTGCCAGATACCGAGCAGCCTCCAACATTTGAGGATCGTTAAGCAATACCAAAGCCTGAAGCGGCGTGTTCGTTTCCTGACGTTTGACCGAGCAGAGGTCACGACTCGTTGCATCCATAATCAGCATATTCGGCGGCGGAACTGTTCGTTTCCAAAACGTATATAAAGTACGCCGATGCGCTTGACGACCTTCGTCGGGAACGTACTTGGCGAGACTACCGCCGCCGCCGCCAGTAACACCTTCCCATAGCCCTTCAGGCTGCCAAGGCTTTACCGATGGGCCTCCTACTTCGTGATGCAACAAACCACTAATTTCCAGCGCCTGATCTCTGATCATCTCCGCAGTCAATCGTAGCCGAGGAGCTGTGCTTAACCAACGGTTCTCCGGATCACGTTCCAACAAATCTGCAGTTACGATAGCTTCTTGTTGATAGGTTTTTGAAAGTAGAATATATTTTAACATTGCTTTTACATCCCAATTACCTTCTCTAAATTTTATTGCCAAATGATCTAGCAACTCAGGATGAGAAGGTAAGGTTCCTTGGTTTCCAAAATCATAGGAAGAACCTACTATTCCGGTTCCGAATAATTGTTGCCATAATCTATTCACGACTACCCGAGCCGCTAAAGGGTTCTCTTCGGCAAAGAGCCATTCGGCCAGTCCTTTTCTGTTTTGTTCATATTTCTCCTCGAAGGGCAATATAGATTTCGGGGTTCCTGGTTTTACTTCTCGTCCGGGATTGTCGTATAAGCCTCTGTTTAAAATGAACGTTTTCCGTGGCTCCTTATCATCCATTACCATCAACTCAATTTCGGAAAGCGTATCCGTATCATTGATAAAATCGAGCGTGGCTGTTATCTCTTCATCTGTCAGTGTTATGAAAGGTTCGGGCGTGTCTCCGTACTTTTCGATCATTCCGAATTCTGAAACATTATTAAAGAAGCTGTATAGTTGGAAATAATTTTCTTGGGTGAGCGGATCGTATTTGTGGTCGTGACACTTGGCACATTCCATGGTGACGCCGAGGAAGGCTGTTGCGAAAGTTTGCGCCCGGTCGGATACGTATTCTGCTCTGTACTCTTCCGGGATGACCCCACCTTCTGCCGTCACTTTATGATTTCGATTGAAGCCCGTTGCGACTATTTGTTCCAATGAAGCATTTGGGAGTAGGTCTCCGGCTAGC
The DNA here is from genome assembly GCA_047626155.1 of Saprospiraceae bacterium. Taxonomy (GTDB): domain Bacteria; phylum Bacteroidota; class Bacteroidia; order Chitinophagales; family Saprospiraceae; genus CALGLS01. The sequence goes on along the minus strand of JBLHRR010000074.1, from coordinate 24,004 downwards.
TGCCAGGTGACAAACTGATCGTAAGGCATATTTTCTTTGAAGGCATGAATCACCCAATCACGCCAGGGCCACATCGTTCTTTCGAGGTCGTCCTGATAACCATGAGAATCTGCGTAGCGGGCTAGATCCATCCAGTCGCTGGCCAATCTTTCGGCACAGGCATCGGTTGTCAGGAGCGTATCTATTATTTTTGCGTAAGCTGTAGAATCATTGTTATTTAAGAAGTCATCAATAACGGCTACAGAAGGTGGGAGTCCGGTGAGATCGAAGTAAAGACGTCGGATTAGTTTTTCTTTAGTAGCCTGCTTGCTTGGTTGAAAAGTATTCTCTTCCATCTTGGCCAGTACATAATGATCAATGTCATTATTCCCCCAACCTTGTAAGTTTGCCTTTGGAAGTTCTGTTTCTTCTGGTAAGATGAAAGCCCAATGTTTCTTCCACTGCGCACCTTGCTCGATCCACTTTTTCAGAATTTCTTTTTCGTAATCACTGATAGCCAAGTTTGATTCCGGTGGCGGCATCATTTCATTTTCATCTGTAGAAAAAATTCGATGAACCAAGGTGCTGTTTTCCGAATCGCCGGGGATAATAGCATAATGGTCTTTCTTTTCACCCAATGCCTTAAAGGCCATTTCTTTTTCGTGAAAACCAAAATCGCCTTCTCGGGTTTTCGGGTCGGGGCCATGACATTTAAAGCAGCGATCTGAGAGGATGGGTTTGACATGGAAGTTAAAATCTATTGTTTCGGGAAGGGCTCTGACTACTTCGGAATCAATACCTTTTTTTACTTGCTCTTGATTAGAGGAACAAGCCTCTAACGCAATTATTACAAAACAGAAGAGGAGGTATTTCATTAGATTCATAATTTTAAAAAGGGTAGATTCAAAGTTAGCCTTTTTAAAGGATTTACAAAAGGGTGTTTTTTATAAGCCCTCATTAGTTTTTTAGTATTTCCATTAGCACTTAGTATTCCGCTTCATAATAATGAGTCGCATCATAAATCAATGCATCTAATTTTTTATTTTCCAAAACCAATCGTTCCTTATCCCAATTCAAATATTTCATCATATCTTTTGTCACAGCCTCACGGGTTTCTGCAATGCTATTAATGTCGAAATACAAACGCCCCGTTCTTCGGACATAGAAATCTTCAAAACTATTGACCATTTCGTACTGTACGCCGTACCAAAGTTCAGCACGGGTTAAAGCGATTTCTCCAGCATCTGAAAAGGTTTCCATTTTATCTAAAATGACCTCCGTCTGTTTGCCATAAGTCGTGACCAAATACCAACTGTGGTAATCCACCAGGCCGTCACGGGAAACTCTTGTTTTTATTTTTCGAATATATTCTTTTACTGCTTGGCTATTTTTCAGTGCATCAGGCACCAAAGTAATTTTATCCGTAAAACAAGAACCATAGGGTTTCTCCAGGCGTTCGTCTACAAGGTCCACAATTCGCTCTGCCATTCGGCGGTAGCCGGTAAGCTTTCCTCCAGCGATAGAAATCAATCCACTCGGTGACTCAAAAATTTCATCTTTCCGGGAAAGCTCTGATGGAGATTTTCCTTCTTCATGAATCAAAGGACGCAAACCTGACCAGTTTGAAATCACATCTGTTTGTTCCAGCAGCGTAGAAGGAAAGGCATGACGAACCGCTTCTAACAAATACGTTGCATCTGCTTTGGTTGCCACCACCCTATCGAGGTTCCCCGTATAATTGGTATCTGTTGTTCCGACATAAGTAACCTTCCCTCTTGGGATGGCAAATATCATCCGGCCATCCGGCACGTCGAAATAGACAGAATGCTTCAGCGGCAATTTATGATGTGGAAAAACAATATGGACCCCTTTTGTCAAGTGAAGTTGTTTTCCATTTTTTGAACTATTAATTGCCCTCAGTTTATCTACCCAAGGGCCTCCCGCGGAGACGATTTGTTTGGCCTGGATTGTAAATATTTTTCCATTGATCTCATCACTACAAGTTACGCCTTTTACTTTTCTATCATTATCATATTCGAAATCAGTAGCGGTACAATAGTTTACGGCCATTGCGCCATAACAAGTTGCTCGCTTTATCAATTCTATTGTCAGGCGGGCATCGTCTGTTCGGTATTCTGCATAGAGGCAACCTCCTTTTAAAATGGATTCATCCAATAGAGGCTCAATGCCAAAGGTCGTTTTCTTATCCAGCATCTTTCGGCGATCATCTCCGCCTACTCCCGCTAATAAATCGTAAACCAGCACTCCGAACCAAGCGGCCCATTTTCCGTAGGTTCCTTTTTTAATAATGGGCAACAACATTTTTTCAGGCAACACCAGATGCGGTGCCAGCTTATGAACAATGGCTCTTTCTCTACCTGTCTCACGTACCAGTCCGACTTCAAACTGCTTGAGATAACGCAATCCTCCATGAATCAACTTTGTAGATTTGCTACTGGTTCCTGCTGCAAAATCAACCTTTTCTATAAGGCCCACTTTCATACCTCGAGAGGCTGCATCCAATGCAATACCACAACCTGTTACACCTCCTCCTATTACAAGCAGATCGTATTCTTCTGTTGACAACGATTGTAATTGTTTAGCTCTTTCGGTAGCCGAAAAGGTTACTATTTTATTTTTACTATTCATTTATATTGTTCGTACTTAATAACTGTTCCCTATTTGAGATGGTGCACCCTAGATTACTGGCAAGATAATCTATATCTCCGTTATCATCAAGACCTCTTGCGAACAATATGTAAGATCAACTTACGTAACTCAACCATATCCATTGTTGTAACTGACCCTGAATTGTTGACATCCGCTGCAATAATTTTATAAGGAGAGTCTAACGCTTGTAATTAAATCTTTAGGAAAGGTTTTCCATACAGTAAATTTAGATACTTAAAGATACTAATAGGTGCGTAAACAGTAAAAACGGGGGGGCATATGCCAACCGTTACCTCTTTTAGGGTAGGCTATGAAAATCGTTCAAACACGAGATCAATTCGAAATAGAATGATGTGAGCAAGTCTACTGCTCCAAAACCATCAAGCGAAAAGTCAAATTCACCCGAGGCCGTTTCACCTTCTTGGTAGGTGGCAAGCGATGCAGCCAGTTTTGTTGTGTCTCCCCTTTCATCACTAACAGCGAACCTGCTTCCAGAAACACTTCCACTCGGTCCTTCGTCTGTTTATGTCGAAATAAAAACTTGCGCTCAGCCCCAAAACTCAAGGAAGCAATTGCACTGTTTTCTCCCAGAGCTTTTTCATCATCGCTGTGATAAGCCATTCCTTCTTCACCATCGTGGTAGAGATTGAGCAAACAGGAATTGTAGGTTGCTCCTGTTTTTTCTTCTGCTATTTTTTTGAGTTCCAATAGCTCCGGCGTCCAAGTGAGGGCTTGTTTAGTCGCGCCAGAATAGGTGTAAGAATAATTTTTGTCTCCATACCAAGCAACTTTCCTTTTCGTAACAATGTGTTTACCAAAAATAAAAGCCTCATCATTTTTCCAGGGAATCTCTTCGAGTAGGTAATGAAGATATTGCTCAGATTTTTCAACATTAAAAATCTTGCCGTGATAATGGACCGTTCCATCATACGGGAGAAGATTGTTAGTAGCAGGGTTGGGGTTGAATAAATCCATTGGGTAGCTTTTGTGGAATAGTTTGAAATAAAAAATTCCAAACTATTCCATTGTCGATATAAGCACTCCTAATTCGTAGACTGTTCTTTTGTTCGTTTTTGTAAAAACGTTGCACAGTTGGCGTCCGTGCGGTTACCTCCTTAATTCGTAGCCGCCACCACATTCACTTCCGCCAACTCCCCCGTCAACCACTTCTTCGCATTCACGAAAGCCTCCAACCAAGGGGATACCTCATCTTGTCTTCCTGCTTCGTAATGCGCCCAATTCCACTGAAAAGTAGAACGCTCAATGTGTGGCATAGTCGCTAGATGGCGACCGTCAGTGCTACAAATCATAGCTGTGTTATAATCACTACCGTTTGGATTGGCAGGATAACCTTCGTAACCATATTTCGCAACAATGCTGTATCTATCTTCAGCAAGCGGCAGTTGGAATTTTCCTTCTCCATGAGAAATCCAAACGCCTAAACGCGTACCTTCCAAACTAGAAAGCATTACGGAATTGTTTTGTTGGATAACAACAGAGGTGAAATTACTTTCGTGTTTTCCAGAATCGTTATAAGTCATCTTCGATAACTTCTCGTGAGTTGGATTGATTAAATCCAATTCTAAAAACAATTGACAACCATTACAAATCCCAACAGAAAGGACGTCTTCTCTATTAAAGAAATTTTCTAAGCTTGTTCTTGCTTTTTCGTTGTAACGGAAAGCGCCCGCCCAACCTTTAGCAGAACCGAGTACATCTGAATTGGAGAAACCTCCAACAGCGCCAAGGAACTGAATATCTTCAAGCGTTTCTCTTCCGGACATCAAATCCGTCATGTGGACATCTTTAACATCGAAACCTGCGAGGTACAAGGCGTTTGCCATTTCGCGCTCAGAGTTAGAACCTTTTTCCCGTAGGATAGCAGCTTTTGGTCGTGGCTTAGAATCATCAATAACTGGCAACTTTCCAGTGAAGTGTTCTGGGAAACTATAAGTCAAAGGCTGCACTTTGTAGTTTTCAAAACGATCTGTAGCTAAATTGTTAGCTGTTTGTTTTTGATCTAAAAGGTAAGAGGTTTCATACCAAGCCTCTCTTGCTTCCGGGATATTAAAGTCGTGACTTACTTCTCCATTCTTGATGATCAACACCTCTCCTTCTACCGCTTCTCCGAGGTAGCAATAGTCTATGTCGTTTTCTTTTAACGCCAATTCTACACGCTCATCTTTCGCTTGAAATACAATTCCGCAGTTTTCAGCGAACAATGTTTTCACAGCATCATTTTCTTTCAAGTCTTTCAAATCCAACTTGGCTGCAAGACCCATTGTTGAAAAACAAAGTTCCAACAATGTCGTGATCAAACCACCTGAAGAAACGTCGTGTCCTGCTACAATCAAACCTTTCTTAATCAAGCCCTGAATAATATCAAAAGTTTTGGCGAAAGCCGCTGCATCTTTAATATCAGGAGTAGCAGCTCCAATTTTATTCTTTGTTTGCGCAAAAGAAGAACCACCTAAATGGTAACTGTCCTTCGACAAATTGATATAGTAAATGGAACCGCCGTCCAATTTCAAAACAGGCTCTACTACTTTATTAATGTCATTACAATTTCCTACCGCAGAGATCACCACTGTACCTGGCGACAAGACTTCCTCCTCTCCATACTTCTGTTTCATGGATAAAGAATCCTTACCTGTCGGCACGTTGATACCGAGGGCAATAGCGAAAGTAGAAACCGCTTCTACTGCTGCATACAACCTCGCGTCTTCTCCCTGATTCCGACAAGGCCACATCCAATTTGCGGAAAGCGAAATAGATTTTAATCCATCTTTCAATGGTGCCCAGATGATATTAGTCAATGCTTCTGCGATGGCGTTTCGCGAACCCGCCGCCGGATCAATCAGCGCACTCATTGGCGCGTGCCCGATGGAAGTCGCAATTCCTTCTTTGCCTTCGAAGTCGAGGGCCATTACGCCACAATTGTTCAGTGGTAATTGCAGTGGGCCAGCGCATTGCTGCTTTGCCACACGTCCACCTACACAACGGTCAACTTTATTAGTTAACCAATCCTTACAAGCAACCGCCTCCAGTCGTAGCATCTTATTTACATACTCTGGAATATTATCTACCCGTATTCCAGGAGGAGCGAATTTTCGATCAATAGTCGTATCCTTCATGATCGTTTGGGGAGAAGAACCGAACATATCTTCCAGGGCCAAATCCATTGGCTTGGCCTTAGTTGTTTCAGATTCAAAAGTAAACCGGTGATCACCAGACACCTCCCCTACTTCATACAACGGTGCACGTTCGCGATCTGCAATTTTCTGTAAAGTATCTAAATCTTCTGGAGAGATCACAAGTCCCATACGCTCTTGCGATTCGTTGCCAATAATCTCTTTGGCTGACAAAGTCGGATCGCCAATAGGCAATTTATCCAAGTTTATTTTTCCTCCTATTTCTTCCACTAGCTCAGACAAACAATTCAAGTGCCCACCTGCACCGTGATCGTGAATAGAGACAATTGGGTTGATGTCATTTTCTACCATTCCTCTGATTGCATTCGCCACTCGCTTTTGCATTTCAGGATTCGATCGTTGTACGGCATTCAATTCAATACCCGCACCGAGAGCTCCTGTGTTGGAAGAAGAAACTGCGGCACCGCCCATTCCAATTCTATAATTATCACCACCAAGGATAACAATTTTGTCTCCTTTCTTCGGAGTATCTTTAATGGCTTGATCTGCTTTTGCATAACCGATACCACCTGCCATCATAATGACTTTATCGAAGCCTAACTTTCGCGCATGCTCTTCATGTTCGAAAGTTAGTACCGAACCATTGATTAAAGGTTGTCCAAATTTATTTCCAAAATCAGAAGCCCCGTTGGAGGCTTTGATTAGGATGTCCATTGGTGTTTGGTAAAGCCATGGTCTAGGACCCATCGCATTTTCCCAAGGACGATTTTCTTTAAGGCGAGAGTAAGAAGTCATATAGACTGCTGTTCCTGCGAGGGGCAGAGAACCTTTTCCTCCAGCAAGTCGGTCACGGATTTCTCCACCGGATCCTGTTGCTGCACCGCTGAATGGTTCTACGGTCGTTGGGAAGTTATGTGTTTCCGCTTTTAGCGAAATGACAGATTCGAATTTTTTCTTTTTGTAGAAATCTGCTTGATCCGCAGTATCAGGAGCGAACTGTACCACCTCAGGTCCTTTGATAAAAGCAACATTGTCTTTATAAGCAGAGACGATGTCATTGGGGTTTTCCTTGGCCGTTTCTTTGATGAGGTTGAAAAGGGTCGTTGGTTTTTCTTCGCCATCAATAACGAAGGTACCGTTGAAAATTTTATGTCGGCAATGCTCACTGTTCACTTGTGAGAATCCGAAAACTTCTGAGTCTGTTAATGGTCGTCCAATTTTTTCTGCGACTCCTTTAAGGTAGTTGATTTCTTCTGAGCTTAGCGCAAGCCCTTCCGTCTGATTGTAAGCAGCAATATCCTCAATATGCTTAATCTCTTCTGGTTTGGTTTTGATGGAAAACATTTCCTGATTAGGGCCATCATATTTTTGAGAGATCATTGGATCAAGCTGACTTTGAGCACCTCCCATTACCATAAGCTCTTCAATTCGCTCGATCCCAGAGATCCCCATATTCTGAGTGATTTCTACGGCATTGGTACTCCAAGGTGTGATCATAGCAGCGCGCGGGCCAATGAAAGTACCATATAGTACAGGGGATTCTACTTGCTCTTCATTGCCAAAAAGCCAGGTGAGCTTTTGGATGTCTTCCGCAGCAAGCTGTTGAGAACATTGAAGAGCGAATATTTTTTTCATGGGGTTGCCGAAGAAGAGGATCATATTGCACTTATTTATGTGAATTGGCTTACGGCTATGCGGTGAAGTAGTTTTCACAACAGAGAATTAAACGAACTCCTGTATTTTTTGAAAGCGCAAAGGTCTTCTTTTTTAGGGGGATATTATACTGTGTGGGAAAAGAAAAGTGAAAAAATGACAGTAGGGAGTTAAGTGGTTCTTAGGAATTTAATAATTAGGTAGAGAAACACTGATTTAAAGGTGAAACTCAGCGCTTGCAAACAGGCCCTGAGGCAAAAAATGAAGAATGTATAACCTGTCATTCCGAGCGAGCGCAGCGAGTCGAGGAACAAGAAGACAAATGAGAGAATCATTTTACGATGGAGGTAGATTTCTCGACTCGTACCTCCATCGAAATTTAAGAACTTTGGTGCCCTATTATCCCTCGACTCGCTCGTGATGACAGGCTAAGGCGACCTCATTTTTGTGGGCTCGCTCTTGCGTCATCACTCTAGTCGGGAGCCTAGTTGGGTATCGGAGAATAAATCCTTCCTTTAGCCTTTTACGATTTTAGTAAATGATGGCATTTAAGAATGTTGACACTATATCTTGACCAAATACTTATATTTGCAAAAACACAAATACCACCATGATCACTAGAGGCTTTTTTCTTTCCCTATCAGTTATCGTAATTACTTTGTTAGCTTTTACTAACACCGATACTAAAGATTACCCACAGGATTATTTTCAATCTCCGGTTGGCTATCAAATCTTTCTTTCTGGAACCTTCGGAGAGCTCCGTCCCAATCACCTCCATGCCGGCATCGACATCAAAGCGCATAATGGAAAAATTGGGCAGCCTCTTTTTTCAGTAGCAGGTGGTTATGTGGCTCGGATCAAAATGCAATCGGGCAGTTATGGCAAAGTCGTTTACATCGCCCATCCTAATGGCTATACTTCTGTGTATGCACATTTACATAAATTCACTGACGAGTTGGAGCAGTATGTAAAAGAGATGCAGTACCAAAAAAAATCTTTTGAAGTAGATTTATTCCCGGAGGCGGATCGCTTTACATTTAAGCAGGGTGATCAGATTGGAACGCTGGGCTTATCAGGTCGTTCTTATGGCCCACATTTGCATTTTGAGATCAGAGATACAGATTCAGAGCGACCAATTAACCCTTTGCTTTTTGGTTTTAAAACAAAAGACACACGTGCACCGAAAATTCATGAATTGAAAACTTATTTCCTAAATGAAAAAGGGGAAACACTGGAAACGAAAACAAAGAAAACGCTTGCAAAAGGTGGTAACTATCGCCTACAAGGCGATACTATCCTATTAGGTGCCTGGCGTGTTGGTTTTGGGATAAAAACTTACGACCACATGAATGGCGTCAACAACTGGAATGGCGTTTATGCGGTCAAAATGTTTCAGGATGAAAAGTTGATTTACGATTTCAAAATGGAAACTTTTAATTTTGCGGAATCCAGATATATCAATGCGCATTTGGATTATGAGGAGCAGGTTTCGAAGAAGAGTTATTTCAATCGCTGTTATCGCCTTCCGGGAAATAATTTATCAATTTATCAAAAAAAGGTAAATGACGGGGTGATTAAGTTAAGTAAACAGAAGGCTAGTAAAATTACCATTTTGTCAGAAGACCAAGCAGGCAATTATTCTACGCTGGAGTTTTGGGTAAAACGTGCAACGGTGAAGGAACCAAAATCCATTTCCTTTAACTACCTCCTCCCCTATGATGAAGAGAATATTATAAACAATGATGCTTTGTATCTCTATTTTCCAAAGCGGAGTTTGTATGAAAATTTATATCTAAAATACAGCGCATCTACCGACCAATCGGCTAACATGTATTCCGCTGTTCATCACGTGCATGACTACACCACTCCAGTGCATCGCTACTACGATATTGGTATCCGCCCCATAGGGCTCCCCGATTCTTTGCACGCGAAAGCCTTCATTGCTTACTGTGATAAAAACAATAATATTACAAACTGTAGCGGAAAGTGGAAAGAGGGACGCTTAGTTGCTAAAGTCCGTGACCTTGGAGATTTCTCTATAATGACGGACACCAAAGCGCCAACGATCAAAGCGGTCAATTTTAAAAAGAACATGAGGGGTTTTAACCAAATGTCTTTCAAGGTAACTGACAATTTTGAAACCGCGAGGAACGTCACATACTTCGATTATGAAGCTACGATTGATGGCCGTTGGATTTTACTGGAATACGATTCAAAGAAGGATATGCTGACTCATCGTTTTGATGAGCAGACAACGAAGGGGGAGCATGTATTGAGATTGGAGGTGACGGATAGCCGGGGGAATAGGGAGGTTTTTGAGCGGGGGTTTGTTCGGTGATTGTTATTTAAAAAATATCTGAATTCAGTAGTCAACAGTTAATTCTTGAAATTAAAGAACCCCACTACTGCATTCACAATAGCGGGGTTCCCCATTTTCAATTAAGCCATACACACCTCTAAATATGCAAAGGCCGATTCCCTGTAGCCGCCAAGGCAGCCTCCCGGAAAGCCTCCGTATAAGTCGGATGTGCATGCGACATACGCGCCGCATCTTCTGCCGAAGCGCGGAACTCCATCAAGGCAACTGCCTCTGCTATCATATCTGCAGCTCTTGGCCCAACAATATGTACACCTAGAATTTCATCTGTCTCCTTATCAGCCAAAACCTTGACCATTCCATCCATATCTGTACTCGCACGGGCACGTCCCAATGCTTTAAATGGAAACTTACCTGATTTGTATGCATGACCCGCGGCCTTCAACTCTCCTTCTGTTTTGCCAACAGCCGCTACTTCCGGCCAAGTGTAAACAACACCCGGTATTAAGTTATAATCGATGTGTGGTTTTTGACCAGCAACATACTCTGCAACCAAAATACCTTCTTCCTCTGCCTTGTGTGCCAACATGGCCCCTTTTATTACATCTCCTATTGCGAAGATACCTGGCACATTGGTTTCTAAATGCTCATCTACAACAACACGATTACGTTCGTCTAATTGTACGCCTGCATTTTCCAAACCTAGCTTATCCGTATACGGATTTCGGCCAATGGCGATCAAGCAATAATCTGCCTTTATGGACATGATGTCTTCTGTATTTTTCTTTTTGTAATTAACCGTTACTCCTTTTGCAGTTCCTGTAACGTCCGTTACGCCGTGGTTAAGGTGGAATTTCATCCCTAGTTTTTTCAGGGAACGTTGTAGCTCCTTACTGCAATCTTTATCCATTCCTGCAATGATGCGATCCATGTATTCGATCACTTCAACTTCCGTTCCCAGGCGCGCAAAAACAGAACCTAATTCGAGTCCGATCACTCCCCCACCGATGACGACCATACGCTTTGGCACTTTATCTATGTTAAGTGCTTCCGTAGAAGTAATCACCCGGTTTTTATCATAATTAAAAGCCGGTGGTGCAATCGGTTTAGAACCTGTCGCGATGATCGTCTTATCTGTTTCTATTTCTAAGGTCTTTCCATCCTCCTGAGCAATTAGAATTGTCTTCGCATCTTTGAAGGAACCATGTCCATGATAAACATCGATTTTGTTCTTCTTCATCAGGAAAGCAACGCCATCGCAGGTTTTAGAAACTACGTCATTCTTTCGGGCAATCATTTGCTTCATATCCACTTTCAAACCGGTCATGTTAATCCCGTGGTCTGCAAATTTTGCATGGGCATTATGGTAATGCTCCGATGAATCTAACAATGCTTTTGACGGAATACATCCGACGTTGAGGCAAGTACCTCCCAGTGTTTTATATTTTTCAATAATAGCTGTTTTCAAACCCAACTGCGCAGCTCTAATGGCAGCAACATAGCCTCCAGGGCCAGAACCGATAATCGTAATGTCGTACTTCATTTTCTTAAAAATTATTATAACTGTTCAGTAACTGGCAGTTGGCTTCTAGCAGTTAGCTATTAGCTTCCCTATATCGCGAAAGAGGGAAGCCAATAGCTAACTGCCAACTGCTAAAAGCCATTTACTCAATTTATTTACTACTTACCATCCCCTCCCTTATCTCCACCCTTATCTCCACCTCTGTTCTCCCCATTTCCTTTCGGCTTATTATCTCTTGGCGGACGAGGCTTTCTATTATTATTATTTCTGTTGCGGTTATTTCCGCCACCTTTATCCGACTTATTGCCTTCTGTTTTTTGCTGATCGTTTCCTTGAGGCTTCGGTTTGTTATTTCCACCGCCATTACTGTTCTTCGGTCCGGAAGGTTTTGGCCCTTTTTTATTGCCAGGCTTTTTCGCTCTTGGATCTTTCGCTCTTGGATCTTTCTTTTCTCCTGGCTTAGCCTTTGCTCTCGGGTCTCTTTTGTCACCGGGCGTTCTGTCTCCTCTTCTGTCCTCTCCTCTTCTATCGTTTCCTCCTTTGTTTCTGGTCTTGTTATTTCGTTTTTTCTTACGTCTTTTCTCCGCAGGTAATTCGACAACCCCAGTCAAATCGCCGCCAGAATAATCGTCTGCATCTTTCTGCGCCTGATCTATTCCATCGTCAAAAATATCAGCGTAAGACATTAGTTCTGTTGGCTTCTTACCTTCCTTATTTAACGCTTGTATTTCTTTTACCTTATCAATTTTCAAAGGATAAAACTTTCCTCTTCCCTCTCTCGTGTTGTAGACATAATACATGACTCCTTTGAAGACATCCGTTTTCATGAGCGAAGCCATTCCTGCTTCCGTATGCAGTTTATCAGCCCCTTTCGGAAAATGTTGTAAGGCATCCATATATGAATCTAACTCAAAATTGAGGCAACATTTTAATCGACCACATTGACCAGACAGTTTAGTTTGGTTGATAGCTAGATTTTGATAACGAGCTGCAGTAGTTGATACTGATTTGAAATCGGTTAACCAGGTAGAGCAACAAAGCTCTCTTCCACAACTTCCGATTCCACCAATTCGTGCTGATTCCTGACGGGCACCGATCTGTCTCATTTCAATTTTCACCTTAAATTCCTTTGCATAGGTTCGGATGAGTTCTCTAAAATCAACTCGCCCATCTGCCGTGTAGAAAAAGGTGGCTTTCTTTCTGTCGGCTTGATATTCTACATCTCCGATTTTCATATCCAATTTCAAAGATCGCGCAATAACACGAGCCTTTATCATAGTTCCTTTTTCCAATGATCTGGCTTCTGCCAATTTATCGAGGTCACGTGGGTTGGCTATTCGAATAACTTTGTGCTCTACCGATTTATTGCTGGCTTTTTTCTTTTTCATTTGCAAACGCACCAACTCCCCGGACAAGGTTATTTTTCCAACATCATATCCGTTCCCAGATTCCACAACCACCATATCTCCTGTCAATGCATGCGTATGCATCGGGTTGGTAAAAAAGCCTTTTCTTGAACCGCTTTGAAAGCTGATTTCTACGAGATCGAAACCATCTACATCACGTATATCCTTGGTTGACAACCAATCGTAAGTATTCATTTTGTTACAGCCTCCCGTAGAACAGCCGCCTTTACTATTACAGCCGGAGACTTTACCGTCTTTATCCGTTCCTGTAGAACAATTCGTACATGCCATAGTTTAGTATTTTAAGAGGTTTTCATAAGCTTTCAACAATCAAAATCGCGCTAAGCTTACTTTCTACCTTTTATTATTTTATTGATTTTAATAGATGCATCTAAAAATAAAATTTTCGGATTTGCATTTCTTTCTATATGATAATAACAATCATCCAATAATCCTGTAATTTCCATCACGTGCATTGCGGTTATGACCTTCGTCAATTTTTTCGCAGTTGTAAGCTCGTTGTTAAGCAATCGGACCGGACTTCCCGGCGCAATAGTCAATTGCAGAAACTCCCTCATAAAGTGGAGGGCGTATTGGACAAATTGTTTTTGATTTTCTCTTCCTATTTTGGCGAAAGCCTCTACCCACTTTACCAGATTGGCTCCATTGCCTTGATAACATTTTCGCAACCAGTCTAAGAACAAAGCAGCCTGGTCATTTTCTGCTTGCTGAAATATCTTTAAAGCTTCGTTCAAGTTGCCATTTGCCATATGCGTTACTGCGGCCAAACGATCCGCAGCGGTCCCCGGATATTTTTGTTGCAAAGCACTTGTTATGTCAGCATCACTTAGACGGTTTATTTTCATCAACTGGCAACGCGACAAAATGGTTTGAAGAATTCGTTCCTGATCTTCTGCCACCAAAAGAAACAAAGTATTCTCTGGCGGTTCTTCTATCAACTTAAGCAATCTGTTCCCCTCTTTTCCTAGATATTCTGGCAACCATATAATTAATATTTTATATTCCGCCTCAAAAGTCTTCAGGCTTAATTTCTTAATGATACTGTTACATTCGTCTACGTTGATATTCCCCTGTTTGTTCTCTGCACCAATGTTTTGCAGCCATTTATTGATGTCCATATAAACATTTTCCTGCAGGGCTTGGCGCCATTCTGTCAAGAAGTGATTACTAGTCATTTTAGAACCAACTACTGGAAAGGAAAAGTGAATATCTGGATGAATAAACTTGGAAGCCTTGGTACAAGCAGAGCATTGACCGCAGGACTCCGCCTCCTTCTTGTTTTCGCAAAGAACATACTGTGCAAAAGCAATAGCCAGCGCCAATTTACCACAGCCCTCTGGGCCAAGGAAAATTTGGGCGTGCGGAATTCGAGCATCTTGCGCCAGCTGGCACAATTGCATCTTTAGTTTGTTATGTCCGGTTATTTGGTCGAACTGCATGAGTTGTTACAATTTAGACAAATATTGCTAGTAACCAGAGTACGGTGACTCTAGGGAGGCGCTTCGTCTATTCGACCAGTTTAAGGAAAGTGAGTAGTAGAATTCTATTAATTCATTACCCAGTCAAGGACGGTTTCATCTATAGGAGAAACCGCTGAAGGCAGATCTTTTACCAATTGCCCTTCTTCATCAAGGAGGTATTTATGAAAGTTCCATTTTACTTCGCTGTCTGCCACGCTGTTCTTATCTTTCTGTGTGAGCCACTGATATATCGGGTGTGGTTCCTCACCGAGTATCGCTATTTTGGTAGCCAGGGGGAATGTAACCCCATAATTTGTGGAACAAAAATTTTGAATTTCATCGGCACTACCAGGTTCCTGGCCGCCAAAGTCATTACAGGGAAAACCAATGATTTGTATCTTATCTCCACTTTGTTCGTGCAACTCCTGCAATTGTTGGTATTGTGAGGTGAAACCGCATTTTGATGCGAGGTTCACGATCATTATTTTCTTCCCTTTGAAATTCGAAAAGTCAATCTCTCCGTTTGTCAAGCCTTGTACCTTAAACTGATATATGTTTGACATTAATTAAGTCTTTTATTTAAAACAAACAACGCTTTTTCGTTATGGTTGAGTGTCGTTTATTGATTCAGGCCAAAAATACATATTAATTATTGGTTCTTTGACGAATTCTGTGTTTTTATAGTTCCACAATTAGATTTTCAACTCTCCCTCCGTTATTCTACGGTCACTTCTGAAAATCTTTTGTGGAATCACATCATTTCTCAAAGAACGAGCATATTCAATGTTTCCTTTGAGGTCAGAGTTTATGATACCTCTCTTAAAATGTAATTAAGGAGATCAAACTCTTTGTATCTAGGTCTAAACCTTTCTGTTATATTATGAGTTAGGTAGTTGCTCAAATTGATTTTAATTTGGTATTATTGTTAAAGTATATGAGGCACTTTCACCGCGAAGCCTCACAGCGAGAGTACTAAGTTCATAGAGTAACTCGTATATTAACGACTATTAACCCGCTCTACCATAAAGCTTCACCTATTATGAGAATTGCCGTCTTTCGAAAAGCACACTTCAACGCCGCCCATCGCCTTTACCGCCCAGATTGGTCTGATGAGAAAAACCAGGAAATATTCGGACTTTGTAACAACCCTAATTTCCATGGCCACAATTATGACATGGAAGTCAAAGTGGTTGGGGAAGTAGATCAAGAGACGGGATACCTTATTGATTTGAAAATCCTGAAGGATATCATCAAAGTACAAATAGAAAATCGCTTCGATCATAAGAACCTCAATCTGGATGTGGCTGAGTTTAAAAACTTAATTCCAACGGCGGAAAACATTTGTTATGTGATCTGGCAGATTTTGGATGAGCATCTGGATGATAAGTATGAGGTGACCGTGCGGTTGTTTGAGACGCCTAGGAATTTTGTAGAGTATCCCGCATAGGGATTTACCCATTTATACGCTCCCTTCTAGCTCGTTATTAGCCGAATATTAATAGCTATTGGCTGAAAAATGTAGACTTAGAACAGCACATTTTTCACTCAATAATTTTTATTAGTAACAACGGAAAATTAACTTCCCGATTTGGAAACAATTATGTAAATCAAAACGACCATAGGGAGAGTGGTTTATATAATTGTTTCCACGAAAGAAATTGGGAAATTATTTTTTGTGTAATACTTAGTTGAAAAATGTACCTTCTTCTACATAGGTTTTTCAACCAATAAAAATTTATACCCTATTTAGATATATTCAGAATAGACAATCATAAACCCACTCCTGTCCTCAGACAGACATCTCTCTACAATATCGACCTCCAAAAGTCGGCATGTCATTCTTTTCCAAACATTTTATTAACTTGCTAAAACTTAAGTCGTTACTATTGCGATAGTATTGCTATAACAGCATTAGCTTGTTCATACTAAGTGAAAAAGTGAACGTCAAATGTCAAAACCAAATTTATGCACATCGCCATTATTGGTAACGGAATCAGCGGAATCACCGCAGCTCGTTTCCTTCGCAAACTCAGCGACCATAAAATTACCGTCATTTCTGCGGAGTCCGATTATTTCTTTTCTCGTACGGCCTTAATGTACATCTATATGGGCCATATGAGACTGCAGGATACGCAGCCCTACGAGGATTGGTTTTGGGAGAAAAACCGCATAGACCTCAAAAAGGGTTATGTGGAAACAGTAGATCCGCAAAATAAAACCCTATCCTTTAAAGACGGAGAGCAGCTGTCTTATGATAAGCTCATCATTGCCTCCGGTTCTGAATCGAATAAGTTTGGCTGGCCTGGACAAGATCTAGATGGCGTGCATGGGATGTACACTTTGCAAGATCTAGAGGCTATGGAAAGACATAGTACTGGGCTCAAACGTGCGGTTATTGTTGGTGGTGGTTTAATCGGAATTGAAATGGCGGAGATGTTTCACTCCCGGCACATTCCCGTTACTTTTTTAGTTAGAGAAAATGCTTACTGGAATATGGTGTTGCCGAAAGAAGAATCAGCAATGATTGGCAGACACATCCTCGAAAATGGCATTGAACTAAAATTCGAAACAGAACTAAAAGAAATCGTAGATGATGGCAATGGAAAAGCTTGCGCCATCATCACCAACAAAGGAGAACGAATCGAATGTGGCTTCGTTGGGCTCACGGCCGGGGTTCATCCAAACACTAGTTTCCTAAAGGATTCTGGCATCGAAATGCAAAGAGGCATTTTAGTAAATGAAATGTTAGAAACAAACAACCCTGACATTTACGCCATTGGAGATTGTGCACAGTTAAGAGAACCACGTGAAGGTAGAAGAAACATCGAAGCCATTTGGTACACTGGAAAAATGATGGGCGAAACCGTCGCTTATAACATCTGTGACCAACCAATAGCTTACAACCCTGGCATTTGGTTTAACTCTGCAAAGTTCTTCGAAATTGAATATCAAATCTACGGGACGGTTTTAGCAAGAGCGCCCGAAAGTCATAAGTCTTTATATTGGGAACATTCAGAGGGGCGGAAAGCCATTCGGATTGTTTATGACTCGGATAACAATGACACCATACTTGGTTTCCATCTAATGGGCATTCGGTATAGACATGAAGTTTGCGAAAAATGGATCCACGAAAAAGCATCTGTAACTACGGTGTTAGAAAACCTACAGCTTGCTAATTTCGATCCGGAGTTTTACAAAACGTACGAAGCTGACCTTATCAAAAAGTACAATAAAACTAGCGGCAAGCAACTTACCTTAAAAAAGAAAAGCGGCTTAGATAATGTCTTCCGTTTCCTATCCAAACTAAAAGCTTAAACCTATACACAATGAACTTAATACAAAAAATCGGAATAGGCTTATTGATGACGGCCATTGGTGTTTTTATCTTATCGCTTGGCTTCAGCAATTATACATTAACTGCCGAAAACTTATCCGTAAAATCAGAATTTCACAAAAGTGAAATATTAGCAGAAGCTAAAAACGCAGGCATTTTAGGGAAGACTTTCACCTCTAATGTCAGCTTTATCTCTGCTTTTAAAGATGTATTAAATAAGAGTCAAAGCTCGCTAAATAAAAAGGCTACAGCTGGATTACCGGATGGTGTTGGCGAGTGGGATTATAAAATTGGGGATTGGGAAATCAAAGGTTATATTTTTGAAAACGTAAAATCTTCTGCGGGTGGCTTACTCCCTAACAATGTACCTCTGTTTTTCTTTTTGACTTTTGGTTTTGGAATTATAGGCGGCTTACTTTACGTTCTTCCAATGTTCAATTTACTTCCGGGTATAAAAAACAATAATATTTACCACAATTCATTAACAAGAGGATTACAACTCAATGTTCGTACCTTCTTCTTACTTAGCACCATTGCCTGTAGCCTACTTTATGGTATCGTTTATATGGGCTATTCCCTCTTTTTTCCGATACTTTCACTCGTTGCTATGGGGCTTACTTATTACCTCGTCAATAAGGGAGGGGAAAAAGAAAATGCCCCAACACGTTCGGCATCACCTGACATAACCGGATGGTTTGGAGTAATCGCTGGTATCTTCTTAATCCTCTTTTACATTTTACTTTATTGGGCTCCGCATTACATCACTAATTGGATAGCATTAGTTGATCCTCTTAGCAGATTCTTAAGCGGAAATGCTGCTAGTCAATGGTTTTTATATGGTTTTTTGTATACCATTATCGTTATTGTAATGGGGATCAGAATGATTGCGAAATACAGACATAATCGCTATCAAATGATTCGAACCACCTCCGTAATGTTCTTCCAAACAGCCTTCGCCTTTTTGATTCCGGAAATGATGGTTCGCCTAAATCAACCTTGGTATGATTTCAAAAACATTTGGCCACTCAATTATACTTTCTTTTTCGACTGGAATATAAACCAGTTAATTAGTAGTGGCAATTTCGGTATTTTCATGTTGGTCTGGGGTATCGTGTTAGCGCTCATTGGCGTTCCTTTGTTTACTTACTTTTTTGGTAAGAGATGGTACTGTAGCTGGGTCTGTGGTTGCGGTGGTTTAGCCGAAACAATGGGAGACCCTTATCGTCAACTTTCGGATAAGAGCGTCAAGGCTTGGAAATACGAACGCTATATTATTCACGGCGTATTACTCTTCGCGGTTCTGATGACCATAGGCGTTCTTTATAGTTATTTTACCGGAAATAAACAGCTCTTATTTTTAAATACCGATACTGTTCGCCAATGGTATGGCTTCCTCATCGGGTCTGCATTTGCGGGGGTTGTCGGTACAGGTTTTTATCCCCTGATGGGAAATAGAACCTGGTGCCGTTTTGGTTGCCCCTTAGCCGGTTACCTTGGTTTAGTACAACGTTTCAAATCCCGATTCCGAATCACCACCAACGGCGGTCAATGTATCTCTTGTGGTAATTGTTCCACATATTGTGAAATGGGAATCGATGTACGAGCTTATGCGCAAAAAGGACAGAACATCGTCAGAGCTTCTTGTGTTGGTTGCGGTATTTGTGCTGCAGTTTGTCCAAGAGGTGTTTTGAAATTGGAGAATGGATCAGCGGATATTAGCGAGCGAACTACGGAGTTGAAAGGGATTCATATTCAGAATGGGAAGGTCAGACTTGTTGGTTAATCAATCTTCATTTCTCTTCACACGCAAAAGCCCCAGACGGATTCCTAAGAATCCATCTGGGGCTTTTTTATTGTACTATAATAAGTAAACAGGACTCTTCTCGTAGCGCCTTCGTAGCGTCGTTGCGGTTACCTTTTTCACCAATTAACTAAAATCAATTTCCGTATTATCTCCAATATTCAAACTCTGACGCCCTCCCTTAATCGCTGCATCAGAACCCACTATGGATTGCTGCAATACAATATCTCTGATAGTAGCGTAATTCCCAATAATAGATTCTTTAACAATGGAATAATTGATCGTCGCATTTTCTCCGATGGTCACGTGAGGACCGATGATGGAGTTTGAAATCTGACAGCCCTTCCCAATACTAACTGGGTGGACGATGATTGAACTTTCATAATGTGGCAAATCAGAAGAAGCAAAACCTTCTTTATCCAAGAGCATGGCATTGGTCTTCAGCAGTACTTCTTTTTTGGCGCAATCGAACCATTTGTTGACGTGAATCGGAGTGAATTTCACCCCTTTCGTCACCATACGCATGAGCGCATCAGTGAGGTGGTATTCTCCGTGAGTGATTACTTTATTTTCAATATTATATTCCACCGCTTCAAGTAAAGCCGGGACTTCTTTTATTTTGTAGAGGCCAACCATAGCGAGGTCTGACTTAGGAATGCTTGGCTTTTCAATCATACGTTTAACCAATCCATCGGAAGATAATTCCACTACACCAAAAGACCAGGGCTCTGTTACCTTTTTAACCCCAACCGAAGATAAAGGCTCATCAATAAACTTTTGAAAATCAACCTCCAAAATAGCATCACCAAAAACGATAAAAGCTTCCTCTACACCTTGTAAAGCTTCCTTAGCGGTCAGGATCGCATGAGCAGAACCTTTCCGTACTTGCTGCTTGACAAACTGCTTTTTCAGATTCGGATATTCTCGTTCTATATAGTTCTGAATCTTCTCTCCCAAATAGCCGATAACGAATACAAAGTCTTCGACGCCTACGGCAATGAGCTGATCTATGGTGAATGAAATGATGGGTTTTCCTGCAACCGGTATTAGTGGCTTAGGTTGAGTATAGGTGTGGGGACGGAGCCGAACGCCTGCACCTGCAACTGGGATAATGGCTTTTATGGACATGGTCGTTAATTTAGTATTACACAAAAAACAATCTCAGCATCTTTACACGCCTTGAAAACTCCTAACCTACTCTCCCTCTGATCGTTACGGTCAGAACTTTACAAGGCAGATGCTGAAGTTATTTTTTTTGTTACTTAGCTTGGTAAGATAGGGAATATTGGGGAATTAGTCATCTAAAAACAAATCATCTAAACTTAAGGTCTGATCTATTGCATCTAGGCTGTGTGCATTGTCTATCAAGCCGAATGTTGTGATTAATACCAGAAAAAGTTGCTTGCTCGTTTTTGTTACCTTTTCAAAGACCTTACGCTTTTGTTGACAGAATTCTACCCGCTCATAACGGTTTAAATATAAAAGTCTAGTACCATTTCTGCATTACGAATTTCATCATAAAAACTATTAGTATTTCTACTATAATACAGTTTACAGCTAAATTCAAAGGTGACTGTGTATTGCTTAGTCTCTGTTCCAGGGAACTCGTTAATTTCTAATTCTCGAATTCTGAGATAACTGTCTTCTTGGTTACCATAGGCAGTTTCAAAAATCATAGAAACTCCTTCTTCTCGATCATTAAAATGAAAAACGATATTAAAGCCTTCTAGATTATCAATCACATCACTGCGAATTGGTAAATTACCAGTTTTTGTAAGATGCTGTTCAATTAATTCAGAAAGCGGTTTGTTTTCTGAGGATGTAGGAGTTTCAATAAAAATATAATGCTTTAGATGTGGAAAGAAACCTACTGCTGAGGTTGTAAAAACAGGTTTTGGTCTAAACCCCAAATTCCCCCAAACTCGGAAATTAGAAACATCCATAGAATCAACATCGTTGGAAGTAGTTGGCCCATCGGTACGGAAACCTGAAGTTATCGAAATCTCTTTATCGTAATCTGCAACATCCTCGTAATAACAAAAGTGTTTATCTCCCATAAATCCATTGAAAAAAGAAGTTGAGGTCCCGCTCTCACATATGAATTCAAGGTCTTCTGTAACTTTTGGAATCAATTCTTCCTTTTTACAGCCAGAAGATAATAATAAACAGAAACATAATGTGAATAATAGAGTCTTTGCTTTCATAATAAGATTAGTTTAATTTACAGTTATGTTAATTGAAGATGAGCTGGTTAAACCTGAACAGGTATTTAGCGCCGTAACTGTAAACGTAGCTGTGCCTGTGTTTGCCCAATCAATTCGGGCAGTATTTCCAGATGACTGTGTGATATCCCTAACTTCTCATAAATCATCTTCTGCTCTCTAGCATACAAAAGCTCCTTCGGAAGCTTAATACCTTCTCTCTTCAATAACCGATAAAGTGTCGTTCTGGAAACAATTAATTCTTGGGCGATCTCTTGGCGTGTTTTAGGTTTCATTTTTTATTCTTTTAGGGTTAAATATTAATTTCAATAAGGCATAGCAATCATATCTAACGTTTTGGAGCGTTAGCCGTTTTGTTCTTTTCAATTAACACGCGCTTATAAAATTACGACCACACCATCATATGGAATGGATACATAGCTACTGCAAACATAACAATAAATCCAATAGAGCCTCAGCTCTGCCTGTGAGGTATCTCTCCCCAAACAAAAAAAGCCCCACCCAATCGGATGAAGCTTTTTTCTTCTTTTGTATTTTGTTTGTTACACCTACCCTTCCAATGCCGCCGCACCACCAACAATTTCCGAAAGTTCTTTCGTAATTGATTCCTGTCGTGCTTTGTTGTAAGTGATCTTCAAGTCCTTCAACATATCTTCTGCATTCTCCGTTGCCTTCTCCATTGCTGTCATACGTGCACCATGTTCTGAGGCATTTGTATCCAGTAAAAATTTCTGGAAAGTCGTCTTCAATATACTAGGTACTAATTGATCCAACAATGTTTTTTCGTCTGGCTCGAAGATATAATCCGCACGTGACTTGCTAGTAGAATTATCCTCTGTTGTAGCTGGGTCTAGTGTACGAACCGGTAAAAAACGTTCTGTTTCTGCAAACTGCATTCCTGCATTTTTAAAACGACCATAAGAGACGTGTACCGAGTCATAGTTACCTTCGACAAATTCGTCCATGATCATTTGAGAAACAGTCGCTACATTATCAAAACTTAAATCACTGAACAACTCTGCGTGTTCTGTGATTTTATTGCAATTCATATAACGCTTCTTGAAGTAGTCGTTTCCTTTTTTCCCAATAGTCAAGATTGTCAAATTACCATTATCCTTTAAATCAGCATAACGACCTTCGATAGTTGCAACTGCTGATTTTATGATATTGGAATTAAACGCACCGCACAAACCTCTATTCGAAGTCACCACCACTACCATTGCTTTCTTCACTATACGTTCCGTTCCAAAAACGTTAGATCCACCACCTTCTATATTAGAAAGTATGTTGACCAGCATGCTATTAAGACGGTTTGCATATGGTCGCAAATCAGTGATAGCCATTTGTGCTCTACGTAGCTTTGCTGCCGAAACCATCTTCATGGCTCTGGTGATCTGCTGTGTAGATTTGACTGACTTAATCCGTTCTCTTACTTCTTTTAAATTTGCACCCATTTTATTAACTATTGACTTTTGACTATTAACTGTTGACTTTCCCACTAACGCTGGCTAAAAGTAAACCTAACTGATAAGCTGAAGGTTTACTTTTCCTTTAGCTTATTTCGAAGGCCAGTTAATTGCCTTTGTATTGTTTGTAATCTTTTTAGGCCTGTTTCAAATACTGAAGTCTCCAAATATTCTAATCTATAAGCTATCGTAAGTTGTGTTTCTACTTCAAAGCTAGAGCCTATAGAGATTTCAATGTATCTTTTAAATTCTTTTTCACTTTCCCTCCCAGCACCCTCCGCGATATTCGACGGTATGCTAACTGTTGCTCTTCTGATCTGACTAGTCAACCCATACTTTTCTTCCTGTGGAAACTTTTTTGTTATTCGATATACCTCCACCACAAAATTCATTGCGTCTTGATATACTTCGTACTTTCTAAAGTTTCTCATAACCTATCATTTCAAAGCTAACAACTCAATTACACACCGTACTATTTTAAATAGTCAACAGTTCTCCTCCTACACGGTGCGTTATTTCAAAGTCAACAGTCAACGGTCAACAGTTAATTACGAATACTGTCCAGAAAGCTCAGCAGCCAACTTAGTTACTGCATCTGTTGCTTCAGGAGTCAACTTACCTGCGCGGAAAGTATCCAATACCTCAGGGAATTTGTTCTCCAAAGTAGTAAGGAAGTTTTCCTGGAAGTCTTGTACTTTATCCAATGGGATTTTACTCAACAAACCTTTAGAACCAAGGTAGATAATTGCTACCTGCTTCTCAACAGTCATTGGAGAGTACTGAGCTTGCTTCAAAATTTCTACGTTACGTTGTCCTTTTGCAAGGATGGCAGTAGTGGCTGCATCAAGGTCAGATCCGAATTTCGCGAAAGCTTCTAGCTCACGGAACTGCGCCTGATCCAATTTCAAAGTACCAGATACTTTCTTCATCGCTTTGATCTGTGCGTTACCACCTACACGAGATACCGAGATACCTACGTTAATGGCTGGACGGATACCAGC
>JBLHRR010000073.1:0-25512 GCA_047626155.1 Saprospiraceae bacterium | reverse complement strand
TCTTTTTTGAACACATATGCTGCTCCAGCAGTGACGACACCATTAATTCCAATAGAGCCAGGTGCCCCAATAAGTATATAATCACCATATGCAGCTAGTGAACAACCAAAACAACTAGTTGATGGAGCTTCAAAAAGTTTTAAAATGGCTTCTTCTACCCAACTATCAGCGGTTTTTCTAAACACATAAACTTTTTCTTCACCAGGACCGTAGCCTCCAACTAGGATATAATCACCTTGTGTTAACACTACTCTTCCAAAACTGCCTGCGTCCTCTATATCACTAGGGAAAAGGATGGTTTCTTGTGCAATCGTATCTGAAATGATGATTGCGAAAAATAGGAATATTAGTATCAGTACTCTATTCATCATTATTGTAATTTTATAAATTTCTCTTGATATATCCCCCCACTAGATTTAGCTCTGATAATATAAATACCTGGACTTAAGTTGCTGGTATCAAATTCCCAGCTATGTTCTTTTTGAGGGGTTGAATTCACTGAAGGAGCGACATATAATAAGATGGGACTTCAGTCCTATTGATTCACGAGAGGAGCACACTAATTAACCAATCTACTATCACTCACCAATTAACTAGCAACCACTTCATTCAAACTCCCAAGATTCACCACCTTCAAACCCATTCTGAAAAACAAATACAGTTGGCCTATCACAAAAACCAGAGCCACTTGCCCCATGCTAGTGGGAGCTACCTGTCCGCGAACTAGAACATAAATAACTGTTAGAAAGACAAAGGTCAATATGTTTAATAAGTAAAGTGGATAGTATATTCTGAGTTGCTTAAATACCTTTTTAAAGGCATCCCGGATAATGCTTGTCAACCAGTACTTATCCTCTTGAACCAAAAATAGTTTCGCCAAATCGTGTATCAGGAAAAGTATACTGGATAAAATAAGGTAGATAGGTAACAATACCATTACAGCATTTATGATAATAATCTCATTCTCTAATTCAAAGAGAGACATGTCATTGGTTGCCTTTAAAAAGAGAAACCCGAAGAGGGTGATCAAGATGCCTTGAAAGAATAAAAAATAAACACTCAGCCTTAGAATTCGCCAAAAAAAATGCCCAGAGCCAAGAAAGAAACTGGAGAGAGATTCTGTTTGTTTCCAGCTTTTGAGGATGGTTAAAATTCCGCCCATTAAAAAGGCCATTAAAATGAAGTACAGTAGGATGAAGCCTGTTGATTGATTCAGCAATGCCTTAAACCCTGAACCATAGTTGAGTAGGAAGTCGTTTAAAAAGGTATAATCAAAACGGCCCAAGCTATTGGTCAAATCCAAAGAATGTCCGACGGTTCGTCCAAGGAAACCGGAAAAAGGAATGGCGGCGAAAAAAGCCACAAATAATTGTATGCCATATAAGCCCAGCCACATTTTCTTGTGCTGTAGCAATGCTTTCCATCCTGCAATATAAGCTTCTGTGATTTTCATTTATATAAATATAGTAACCGCTTGCATACTGTTTTGCAACCAGGTCATAAGTTGGATGGCATATTTGCGAATACCCGTTTTTTGTGGAGCGATTGTATAACTATTGTTAGTAAAGTTTTTATCAAGATATATTTTTCGCAACGGATCAATGATGGCACTCATGACCTTTTTATTTCCTTCATAGTAAAAGGTCTTGCTTCTTTCCTGGCCATCCCAGTTTTCTATAAGCGTAGTGCCGTCTTCAAAAGTAACTTGTACATCAACGGGTATTTTCATCCCTTCCAAACGCTGAACAGTAACGGTAGAGCTGTAGTTATTTCCTTCTGCTTCCTGAGGAGCGATGCAATCCTCAGAAGTACCTAGAATGCCAAAAGGTTCGGTCTGTAGATCGTTCGAAATATTGCTAACCCTATAATCACAAAGCTCCGTACCATAAATTGCCTGATCAAAAAACCAATTCATGTCTTCGCCAAACCGATTGCCATGTTTCTTAGTGACTACCTCATTGATGACTTGGATAAAATCAGATCCTCCCGGATGTTTGAATTTCCAACGTTGAAAATAGGAATGCATAATATCGTCCATCGTTTCTAAGCCAACAATACCAGAAAGAGTTTGAAGGACTATAGCTGTTTTGGTATAAACCATATCATGGTAACTTCTTTCTTTGAACTTCCAACTAAAGGTAGCTACGGGAGAGACTTTAGGGTTTGGCATTCCGAAAAAACCATTCCGGTTCGATTCCATTCCACCATAGGTGATACCCATCCAATCAACTGTAGACCGGTGCTCGCCATAATTCAAATCCATAATTCTACTTTCGTAATAATTGGTGATTCCTTCATCGAGCCAGGCTTCTTCCTGTTCATTGGTGGCAACCATTTGCATGAAATACTGATGGGTGTATTCGTGAATAGCTATAATTTCTGGTGTATTTACTCCCTTTGGTAAAATACAATTTCCAACTACAGTAAACAAAGTCGGGTATTCCATTCCGGAGCAAAATATCCCATGCAGTGGTGGATTTACAATAGTTAATGTAGGGTAGGGGTAAGGCGCAATTTTTTCATCAAAGAAGTCCATTGCATGTTTGGTGGCAGTGAAGTACCGACTTGCAAAATGTTTGTTATATTCATAACTAAGGAGCCTCATTTTTATTCCTTTCCATTCCTCTTCAATCACTTGAAAGTGAGGCGACGTTGTCCAGGCAAAATCAATAACATCTTCTACATGGTAGGTATAAATGGCACGCCCGTCTTTTCTTATCTCTTTGATCATTTCGCCACTGGCCCCGACGACATAATCTTCTGGTACAGAGATATCCACTTTGTAGACTCCAAAGTCAGCATAGTATTCCCCACTGGAATGGTATTGATGACAATTCCATTGGCCTTTAGTAGCAAAGCGCATCCCTGCTGGTTCGTAAACCCCAACCTTAGGAAACCATTGAGCCATGAAATAGAAATCTCGGTTATAGCCAGTACGTGCCATCGTTTTAGGGATGTGGGTAATCCAATCCATTTCGATAGTCGTTGATTGATAAGGGAGAACCGGTTCAGCGAGTTGAACCCTTAGAACAGTTTGATCAGCACTATTGTCATCATCTGGTTGGTAATAACTCATACTTTCGGTAAGGTCATTTCCAGATTGATCTTTGAGGTCGATTAATTCAATCCAGCCCCAGTTACAATTGTCTTTCTGAGCGATAGCAGCAATACTGAGTAGCCCTCTCTCCTTCATAAAGGTGGATTCTGAATTTTTGAAGGCATTCAAGTAAAGGTGGTAATGTAATTCGTAGATGGTATCGGAGGAAGGGTTATTCCATAATAAGCTTTGATGCCCAGTAATTTCTTTTGTTTCAGGGGAAAGACTGACTTGCATTTCATAATTTGCTACTCTGCTTGATAGCGCAGAGTTCTGACTAAAACAACAGTGGTAGCAACAAAAATAAAGAATAAGGGAGGTGATGATTCTGGTCATAAAGGAAAGCAAATGGAGCTAAATATAATAGGGCCAAAGGTAAAGAATCTTGTGGCTAAAAAAGAAAGCCTTTTGTTTAGCTTTTATTAGTATAAAAGCTAATAGAGTTTATGCTGAAATGTTTTGTATAGGAATCAAATAGATGTTTTTTTTCAGAACGAAGCTCTTTTTTGAGTTCGTAGCCTTAGCTAGGGGCGAACAAAAAGCTGAAGTGCTGGATAAAAAGGTCATTTGAGAACATACAAATTATTTTGGAATAAACTCTAATAGTATCAGACCGTATTTTAAATAATCTTGGATAATATTAAAAAAAGTAGATTCTATCACGTATATTGTATTATTAATAGATGCGTAAGATCTTATTTTTTAATAAGTTAAATAAGTTAAATAAGTATGTTTCAGTAACTATCCGTTTAGATTTATAGTTTAATACAACATAAGTAAAACTAAAAAGAAAAATTAAATCATCAATCCCCTTTCGATCTGTCTTTTATTAAGGGTTACTTTCTGATAAAACTACATATCATTAAGTAGAACAGCCCAGATAACTCACAAATTAGCAGTTCAAATTTTAGATATATTCGAGTCTAAGTATTTGACAATCTGAAATTTATACATATTTATGGATGCTCGAATAATTATCTAAATTTATATGTTTAAATGCAATAAAAATGTAAACAAGCTGTTAGGTTTAAATGCTCCTATGTAACTCGCTATGTTGAATTTCATAACAATAGATTTGCAAGAAGAATGAAATTTTTCAATTTATAAACTATAAAATTTACACAAACCATAATTAGCTGATTGTCAACTACACAGAAATAAAAGAAGCCAAATTGAAAATTGCTGTTCACAAACTACCTTCATTATGGATTTTTTCAAAAAAGTCCTCTGCATCACTATCTCGTACTTTATCATAGTTCTGCTATGGATTCTATTCGCGGGTGGAAAGTTACATTTATTTATGCTTGGTCTACAAGCTTTGACTTTTGGAATTATTAGTGGGGGATACCTCGTTTTCGCTAAAGCAAATTCTCCTTCTCTTACTGAGAAAAATGGAATTAAAAGAGATTGATTAATTCCATCACATCTTAGGACCAGTTGCCTTTCTTGCCGCTGTAAAATATTTCATTGGAACCAACAGCATTCCAAAGCATTCCCCATCTTCTTTTTGTAAATGTTTGTGATGTACTTTATGTGCCTTTCGAATGGCTCTGAAGTAAATAGAATCAGCGTTCCGCATTAGTTTGAATCGTTGATGGATGAAGATGTCATGAACAAAAAAATAAGCCATTCCGTAAATCGTAATTCCTGCACCGATCCAAAATTTAAAGTCATAGCTAGCTTCCCCTCCTAATACTAACAATGTGATTCCAGGGAGCGCATAAAGTAAAAAGAAAAAATCATTTCGTTCAAAGAAGGTACCTCGATTCACCTGATGATGATCGCGATGCAAATTCCATAGAAAGCCGTGCATGATGTATTTGTGGGAAAACCAAGCAACAAATTCCATGGATAAAAAAGTAGCGATAACAATTAGTACACTTGAGAGCATTTTTACTAAAGTTGATGAATGAAAAAAGTAAACTAATGAGAAAGGTTGTTTAGCCTATGTTGCAACAAAGATTGGAAAGTTAATCCTAATTTCTGAATATTTGGAATTCTAATTCGCTCTTGCATGACTCTTTCTGCGGGAACGGACTTTATTTTGAGGAATAATCTCTTGTAATAAACAAAGGCGATATAAACCCCTCGCCGTGCACCTTTTGGTAACCTTTTTATGCCTTCCAAAGCGGCATCGAAATCTTCTCCGATTTCCTTTTCAATTCTTTCTTTATCCTTTGGGCAAAAGGCTGACAAATCAACTCCAGGAAAATAAGTACGACCCAATTCTTCATAATCTGCACGGGCATCTCTAAGGAAGTTGATTTTCTGAAAAGCGGCTCCGAGCCTCATTGCTGATGGTTTAAGGGACTGATACTCTGCTTCATTTCCTTCTGTGAAAACCCGCAGACACATAAGTCCGACTACTTCAGCAGAACCAAGGATATAAGAGTCGTAGTTTTCACGTGTATATTCTGTTTCCTTCAAATCCATTTCCATACTTTTCAGAAATGTCTCAGTAAGCTCTTGTTCAATACTATACTCATTTACTACCTTTTGGTAGGCATTCAGTATCGGGTTCAAAGAAATTTTTTGCTCAATAGCCTCGTAGGTATCTTTCTTGAATTTATCCAATAGGTAAGCCTGATCATAGCCATCAAAGCTGTCTACGATCTCATCCGCATATCGAACAAATCCATAAATGGAATAAATGGAGTGATGGTATTTTTTATCCAAAAAATAGATACCCATAGAAAAACTGGTGCTGTATTCACGAGTCGTAAGTTTCGCACACTGGATAGAGACTTCGTCAAAGAGTGCCTTTTTCATACTAGGAAGTTTGTTTGAGAATTTGGTCCGCTACCACTTGTCCTGATATTAAGGATGGAGGTACACCCGGACCTGGAACCGTAAGCTGGCCAGAGAAATATAAATTATTAACTTTTTTTGATTTGATGCTTGGTTTCAATATCGCGGTTTGCATCAGCGTATTGGCCAGTCCATAGGCATTGCCTTGATAAGCATTGTAATCCTGAATGAAATCAGAAACGCAATAACTGCGTTTGTAAACTATACTATTACGTAGGTCTTCCCCCACATATTTTTCGAGTCGCGTCATCATTAGCTCGAAGTATTTTTCCCTTAAAGCTTCTCCGTCTTCTAAACCAGGAGCTATGGGCATTAGCAAAAACAGATTCTCTTGCCCAATAGGTGCAACGGAAGGATCTGTTTTTGAAGGACAGCAAACATAGAACAAAGGTTTTTCAGGCCATTGTTTGTTGATGTAAATATCCTCTGAGTGCTGTTGCAAGCCATGATCAAAAAATAAAGTGTGGTGCTCCAATCGTGGAACTTTCTTGTTGACACCCAGATAGAACAGCAGAGAAGAAGGAGCGAAAGTCCTACTCGCCCAATATTTTTCAGAATAGTTTCTATATTTCTTCTGGAGCAGATCCTTTTCTACGTGATTATAATCGGCGGAGGCCACTACGGTATCTACGTCGATTGCATTTCCGTTCAATTGGATAGAATCGATGTTTTTATTGCTAACGTTTAATTGACTGATAGGAGAGGAGGTATGGATTTGAACGCCTGCCTCCAAGGCCACTTTTTCCATGCCTTTAATAATCTGATGAAAACCACCCATTGGGTACCAGGTGCCCAATTTCAAACCTGCGTAATTCATCAGACTATATAAAGCAGGTGTTTGTTCTGGCATTGCTCCTAAGAACAAGACTGGAAATTCCATTAAAGCGATCAACTTAGGATGCTTAAAATAAGAACGAACATGTTTGCTAAAATTGGAAAACAACTGAAGGCGAAAAACATCCTTCATGATGCTAGGATCCGCAAATTCGAAAATGGATAAACCTGGCTTGTAAACCAAGTCATTAATACCTTTATCATATTTGTAAGCGGCTTCTTTCATGAACTTACGCAACTTGTCGGCAGCTCCTTTTTCTGTTTCCTCAAACAACGCACATAGATCATCAAAGTTTGCGGGAATGTTCATCACATCGTCTTGCCCGAAGACCATAGTAAATGAAGGGTCTAATAATTTGAGTTCATAGAAATCCCTTGGGTTATGCCCAAAACGTTCAAAGTAACGCTCAAATACATCAGGCATCCAGTACCAACTTGGCCCCATATCGAATACAAACCCTTCGGCGCTAAACTGTCTGGCACGACCACCAATCTGATCATTCTTCTCGTAGACATGCACGTTCTTTCCACCTTTTGCAAGGCAGGTGGCGGCACTTAATCCTGCAAACCCGGAGCCAATGACAGCTACTTTATTTTTTGACATAAGATTGTAAGCTTGCTTTTTGTTACTATTGAAAAAGAGCCATTGTAGATAAGAATGAAGAAAATACCACAAACATTCTACAGAAGGTTGTTGATTAGAATAAACTCTATTATTGAGGAAAGGAAAAAGAATTGCTTTTAAGTAGTTTTCACGAAGAATACTGCTTTTTCCTTTTTTTGTTTAACGTTACAATTAAGAATATCAAACAATATAAAATAGCTTTGGTTTAAGGAAAGCGTATTTTTTTTAGAATCGTGTTGATTACAATTGGTTTGTTAAAGAGGGAAAACAGAAAAGTAGTTATTAATGTTATTCTAACTATTCAGACCGAAGACCGAAGACGCCAGGCCGAAGTTTCCATCGAATGTGAAATTCATATACTAAGGACTGTCGAATTCAAGGTTTGCATTAGACTTCCGTCCTTCCTCCCATTCACAGTTAAACTTTACCCCAATGAACAGTTACATGTTATTTAACCCAAATATTCACGTTTAAAGGACTCGGGGTCGTTCAAACGAATAAAACGTTCAGGGATAATTAATTTGTCCAAAAAGGGGTTGCTACCACCATACATTATTTTAGTATTTGGCATCTCTTTTTCTATTCTATCAAAAAATTTCTGACCGTTTCTTAGGGTCATGTTTTTGACGATGAAGAATAAAACATGAGTTGGTTTATAGGTCGCAACCACCGCATCAATATCGGATAGCGGTACATTTGCACCAAGATAAAGTGTACTGTTATCGTATTTTCTTAGTAGAAACTGAGCATATAATAATCCAATTTCATGGTATTCGTCCGGAGGTAAAAACAGGAGCCATTTTTTTTCTTCATTCCGAGGAAGTGGAAGTGCATTAATAGCTGCGATTAATTTCTGTCGAACTAAATTGGATAGAAAATGTTCCTGGGCCGGACTCATTTTATTTTTTGTCCATAGCAACCCAATTTTCAGTAACATAGGACGGAGTACCTGAACATAAGTATCCTCAGTATTAAATTCTTTTCTTATTTTTTGAAAGACAGATTCAAAACCATTTAGATCCAGTGCTAAACCTGTAGAAATTAATTGGTTGGAGAGTGCCAAAATTACACCTTCCTCTTTACTGGGCTTGTCTATAATCTCATTAATCTTAGAATTCAACTCATCAGTAGTTAACTGACTGATTTTAGAAATTCGATAACCATTATGCAGCAAGGATACTATATTTAGTAACTTCTTCAATTGGTTGTCATCGTAATACCTGATATTCGTTTCAGTCCTCAATGGTTGCAATACGCCGTAACGTTGTTCCCATATTCTTATAGTATGCGCCTTAATACCTGAAAGCTTTTCTAGCGTGGATATTGAATATTTTGTCATTTTTTGTTCAATCTTTTATGCAAACTAGTTAAACGGTTCTGTATTTCCAAGTTTTAATACTTTTATACATTGTAACAGAAGTCTGCTTTGGTTAGTTGAAAGGTAAATCGTTGACCAAATGTTTATAAATATTTAATTATTTTAATTGTTTTAATTATTGTTTTCAATATAAAGATTTTTTTGTTTAAAATTTATACATTTTTTTATAAAAAAAAATAAACAAATATACAATCAGCGTTTATGTAATCTTTACGCCATAAATATTAATTTAGTGATGCGTTTTATTAAAATTTTAAATAGATACTTTCACAAGATTGTAATTCCATACGCCGACCATTATGGCTTAAGGTCGCTTTTGAACGTTGAAGGTTTAGATAGGTAATCCAGTTTATGTCATTGTTGCTAAACGTTATTTGATAAACTTGTGGTTCTAATTTGCTAACTCGCTTTATATGAGACATCTGGTCAACAACAGATTGTCTGAACTCCGCTATATGCTCTTCCGACTCTTCTGTTGTGCCGTCACGAGTAATGATAAAGCCAGCTCCGGAAAGGCTATTTACCACTAAAAGCGTTTGTTGCTGGTTTATACTATAGCGAGATAAGGTACTGCCGGCTATCATTAGAGATGGTGCTTGCCTAAAGATACGATTGACGGCATGCCGTCTATTTAGTTGGGTAGGGATGCTAGCAAGCGCGGTCCCTCGTTCCCTGACTCTGTTCCAACTTAGCCAGCTACTCTTCCAGCTGCCAATAGGGTAAGCGGCCAACTGGCAGTAAGCAACTCTTCCAAATGCGGCTCCTAAAGGAACGGAAGAGGCAATCAAAGGAGTAGATCCGCAACGATCTTGTAGGAAGTCCAAGGCTTCGCACATGACCTGTCCCATCGTTTTATTAGGTGGTGGATATAGGCAAATGATATGCAACCAATCTAGAGAAATGAAGTCGTAAGACCATTGTTGAGTCAATGCAGTTAGCAGCGTACTCAGGTAATCTGATACCGCCTTATTGTAATAATCTAGAACGTAATAATAACCACCCGCTGCCGCTGCATTTTTTATTTTAACCACTTGACCTGTTGCATCTTTAAGGAGGCATTCTTTTTTGTTTTTATAAAAATCAGAATTTCTACTACAAAGAAAAGGGGCAATATGAATACCCGCTTTTAAACTTGTACTATGAATGGTCTTTGCGGCAGTTGGGATACCTTGGGGCGCATTCCCGGCTCCAGTTAGCCAGTCACCAATCGCTAGAGGATAACCTCCCTGAACCATGACCAAATCAAAAGGGATACCTTGCGCACCAAAGGCACTAACCTGTTCCTGTAGAAAGCTTCCCTCTACCTCCGTATCTACACTAATCCCGGAACGCAGAGGAAGGATTTCCCTCCCCACTTTTGATTCCATCAGACCAAAGTACTGATTGAATACAACCTCTTCCTTTCCTTTCAGAATGACAATATCCAACGCTGGGAAAGAATGGCCGATTTTGAAGTCAGTCGCCTCCCAGCTTATTTTTATAATATTTTGATTACAACAATGCTTAATGATGGTAAATCCAGTGTTTTCTGCAAGAGAACCAATAAGAAGGTATTGGCCACTTGCCTGCCGAATATGGCTATAGGTCCAAGAATGCAAATTAGCAGATAGGTCTTTTAGCAATGGATGACGGTAGTTTCCAAGTTGATGCCATTTACTACCTACAAGGCCGCCCAACACTGGCAATGATTCGTTAGGACTATAAACTAATGATTCCGTTTGACTTTGAAAACCATTACAAAAAATTTCATCATCTGCTTGAAAAGAGTGGGAGAGTTTTATAGTCAGTTCTTGAATGGTAACATCCTGTTTGGGATGAATGTGAATCTGTATTCTCTGTCCTTGTTCTATAATCTCCGTCTTCGCATCTATATACAGCTCCTCATAAAAGGTCATCTTATTGAACGAGGGTTGAACTTCGTCGGAGTTGTTATATTTTAGGTAGATGCTCGGGTTCATTTTTTTGGTTGATGGATTTGTTAATTGGTGGAATTGTGGGGTTCGTGGTGATAGGTAATAGGAATGAATTCCTATCCTATTGTACGTCGCCCTTGCAGGGCTGCACGGTGGGAAAACTTTTGTGTTCTCCGCCTGTCGTGCGGACAGGTTTGTGGTTAAAAAATCTTCAAGCGAAGTGAGAAGCCATAGTCTCGTAGGTTGTCGTAGCGCCTTCGTAGCGCGGTGGGGGTTACTTTCTCTCTAAAACAACAAATCTAGGTTTACATTTTCTTTAATTAACTCAATTGCTCTTGCAATTTTCCACGGCGTATTTGTATTGATTTTTACTTCCAATCTGTTGATTTTTGTGAAAGCTCCTAAAGTATCAAGTTTCGTACTAACGACCGGAATTTTATTCTCTTTAAAAAAGCGCATATTCTCGGGCTGAAGGAGTACGGGGGCTAGTCCTTCGCCAGTGACCACCACGCCAGCAATCTGAAGCCTTGGTTGTTTTCCTATTACTCTTTTGATTTGAGAAATGATGGTTCCTATTCGTTTCTGACTGACTACAATCAGCAAATGATCTGATTCATCTGCTCGCTCCAATTCATCGACCAAAGAGCCAGGTATAATTCTATCTACTACATTAGAGGCTAAATGAGGGTTGCACAAAAAGCTGCCATGTACTGCTAGTTGGATGGTCAGCATAATAGGAGAGCCCATGTTCTTGTCAAAAGGAATGATGCCTAGTAGGGGAATGCCTAATTGTTTGAGTTTGATGCTCAAGTATTTTCTTACCTTTTCCATCTTCTCTGGAATCACTTTGTTCACGATGACACCAGCGATGGGAACACCCTGTTGTTCAAATGGAGTGAGTGCATAACACATGCTGTCAATGGTGCTACCGATTCCTCCTTCCACAACCAAGACTACTCGGGCTCCTACCATCTTTGCCACCTTAGCATTAGACAGGTTGACAACCGAGCCAACTCCAGGGTGTCCTGTGCCTTCATAAACTACGAGGTCGTAAATATTATTCAATGTCTCAACGGCATGCAATATTCGATCGTGGTATTGAAATCCTTCCGGGTTATCGAGGAAGGCGGTAGTCGCTCCCCGACCTAGGATGCAAGGGCTATGCAATTCTGGAAAGAGTTCAAATTCCATGGTCTTAGAAAATAGAAAAGCGTCCTTGTCAACCTGTTGGGTAAATAAATCACTGATTTCCTGACCAACGGGTTTACAGTAACCGATTTCACCAATTCCTTGAAGGTCTTCGAAGGCTTGTACTAAGCCAAGGGTGGAGGTTGTTTTTCCAACATGTTGTCCAGTGGCGGCTACATATATACTTTGATGACGCATGTGTGTATGTATTTTGATTCTTTGACAAACCTATCCGCACTCTAGGGGGGGATTCCGTGTTTTATAATTCCTCAATAAGATTTTAAACGCGATTTCCGTTATACTACGGTCGCTTTTGAATAATCTTTTTGAGGAACCAAGCCATTTGTCAAAGAAGGTTTATTTTCGAGCATTTAAAAGCTGAGTTTCTAATTCGGAAAGATAGGTAAAAATCGGAAAGAGAAAGGCATAGTCCCGATTAAAATACTAATTTTACGGCTGGAGAATAACACAAAAAAACCACAACACTTTGTCCATCATAAAAGCCCATAGATCTTTAATTAATACACTTCTCTTTATTGCGCTGACCTCTTTTTTTGTTCCCTTGATAGCACAAGAAGGAAACCCGCTAAGTCGGGCAGAGATGGAAGAAGATCTCGCTCACTTAACTACAGCATTGTTAGAGGTTCACCCGGGACTGAACTATTATGAAAGCAGTAGGGAGCTTCCAACCTTGATCGCAAAAATTCGTGAAAGTCTTCCGGAAACAGCGAGTCAATTGGAATTCCTTTATCATATTGCTCCCATCATTGATGCCACCAAATGTGGCCACACAGGTTTTAATATAAAGTCTCGAAAAAAGACTTTGGGCTTATTTCAAAAAGATATTCCTGGACTCTTTCCTTTGCAATTAAAGATTGTGGAAGGCTTTACTTTCGTGAAAAAAAACTTAAGTACAGATACGCTAGGACTAAGAGACCAAATGCAATTATTGACCATCAATGGTATTGCGATTGATGAAATTTTATTGTTACTTTCAAACTTAAATCTGGGCTCTGATGGAAACAATAGACTTGGCGAAATTAACTTCATCACAAAGTACTTTATGTTGGCTTATCATATGTTTTTTGGCCCACAGGAAGGATTCGTATTGGAACTGCGTGATCTTGTCAACAAGAAGGTTACAAAAGTAAATATAGCTTCAGGTTCTTTAAAAGACTTACGTCAAAGACGCCTAGACCGGTATCCTGCATTAGGGCTGGCTCCGATTCAGTTGAGGCGAATTGAAGGGATGCCAAAATCTGCGGTTCTGGATGTCAACACATTTACGAATAATCGTATTGACCTATTTCAATTAGGTTACAACAGAAAGATAAAAAAGATATTCAAGATTTTAAAAAAAGAAGAGATTGCGTACCTGATAATGGATTTAAGAAATAACCCTGGAGGTGTAGTTGAGAATGTCGTTCGTCTGATGAAGTATACCTATGATGAACCCTTCGCTATTGCAGGTGATGTCAGCCTCAATCGAGATTTTTTCAAAAGCGAAGTTGGCTTTTTCAAAAAAATGGGAATGCGGTTTCGCAGAAAAAAGAAGCAGGCTGATAATATAGTATTGAAACGATTTAGCAATAAGCGGTATAAACCTAAAAAAAGAAACCGCTTCGATGGGATGATTATCATCTTGGTAGATGAAGGTTCCTTTTCTGCTGCGTGCACTTATGCGCTTCATGCAAAATCGCGCAACCGGGCATTCCTGATAGGGGAGGAAGCTGGAGGAAGTTATCATATCGTTTCTGCCGGAGATTCTTTTAATTGTAAATTGAAAAATGC
This sequence comes from Saprospiraceae bacterium, assembly GCA_047626155.1. Classification (GTDB taxonomy): domain Bacteria; phylum Bacteroidota; class Bacteroidia; order Chitinophagales; family Saprospiraceae; genus CALGLS01. Next base: position 11,878 of record JBLHRR010000073.1, on the reverse strand, counting down.
AGATATAAGTGTTCGAATTCCATTGATGCTTTTTGAATATAATGTCCAACAAGATCTTCAAAGTAAATTAAAGGGCGTGGTACCAAATATCATTAAACATCAGAAGATAGAAGATTTCATGAATGGAAAGGATACTCAGATGGAAGCAGCAGTAGAATTGGTTCGCTTGCATCAACAACGAGAGAAAGAATAGACTTTATGCTGAAATATTTTGGAATAAAGTCTAATAGATAAGGGATTTCCCAAAAATGTAAGTTGACGCGAAACTAAGGGGACTCTGATCCGCTACATCTACCCACTAGGTACAATGAGGGGGCAATCTATATAATTATTTATTTCTTTCTTAAGTATAAATTTATAAACTATGAAAATCCCCAATAAAGACCTGGACTTTCCATTGCCGAATTATAATCGTTTATGCTTTTTAAAAAATATCATAAAGAACCCCAATATTATTGTTGGAGATTATACTTACTATGATGATTTTGAAGACGTTCAAAACTTTGAGCGGAATGTTAAGTATCATTTTGATTTTGTAGGAGATCAACTCATCATCGGGAAGTTTTGTATGATCGCCTCTGATGTTACCTTTATTATGAATGGGGCCAATCACCTATCAGCCTCGATCAGTTCATATCCTTTTGCCATTTTTGGAGGAGATTGGTCTGAGGCAATGGAGGGGAAGAGCTATCCGAATAAAGGAAATACCGTCATCGGAAATGATGTATGGATTGGTTATAATGCGACTATCTTGCCCGGGGTGACTGTTGGAGATGGGGCCATCATAGCCACAAATGCAACAGTCACAAAAGATGTTCCCCCTTATAGTATTGTTGGAGGTAACCCCGCAAAAATAATTCGAAAACGCTTCTCTGAAGAACAGGTGGCATTTTTACTAAAGCTACAATGGTGGAATTGGCCAATAGAAAAAATAACCAAAAATGTTCAATTACTAACGGCTGGGACTGTTGAAGTGTTAGACAATCTTGACCTATAAGCCAATGGGTGTTTTTATTATTGTCGTAGCGATATCATTCTAAAGGTATTGACAGCGATAGATTTTGTAAAAAGCTTAAATTGCAGTCGAAACAATCATACGGGCATGCCGTATGATTTTATATTTGGTTATATTTTGTTTTTATAAAATTATCCTTGCTGATGAAAAATTTTTTATTTCCCTTGGTTCTGTTAATGTTCTTCAGTGCATGTAATAGGAATGCCTATTTGTCTCCTGCCATCCAATACATGCGGGGAGGTGAGGGCCGATTGGCCATTTTGCCCTTTGAAGTAACCAATTGGGTGCAAAAGATTCCAAAAGGTGCTACACTAGAATCATTGAAAGAAGCCGAGAAGAAGGATGCCTATGTCATGCAAAGAGACTTATTCCGTTACTGCATTCGGGAAATGAGTCGTCAGGAAAATATCGTTGAAATACAACATATCAATTATACCAATGATTTGCTGAAAGCTAAAGGAATAACTTATGAAGACTTGAAAGGAGTTCCTAGAGAAGAGCTTGCCAAAATTTTGGAAGTCGATGCCATTATTTCTAGTAAGGTGAGCCAGATCATTACCAATAGATCTGGTTTCATGATCAGAAGAGTAATGAACGGTGTTTGGGGAAGCCGGAACCAGGTAGAAGCAACTTTTGTCATTCATCAAAAAAGCGATGGAAAAATGCTTTGGAAATATGATTATGGACTGTCTATCGCCGGAGAAGACTCTGTAGATGAAGTATCCAAAGCCATTCTACGGTCAGTATCTAAAGTCGTTATTGAAGTAAATCGCTAGATACTATCAAGATACACAACTAGACATTCTTCCCTCTCGAGTTCATAAAGGAGTAGCTGCAAATGCTAAATGTCTGTTCTAAAGGTGCAATAATTTCTGCCGATCTAATAATACGTCGTCGCTTTCCACCCGATCCTCATCTGGTACACAACAATCTACTGGACAAACTGCTGCACATTGTGGCTCGTCATGGAAGCCTTTACATTCTGTACATTTATCTGGAACGATGAAATAGTAATCATCTGAAACCGGTGCATTCGAGTCATCAGCATCTACTTGCTTCTTTCCTTCAAGAATGAATATCCCATTCACGTTAGTCCCATCGGAAACCGCCCATTCTACACCACCTTCATAGATCGCAGTGTTTGGACATTCCGGTTCACAAGCCCCGCAGTTGATACATTCATCTGTTATTCTGATTGCCATATTTAGCCGATATTTATTTTTTCTATAATACTATTCTTAGAGACTTTTTTTCTCTTTAACAATAACTCTCCTCTCCTTGTTGACTTTTCGAGCCGCAAAAGTACATTTTTTCCTACATTTGTGGAAATGTAAGTAATAATGAAAAATAAATTTAGACTGCTACAATCATATAGTTGATGCAAAACGACCACAGGGAGAGCGCTTTAGCTATATGATAGAGTGTAATAATGGTTTATTTTTTTTGTTTAATATTAATCCTTTTATTTGAGGAACTATAAAAATACGGAATCCTCCCTAAGTGCACTGGAAATTAAATCCCGATTTGGAAACGATTATGTAAATCAAAACGACCACAGGGAGAGTGGTTTATATAATTGTTTCCACCAAAGAAATCGGGAAATTATTTTTTGTGTAACACTAAAGGGCGGACAGATTCATTAAATAACAATATTAATTTTCATTGGAATCACAAATTGTCTTATTTAAAAACGCAGCGGTCTTTCAGGCTGACCAACAATGCATTTTGCATGAGGTTAACCTGGAGATAAAAGCGGGTAGCTTTAACTACCTCATCGGAAGAACGGGGAGTGGGAAAAGCAGTTTATTGAAAACTATTTATGCGGCTCTGCCTTTACTAAAAGGGGAGGGGACGGTAGCTGGTTTTTCTTTAAATGAGCTTAATCGAAAGACGATTCCAATGTTGCGCCGTCAATTAGGTATCGTATTTCAGGAACTGAACCTATTAAGTGATCGGAATGCAGAGGCCAATTTGCTTTTTGTTCTTCGGGCAACTGGTTGGACCAATAAGAAAAAAATGAAGGAGCGGATTGAAGAAGTCCTGGAGGCTGTTCAATTACCAGGCTTTCAACACAAGATGCCTCATGAATTGTCAGGAGGAGAACGACAACGTTTGGCCATCGCCAGGGCTATTCTGAATAATCCTAAATTGTTGATCGCTGATGAGCCTACCGGAAACTTAGATCCAGATACTGCGGATCATATTGTAGAACTTATTAAGCAATTGGCTGTTTCTTATGATACAGCAGTGTTGTTTGCTACGCACGATTATCGCTTAATCGAACGATTCCCGGCTCGGATCATCAGATGTTCTAGAGGACGGGTTTTGGATGAAGAGAATTTTGTAGTTTAACTAACAAGAATTTAATGATGCGCCTGAGGGTGTCCGCTGATATGGTTTTCTTTAGGATTAGAGGTGAGGGAAGCAAAAGGATACACTGCATGGTAATAACTTCAATTAACGTAGATGGACCAGACAATGAATACCAAAAAAGAAATAAATCAAGAGGAAAAATCCTTTCACTTTAAGCAGTTTGTTGTTAAACAGAAAACTGGAGTGATGAAGGTGGGCACCGATGGTATCTTATTAGGAGCCTGGGTTAATGTCACGGATGCGAAACATATACTTGATATTGGAACCGGCTCTGGTATGGTCGCGCTGATGTGCGCTCAAAAAAATCAGGAAGCCAAGATAGATGCCGTTGATATAGAAGAAGCAGCTTATAAGATGGCCTCTAAAAATACAGCAGCTTCTGTATGGAAAGATAGAATGGAAGTCTTTCATGGTTCCGTTCAAGAATTTTCTAAGGTTAGAGATATACAATATGATGTGATTGTAACGAATCCTCCCTTTTTTACAGGAGGGACTTTCTCTAAAGACGCGGACCGGAATCAGATGCGCCACACCATCAAACTACCCAATGGTGAATTACTTCAGGCCGTTCGAAGATTAATGAAGCGTAGTGGACGATTTTGCGTGATCTTACCTTATCTGGAAGGACTTCGATTTAAGGAGCAGGCAGAGCAATATGGTTTTTACTGCACCCGTAAAACAGAGGTGTTTCCTACTCCCACAAAAGGAATCGAAAGACTACTTTTGCAGTTTGAATTTATAGAAAATCCTTTAGAATCTGATCAACTTATCATAGAAGAAAACAAGACTTATACAGAGGCCTTTGTGGGTTTGACGAAAACTTTTTATCGGGATTTTTAGTCTGGGTTAGCGCAACGGCGCAAAGAAGCGCAACGTTCTTAACTGCTAGGGACCCAGAATGAGCGCTTGAACCTTTCTAGTTTGTTTACCTCAAAATAAAGCGCTTCGGGATAGAAAATGATTAAGTTCTCCGGCAAGATATAATGGGGTTAGTCAGCGGGCAGATGCTCTCTTTTAGGAGCAGGAGGTAAGTGAGGCCTTCCTCGATTTGTACTCAGGTTTTGCAACTAAAAACGCCGATCCAAAATTATTTTGGATCGGCGTTTTGTGCTATAAGGATTAGGTTTTTATTCCTTCACTACTTTTCTAATCACTACCTCATCCTCTGTTGCTACCTGAATCAGGTACATTCCAGGGGCCAAACCAGCAGGTTGGAACTCCGTATGATGCTGTCCTTCGCCTAGGTTGTTGAGTTTTTGCACTTGCAACAATTGGCCGTTTAGATTGGTCAGATTTATGATAATATCACTTGACTTTTTTAATTCAAAATCAATAACGATTCGCTCAGAAAATGGATTTGGATACACATTCAAGGCGTTGATATTTTCCAAGTTACTTAGGTCTTCCGTACTGGAAGTACAAGAAGTCTTATAAATGAAGCTCTCTGTGTATTCACTAAAATCTTGTGGGCAAACGGTACGAACCTGAAATTCATAATCCGTACAGAGTGTCAAATTATAAGCGGTATAAGTAGGGAAGTTTACACTGAATTCCATCCAATCCGTTTCTACAACCTCTTTAAATCGTATGATGTAGCCAATCGCTAATTCATATTGATCCATTTCCCAGATCATTTCTACACTCTGATCGGTAACGTTGGTTGTATCTAGATTTTGAGGCAAGAGACAAGGTAAAACCGTTGGTAGAATAGATATACAGTAATCCTCTACTTCACCAAAAGTCCAATTGTCACATGGAGCAGAAATGATCCCTTCTCTCATGCTTACCCGCATTTTGGTCAAACCAAAAGCAGCGTCAATAGGAATGGTAATATCTGCAGTTTGAACATCCTGAGAAGCATCAGCGCTAAAGATCAATTCATTTGCGTCGTCAAAATCACCATCAGCATTGTAGTCGATGTGGACACTCCAGGCAACATTATACGTAAAGCCAGGCCACTCTGGAGTCAATATCAAACTATAGGTACTATCTGGTCTAACCGTTAAAGAGAAGTCATCAGCAAAGTCTATGTAACCACCATTGTTTCCGGATACATTGTCCATAGTACCAAAGTTTACCCCACCAATAAAGTCATCATTGGAATTAGTGGCGAACGATTCGCAATAACTAAAATCAAAGCAAGCTCCACAACCAAAAGTCTTGATAGAAATAGTAGAACTCCATGACGTAGACATGTCTACACAGTTGGTTTTGATTTGGAACTCATAGTTTGTACATTCATCCAAATCGGCTAGAACGTAGCTATTACCTGTGATGTCATTAATTTCAATCCAGGTTGGAGATCCTATTTCTCTGTACTGAATAGAGAAGGATTCTGCAATTAAGCCATTCTCCCATTCGATTACCAAAGAATCACCAAGGTTATCAATCACTGCAGTCTCCAAAGGAAGGTAACAACCAGACCCTTCAGTAATTTCAATACAATAATCTTCTACTTCTCCATTAAGGAAATTAACACAAGGTTCGGTTGGTAAATCATTGAAGTTGAAGTTCTGAACTATAACTCTTAACCGAGAAGCTCCAACAACTGCTGTAGGAGGCACAGGGAAATTGTGTGTGTAAGCCAAATCCGTAAGTGATTGAGCACTATTCATAACCAATTCGAAAGGATCATCAAAATCACCGTCGGCGTTAAAATCAATATAAGCGGTGTACCATTGATCGTAAGCATATCCATCATTGACCACTGTAGTAGTAATGTTATAAGAAAGCCCTTGTTCTAGGCTAGTGACAGTAGGGCCTGTAAAATTTCCATAGCCTTGGTCATCACCAGATGTATTATTCAAGGTATTCAATGTGACATTTTCAATGTGGGCGTTATTGGTATTGGCGTTTTCAATTGGGCAATACGCAAAGTCCAGGCAATTTCCACAACCAAAAGTCAAAAACTCAGAAATTGGTCCGAAGTCGGAGCTCACTCCACCTGAGCATACCGTTTCAAGTTGTGCTTCATAAACCATACATCCTTGAAGATCCAAGGTAATGCTTGGGGTTGTCGTGTTAACCGTAGTCCACATTGGCGCACCTACTTCACGGAATCGTACATTATAACTCTCCGCACCCGTAACTGCAGGCCAGGAAGCTAATGCATCTGTATCTGTAATGTCAGAAATACTTAATAATGATTGGTTACAACCACTACCTGCTAGAATATTTACACAGTAATCCTCTACTTCACCATCTTCAAATCCACCATTTTCACAAGGGGTATTAATGGCTATATAATCCATACGTACTCTCATGGCAGTACTACCAACTACAGCACCAGCGGGAACAAGAAAAGATCCAGAGACTGCTACTTGTGTTTGTCCGGATTCGAAGATTTGCTCGCCAGTGTCATCAAAATCACCATCAGAATTAAAATCAATCCAAACCTGAAAAACCTCATTAAAGGAACCACCAGGATAACCAGGTGTACAGGTGAGATTTACAAATTGACCTATGGTAATATCTGTACTGAGGTTAGTAAAGTCGCCGTATCCAGTGCTGTTTCCAGACACATTATTGATAGAGCCCATTTCGAAACTCTCAATCCATTCGAGCCCTGAATCACCAATAGCCGGGCAGTAGGTTAACCCGTTACAGGCCGACTGTGCTTGTGCCTGGTTAGAGAATACAAGACTTAAAAAAGTCAGGAATAAGGTAAAATTCAATTTCATTGTGAAAACTTTTAATTGTTGAGCGTCATTTGCTAGGAATCAGATAGCTCCTAAAACAAATATCGCTTTAAGTTAATGGTGATGGAATAGTGCGCTTCAAAGGTAAATTAATGGTAACAAATCAAACAATTTTAATTGTAAAAATCAAATATTTGCCATAGGACTGTCATTATTGGTACAATTGAGGCCTACTTGTTTAAGTAACAGCTTGCCACCCTATTTTTACGATATACCCACTATTAAGTGCTATTTATAGCGCATTTTGATAATTTGGTGTAATTTTATCTTTGATGTTTAAGATTTGAATAACGTAATTTTTACTAACACAACATAATAATCACGTTTTCAATACATTATTATCTTGGCAAAGTTCTTTTAAAGGAGCAATAAAAGCCAAATAGACTTAACCTTCAATTGTAATTCTAATATCCGGTTAATTATGAAACACAAACTTACCTTTTTTACGCTGATCATTGCATTTTGTTTTTCTGCATCACTGCAAGCTCAAAAAAATCCAAACCTTCAGCAGGCAAACAAAGAATTCGATTTGTACGCCTATAATCTAGCCATCAAATCCTATAGGAAGGTCATAGACAAAGATCCTGATAATGCCACTGCTTACTCAGGAATAGCAGATTGCTACCGATTACTTGGCAGAATGACAGAATCTGCTGATTGGTATAAAAAAGCGCTGCAATTATCTAATGTAGATCCTTCATCCTTATTTAACTACGGTAAAACCTTAATGAGCTTGGGCGAATACGAACGTGCCTTAGAGTGGTTTTTGGTTTATGCTGAAGGACAACCACTATTTGGACAGCATTATGCTGAAAGTTGCGAATTTGCCATGTCTCTACGTGGAATGCCGGGCATTTATAGAGTAAAGAAAGAATTCATAAATACTGATGCTAGCGACTTTGGTCCTTCCTTCTTCAAAGGTAATGTCGTTTATTCTTCAGCTCGTACCGATTTGGTTCGACAAATGGAGAAAGACCGTAATAATTGGGATGGCGCTGCCAAAAATCAGTTGTTTATTAGTGGCTTGGATGATAAAGGTTATTTGACCAAGGCTGCTTTTTTGCAAAGTGACCTACAAAATGCCTATAATCAAGGACTGATTTCTTATTCTCATGATGGCAAATGGTTGGCTTTCACCAAAAATAATTTCATAAATGGTACTCGCCAAATCCCTGCAGCAGGCCTGCAAGGGAGCATCTTTATAGCTAAGGCTAAAGAAGACGGTAGCTGGGAGGAAGATTTGGCTTTTCCTCATAACGGAAGCGGATATTCCTCGGTTTATCCTCACTTATCAGCGGATGGCCAAAAACTATATTTCTCTTCCAACCGACCTGATGGTTTTGGCGGTTTCGATATTTACGTATCCTATCGAATAGGTTCCACCTGGACTAGCCCTGAAAACCTGGGCCCAGTTGTCAATTCTGTGGGCAATGAAATAAGCCCATATATGGACAATGATATCCTATATTTTGCTTCTGACTGGCACCATGGATTAGGAGGAATGGATATATTTAAAGCGGTGACTAAAGATGGTCTTTGGAGTAAAGTGTTTCACTTAGGCAATACTGTTAACTCTCCTGCTGATGATTATAGTTTGATTGTTGATGCAAAAGCCAATAAAGGATATTTCGTGTCGAACAGAAAAGGAGGGGTAGGAAATGAAGACATTTACAGCGTTAGCAAAATTTCAGAGGATGCGACTATTTCTGTTGTAGATAAGGGAACGGGAAAAGCATTGGCTGGAGCCAATCTTGACTTCACCGACTGTGGCTCTAAGATATTTCCAACGGACGAATTCGGAAAATACAGCTTCCAAGTTTTTGATGGCCTGCTTTGCGATGTTATTGTTAGCTTAGAAGGTTATAAGATTGCTGTTGTTAAAATAGAGGAGGCCACTTCGACAAGCAATGCCTACACGGTAGCCATGGAAGTTGCGCCAAACCTGTTTTCTGGTTTGCTTTTCAATAGTAGAGATAACCGAGCAGTAGGGGACGTTGTGGTTACTGCTCAGGCAAAAGGAAGTGATCGAAAAACAAGAGCAATAAGTTCCTCAAATGGAAGCTATCAACTTGATTTACAGGAGAATACTAATTATATTATTCGATATTCTAAAGTAGGTTACCTTGATATACATCAAAAAATAACCACCGGAGGAATCATAGAAAAAGACATCCTTGGTGTATTGATGCTAAACGCTTCTACCACTAACCTGGAAGGAAATTCAGAGGTTGTTAAGGCCGGTCCTCCTGAAAATAACAATGGAGAAGTGGCAACAAACGAAGGGCCCGGAACAACGGTTGATATTTTTAATCCAAATCCAGGAAGCGGTTCTGCTAACACAGGTTCTACAGGAATAAGCGGTGGAGAACCAAGTGAAGAAGTAGTCACGCAAGAGGGGTACGCCGTTCAGGTTGCAGCCCTTGGTTTAAAGGATAAAGTAGTCAGTGATAAGTACATTTCTTTGAGTGGTATTGGTAATTTGTATAGCCGTCCACATAAAGGAATGAAAAAAGTTCGGGTAGGTATTTACCGAACAAAATCAGAAGCGGCAGTAGCACGAAAGAGTATTGTTGCAAAAGGTTTTTCTTCTGCTTTTGTGGTCCCTGAAATTGTAATTGACGAAAAGGAAATCGAGGTATTTGATGCTGCTCCAACTTTAGAAGCGGCTCCAGCTCCAGAGCAAGAAGAAACAATAAGCACTAAAACTGTAGAAGAAAATAAGCCGACTGTAGGAAAAACTTCGACTGCTTCAACGACTGTTTCCATATTTATGGTTCGTTTGGCAACGTATGGAAAACCTGAGTTTTTTGATGATTCCGCTGTGAAAAAAATAGGAAAGGTTGAGCAACGGCTAAAGGGAGATATGACCATAATGTTGTTGAGTGGTTTTCCAACGTTACAATCGGCTCGGAATGCTTCTAAAGAGGCCGTGAAAAATGGGTTTGAAGGTGCGCATGTTGTTATGGAGGAGAATGGGAAGCTGATTAAGATATAAGAAGTAGCTTGAAAAGGGGCTATTATCCCAGTCCAGATTCTTGTAATCCAGATCTATTTTAAATAAAAAAGGGCTTCTACATTAAGAAATATAGAAGCCCTTTTTTTTATCATTTACTTATATCAATCACTTATTACTCAGTACCCAAAGTTCTACTTCTTCAGTAGCGCGCCAATGCTGGTCACGTTTCGTTTTTTCAGAAGCAGCCTTCACCTTCTTTTTAAAACATTTTTCCAACTGAAAACGACCACCTTCCGCTAATTCCATTTCTATTGGATGTTCTTTTGTTACATTTGTTATTTGCGCCAAATTTGAGAATAAGAGCAACAGTTTTCCTTCTGGTAAAAGTCGTTTCTTCGCTTCAGCAAAAAAATCAGGGAATAGATTCTCATCGTAATAAATAGCTTCATCAATGCGATCTACATTATGAGATTGCGGCAACCAAGGTGGATTAAAAACGATGAGCTCGGTCTGTTTTTCAAACTTCCCAAAGAGATGTCCAAAATCTAATTCTATTTTTCGAGACAACTTGGTATCTCCCATGAATTCTGTTAATCCAACAATTGCATTAGGACTTGTATCGGTCCCAAACACCTTCTGTAAACCATGCTTTATCAGTTGAAAAGAAAGTACTCCGCTCCCAACCCCAATGTCTATTGCCGTTTTTTTAGGTCCATTGTAACGTTTTAACCAATTGTCAAAAAGTACCAAATGCTCGAAACGAGTAGGGAAGTAAGTACCATAATAGGGATGCAATTTATTTCGTAATACAGGAATTGAAATCCCATTTTTATACCATTGCCAAGCGCTATTTAGTCCTTGTACCTGAGGAAAGGGCAAGAAAAAAGCAGTAGTTTCTGGGTAAAGTTTTTCTAACCAACCAATATCAGGCGCTTTTCTTACGGTCAATTTATGAGCTACAATTTCTATTAAAATAAGATTGGACAACTTACGATACTCCGCCCGATACTCGCGTTGCTCCTGAAAAGTTTGGGCAGGTAATTTTTTTCTAAGATGTAATTGCAAGGCCTTAAGCAATGTCAATCCATTGCTATAAAACGCTGTTATTAATACAGCATTACCTGCCTCTAATGTTTTAATCGTAAGGTCAACATCTGTCGTGCGACTAAACAAGAAGTCTATTTTTTTTTCAGAAGAGATAGGTGTTGGCTTGTTTACTTTTATATCTGTACTCATTATTTAGGTTGGAAAAGGCGAAGAGATATTTAAATCAATAGATGAAATATTTCGCCAAAGGTACTTTATATAAAAGCCATTTTAGGCATAATACCTAAGTAATACCTAGGGGCTCTAAATTAGGATTCAGGGCACAAACAAAAGGAAGAAAGAGCAACAGCTCACACTCCTATGTGACAACGAAAAATTAAATCCCGATTTGGAAACGATTATGTAAATCAAAACGACCACAGGGAAAGTGATTTATATAATCGTTTCCACGAAAGAAAACGGGAAATTATTTTTTGTGTAATACTGTATGCATTGTAAACTAAGTTCTATCCGTTTTGACTGCTTCTTTTGAAATTACTCTTCGTTAGAAACTCCTTAAATAGCTAAGGCTATTCGCGTCGTCTCTGCCTCGATTAATTCCAAAATAACCTATTCTAATTCGGACGAAACTTAATTTCCAGTGCACTATATATACTTTGGATAAAAAAAAACGGATGACCAAAATGGACATCCGTTTTTTTATGAACTAAACTAATTTGCTAACTATTAAACAATTGACTTCACGATAAATACAATAGAGGGAAGTTAACAGTTAATGTTAACAGTTAA
>JBLHRR010000072.1:0-25576 GCA_047626155.1 Saprospiraceae bacterium | reverse complement strand
CCGGAAACCGAACACCGAAGACCCGAAACCGAATAACCTCTATTACACTAAAAATAATTTCCCGATTTCTTTCATGGAAGCAATTATATAAACCACTCTTCCTGTGGTCGTTTTGATTTACATAATCGTTTCCAAATCGGGATTTAATTTTTCGTTGCTACTATAAAACCTTAATCAAATTCAAGATTTCCATTATGACAAAGAAAGAAAAGGATTTCCACGTTGTTTATCTCGGCGAAACAACATTCCCAATCGGCTTCGGTGCTATTCAGCGAATGATTATGGTGAGCAAAGCTTTAATGAAAGCAGGCGCCAAAGTAAACGTCATCAATCGTAAAGGATCTTTCAATCCGGATAAGCCTGTTGATGTTTCTGTCAAAGGAAATTTTGAAGGCATTGATTACATCTATACCTCTGGTACTGTTTATCGTCCGAAAGGATTTTTAGGGCGTAACTGGCAAAAGGTCGTAGGGGCATATAAGGAATGGTCTTATCTAAAAGAATTGAAGCGAAATGGCAAGTTAGATGTCGGAATCATTTCCTGCTATGACTTCGGGCAAGTATTGTTATATAAAATTTATTCAAAGCTAATAGGTTTCCCAATTGCGTACAACTACGTAGAATGGGCCTCTGCCATTGAACACCGTCGAGGACTTAAAAACAAAATCAACGATTACCTTTACGACAAATGGTTGGTGCCTTCTATGGACGGAGCCTTACCCATTTCTGAAGTTTTGATTGATAACTTTAAAAAAGTAGCGCCAAGCAAGTCAAGCTTTAAAATTCCAATCCTTTGTGATTTTGATAAATTTGATGTAGAAGCAAAAAAGCCGGAACATCCTTATTTCGCTTACTGCGGTGCTTTGGATTATGGAGAACTCATCATCTTTGTCTTAACGGCCTTTGATAACTTGAAAGACGATCCACGTGTCGAATTACATATGGCCCTCGGTGGAGGAACGCAGGCAGATGATGATGGTTTAATGAACCACATTAAAAACATGAAGAAAGGAGATCGCGTGAAAATTTTTAAAAATGTACCACACGATAATATCCCGGATTTATATGCTCCCTCTATTGGTCTACTTATTCCAATGCGACCAACACTCCAAGACGCCGCTCGTTTCCCACACAAAATAGGGGAGTACGTCGCCTCCGGTGCACCAATGATTTCTTCTAACTTCGGAGAGGTCAAATATTATTTCAAGGATATGGAAAATGGTTTTGTTGCAGATAAATATGAAGTAGAACAGTTCACAGAAAAAATGCAATACATCATCGACAATCCTGAGAAAGCACGGCAGATTGGCCAAGCAGGAAAAGCAACAGGTTTGAAAGAATTTAACTTTCTGCATTATGGTGAAAATTTAAGAAACTTCCTGGAAGGGTTGAATGGTAAGAAAAAGAATACATCGTCGAAGAAGATGGAAGAGGTAACTCCTTAAGTTGACTGTTCATTGATATGCAGATGGTGCGACCCCGCCGGGGTCGGAAATATAGAGGTCCTGTTTTCTAACCTACTGTGACCGCTCTGCGGTCATAAACCTCGGACTGACCTCAGCGAGGTCACCGTAGGTTAGACATAAACCAATAATCTTTGTTTCCGACCGCAGCGCGGTCGCACTTCACACTATAAAAAACCTAGCGCCCTCGTAGCGCCGTTGCGGTTACCCTAAACAAAAATCGAACATGAGAATTTTATTGATAAACGACAGCCTCATCCGTGGTGGGAAAGAACGCCGCCTCATTGAACTAATCAAAGGACTCCTTGGCCGTGAAGACGTTGTTATAGAATTGGTCATCTTATCGGACCGGATTCATTATCCTGAAATTCACGACCTGGATATTCCTTTACACCAATTGGTGCGAAAGCCTAAGAAGGACCCCCGAGTCATTTTTCGAATCAATGAGATCGCTCAAAGGTTTAAGCCAGATATCATCCACAGTTGGTCAAGTATGTGTACCCTTTTTTCAATTTATGCAGCTAAGCGAACGGGTGCGAAATTGATAAACGCCTGTATTGCGGATGCACCAAGAGGCTTGAAAATTTGGGGCAGTCAATTGCTACGAGCTAAACTAACTTATCCTTTCTCCGACGTTGTACTCTCTAATTCTAAAGCAGGCCTAGAAGCTTATGATGCGCCCAAAGGGAAAGGCAAACATGTTTACAATGGTTTTGATTTTAATAGAGTGAACAGTTTGAAAGATGGAGCCGAAATTAGAAAACGCTTCAATATACAAACGCCATTTGTGGTTGGTAAAATCGCTGCTTTCCATGAACGTAAAGATTATTATACTTATGTAGAAGCTGCAGTGAAGGTTTGCCAACAACGTATTGACGTAACGTTCTTGGCCATAGGAGATGGAGAACTTTTGCCGAAATGTGAGGCGATGGTTCCTGTGGAATTGAAGGAGCGAATTCTTTTTACTGGACGTCAAGACGATGTGGAATCTATCATTAATATTTTTACGGTAGGGGTGTTGAGCACAAACTTAGATGTACACGGTGAAGGAATTTCCAACTCCATCATGGAATATATGGTGTTGCACAAACCCGTAGTAGCAACAGTAGGAGGGGGAACCGCAGAGATCGTAATGGATGGGGAGAATGGGTTTCTACTTCCTGAACGATCGCCGGATGTTATGGCGGAGAAGATCAATTACTTATTAGATAATCCGGGAGAGGCAAAGCGGATGGGGGGTAATGGGAGGCAGTTGGTTTTTGATTCTTTTAATTTGGGGGATATGACTAAGAATTATGTGCGGTTGTATGAGGGGTTGTTGGCTTGATACCCTAAGGCAATTATTCAAATCAAAAGCAAATTCAATTCCCTTTATACACGAAGAATTATGCTATTTTTTGAATATGCTAAAATTTGCATAGTTGGAATTTTCAGATGGATAGAAAAAGGACTATCATTCTTTCCAAACCAAAAACGGCTTGAAGCATCCGCTCCAAGCCGTTTTTCATAAGATGTTTTTCACAAACCAAGTGAAGTTAATAGTCAAAGTTTTAGTTAAATCACTTCTTCACCTTTTGCCCATAAGTATAATTCGAATAACCATACTTCAAAGACTTCCCAACTGCATCATTAAACAATAACAATACATTTTTCAACCTTCCGGTACGCTTCACTTTTTCAATACCCTGTAGGTAAGAGAACTTAGAAACATTCCTTCTCACTACAATCAGATGCAAGTCAATGAATTTTGAAATCAGTAAGTAATCGGAAACCAATCCGACTGGCGGAGAATCAATAACCACGTAGTCAAATTCTTTCTTAGCTTCTTTGATCAATACTTCAAAACGCTTATCAGCTAATAATCGGTGTGGATTTTCTCCGTCGATTAGATTAGCAGGGATGAATTTCAAAGTCGGTTCTTCCTTGTAAGAATGAATGACTTTACTCAGATCCTGCACCTCACCGCTGAGGTAATTTAACAAGCCTTTTACTTTTACAGATTGACCATTGTATTCAAACCAAGAACCGCCCTGAGTCGCAATGTCTTTAGCTTCGTTGGCAGAACCATTGGCTAAGACGACTCTGTCTGCGAGGTTTTTATTTTTCTCTACCCCCATTTTTTGAAGCAGGTCAGAGTTTCTTAAGTCAGAATCAATCAACAATACTTTCTTGCCGCTAGCTGCGAGGTTGATCGCCATATTGAGGGCACAGAAGGTTTTTCCTTCGTTTGGTACCGTTGAGGTCACTCCGATGACATTATGATCCTCATCCGGCAACAATATTTGCACGTTGGTGCAAACATCCCGGAAGGATTCTTCAACCTGCCAGCGAGAGTCTTCGCTGCTACCAGAGAATATTCCTTTTTTCTCACTAAAGTGAGCGACACTACCAACGATTGGAAGGTTGCTGTATTTTTCTAGTTGTTTGATTTCCGTAAGGTCTTCATCGTAAGGATCAAATAAAACGATGAAAAGGAAAGGGAACAACAAACCAGCCATTCCGCCAAGCAACATGATTAGTTGTTTTTGCGGTGCTACCGGGCCGTCTCCTTTTTTTCTCGGAGGCTCGAGGATGCGGGCATCCATGATCTTTTCGATCTCAGCAATTTCTGTTTTAGATAATTCATTGCTGAGGAACTCATACTTTTTTACGGCTAGGTCATACTTCCTTTTGAGATTTAGGCTTAGCTGGTCATTAGCAGGGAGTACGGCAACAGTTTGTTGTAGTTCTACAATTCTTGAGTCTCTGTTTCGCGATTCAAGAAGAGACTTGTCTATAAGACTGCTTAAACTTCCCTTCAGCTGATTGGTGGTAGATCTGATTTGATCCCTCAGGGTACGCAGGTCTTTATTCTTTTCTCCTAAGTATTGAGACTTCTCTGTCAACTCAGAATAATATTCTTTTAATTGTACCAAGTTCTCGTTTAGTAAAGGATCTTCTATTCCAACAATAGCAGGAGATAGAATGGCGTCAATATTCCCTGTGTCTTTAAGCGAAAGAAGTACTTGATTGAAATAATCTACATCAAGATCAAACTGTTGTTTTTCGGATTCTAATTTGCTGATTTTTTCAAGTGCGTCACTTGTCTGAACGGGAATGTCAAAAGTCTTTGTTCTCGTCTGAAAAGACTCCAGGTTTCTTTCAGCCTCTTTCATGGAAACCGTTGTTTCAGCTATCGCTTTTTCCAAAACTGCTTTCTTGCTATTTGCATAAGCTCTTCTGGCATCTTCTTTACTCTTGATGTAGTTCTTACTAAGTTGCTCTAAAAACATCAATTGCTTCTTCGGTACCGGGCCTTCTGTTTGCAAACGAATAACGGTTGCACTCAAATCCGGCTGGTCAACTTTCAAGTCCCCTTTAAACGAGTTTGCAATACCATCTAAGGTTTTTAGTTTGAAGAAAAGTTGTTTATCTGCGAAAGCAGATTTAGAAGCGGTTGAGCCATTTGCTTGAACAACCAAGTGGAAATAATCAGTTTTGATAGATTCCCCAAATTTATGAGTCTGCTGATATTTGTACTCCTGCTCAACGTCATGAGTGGTATTCGTTTTTGGATCAGAAACAGCGAATTCATCCTCCTCTATTAATAACTCAAATTCTGTATCAGATTTAGGAACGACTTCAAAGTAAGCGCCATATAGTTGTGAACTACTGTCTATCAATAGAACCTCAAAAGGAAAGAGGCCATATTTTTCTTTTTTTCCATACCAAGTTCCGCTATAATAGTTGATATTAAAGCCAAGTGGTGCCACACTCTTCTTAATCATACTATGCGTTCTGATCAATGCAATCTCGTTGTTGAGGTTCTTCTCTTCTTTCAGCGGATTAAAGTCAAATTCTTTACTCCCCCCGATCTTGGTTACGGTCTCCTCCTCAATCATTATCGTAGTAGCACATTGATACACCGGTTTGGCGATCTTAGTATATAGGTAGGCTAGCGGAATAAATATGGCTAAGCTGAGTATAAATAACCATTTTCTGCGCAGGATTTTTTTCAGTATAAACTTCACGTTTACATCTGCGAAGGGATTTCCGTTAATATTACTTTTGGTGGCGTCCATCTTTAAAAGAATCTTTGTCTTGAATGATTATTTTATGTTAGAATAATCGGTTGCTGTTCAGACACGTTAACAATTCGATTACAAATCCTTCTTAGTTTCCGGCGTGTCAGACTAAATTTTACTTACCTGGTTTTCTCCTTAACCGATAGTATGAACATAACGAACATACTTGTGCACAGAATATAGGTTTGTAGCGCCTTCATTTATATGAAGTACCACAAAATATCAAGCTGTTAACATTGAAATTGGAATAGGTTAAGGTTTTTCTGTTTCTCAAAGTAAGCTTGCTGACTCTTTACATGATAAAGATGCCATCATTATTGGGACAATGTATGTTTATAAGGTAAACTCGACTAGAGCTTAATCTGGTAAATTTAACGATTATATGGGGCATATTCAAATGTTTTAGGTTTGAAGAACATAGCTTTGGTTCCTTAAATGACTTATTCTACAATAGCCTAAAGGGGTTCCAAAAAGTAACTAATACAAATAGGGTAGATTATTAATATATATAACCCTAAGCATCAAGATGATCTACTCCGCTGACATATTTCGAGCTCTTAGTCAATCGGAAAGGAAATAAATTACTAATGTATTGCGCATCCTCATCATCCACGATATCATATTTCAATTCTACAATCACCTGATTATCTACAGAACGTCTTTGTAAAAAAGAGTTCTGATGGCGTGCGATTCGGACAAACTTCAACTTCGTATCCAAGGTTACTCTAAAGCGGCGATCTGCGGATAAATAGTATTTTCTAAAGTAACGATTGATGAGAGTAGGAGCCTGGTACTGAAGCACTTCGCGAACGGCAGCGGGCAAGTTCGATTCATCAAATATTTTATCCATCATATGTTGGTTGAAACCAGGTTCCAACGTAAAAGGAACTAAGGGGTAATACCTTTTAGCACCCGCTAGTCCTTTCTTTATTTTTATTTCCAGAATCGGTTTTGGAATATGGCCGAATTGCTCCCCATACCATCTGATTCTGAACTTATGTCGATTCTTTGCACCTACTACATTGTCGCCATAGTTTCCAAACTGTGGCGAATCGAAATAGATGTTATTGATATACCTTGGCGGAAAAGGAATGAAGAACATCGCTGGGTGAGCTTTAATAATAAACTCTATCGCAGGTGAGTCCGCGCCTTCAACCAAAAACTTCCGTTCCTTTCGGTAAATGAGATCCTTACTGGGTTCTTTTGCTGGCTTCTCCATATTTGTTTCCGTATAACAAGTCTTTTACTTTGGTGTTAGTGGTATCGATCAAGATTCCATCCAAGTGGAATACTGATCCATCCTCAATCAAATACCAAAAAGGCTCAGGGTGACTTAATGCAATAGTGCTGTTCTTTAAATTAGCAGTGGCGGGGCCAAATTCTGCTTTTTTCTGAAATAGAGAAACTCCGATATCACAATCTTTAATGGTCACCTTAGTCGCCTCGATATGTGATTTGTCTTTTGCGGTAAGTGCTAAAGAAGAATTGATAATGGTTACATTTTTAACGTCCATCTGACTGTCTTCACCGGCACTTAATGCCTTGTCTTGAACCAATTCCATGTAGGTATCGCGAATACTGATTTTTGTTCCAGAGACATCAATACCGTCGTTCCCAATATTAATAAAGGTCGAGTTGGTTACTTCTCCATCGCAGAAATCGCAGTCGAATGCATCGGCGAGGATGTTTTTGAAAGTTGTATTATCTATTGTGAAATTTGTACGAACGATATTCAAAAAGTCATCTCCCTGAATATTGTTATCAAAAGTAGTATGTACAATATCTACCGGAGATTCGAAGAAAGTCATTGCTCCAGGAATTCCGTAACCGAAATCTTTTGGACAGTTCAAATTCTTCATGTAGGTGTGCTCCAAACGAGATCGTTCTGGCGCACGTAGTACAATGAAACCACGGCTACTGGAGTCGGAAGACATAATAGTAACCGGATTGTTTTTTGTTCCAATACTACTAACAGTTGTGTTACAAATTATTTTTGCACGATCAATCATATCCAAAGTAGCTCCAGCTTCGAAGCTAAATGTTTTGCCTTTAGGTATGACGAGGTCTTTATTGATTTGCCAGTTTCCCGCAGGAATGATAATGGTATTTTCTGTTTCTTTAATAAAAGAAAAGTCTTTGTAATTCGCTGGTTTAACAATAGGATTACGTCCTGCTGTTAAACGCTTTTCATAAGGCCAAGGGAAGACTAATGACTTTCTTTTCGGAGCGGTAGCGCCCAACATGCCATAATGAATGGTCAGTTTACTCTTCGATATATCATCGACAGTAAAGCCAGCTGGGATTTTGAAATTATAAAGATTAAAATCATTAGGCTTCGTAACTTCTTTAGAAGGAATAATGGTTTTGTCCATTTTTTCTAAAGTAACCGTAATGGTATCATCCCAAGTCAGGTAAGCAACATCCACGGGAATGTACTGATTGTTACGGATGTTTAATGTTAGCACATCGTCTGTTTGACTGCTGTAATAAGCAGCGATGTAATCGGTAGATGGACAAATACGGTCACGGATGTACTGCGCGTTTTCGTACAGCTTTCGCGTTGGTAATTGATAGAAAGGCCAATCGCCATATACTTTTTTAAGTACCGTTTCCATTTTCTTTCCTCTGTTGAGAAAAACGGTATCGATGAAAAGTTCGTTAGAAAGAATTTCATTTTCGCGAATATAGTTGCGTTGGAATTCTTCATTGTTAATGATGATGTCCAGTACCGGATCGTTTCGAAGTTTGTTGTGGCGGTAGTTATCTGGTCTTGGTTTTTCCAGGAACAAAGCCAAGGTACTTCTATCGTAATTGTGCAAGCTACCAAATTCTCTAGCGATCGGTTCAGCCAAGCTGGTTACCGGGTTGAAGTAAAAGCGCAAGTTGCCAGGATATAATGGGTGCTTATTGTTAAACAAATCAGTAGACGCGAAGACGGTCCCCATTTTCTGCATGTCAAAAAACTGGTCCGCAGGTAAATTTCCAGCGACAACTTCTTGCCACATCCGCTTTACCATCAACAATTGATCACGAGCGTTTTCCGTTTTCATGATCTGCTTTTCCTTGTAGGCTTTCAGGCCATCATTCAATTTGAAAATGATGCCTTCTCGTAGTCTGTTTCCTTCTATTAATCGTTTGTCAAAACGTTCTTCGAGATAGAAGATTCCAGTATTTTTACCATTGATACTTACGTTGACAAAGTCGGTACGTAAGCCAATGAGACCTCGTTCTTTCATTACTTCGAAAGCCAACCAATCCGTCATAAAACCTCTGGACTTAGGAATTAATAAGCCAAAAGTTTTCATTCCGTAAATCGTTTTATCGCCTTTCACTTTTACTTCAAAAGACCATTTGTCCGGATCTGCAAGGTGAGAGGTCGTCATACCCGTAATGGCCAATTTTACGTCATAAGGTACTTTGTCAATCGTGATAGTAGCCGGGAAAGATTCGTCTTTGAACTCCTTAGGAATGTATTTTTCTTTCAGTGCCTGCTCCCGTAAATACTGCAAGCGTTGGATGTGCTTGAATTTTAAGTCGACCTGAAAGTCCGCAATACCAGCATTTTTGCTACCCGCGTAATTTTTAATAAAAGAGAAATCACCCTTAGCGATGCTCAACAAAGTATTGTTATAGTAAGTAGCCTTTCCAATTTTCTTGAGATAGGCTCCATAACCTACGGCAGCAAAAAAGCCAAATACCAGTAAACCCAACAAAACAAGCGCACTAAAAACGATGGTTGTCTTCTTAGATTTTCCAACTGTATTTTGAATAATATTTTCTAACCGATGATCGTTAGCTTCCTGTTTGATTTTCATATGTAAAACTATTACTAGAATTTGAATGTCTCTAATCTTCTGCTGTGGCTTGCTATGCTGTTAGCTGCTTACAAAATTCCTTTCTGATCGAGGAAGTTAATTTGTAAACCATTGTTCAAGCCCATTAAAGCAGTACGTGCTGCACTCAACTTACCGAAGTTGGAAAATTCAACAAGGAAAGAAGCTTCCATAAATTCTGAATTTTCGTCTAATCTTTTGAGCTCTAAATCTTTGCAGTGCGGGCTCAACGTGTCCACAATGTTATCAAGAGATAGGTTGAGGTTTTTATTGGCCAAAACAGTGAAGTTAAGACTCTTGTTTTTAGCTCTTGGCTTAACGAACATAGACTTCAACCAAACCACTAAGCAAACGAAAAGAAATCCGACCGTGGTAATGGCCACCTGATTTGCTCCAAGTCCAAGGCCGATGGCAATGGTTAAGAAAATATAAGCTAATTCTTCCGGCTCCTTGATTGCTGCACGGAAACGTACAATAGAAAGAGCACCGACCAAACCAAGAGAAAGCGCCAATGATGATTTTACAATCGTAATGATAATCATCGTGGTGAGTGCAATCAACTCGAAGTTGGAGGCAAACATTTTTTTGTTAGAAAGAGAGTTGCCGTAGCGGGAATACAATAAGCCCAGCAAAGTGGCTAGGACGAAGGTAATTGCCAGATTGGTAATGAAAGTAATCGGATCAATTTCAGGAGTGTGCTGTGCGACAAATTGATCAAAAGGGTTAATCGTCTGTTGTTCCATTTTAAATGTTTAATTCGATTTTTAAGAAAAGTGCCTGAGTACGCACCTATTGGAATATTATTTTAAAAAAATGTTGATATTCTGTTTTGGCCTACGTTCTAAAGCGGCTCATCAAGTAAGTATACTTGGGAACTGATGGCTTTGTGGGGCACATGTTTTTTTGGAATAAGGACTAAACCCGGTTGACTAATTAGTTAGTTGAGTCTTCTAACCAGTATATGTTATAGTTCAGAGAGATAAGTTAAGTATACAATAAACTTACCAAGTGAACAGGCTTTTGAAAATCTTCCTTATGATGGGATATAATCATAAGAAAATAGGCAACAAAGGGCACTGTTTTAGTCAAGTTCTTTGTTTAGAGATCGCGGCACGGTTGAGCCACAGAAGGGCAAGAAAGAGGACGATTTTGAATGGCGGCAAAGATAATTGTTTCTTTTAAAAAAAGAAAGCCAGGCTGAAAATTATTTTCAGCCTGGCTTTCAAGGAAGATAAGATATCTCCATAGTTAAAAAGCATTTTGACGTGTCTTTCTTCCGAAAACAGTGAGGAAAATAATCTTGATATCCAAGAAGAAAGTCCAATTTTCGATAAACCAGAGGTCGTGCTTGATACGCTCTTGTTTTTGCTCCAGTGTTTGAGTGGGGCCTCTCCATCCGTTGACTTGTGCCCATCCGGTGATACCAGGCTTTACGTAAGAACGAACCATATAATCGTTGACGATTTTTCTGAAGTCGTTTTGTAAGTTGCTACGGTGAGGACGTGGGCCAACCACGCTCATATCTCCGATTAGTACATTGAAGAACTGTGGCAACTCATCCAAATCAAATTTACGTAAGTACTTTCCAATAGTCGTAATTCTTTCATCATTGACCTTGGTAGATTTTGTTCCATTGTGGATGTCATCACAAACAGACATTGTTCGGAACTTGTAGCAACGGAAGGTTTTCCCACCCACTCCTTTTCTCATTGGAGTGTACATAACGGCTCCTTTTCCATCCATCCAGATGATCATTCCGAGTAAAAGGAAAATCGGGAAGAAAACGATGAGTACGCTAAGAGAAAAGAATATATCAAAAGATCTTTTTAGCAAGAAGTTATTGAAATCATCTAAAGGTGTCTGACGGTGTGGGAATACAGCCAGACCTCCGATGTCATATGATTTTAGCTTAGTACCAGAGAAGTGGTGTGCTTTAGGGATTATGTTTACCCGAACGCCTTGATAATCAGCTACTTCGTATAAGTTTTTTAATTGGCGCTTTTTTAAGGTAGAAGCCACGAATATTTCATCCACTTTTTTACTCTTTATGATTTCATTCAAATCACTCATGTTACCTAATGCATCAAGACCAATTGAATTTTGACTGCCATTTTTTTCCGAAAGGAATCCAACAATATCATAACCACGTTCCTGAATCTTTTTGGAGAACGGAGTAATGTGTCTCCACTTACTTTTCTTACCGAGTACCAATAAGGCCGAACCAAAGCTATTGACTTTGTTCTTGCGCTGGTTGTAGCCTGCTAAAGCTGAAAAGAAAAGAACATTTAGTGTAGAAAACAAAAAGATTGGTAACAAGAAGGATGTTCTGTTAAAGTACTCTAGTTTGAATAGAATGGCAACAGTAGAAGTCATTCCTATGAATAGAAAAGTATTCAGGATGATATATTTAATCCTTTTTTTGATCTTTGAATTGACATACAAATCCAACTCTCCGTTCAGTAAAACGATAAGCCCCCAGATCAGATTGAAAATAACACCAAGGGTTAGGATGTCATCCACGGCATCATAAACCCTTGAAGTAGAGAAGATGTCATAATTTTTTAGATAGAACACCAAGGCGATGGAAAGATTCAATAAAATGAATTCCATCAGAATGTGGCTTGATACGATATGTTGACGTTTTGGTATCATAGTTTTCGTGGTTATGTAAGTTGTCCATGGTAAAAAAATAAAACATGCTACCAGGGTAGGGGGTTAATGTAAGATTCTAAGTGGTTGAGGGACAAAAAATTCGATAACTTCTACTTAAGTAGAAGTCCTAATTAGTGACCTACGGTTTAAAAGACTAAAATAGATTGTATATGAGTAACGGATATTTGCAAGTCCCTAAAGGAATCTGTTCAATTTTTTAAAATCGGAAATTGAGCAATCCAGTCAATCGTACAGTTAATGTACGTAGAAGGAAATAGGAATTTTATAACGTGGTTAGGAAGAATCCTTGTCGTTATTAAATAGGGCTTACAATTTTACGAACCAGTTTAAGGGTATTGGAAAGGAGTTGATTAAGCTCCCCGTTCGACCCGCAAAAATAGTAAGTCTTTCTAATATGACAAAGGAAATGGGCATTTAGATGCTGTATTCCTTACCTATTGGGGGGGTAAAGGCGGTTGAGGACTGTGTTTTTGTTTAAAGTGGGCAGTCTTTTGTGGTTGTTTTGTCCATCAAAAGGCTACCTACTCTATAAGATCTATGCATTTGTCATCTTCACCTCTGCTGCTGCGATCATTTCCTTAAGGATTCGATCCATGCCATATTCGTAAGCGAAGTCTGGATAATGATTTTTGAATTTTCCAATATCAGAAACATACCAGATGTGGTCACCAACTCGGTTGGTATCACCTACGGTATAGTTTAATTTATGTCCGCTGATCTTTTCGATGGCTTCAATTGCCTCGATCATAGAGATATTAGAATGTCTAGAGCCACCGATGTTGTATACTTCACCCATACGCGGTGCCTGGTAGAAATTCCAGAATGCGTTGATCAAATCTACAGAGTGGATATTATCTCTTACCTGCTTTCCTTTGTAGCCAAAAACGGTGTAGTGTTTTCCGGAAACGGCACACTTGATTAAGTAAGCCAAAAATCCGTGTAGCTCTGCACCTTGATGCGTTGGTCCGGTGAGGCATCCTCCACGGAAAGCAGCGGTTTTCATACCGAAGTATTTACCGTATTCCTGTACCATAATATCGCCGGCGACCTTACTGGCTCCGAAGATACTGTGTTTACAAGCGTCGATAGACATTGTTTCTGGAATGCCTTCTTTAAAGTAAGCATGACTTTCGTCAACTTCCCAGCGCTTATCCAATTCTACCAATGGTAAGAAGTTAGGTGTGTCCCCGTATACCTTGTTGGTGCTGGTGAAAATGAATACTGCATCAAAGCAGTGCAAGCGATTCATTTCCAACATATTGATGGTACCCGTTGCATTGACAGAGAAGTCGGTAAAAGGTTCTTTAGCCGCCCAGTCGTGAGACGGTTGAGCAGCAGTATGAATAACGACCTTAATATCAGTATTGTACTGTTTGAATATTTTTTCGAGTCCATCCACGTCGCGGATGTCTACAGAAAAGTGTGTGAAGTTGTCGAGCTCTCCTTTGAGCGAGTGCTCCATTGGCTTGGTGCTGGCTTCTGCTCCAAAGAAATATTGGCGCATATCGTTGTCGATACCTACGATGTGAAATCCTTTTGCGTGGAAAAATTTACAGGCCTCGCTTCCTATCAACCCTGATGAGCCGGTGACTAGTGCTACCTTCATAAGATTTAAGTTAATTAGATGATTTAGTGATGTTGATTCTAGTTGCAAGTTAAGATCTTTATCAACCAGAAGATATTCTCTAAAAGTGGTAAAAAAAATATATTAATTATTTAACATTCGTAACTAATTGATAAACAAGTGCATATCTTTACATATATATTGTTTCGAAAGTATATGTATTTTGCCAGTTGTTGCGATGAGCAATCAAAAGTTATTGCCATTGTGCGGAATGGTTGGGATTAGGCTATTATGATGATACGGAGAATAATTTACGTAGCTTTTTTTCGATGGACAAAGAAAACGATTAAATAGGGGAAATATAGTTTAGCAAAAGCAACTACTTTGCCCAAATTCCAGTGTCAGTCTGGTTTAATAATTTGTACACCTGTATCGGTGATAAAACGGCTAGCGGGATCATACAAATGATAGTACCTAATATAATCCCGATCATTCCCATGTCTAAAACTACAGCAAAGAAATAACAAAATGGTATGTTGAGAGTTGCCGTAGAAATCCAAGTATACATTTGCAGGCGGACTTTACCTGTCCCGTTGATCACCAGATTATAACTGTTGACCCACGTTGTAATACATACGGATATTCCAATAGCAAAAGTAAGGAAAATCGTTGGATTTGTTACCTTCCCCTGCAGCCAAATTTTATAAACGTAAGGAGAAACGAAGGTCATAAAAGTAGCTGCAACTAAAGTGGCCAGCCAGATCATATTGATGTTTTTCATAGATTTTTTCATCCATTCCATATCTCCTTTGCGGTAAGCTTCTGTATTGGCAGACCACATTTGATTCGTAATGATATTGAAAAAGAGAATGAAAACGCTCATGTATTTGTAGGCAGAATCATATTGAGCAACAAGCTCAGTACCCACGAAGGCGCTGATCAAAAATACATTGGTACTGAAAATGACAATCATGGAAGTCTTGATCAGGAAGAATTGCATGCCTAAGGAGAAGAGTCCCTTGAAATGATTGCGATTGACATATTCCCAAGAGGGGCGATACGGTTTGAAGGCTTTTCGGAAATAATAAACCCCGACACATATAGGAACCAATGCGAAGGTGAACATCTTTCCAGTCCCAAAGAGAATCAGCGAATCGTCAGTGAAATACATTAGGACAAGAATGATACAAAGGAAAGCTACTTTTCCTATCATGGCAAACAGATCCACCATTCCTGCTTTTTGTAGCGCATAAAAGATTTGGTAAACCAGTGAGGCTATAAATCGAATTGCAAATGCAGCGAACATTAGCATGGCCAATATCATTAATTCCTGAGTGGGAATAAGGATTGGTTCTACCCCTAACTCTTGTACTTTTTCACTTTGACTTACCAGATTCTGCCATGGAATAAAAAAACAAGCAAGGATAACAACAAGTGAGGCTGCAGAGAAAATACCACCCAATATATAGTATGCTGTACTCACGTAACCTCTGGCCAATTCCTCATCACCATCAGCAATGGCTTCGCCGAAACGGTTTCGTAAACCATTTCCGATTCCGACATCCAATTCTTCAAACCATTCTAAAAGAGAAACAAAAAGAAGGAAAACACAATACTTGTATTCCCCTAAATAGCCCGCGGAGAGCGGTACATATAAAAATCCAATCAATACACCGACGCCTTTAAACATCGCGGCCTGAAAAATATTCTTCTTCGCTTTGACCGTCCGTTCATGGCCTCTCCCCATCAACTTATCCCACAATTTCTTAATCGGCTTAATACTCATATTCTAATCGGGGCGCAGATTGTCTTTCGGAAACTGCTGGGTTTTTATCGTTAATTGGATGGGCAACGAACTCCTTCATATGTCGGGCGCCCATTCCTACTCCTATGTGTATGGCAAACAAAATGGCCAAATATCGGTCAAATAAAAAGGTATTTGTAAAACTACCAATACAATATATGATGGCCATTATCAGGGGTATCGCGAAAAATAAATGATATCGCGTCATATACCCGAAGTAACCTATAGTAAGCAAGACAAATGCCGAAAAGAAAAAACAGGCAGGAATGCCGAAGTAAAACAGCGTAGAGAAATAACCACTGTGGATACCTCCGGTGGTTCCGGTGGCCCGGTTCATTTCTCCCGTAATTCGAATCATGGCCTGATAGTATACATCGTTCTTCTTTCCACCAAAGCCAAAGACGGGCTTATCTCCAATGTTGTCAAAAACCATGGTGTAATATCCTTTTCTCCCATCTACGTGGTCGGTCATACGCTCTTGGACAAAGGAGGAACCCATGATTTCGGCTTGGAAAAAGACAAAGAGAGCCAGCAGACAGGTGGCTCCACCAAGGCTCAACGCAATGAGTCGATCCAATCGAATAGGGTCTAATTTTAAAAAGTAAATTGCAAATATGATACTCATGATCAGGTAACTCATTCGATGGAAGGTGATCAATACCCCGCAAATGAAAAGACCGATTAAGCCCCACTTTAAGATGGGTTTATGAACGGTGATGAGTACCCAAATCATGGTGACGATCAGGAAGTAGGAATTGTAATTTTCTGCGCTAAAGAGGCCGTTGGCCCGCAATAAACTACCAAAGGCAATACGGTGATCTCCCAGTCGCATAAAGAGCGGATGATACCCTATTTGTAAAAAACTGATGATACAACTAAAGACGCCCGTAATCACCATCGCTTTGGCAATAAGCGCCAGCGTCTTTTTATCAATTAGAATAATTAAGGCATATATGATGACTATAAAATTAAAATTCTCTATAGTATTGGTCACGATCTTCATGGGTTTGATCTGATCCATGTGAGTCATCTGGGAAACAATTAGGAAGATGACGTAGCAATAGAGTATGACCATAAACCAGGGCATCCGCCAAAAGGATTGGGGGAACACCTTCTCTTTGACCCAAAAGAGTTGCCTGAAAAGGAAGAAACTCATGATAAGGAAGAGGGCTCGGGGAGGCTGGATATCAATAACACCAAGATCCACTGTCAGTATTCGACTGGCATTTCCCGTCATTAAATAAAATAATAACGCCCCGATCTCAAATGGATGCTTGGGTTTGGACTTGTAGATTAGAAAGATCGTAATCCCCAACGCTATTGCGAAGTAGGCATACCAGAGCGGCAAGTCGGCTTCATACCACTTGGGAGCTCCGGAGAGACTTTCTATTTCCGATATATCTTTCATCTATTCGTGTGTTAATCTAGTATCTAGTATTGTCTGCTTTGCTAAAAAAATTAGAAACAACGAAAATTAATAACTTTTGGCTTAGTAGAGTTTCCCTATGTTACTATTAGAAAACTACCCAAATACCAATCAACATAGACCAACTTCAACCTATATCCAATAGAGAAGTGTCTATTGGATATGATTGTGCTTTAAAATCGGTAAATATTGGTCTGTATCGGATAAGACCCAAAACGAATTTATAGGCCCCTTGCTAAGGAACATACAAAATTATTCAAATAGTAGTTTACTTCAGTGGTTTGTATCACAATTGTGATACAATACCTAAAATTTCCTGCCAGTATTTAACCAGCGGTTATTTTTTAGAAAGAACTCACCTAATCACACTGAAAGTAAAATACCTCCAGGGTAGGATTGTAAGGTTTTGGATAGGCGTAAGATTCAGGGCAAATTGATCGCTCTTTTCTTTTAAAACGACACAAAGGTAACTAAGATTTGGAGGATGGGGAGGCATTGTGCTTAAAGAAGTAGCTACTTTAGAGGATAAACGGTGGATTAGTAGTGATTTCTAACCGCTAGAGAAGAAGAGCGAATATTAATTGTAAAACGTCTATAAATCTGTCTTTTTTCAGACCTTAAAAGAGCAGTACCTTTCTTTTGCAATAAAAAAATGTAACTTTGTTTAACTGAGATTAATAAAGTGTCATTTAGTTCTATTTAGATATGATTTCCTAAGGACACTTTAGTTTAGACCTATCTTAACCGTTTCATCCAACAAAGTATTCAACGTTTTACCCATCCGTCTTGTTCTATAACTTTATAGTTACAAGCGTTATTTCTTAGGCCACTTCAGCTTCAGTTGTCCTGTCCATTATATACTATACACTTACCCTCAAGAATGTATGGTATATGAATCCAAAGTAAAAGCTATAAAGATGTTAAAACCACATTAAAGAACAAATTTAGAAACCTGTACCACAATGAACGCCAAATATTTCCTACTTACACTAATGCTCTTTTTACTGTGTTGCCCGACAAAAGAGGTAACCGCTCAAACTGTAAAAAGAGGGCCTTATCTACAACTCTCGACTCCCAATAGTGTCATCTTGCGATGGCGAACGGATATTTCCATTGGTTCAAAAGTCTGGTATGGCACGAATCCGAATAACCTAAATCAAATAGCAACGTCCAGTGGCAATGTTAAAGATCATACCGTTGAAATCAGCGGACTAAATCCAGCTACGAAATATTACTATCGCATCGGTGATAATAGTTCGCAATATCCAGCGCTGTTTCCCAATCAATATTTCAAAACACATCCGGCCAATAATTCCTACAATCAAACTATTCGTGCATGGATGCTAGGAAATGCAGGCACAGGAGATCCGGAACAAGAAGAGGTCCGCGACGCCTACTACTCCGTTATTGGTGATGAGCACATAGACATGATTCTTTTCACTGGTGATAATGCTTATGATGACGGAAAAGACAGTGAATATCAGGAATTGGTTTTTGATGTTTACGAAGGGCGAATGGCGAATTCTGTTTCCTGGTCTTGTTTCGGAAACCACGATGGGGGTGATGCTGATAGTGAAGACGAATCCGGAACCTATTATGAGGTATTTGATTTTCCTAAAAATGCAGAAGCAGGTGGTTTGCCGACAGGTACGGAGGCTTACTTCTCTTTTGATTATGGAAATATGCATGTCGTTTCTTTAAACACGGTAGATGTGGATCGCGAGCCAGATGGCGAAATGCTGCAATGGTTGGAAGCTGATTTAGCAGCCAATGAAGGAAGATGGAAAGTGGTCTTATTACACCATAGGCCATACACAGGCTCTAATAATAACGACTCAGATGATGACACCAAACCAACGGATGTCCGTGAAAACTTTTTGCCCATCATGGAAGCTGGAGGAGTAGATCTCGTTCTGTCCAGTCACTCTCATAGTTATCAACGTTCCTTTCTTATCAATGGACATTATGGAAAATCAAATACTTTCAGTGCAAGTACTCATGGCGTTGATATGGGCGATGGACAAGTGGACGGTGATGGCGCTTACTCAAAAGTGAACTCAGACATCGGAACTGTTTATGTGGTAGCAGGTACCGCAGGGCAAGACGATACCGGAGCAGATGAATTGGATCATCCCGTGATGCACTACAACTCTGGTTCTCCAGGTTCTGTGCAGCTATTGGTTTCTGATTCAGAATTGCTTTTTCAATTTATAAATGAAAATGAGGAAATAGAAGATTATTTCACTATTGAGAAAGGAAGTTCGGGAACTAACAGTGATTTTGTTATCGCAAATCCATTAGGAGGGACTTCTCTTCCGGTACAACAAAACATTACTATTACAACTGAGTTGTCAGAAGAAGTTTTGGCAGAGACGGATCAGGTTGAGTTTTACATTAACGGAAGTTTGATCGGAACTGTCCAGAGCTTTCCTTATTACCAGCCTTGGATTATTCCTTCGATAGGTGCTTATGAAATAAACGCAAAAGCCTATGATTCTAATGGTGCCTTTCTCTACGAATCGTTTGTAAATATTACTTCAGGAACACAAGAGATTTGTATCCCCATTGCAAGTGGCTCCGATGACGCAGAAGAGCGGGCAGGTGGTTCTATTACTTTAACCAGCGGTGATTTAGAATTGGTGCAAGATGCTAGTGTACAACAAGTGGGATTACGTTTCACGAATGTAGGACTTGTCCCTGGAACTCCGATCAGCGAAGCTTATATTCAGTTTGTAACTGATGAAACACAAAATATAAATCCGGTTTCTCTTCAAATACATGGGGAACGGAATCCGAATGCTGCTACCTTTCTAAAGGAAAATGGAAATGTTAGTAGCCGTAACAAGACAAATACATCTGTAAGTTGGTTTCCTGAAAACTGGCAATCTATTGGTGACGCCGGAGCAGCGCAACGTACGCCTAACGTAGCTCCTCTTATTCAAGAAATAATCAACCAGCCGGGTTATTCTTATAACAACCCACTCGCATTTATTCTTTCCGGAAGTGGGAAAAGGGTAGCAGAAGCTTATGACGGTGGAGCTAATAAAGCGGCTCAGCTCTGTGTTACTTACATGCCAAGCCCTTGCGCGGATGCTGATAATGACGGAATTTGCGACGACAACGATCCTTGTCCTTCAGGGCCGGAATTTGGTTTGACGTGCAACGATGGCAATCCAAATACTTATGATGATATTGTAGATGCCGATTGTAATTGTGCAGGGACACCGGGTCTTTGCCCAAACCTCCAACTGATCATCGGAAGCCCCTGTAATGATAATAATCCTGCGACCTATAACGATCAGGTAACCCTAGATTGTGCCTGCATAGGGACGTCCTTTGACTGTCCTATATTGCTCGCTGACATAGGAGTGGTTTGCAACGATAACAATTCAAACACATACGATGATGTCGTTACTGCTAATTGTAATTGTCAGGGAATAGCATACGATTGTCCAAATTATAATGCAGATATAGGATCACCTTGTAGCGATGGAAATCCGAATACGATCAATGACTTTATTGATGTAAATTGTAATTGTATTGGTGTTTTGGTTGATTGTCCTGCGTTAGGTTTAAATATCGGAGATGCTTGTAGTGATGGAAACCCATTGACAATAGATGATGCTGTGAACGGGAATTGTAACTGTGTAGGCATATTGTTGGATGAACAAACAGTGGAAATCAGTATAGCGGTTGGGAGTGATGATGCGGAGGAGCGTCCAGGAGGAAGTCTGAGCCTTACTAGTAGCGATTTAGAATTGGTTGTAGACAGTGATGTACAAGTGGTTGGAGTTCGTTTTGTGAATACAGGAATCCCGGCTGGTGCTTCTATCGCTTCGGCTTATATTCAGTTTATGACTGACGAAACGAAAAATGTTGATCCGTCAGTGATAACAATTACAGGGCAGGATTCAAACAATGCGCCTACATTTGTAAAGCAAAGCAATAATATTAGCAATCGGTCACGAACCAGCAATTCAGTTATTTGGTCACCTGCACTATGGACGTCCATCGGTGCGCAAGGGCCGGCACAACGTACTTCAGATTTGACTGCTATTGTGCAAGAAATGGCAGATAAGTCAGGTTACAACGCGGACTCTCCAATGGTCTTTATTTTTGAAGGACAAGGAAAGAGAGTGGCTGAATCTTATGAAGGCGGAGCAAACAAAGCTGCAACGTTGGTGGTGTCCTATGTGTTCTTCTGTGAGGACGATGACGCTGATGGGGTTTGTAATACACAAGATGTCTGTAATGGCGCAGAGCCAGGGACGTCTTGCAATGATAACAATAATAATACATTTGATGACATTGTAGATGAAAACTGTAACTGTGCGGGCCTTCCTACAGGAACGGCACAAACGGTATGCGCTCAGGTTGCCGCCTCCATTGATGATGCGGAAGAGGATTTAGGAGGAGATGTGTCTCTGTCGAGTAGTGATTTGGAATTGGTAGAAGATGGTGGTTCTCAATTAATAGGAATGCGTTTTGCCAATTTGGGAATTCCTCAAGGTGCTCTTATCGAATCAGCAAGCATTCAGTTTACGGTTGATGAAACGAAAAATATCAATCCTTGTCAGTTGACTATATTTGCGGAAGCATCAAATAACGCACCTCCGTTTTCCAGCAGTGATTTTAACTTGAGTAACAGATCAGCAACCAATGCTTCTGTCAACTGGTCGCCAAATCAATGGCCTACTAAGAATGTTTCCGGGCCAGATCAGAGAAGCCCGGGTATAGCTACCGTGATTCAGGAAGTGGTGAACCGCCCTGGTTTTTCAAGCAATAGTGCTATCGTTGTTTTAATTGACGGTTACGGAAAAAGAGTAGCAGAGTCTTATAACGGAGGATCGAATGTAGCACCGGAGTTGTGCATAACGTACAGTATGCCGAACAGTATTCAAGGATTGAATTCTTCTTCTTCTTCTTCTTCTAACCCATTAGAAACACCCTTAGAAGAGAGTGGAAGTATTGTTGTAGATCCATTGGGGGCTTCTCTGAAGTTGTATCCAAATCCAATAAAAGGTGAATTAAATCTGAGCTTTAGGGCTGGGAAGGCAGGAGAGACACAAGTTCAAATTCAGAATATGAATGGTGTTTTATTGTCTTCTACAATATTCGATACGACGGCTGGAATAAATACGATCCGTTTGTCAGATTTGAAATTAAGAAACGGGATGTATGTACTTAGAATCTGGACGGGAATTAGATGGAAGAGTCAAAAGTTTGTGGTGCTGAGATTGTATTAATAACCACAAAAAAATGCCCTGGCCTTATGGAAGGGAGGCTATGAAGACGCAACGATATTCTAAGATTCGTTGCGTCTTTGTTGTATCCCTTCGGCTAGTTTAGAGCAAACGGTTGTGGTTTCTAATTATTTCTTCAAAGCCCTCTCGTAAACCCGCATTTCCTTCCCCACCATTCCAAACAAAAAGAAGAGCCCAATCATATTCGGAAACACTAAAGCTAAGATCATCGCATTCGAAAATTTAATGACGGCATCTAAGGTTACCGCTGAACCAAGTATGGTAAATAACAAAAATATTACTTTGAAGGTCATGTCCATTATTCGACTTCTGCCAAAAAGAAATTTCCAGGCTTGAAGACCGTAGTAAGAC
Source organism: Saprospiraceae bacterium (assembly GCA_047626155.1). Lineage (GTDB taxonomy): Bacteria > Bacteroidota > Bacteroidia > Chitinophagales > Saprospiraceae > CALGLS01. The sequence goes on along the minus strand of JBLHRR010000072.1, from coordinate 3,134 downwards.
CAAGAGAGAATGGTTGAGAAAGCGAAAAGGACTACCGCAATAGCCAGGAGGTAAGAAAAGCCAGGGATGGAGTGATCAAATGCCATCGAGGTCAAATTCACTCCACCAATACGTTCTCCAGTGGCGGTTATTAATGCTTCATTATTTAGGACATCGCCATATTGGAAAGTGGTTTCCATATTAAAAATGATGATGACTAAAGCAGTCATCGTACAAATGATAACCGTATCAATAAGCGGCTCTAATAAAGCAACCAAGCCTTCGGATGCTGGGAACTTAGTATTCACTGCCGCATGGGCAATGGCTGCGGAACCTGCCCCAGCTTCATTCGAAAAAGCTGCCCTTCGGAATCCCTGTATCATCACGCCGACAATGCCTCCGGTGATCCCCGCTCTGGGCGAAAAAGCCTCTTGGAAAATTAACCGAAAAGCATCATCTACATATTGGTAGTTAGCCATTAGAATGAAAAGAGCAGCGCCGACATAGAACAAAGCCATGAAGGGAACCACCTTCTCCGTTACTTTGGCAATTCGTTTTATACCACCAATAATAACAATTCCTGTCAACAATGCTATTACGCATCCTATTAAGGTTCCGGAGGAATCCCCCTGTAGATCAAATCTATTGATGATTTGTGCCGCAGCTTGGTTTGATTGGAAAGCGTTTCCGCCGCCAAAGGAAGCCCCAACGCACATTATTGCAAAAACAACAGAGAGTACTTTTCCCAGGATGGTAAAGCCGCGTTCTTTCAACCCTTTTGATAAATAATACATGGGCCCGCCGAAGACCTGCCCCTTTTCATTGATGTCCCGATATTTGACTCCCAGTGTACATTCCACCATTTTTGTAGACACTCCTAACAATCCGGCTACAATCATCCAGAAGGTTGCGCCGGGTCCTCCGATGGAAATAGCAACGGCCACCATAGCAATATTTCCCAAACCAACGGTGCCGGATACTGCAGTAGTTAGCGCCTGGAAATGATTGATTTCCCCATTTAGCGATTCGTTTTTGATGGTATCAACGATGTCGCCTTCAAGCTCATGAGCGGCAGGTGGCCCTTCTCGTTCTGCTTTTTTCTCCAGATGGTCGTACTTGCCACGGACGATCTGGATGGCCAGTGGCATTTTTCTAATATTCGAAAAACGGAAATAGAAGGTGAAGAAGAGTGCGCCACCAATTAACAAAATCAGGACAATAGGAATGGGGTAACCGCCAATGGTAATGCTGGTAAATACGAGGCTCTCCCAGACTACAGCCACAGGCATGAAGATGTCGTTAATGTGTTCGTCAAGACCTTTTGGGCTTTGTTGAGCTTGAGCGAAAATGGGGATTGAAAGGACTGTTGGGGTAATCAGAAGTAGGAATCTCTTTGTTTTGTTTAAATTCATCATTGATTTTTAAAATGTTGATTAGATGAATTAAAATTGCGTAAAGTGCTGATAATGAGTTGGATTGGTCGGTATGGGTTTGAAAATGTCGGTAGGGTACTTACTGACAAAAGGGGTTTCTCGCTTTGCTTCGAAATTTTTCACCACAACGAGGCTGCGAGCGCAACGAAGACGCAACGTTTTGATGACTTTTGTTTTGTAGTGATTAAAAATCTAAATTGACTTAGGAAGTACAATTTAGAGGGAAATAGTTGTAGTACTTTTTGACTTTGTTTCGTTAAAAGAAATGATAACTCGAGTAAACAAAGATGAGGGCCGGTCCTACAGACCTTTTTACCACCGCAGGTCGGGATCGCACCATTTTGAATAATTACAAAAGATGAATAAAAACAACAGCGAAGTACAAGAGGATAAGAGAAAGGTGATTTTGAAAGTCGCTTTATTGATACTTATGATTTATCTGTATTTTGAATTCATTTGTCTGGTAGATATATTTTCCTGGTTGCTTAGTTAAGCTAAGAATATTAAGGCGGGTGAGAGTTGATGAGGGCTTCCCACGAAGGTAGGGCTATGCGAATTAAGGAATCCCTGATCCGAATCATCAACCCTGATCTACCTTTATCGTCCACTCATTTATACTCCTTGGATAATCAAATTTTCTTCCGGTACTATCAGTCTCACCTTTCCCTTTCTGTTAGAAGATAGCTCAATCAAATAAGGCGGCCCGTAGCGGTTGCTCATGTTGCGTCTTAGTCCACGAATCCTTACCATATAGACCATCAAGCAGGCCGGTCAATAAGCGTTTTATTTCGTTGTAATCTTTAATGTCATAGGTGCGAGTAGAGCGGGTTTCGGACTTTGGTTTAATATCCAGCCAACCATCCAGCGCTATTTTTTTTCGTTGTGCAAAAAGATGAAGTAGGGAAAATTGCGTAGGGCTAAGCGATAATACAAGAGCATTGTTATCAATGATACCTTTGACATGAACAAGATGATCAAACTTTCCTTTCTCGTTTTTTTGCTTAACCAATTGAATGAAAATATTAGCAGGGTTTACTTGTAAAACTTCCGAGAGGTCCTTCACCCAGCTTAAGGCCAAGGCAAAGAAGATCATAATCAAAGCTGACTTGAAAATAGCCGCCAATAAAATCTGATTGATTTGTAAATCTGTTAATTTATAGACCTGTGCCACAAACGTAATGAGAATGCAAATCACAGAAAGGTATGCCAGCATCGTTAGTCGTCTCTTTTGGAAAGATTCCCATAATACATAGCCCAAAATGCCTAGCGTTAGAACGGAATAATAGACATCCAACTCACTCATCAGCTGTAGCGATTGTCCACTGACCATTTTGCTAATGGTTGGTAATAAGGAAAATAAAAAGGGCAATCCAACAATAAGATTCCAATGTTTGGATTTGATGAAAGGTGCCAAGAGTCTGGGTGTATACCGAAACCAGGGCAAGGATAAAAGGATAAATAAACTATTGAGTAAAGATAAAATACTTCGTCCTCCTTCTAGTAAAGCCGTATTGATCTCCATTCCATTTAATGCCATTTGCGCAAAGCAAACCTCCAAACCTCCCGACAAAGACCAGCACAAAATAGACAGCCCCAACCATATCTGGCCAAAATCCTCCTTCCGCCGGCCAATATGATACCAGATGGCCATCAGTGCGAGGAACGCAAAGAGGCAAACGGTGAGTTGCCACCAACCATAGAAAAGAAGAATGGGAAGATCTG
>JBLHRR010000071.1:0-25932 GCA_047626155.1 Saprospiraceae bacterium | reverse complement strand
CTATCCTGCTGCTGATCACCTTTATGGCTTTTAGCTTTGTAAAATATTTTTTCTGGGGAGATGAATTACCGGTAACGATTTCTTTCGTGCAACAAGTGTATACTTATGACAAAACTCTTCCCAAGAGAATTGGAGAATCTGAAGTATATAGCGGCCCTGACCTTGAAAATGATATTTATCAGGCGCAAAAGGCTTATGAGGAGGAACAGTTCCCCCTCGCTATTAAACACTTCAACAATAGCCTCACGGATAACCCAGAGCGATTTGACCTGAAATTGTACACTGCACTTACCCATATTCATTTAGGGAAAGACGATCTTGCTCAGCAATTACTTTATCAGATCATTGAACATCCGGATAAGTCCTTATATGCTAATGAAGCGCTCTGGTACTCTGCTTTGATAGATTTAAAAAACAATAATATTGTAGAGAGTAAGAAAAGTCTGGACGATTTGATCAAACGAAATACGAACACGAAGCAATTATTGGGAAAAGCAGTAGGACTCAGGGATAAGTTAGAAGGGGTGCATATCGATTGAGTAAATTACGCCATATAAATCACCAACAAAAAAGGCTTTCAAAGAAACTAATCTTCGAAAGCCTTTTTCATATATGGATTACACTAAAAGTAATTTCCCGATTTTTTTCGTGGAAACGATTATGTAAACCACTCTACCTGTGGTCGTTTTAATTTACATAATCGTTTCCAAATCGGGATTTAATTTTTCGTTGTTACTATGTGCATTGTAAACTAAGTTCTATCCGTTTTGACTGCTTCTTTTAAAATTACTCTTCGTTAGAAACTCCTTAAATAGCTAAGGCTATTCGCGTCGTCTCTGCCCCAATTAATTCCAAAATAACCTATTCTAAGTCGGACGAAACTTAGTTTCCAGTGCACTATGGATGAAGAAGAATTAAATATTCCCTTTCAATATCTCTCTGGAAATCACCAACTTCTGAATCTCCGATGTTCCTTCTCCAATAGTACAAAGTTTTGAATCACGAAAGAATTTTTCAACGGGGTAGTCCTTGGTATAACCATAACCACCATGAATTTGAACGGCATCCGTTGCATTTTCTACACAGATTTCAGAAGCATAGTATTTAGCAATAGCAGACTCCTTAGTCATCTTTAAACCTTTGTTTTTCATATCAGCCGCCTTGCGAGTTAACAATTCTGCAGCAGAGATTTTAGTAGCCATGTCAGCTAGTTTAAAACTGATGGCTTGGAAACTAGAAATCGGCTTCCCAAATTGCTCACGCTCTTTTGAGTACTTCACGGAGGCCTCGTAAGACCCCATTGCGATACCAAGAGACAGCGCAGCGATTGAGATTCTACCGCCATCCAATATTTTCATGGATTGAATAAAACCTTCCCCTTCACTTCCGAGTACCTGACTTTTGTGTACTCTACAATTGTCAAAAATCATTTCCGCAGTTTCAGAAGCACGCATCCCCAACTTGTTCTCTTTCTTTCCTCCCGTAAAACCAGGGTTGGTTCTTTCCACAATAAAAGCAGTCATCCCGTGACTATCTAACAATTCTCCTGTACGGGCAATGACCACTGCTACATTACCAGAGATACCGTGCGTAATCCAGTTCTTAGTACCATTCAAAACGTAGTAATCGCCATCTTTTTCTGCTACACACTGCATACGTCCGGCATCAGAACCGGTGTTTGCTTCTGTCAATCCCCAAGCACCTATCCATTCACCGGTAGCAAGCTTTGGTAAGTATTTTTTCTTTTGTTCTTCATTCCCAGCTAAGAGAATGTGCCCCGTGCACAAAGAGTTATGTGCAGCAACGGAAAGTCCGATAGAGCTACATACTTTTGTTATTTCTGTGATCACGGTAATGTATTCCTGATAGCCCAAACCTGCACCACCATATTCTTCCGGCACTAAAACACCAAGGAATCCATGTTCCCCTAACTTATGCATCACATCAATCGGGAAGTGTTGACTCTCGTCCCATTCCATCACATGAGGCCTTATATATTGCTCCGCAAAATCACGAGCGGATTCCTTAATCAGTTGTAAATTTTCTACTGCCGTTGCATCCATGAATAAAATTGTTTTTTAGGGATCGCTGAATTCTTTCGATAAGTATTAGTAGATCCTGGTATTGGTAAAAATTAAATTAATAACTGCTGCAAATATACGGTTTCTTTCCTGATTAGTTATTTGTTTGTATTGCAAACTTAATGTCATTTAAAGTGTTTAAACCTAGGGCTTTTGGCGAAAACACGCTAATAGTTTGACTAGTATTATTGGAGGTAAATTTCTATTTAAATAGCGCTAATTATTAAAAGGCTTTAAAGTCCATGAAAAAAGGTATTTTTGCAGTCAATTATGGAAGAAAACGATAAGAATATTGAAATAGAAAAGGAAGGAGAAGACCAACCCCAGGTTTTTGAACACTTCCGATTGGTGACTGACCCTAAACAAGGGCCGATCCGTATTGATAAATTCATTCAAAGTAAAATTGTCAATATTTCCCGAAACCGGGTGCAAAACGCCTTGAAGGGAGAACACGTATTGGTGAATGGGAAACCTGTAAAATCAAATTACAAGGTACGACCTAAAGATTTGATTGTCATAGAGATGGACGAACCTCCACGAACGAAGGATGAATTGATTCCTCAAGAAATGGACTTGGATATTCGCTATGAAGATGATCATATAATGGTTATCCATAAGCCACCTGGATTGGTTGTTCACCCTGGTGTAGGTGTACCTAATGGGACCTTGGTTAATGGATTGATGCATTATTTTTCCACCCTCAATCTTCCGATCAAAGAAGGAAATGAAGCGGATCGTCCCGGCCTTGTTCACCGAATTGATAAAAATACTTCTGGTCTTTTGGTGATTGCCAAAACTGCTGAGGCGATGACGCACTTGGGTAAACAGTTCTTTGACCACAGTATCGAAAGAACTTATTGGGCATTGGTTTGGGGTGAACCTGACGAACTAGAAGGAACGATTACTGGAAATATCGGAAGGCACCCTTCTAACCGTACTAAGTATTATGTTTTCGTGGATGGAGATGATGGTAAACATGCGATAACACATTATAAAGTCATCGAACCGATGTATTATGTCAGCTTGGTCGAATGCAAATTGGAAACGGGGCGGACACATCAGATTCGGGTACACATGTCTCATATCGGACATCCGGTTTTTAACGATGATAAATATGGCGGAGACAAAGTGGTGAAAGGAACGGTTTATACGAAATACAGACGTTTCGTTGAAAATTGTTTTGACATGATCCCACGACAGGCGCTTCATGCCCGTTCGCTAGGATTTATTCATCCGGCCACCGAAGAAAAAATGTACTTCGAGGCTCCTTTGCCAGCAGACATGGAAAACGCACTGAATAAGTGGCGGAATTATTTATCAACCCGCAAAATTTAATCTTGCAAACATTACGTACACGTATCGATACGATGACTCGTCTTGGGGTAGTTTTCCAAGATAGAAGTTCCGACCAGTGGCAAGCAGTCATGCACAAAGCCTATATCCATAACAAATGGTTTACATTAGAGAACATCAATGCTTCTTTTGACGCTTTGGCTCATTCTTTTTTAGCGCAATCGAATTTGGAAAACTGGCTTAGCGATTATGAAATCTCTGAAGGGGAGTCAGAGGTGAAGCGGATAGGTATGGTTATGGCTGGAAATATTCCAATGGTTGGCTTCCACGATTTGCTTTGCGTATATATGTCTGGGCATAAATTAGCGATGAAGCTGTCGGAGAAAGACACGGTGTTATTAACTTTTGTATTAGAATTGTTAAAAGAAATAGATCCGGCTACCTCTGAGTACTTTGAAGTGGTAGAGAAATTGGAAGGTTTTGATGCGGTGATTGCTACGGGTAGTGATAACTCAAGTCGTTACTTCGAGGTTTATTTTGCAAAATACCCGCACATTATTCGGCGAAACCGGAATTCTGTAGCAGTCTTTACTGGCAAAGAAACGGAAGAAGAATTGATTGAATTTGGTAAAGATGTTTTCCAATATTTTGGCTTGGGCTGTCGCAACGTTTCCAAACTCTATGTTCCTCACGGATATAATTTTGACCCTTTACTCACCGCACTTCACGAGTACCGAGAATTACAACATCATGATAAGTACAAAAACAACTTTGATTATAATTATACAATGCTGATCTTAAACCAGGTGCCGCATCTAGCAAATGGTTGTATTTTAATAAAAGAGGAGAAGGCAATTGTCTCACGGATCGCAAGTTTGCATTATGAATTTTATGATAATTTGGATGATCTAGAAAAAGAGCTTTCTAGTTTGGAAGACAAAATACAATGCATAGTAGGGCAGGAGGAGCTTTCCAAGTTGAAGACTATTCCTTTTGGAAAAGCACAGAAACCTGGGCTGAGCGATTATGCGGATGGAGTGGACACGATGCAGTTTTTGTGTGACTTAACATAATTATAACAATACTATGAGACGTCAGGAAAGAGCCGACCTAATAGCCAAACAATTAGAAGAATTTTATCCGGAAACGCCAATACCCTTAGATCATAAAAGTAACTACGAACTCCTCATTGCCGTTCTCCTTTCTGCGCAGTGTACCGATAAACGCGTCAATATAGTCACTCCCTTTCTTTTCGAAAAAGCGGATACTCCAGCTGAAATGATCAAGTTGGATGTGGAAGAAATTCGTGCAATCATCCGGCCCTGCGGCCTTTCGCCGCGGAAGTCAAAAGCGATCTCTGGTCTGTCTCATATTCTATTGGATAAACATAATGGTGAAGTTCCTCAAGATTGGGAAGCGCTAGAAGAACTACCCGGTGTTGGACATAAGACGGCTTCGGTTGTGATGTCTCAGGCCTTCGGTGTGCCTGCTTTTCCAGTGGATACCCATATCCATCGTCTGGCGAAACGTTGGAAATTGAGCAAGGCAAAAAATGTGGTACAAACGGAGAAAGATTTGAAGGCTGTTTTTCCTAAAGAGACTTGGAATAAGTTGCATTTACAGATTATCTTTTTTGGGAGAGAGTACTGTCCGGCAAGGGGGCATGTGGAGGAGGATTGTCCGATTTGTAGTTGGGTGTAAGTTAATTTTTCGTTGTTACTAAATGCATTGTAAACTAAGTTCTATCCGTTTTGAATGTTTCTTTTGAAATTACTCTTCGTTAGAAACTCCTTAAATAGCTAAGGCTATTCGCGTCCTCTCTGCCTCGATTAATTCCAAAAAAATCTATTCAAATTCTGACGAAACTTAATTTCCAGTGCACTAAATCAAAAAGGATAACCAATGGCTAAATTATAATTCAAATCTTTAAAAGGCCCATTTCTCAATTCATTCCACCTCCAATGTTTTCCAGTAATCGGATCAGGATAAGGGTTTCGAACTTTGATCCCAAGATCCAGCCGAATGATAAAGTAAGAAAAATCTCCCCGGATACCGATGCCCGTACCAATGGCCAGTTGGTCAATAAAATTCTTCCCAATTAGCTTATTATCCTCATTAAATTTTGAAGACCATAGCAATTGAGAACCCACTCTACTAGTGTCTTCTTTAATTGTCCAGGTATTTCCAACATCAATAAAGAAGGCAGATTCCAACATCCAAAAAACATCGAAACGATACTCGGCACTGAATTCCATTTTGATGTCCCCGGTTTGATAGAAAGGGATATTGTCGTTGGCGAGAGTGTCATTGGGATTGTAATATTGACCAGGGCCCAACTCCCGAATCGACCAAGCGCGAATACTATAAGGACCTCCGACATAGAATTGTTTGATATACGGAACCTCTTTAGAAAAACCAAAAGGGCGAGCTATTCCTGCGGTGAAACGTGCCGCGAAAGATTGAGAAGGAGAAATGGTTTTGTAAAAACGTCCATCAATAGACAGGCTAGCAAATTGTGCGAACTCAACACGTTTGAATAATTTGAAGGTGTCCGGCTCACCACTTTGGATGGCGTTATACAAGCTATTGATTCCAAACATCTCCAGACCAGATAGCTCCAAACCGGTCTGGAAATAAAAAGAACGGCCACGGCGATCGGTTTTCCCAACATAGGTATAGGAGAAATCCTTGAAGAATAAACCGGTGAATAACTGATCGTTAAAACTATTGGCGAGGAAAGGATTGTCAATCAATACTTCCTGAAAATCGGGTTGAATATTCGTTATCAAATAGTTGACACCAAATTGATTGATCTGGTACCTGTTGCTCGCATCTCTTTGGAGGTTGTAACCAAAACTTAGATTAAAGGAATTGTAACTATAGAATTGAAATAGCGAAAGATTGTCATAAATAACAGAGATTCGGGAACGTCCTTTTTCTTTGAGGTCCTGATAAAACCCACTTTTAATTAGTCTAATTTTTCGCAGCCCTCCCCACATATGAACGGGATCAACAAAACGAGGCATGTACAACTCACCCTTTGCCGTAAGGTCAATGGAATAAAAAAGATTTGTCGGGTCGGTAAGATTCAAATCCACACCGCCTTGGAGTTCTCCGAGGAAAAGATAAGCGTCTCGAAATAAATTACGATGCCTGAAGTTTAAACTTCCAGTAATACCAAGTAGTGAAATACGTGATGAAGAATTAATGTTAGAATTGTTTAACTCAACATCAGCACCGACCACCATTTTCTTCTTTTGCGTTATTTCTATAACAAAATCTAAAACGTTAGGATCATCAGGGCTAACGGATTGGCGAATGTTAATCCCTTTGAAAATATCAAAAGCACGTAATTGGAGATTCGTTTTTACAAATAAATCATCCTGGTAGAGATCTCCCGTTTTCAAAAAGATATTTCGAATGATAGTTTTGGCTTTTACTTTCATCAAAGTGTCTCTCTTCAAAAAAGTAATGTCAGCTATGGTGGTGTCAATTAAAGAGCCATTATAAGGAAGGGAGTAATCAGGAATAACAGTAATATGGCCTACTTGGTAAACCGTATGCTTTTTTGCTCTTGGTGGTGGCAGTATCTCATAAGTTATATTGACATTATAGTTGGAACTGTCTCCTTCAGAATAGAAAAAGGAATTGTTGAAGTTCGCGTAGCCTTTGTTTCGTAACAATTTTATAAAGCGATCATTCTCCTTGTCGAAAACGGACTTACTTACCGGTTGTCCTTTCTTTAGAAAACTAGCTTCCCGATATTGCTTCATAATGGAAAGAATAGCAGAATCCTTACTGAGGAATGTTACCGAGTCAATTTGATAAATATTGTTTAGTATGGCGGTATAAGTTACATAGGATTTTTTGCGGCGGTAATTGTGCTTCACCGTATCCGTAACAATGGCGTCGTTGTAGCCTTTGTGTTGCAAATAATATTGCATAGATTGAGCGGTGGCATCAGCAACCTTTTTATTATAAACAGAAGGAGATTCGGCAATGGTTTTCATTACCCAGCGATTCCATTTCGTGGTGTCACCTGTGGCTTGTATCTTCGCCTGCGTTTTGTTGTAAGCCCACAAGCGGAATTTAAATAGGCGCAGAAAACGGGAGTTGGGTTGTTGTTTGTAAATCGTAGAAAGCTCGTATTTCAGATTTCGTTTCCCACCTATCCTTGTATTTGATTTTAAAACAATGTTATTTTTGCGAAGAAAGGTCTGGTTGGTTTTTAATTTCTTCGCAGTCCCACAGGAAGATGCCATACCGCAAAGTAGGAACATCGTGAGAATCCAAAAAAACAGAGAAATAGGTTTACTGTTGGGAAACATGAAAAAATTAAGTTGACAAACGGCTAAGCTTAAATAGACTTTATTCTGTAGTTAGTAAAAGGAATGTATTTGAAAGTTCTCTCAAACAAACCTTTAAAACCAAAGTCCAATATTCGAAACGCAAAATAAACGGTTTAATTGGTAATACCGTAATTCATTAGCATAATCCTAACATCTTCATGCTTTCTATAAATAAATCAAAATTCATCATTAGTCTTCAACGGAAAAAAATCCGACGAGATACAGGCCTCTTTGTGCTCGAAGGAGATAAAATGGCTAAAGAGCTTATCGAACAAGCTACAGAGCTAATAGAAGAAGTATTTGCTCTTCCGGATTGGATCGAAGAACAAAAGGATTTTTTAGCCTATTATAAAATTCAAGCTCAGGAAATATCAGAAAAAGACCTCAAAAAAGTTTCTTCTCTCACCACTCCAAACAAGGTCATAGCCATCTTACGCCAACCCATAGAGACGGATTTAGTTCCTGGTTTTGATCAGCAGCTCTCTCTTTACCTCGATGCTATTCAGGATCCGGGAAATATGGGGACTATTCTACGTATCGCCGATTGGTTTGGCATCAATAACGTTATCTGCTCCCCTAATTGTGTTGATGTTTTTTCGCCTAAGGTGGTCCAAGCGAGTATGGGCGCTATTTTTCGGGTTGTTACTTTATCAGAAAGCCTCGTTAATTTGAAAAACCGATTCCCAAATATGCCGATCTATGGCACTCTTTTAGAAGGGGAAAACTTATACGAAACAGACTTAGAACGGAGAGGCCTTATCGTAATTGGAAATGAAGGTAAAGGGATAAGTGAGGATAATAAGTCATTGATAACCAAGTCAATAGCTATTCCAAAAGGAAGCGGGAGCAATGCAGAATCTTTGAATGCAGCCATAGCTACTGGGATCGTTTGCGCTTTCTTTTCCAGATAGAATCAAATCGGGATTTAATTTTCCGTTGTTCCTAAGAGGGTTTTGATTGGTATTTTTTTCTTGACTTTAAAAAGGACAAGTTGAATTAGAACATAACAACTCCACTCATCGGGGCGCACCATCCACAGTGCTGAACAGTTATAAAAAAAGAGTACACTAACATTGTGAAAAAGAAAAGATACCCAAGATCGCCATTGGATATGGAGGAGCCAGAAGAAGGGCTGCTACTCCCTCCCAATCGCAGAAGGCTAATCTGGTTCTACTTAGAGTGGATTCCCATTTCTTTATTATCTATTGGCATTTTACTGCGTCGTCAAGGTTCAGAGCTTTGGCCTTATTTCCTCGTAGGTGGAGGTATTGCAACCGGAGTGATCTTTTTGTTGTTTTCTACTATCCTTTTGAACCCGCAGAAGGGGAGTCGTTTGGAGATGGTTTTGTCTATTGTCAGCGGTTTATTAGTTGCTATGGGCGTAGGTGCTTTGATCGCTAAATTTTTATACTGGGAAATAGCTCCTCAACTTATTCTGACCTCTATTTATGCTGGATTGGGAATGATTTTCCTGGTGGCAATCGTCTTTCTTTTAAAAATTAGAAAGCCTGAGTCCGTACGTTTTTATCGGGGACTATTGGCAAGGTTATTTATCTTTGTTGCTTTGGTTTATAGTTTGGGTGTTTAATATTAATCTCTACAAGCTTCTGTATTCAAAACCTCAATCAATATTTTTCCAACCTGCTTCGCTACCTTTTTGTCATAGCTCCTTGTCTCAAATTTTCGGACCCATTTGACACCCTGTATACTGTTTGTTAGAAAAACAGCTTTTGCAGAATTTAAATCATCAATCGTCACCTTTTTTTCTTTGATTTTCAACCCAGTATCGGCGATCCGTTCTAATAATACAGAGCGGATAATACCTGCAATGCAAGCTTCTTTTAAAGATGGTGTAATCAAGGTTTTTCCATTCCATATAACAATATTACTACTGCTGGCCTCCGAGACTCTTCCAGAGTTGTTGAGCAAAACAAGGTCGTCAATGTTTAGTATTTTTTTTTGCTTGGCTGCCAAAACATAAGGCAATGAATTCATCGTTTTTATGGAGGATAAAACACTGAATGTCAGTGGTATACGGCTAAAGGTAATTGTCTTTAAGCCTTTGGAAGGGAAGCTGTAGGAAGGTTGTTGTAATTTTGAGGCTGTAATTAAGAAGTTCAATTGATCGCTGACAGGAGTATACAGTCCGCCATTTCCTCGGAAGGCAGTAAAACGAACCCGAGCTTCTTTTTTTGAGCCCGTTAGCCTTAAGATTTCCTTACGGAAAAAGGCAAGTGTAAATGACTTTGGGACATCGAGTTTTAATACGTCCAGGCCATTCGTCAACCGCTTGAAGTGCTGGTCCAAAAAAGGAATTTTTCCATTGATGACACGGAGGGTTTCAAAGAGTCCATCGCCGTAATTAAAGGCCCTGTTCTGAGCAGTAAACAGCGGAGTGCTGGCGGAGACGATCTTGCTGTTGTAGTTTACTTTTTTGATGAGGTTCTAAAGTTTTTTTGTTGATGAAATCTTTTGGCTCTTCGACAAATCGAGTGGCTCCGTCTAGGGGCGGGCTGATTTCCCTTTAGTAAGGGTGCGCGTAGGGAAATTTTAATTACCTAATCATTACTCCCCGTTTGTTGATAAAAGGAATGAGTGTGAAATTGGCTTCCGCAATACTTCCTCTAACGAAGATGTATTTCTTATCGTACATATAACCATCATGCTTAAAGCTGACCCAGTATTCGTTGGTAAGTTCAAATAACTTGGCAGGAATCGGTTCTATTTTGGCAATAGCCAATGGCCCTAAAGTCTCGAAAAAATGCCGAAGAACAGAAGTTTCTTTCCGCTCTCCATCCATCTCCCCATATCCTTTGGAATTGATTAGAACGGATTGAATGATCTCATCTCTAAGATTGATGACGTAGGAATCCCACATTTCATCGCCCTTTCCGCTAGGTACAATCGCTATAGCAAGGTCTTCTACTTTATGCTGTGGAATGTCTTTTTTCATAACTATTGGTAGTAATCGATTTTATTAGGTCTTATAAATATTACACTAAAAATAATTTCCCGATTCCCTTGATTTACGTATCAAGGGAATTGAGGTTGCAGTTGAGGTTGAAAAATATCTTACATCAATAACTCCTTCACTTTTCCCTTAAAAGCAGGGAATTTATCCAGGTTTCCATGCTCCGCACCTTCATAAGTATGTAAAATATCCAGGCTTCCGTAAGCTTTCGCTAAATCCACCGCCTGTTGGTATGGAATGTATCCATCAGCAGTCCCATGGAATAAATGAACAGGGCAATCAACTTTTTTAATGTTCAAATCAGATCGCATAGGGTATTTTAATAGCCAGCGAACAGGAAGAAATGGCCGCTGCGACATGGCCAGAGAGAGAATACTAAAGTAAGGAGTTTCCATAAGTAAGAGCCTGGGACTGTGTCGAGTAGCCAGAGAGCAAGCAATCCCGCTGCCCATAGAGCGGCCATAAAATACGATGTCATTTGCTTTGTGCAATTTGCTCACATAGGAATAAGCCCGATCAGCGTCTTCATGAAGTAGGTTTCGCCCAGGTTTACCGCCACTTTTCCCAAAGCCACGGTAATCGGGCATGAATACATCATAACCGAGTTCTGTAAAGGCTTTAGCCATATGCCCCCAAGCGTCCAAACCATTGGTATTTCCATGGAAATAGAGAACTAAACCTTTGGGGTTTAGTACCTTGAAATGTAGCGCATGTAGGAGAATCTCCTTGGAAACAGGCAGGAAAACCTCGGTTGCATTCTCAAATTCGGAAAATTTATAATCTAATGGTAACTTTGAAGGATAAAAAATCGACTTTTCCTGTAAAAACCAAAGCAGCGAACAGGCCAAAATATAGATCAATACTAAAGAAATGGCAATATGTAACATGTTGAGTATAGCTTTGTGTGTACTTTTGACCAAAGGAACACATTATTGTCGTAAATTAGAAAGAATTACCATAAATAGAGGAGTTATCTAATAAAAGAAAATCATAACTTTGTATGCAATCCTTTCCACATATTACACTCGATAACTTTTTAAATCCTAACAAACATTATTTAATGCCGATAGGATTTCTATATACCTCCTGCATTTTTATTTTCAATACATTCAACTGAAAATTTATGAAACTCACCTGGACTATTTTTTATTTATTGCTATTAAACACTATGTTTGCGCAATCTGATACAGAGAACATTTCCCACACACCCGTTCCCGATCAAAGATTGTATGAAGTTTACGAAGCCTCATACATCAATCAACTCGCAACAGAGAACCCCTTTCTTATTAAGAGGTGGAATTACTACCTCGATCATGCTTTTTATATCATGGATGCCGTTCCTGGTAAAACAGATGGTAAGCCCGAAGTGACCATCTCTGATCTTTCTAATATTAATATTTTACTCTTGGAGAAAGAGCAGAAGTTGACGCATGATTTTGAAGGAACTACTATTTATAAAATTAAGAATATAAATAAATGCCTGGTATACTTGCCTGGTAATAAGTTTGTTAAGTTACTAAATACTGCTTTGGCAGAAAACTAACTTTCCCCTTTACAGATTTAAGCGAAAAACTATAAACAATTAGTCCAACTAATTATGATGACAAAAAATATTTACACATTTCTTCTCGCCATCTTGGGAATGACCGCTTCGCTTCAAGCGCAAAGTTACATCATGGATGGTTCTCCTATTAATGATTGTGGTGGTTTCTTCTTGGATAGTGGTGGTTCTAGTGGTGGTTATGGACCAAACGAAAACTTTACTACGGTCATTTGCCCAGATGGGACTTCAGGCACACACATCCAATTGATTTTTTCAGGAGTAGATATTACTGCTGGAGATGTACTTTGCTTCTTTGATGGAGACAATGTTAGTGCACCGACTCTTGGCTGTCATACGGACTTTACACCAGGAGCTCCTTTTATCATTCAAGCAACAGCTGCCAATCCAGGTGGTTGTCTGACTTTTACCTTCAACTCTGATGGAGCAGGCGAAGACAATGGATGGAGCGCAGATATAAACTGTGTACCGGCTTGTCAAACAATCATCGCGACTTTAACTTCTACTGATCCGGCAGTAATGCCTGTTGATACTGGTTGGATTGACATCTGTCCTGGTGATGGTGTCTTCTTCGAAGGCGCAGGACTTTACCCTCAGAATGGAGTGGTATATAATCATTCAGATCTGACTTCTGCTTTCTCTTGGAATTTTGGTGACGGTTCCATCTCTCAAGGCCCAACTGCATTTCATACTTTTGACGAGCCAGGTGGCTATATCGTTCAAATGCAAATCGAAGATCAATTTGGTTGTAAGAACACCAACTTTATCAGCCAGCGAATTAGAGTTTCTTCTTATCCAAGTTTTGATTTGGCTAGTGAGGTGACTGGAACGATCTGCGGAGGAGACACGATTAACCTTGCAGCTTCTGTTAGTATTATAGATAGTACCTCTGATGTTTCCGTTACACCAAACTCAGGATCATTCCAGACTTCTGGAGTATTATCTGATTCTTTGTTTTTGCCAGATGGCAACGGAACTTGTTATGAAACGTCTATATTTTTCTCAGACTTTTCACCAGGACAAGTTTTGACAGATATCAATAACCTCCTTTCTATTTGTGTGATAATGGAACATTCCTATATGGGGGATATGGTTATCTCTCTAAGCTGCCCAGATGGTACCCAAATTATATTGCAAGATCAAGGAGGAGGAGGCACTTACCTAGGGGAGCCTATTGATAATGATTTAAATCTTAATCCTGGAGTTGGCTACATGTACTGTTGGACCCCCAACGCTATAAATGGAACATGGGTGGAGGAATCAGCAGGAGTTGCTACTTTACCAGCGGGTGATTATAGCTCATTTGAATCCTTGGATAACTTTATTGGTTGTCCTTTAAATGGAGAGTGGACCATCGAAGTTTGCGATAATTTAGCGATTGATAACGGATACATATTTGAATGGAGTATCAACTTGTCAGAGGATTTATATCCTGATGTAGAGGTCTTCACAAATGAATTTGTTGATTGGGGGTGGGAAGCTAACCCATCTATTTTTTATACTTCTGTAAATAATGATACGATAGCTGCTGCGCCACAAAATGCTGGGACAGCAAATTATTCGTTTTACGTAACTGATGATTTTGGCTGTACTTACGATACGGTTGTTAGTCTTCCTATTCTACCTCCTACGCATTCTGATTGTCACAGTTGTGAAGGAGAGTTGGAAGCCCTTATGGATACCAGTGTTTGTGATGGCGGAATACTTATGTTAGACGGAGCCGTTCCGGTCGGGCTTGGTAATCAAAACGTGACCTTCGAATCATATGATAATATTGAATTCGACAATGATATCTTTCCAAATGCTTTTCCATATATCTCTTCTACTAACGTCAATAGCCTTAACCCGGCAATCATTGCAGATGCAACCCTTCAGATCGAATCGGTCTGTCTGGATGTCGCACACGGTTTCGTTGGTGATGTAGAATTATTTTTACGTGCGCCAAATGGAAGCATCCTGGAATTGTCCTCAGATAATGGGGGATCTGGAAATAATTATACGAATACTTGCTTTACCCCAGATGCTGCTATACCTATTACTGCCGGAGCTCCTCCATACACAGGTGAATTCCAAGCGGAAGGCGATTGGGCTGTATTTAATGGCAGCCCCTTAAATGGAGAATGGTCACTATTGGTTAGTGATGATCTAAATGGGGGAGGAGGAACCTTTATTGGTTGGACCATTACATTTGCTAATGAAAATAACATTACTTATACATGGGCGCCTAGCCCAGACTTGAGTTGTACTGATTGTCCTGACCCTGAAGTATCGCCAACCACAACAACGACTAGTTATTCTTTAGAAACAGAAGACAGCTTTGGCTGTATTCTGAATGATACGCTTGAAGTTCAATTATTGGCTTCATTGGCTGCTCCAAATATAATCTGTCAAACACTCCCTACAGATGACCTTCAATTTGACTGGAACGCTATAGTTGGTGCTGGAGGTTACGAAATTAGTTTAGATGGAGGAATGACCTGGATTCCAGCAAGTGGTGCTTTATCGCATTTGATAACTGCCCCAACACCTGGTCAGCTAATCGAAATTCAAGTAAGAGCTACAACGGGTACCGGTTGTAATGCACTAGTTGCAAATAGTTCATGTATGATTAGTGCTTGTGCAATGATGATTGATACCAGTATTACGGTTCGTCCTACCTGTTTTAATACAGCGGATGGTTTCGTTTTCATGGAATCAACAGGTGCTACGGGTGTTGTAGAATATACCTTGGATGGAGCGGGTCCCGGAGATGCTGTTATCTCTGAGGTTGTAGCGGGAATGCATACCGTACTTGGAATAGATGAAGATGGTTGTGTGGATTCTATTACATTTGAATTGTTAGCTCCTCTAGAAGTGACGGCTGCCTTGACTATAGATTCTATTGACTGTACTGGAGGAATGGATGGATCAGCCACAGCCACAGGAGATGGTGGTGCTGGGAATTTCAATTACGTTTGGAATACGATTCCTGCGGTTAACAATCCTACCGCAGACAATTTAATAGCAGGCACTTATATAGTGACTATCTCAGATGGAAATAATTGTAGTATTATTGAACAAGTGATCGTTCCTGATGCGACTCCTTTAACATTAACCCTAGTCGAAACTCCGGTAATCTGTAACGGAACGGGCAGCGGTTCTGCAACGGCCAATCCGGTTGGAGGTTCAGGAATTTATTCCTATCAATGGTCTAATGGTCAAATTACGCAAACTGCTAACAACCTGATTGCAGGAAGCTATGATGTTACCGTAACAGATTCTAAAAGCTGTGAAATAATTAATAACATCACTGTTACAGAACCGCCAGTGATGACTTTGGATTTTACAATGGATCCAGTTGCCTGTTTTGGCGAAAGCAGTGGCTCAGTCATAGCCGTACCCGGAAATGCAGTAGAACCTATCGTCTATATTTGGTCAAACGGAAATGGGACAGTTAATAACGATAATATCGCAGTAGGTAACTACTGCCTAACCATAACCGATGCTAATGATTGTATCATCTCTAATTGCGTTGATGTAACAGAACCAACAGAGTTGACACTGGTAGGAAGTAGTACACCTACTCTTTGCTCAGATGG
This sequence comes from Saprospiraceae bacterium, assembly GCA_047626155.1. Lineage (GTDB taxonomy): Bacteria > Bacteroidota > Bacteroidia > Chitinophagales > Saprospiraceae > CALGLS01. The sequence goes on along the minus strand of JBLHRR010000071.1, from coordinate 10,099 downwards.
AAATGAAGGAACGGCTTCTGTACTTGCAAATGGAGGAACCGGAAGTTACGTTTACCAATGGCCTGATGGACAAAATACAGAAACAGCTAACAATTTAATTGCAGGTGATTATGAAGTCACGGTGGTTGATAATAATAGTTGCCAACAAACACTGATGGTCACCGTTACTGCGGCTTCTGCAATTATCTTGCAAACGGCTATCAATGAAACTTCTTGTTTTAATACCAATGATGGAACGGCTACTGTCACGGCTACGGGGGGCGCTGGAAATATTTTCGTCTATCAATGGGATACCAATACCGGCTTCCAAATTACTCCAACTGCGAATAACTTACTAGCCGGAGATTATTGTGTGACCGTAATGGATAACAACAATTGCACGGAAGTAGCTTGTGTTACGGTTACTGCGCCATCAGCTATCGTCATTTCAGACCCTACAGAAACAGCAGTGAGTTGTTTTGGAGTGGATGACGGACAAGCCTCGATTACGGTAACAGGTGGTTCTAGTACCGCTTATACTTATTTATGGTCTGATCCAAACGCGCAATTTTCAAACCCTGCAAGCATGTTGGCAGCTGGAATGTACACCGTTACTGTTTTTGATTCCAATGGTTGTACTCAAACAGAATCTATTGAAGTTACAGAACCTGCGGACTTAGTTGCGAATGCGAATAGTAACGAGATCAGTTGTTTTGGCGAAACCAATGGAATGGCTACCGCAACTGAAGTAGGAGGGACAGCACCATTTAACTATACTTGGTCCAATGGTCAATCCACAGCTACTGCTGCTAATCTAAGTGCCGGTCAGCAAACGGTAACCATTACAGACGGCAATGGTTGTAGCTCTGAAGCTACAACCATGATTACAGAACCTACTTCGGAGGTTAGTGTAACCGCTACTCAGACTTTCTTGGGTTGTTTTAATAGTAATGAATCACAAGCCTCCGCTCTTGCAATGGGAGGCACGGGAATCCTTGCATACGAATGGAGCAATGGAAATACGACAGCCAACGCTATCGCACTGGACAACGGATCTGTTGGGGTCACGGTTACTGATGCGAACGGCTGTTCGACCACTCAATTCCTAAACATTGAAGAAGTTCCAGAGTTGACTGCAGAGATTATCACTGTTGAGCCAGCTTGTTTTGGCGAGGCGTCCGGTTTACTGGGTGTAGTTGCAGATGGAGGATTAGGAGCAAGTGATCCTATTAATTATGATTATAACTATATCTGGAGCACAGGAACTACTTTAGATACGATTAGTAATATGCTCGGAGGAATTGAATATGCTGTTACTATTACTGATGCTCAAGGATGTAGTGTTGTAGAAACAAGAATATTGGACCAACCAGGAGAAATGACTTTCAACTTAATAGCTCAGGATATTACATGTAATGGAGACATAGATGGTGTTATAGCTGTTGATACGTTGAACGTAAACAATGGTAATGGCTCTTATGTTTTCGCCTGGGATGCAAATGCTAACAATCAGAATACGCAAACGGCTACTGGTTTATCCGTTGGGAATTATTTTGTAACGATGACCGATGGTAGTGGTTGTACTGCCGTTAATAACAAAGTGGTTGCAGAGCCACCTATGATTGTTTTAAATTTTGAATCAGAAGACAATGTTTGTTCTGGACAGGCCGTAGGATCTGCTGTTGTTCAGGCTAACGGAGGAGTAGGAAGCTTTTCTTATGATTGGTCAAATGGAGCAACAACTCCTGCCATTCAGGATTTGGCCACAGGAACACTAATCGTTACCGTAACAGATGGTAACGGTTGTACAATAGCTGAGCCGGTACAAATTAATCAACCCGATGAATTGGAAGGATTGGTTGAAGGAGATACGGTAACTTGTTTTGGTGACCGCGATGGAAGAGTATTGTTAGAAGCGATTGGAGGTACTGCACCATATTTATATCAGTTTGCTGATGGTGAACTAAATGGTACTTCTATAATAGTAGGTATCGAAGCTGGTACTTATCCTGTTCTTATTCAGGATGTGAATGGTTGTGAGTGGGAGAGTGAGGTAGTTGTAGGATCTCCAGAGTTGATAGAAGTCTATGCCGGTGCAGATGTTACAATAGATTTAGGAGAAGTGGATACATTGGAGGTCTTTATAGAGTTTAACATTGGCTTTACCGATATATTTTGGTCTGCGCCTTATTTAGGAACATTGATGTGTCCTGATTCTACTACAGAACAATGTTGGAACCCTATTTCGATTACTCAAAATACAATTACCTATGAAGTGTATGTGGTCGATGAAAATGGATGTGAGGGGAAAGACAATATTACCGTCTTTGTCAAAAAGGAACGACCTATTTTTGTTCCTACCGCCTTTACGCCAAACGGAGATGCGATCAACAGTATATTGGAAGTTCATGGAGATGAAGACATTACCATCGATCTCTTTAGAGTGTATGACCGATGGGGATCCTTAGTTTATGAGACTCGAGACTTTCAGGTAAATGATGGTTTCACCGGTTGGGATGGAAACTTTAAAGGGAAGGCCCTAAGTCCTGGTGTATATGTCTGGTATGCAGAAGCCAGTTATATCGACGGTCATGAAGAGATATTTAAAGGACAGACAACGCTTATTCGCTAAATTGATTAAAATGAAAGTAGCCGTTCGGCAGTTGGCCTTTAGCTTCCCACTATTGCGCGTTACAGGGAAGCCAACGGCTAACTGCCAATAGCTAGAAGCCATATATCGAATAGATACAAATAAATAAAAAAAGTAATAACCCAAAAGTTGACTACTAATCCTTAGCTTTCCGATTACGCAAAAGGGGGAAGTTTACAGTCAAGGTTTACAGTTAAAGTTAAAAAAATACATATGAAATATTTTAAATACCTATTTGTAATAACATTGTTGAGCTTTTGCATTAGTTTGCCTGATGCCAATGCTCAAGATCCTAGGTTTTCACAATTCTACGCCTCTCCATTACAACTGAACCCTGCCATGACGGGCGTTTTTGAGGGACGCTGGAGAGTGAACGCCAACTATAGAGATCAATGGTCTGCCGTTTTAGAAGATGTTCCATTCCGAACATCAGCAGCCAGTTTCGATGCTCGTTACAAGGTTTTCCGAAATGATTACTTTGGTTTTGGTGTCAATGTTTTGCACGATGAAGGAGGAGTAGGGAATTACCAAACGAACAGAGGAAGTGTGAACCTTTCCTATATAAAACAACTCTCTGGCGGTGGCTACGGAGGTTCCGAATCCTATTTGGTAGCCGGAGCGCAGGCTGGTGCCGGTCAACATGGTACAGACTGGAATCAGTTTTGGTTTACGACACAATTTGACGGAGCTCCTAATACTAATTTGTCAAATGAAGAACCTGGCCTTATGGGAGATAACGGAAACACAGACATATACACAGACTTCAACGCAGGAATTCTTTGGTATGCCTTGTTTGCTAATGATGCAACCGTTTATGTTGGTTTTGCTGGAAATCATTTGAATCAGCCAGACATATCATTGTTAGATGGGAGTTCAGAATCTTTACACACAAGATGGGTTGGTCACGCAGGAGGGGAGATTCCTTTTTCACATGGACTGAGTTTAATGCCTGCGATCTCCATGCAATTTCAAGGACCACATATGTCTACTACTGTTGGTGCAAACCTTCGATATACGAACCACGATTGGAATGAGGTAGCTATTAGAGCGGGGCTTTGGCCACACATGACTAGCAGAGTTAGTGGTGAAGATTCCAAGCTTTCAATGGATGCCATGACCGTAGCTTTAATTCTTGAAATGAATAGAGTAAACTTTGGACTTAGTTATGATGTAACTACTTCTAACTTCCAATTGGCTAATAATGCAAGAGGTGCTTTTGAACTGTCAATAATTTATGTGCATCCTGCCTACGAGCGGGTAAAGACGAAGTGTCCTAAGTTTTAACTAAAACTTTAACTTCCCACTATCTTGTTATCGAGGTGTCAATTGTTTTATTTTTGATTATTTTTACGGGTAAATATAAATGGGACTTTACACCTATTGAGGGTTTCGCAAATTGAGTGAAGTTAAAGTTAAAAGTTTAGGTTTAAGTTAACCACAATGAATATCCAACAATTAAAATACATTATTGCAGTTGCAGAACTTAAGCACTTTGGTTTAGCAGCAGAACAATGCTTCGTTACTCAGTCGACCCTGAGTACTATGATTGGTAAATTCGAAAATGAAATTGGTATTAAAATTTTCGATAGAAAAACAAAACCAGTAACCATTACAAAGGAGGGCGAAGTACTTCTGGATCAGTTACGGATTATCATTAAAGAAGTAGATAATCTTTACGAATCCGTAAAAGGGTTAAAAGGAGAATTAAGTGGTGATTTTAAAATTGGAATTATACCAACTATCGCTCCTTATTTGCTTCCTCGTTTTTTAGGTGATTTCGCTAAGCGTTTTGAAGACTTGCAATTCTCTGTAACGGAATTAACAACAGACGGGATCGTCGAAAAAATTAGAAATCGCGAATTAGATATTGGCATTGTAGCGCTACCGCTAAAAAATGCAGACATTGTAGAACACCCACTCTACAATGAAGAATTTGTCCTTTACGATTGCTCTTCCGACAAAGCAAAAGTGGCGGCCAAAATTGAGGAGATTAACAAAAGCAAACTTTGTCTCCTCGCAGAAGGTCACTGTCTCAACCACCAAATCATTAACATTTGTAACCTCCACAAAGGAAACGGTCATTCTGCCATGAACTATGATTTCAAGGCAGGTTCCGTAGACAGTCTCATCCGCTTTGTCCGACAAAATGAGGGCGTGACCTTATTGCCTTACCTGGCCATGTTGGATTTTTCCACAAAAGAAAAACTACGCATCAGCTCTTTTAAAGGAACCATTCCTGTTCGGAGCGTAGGTATTGTTACCCATAGGCATTTTGTGAAAACAAAGGTTTTGGAAATGATTAAAAAGGCCATTCAGCAAAATGTAGAAAAATTGTTACCTGAGAATAAAACCCCTGTTCGGATTGCTCCTCCTGTTTGAAAATAATAGTATTTATGATACAGGACTTAATAGCTAATATAAAAGCAAATAATGAAAACAAGAACAACCATTATTCTATTGCTAGTGGCTCCCCTTTTTCTAATGAGTCAAGTCAATTCGTCAATAGACTTTGTCGTTGGAATTGAATTTTCATACCGGACATTCAAAGTATCAAATGATGACGGAATAACTAACATTTTTTTAGAAAGGAAAGCGAGAGAAACTCAAAAAATGAATTGGAGAATTGGATTCAATTATAACAGGGAATTGGCTAAGAAGTTCTATCTGAAATCGGGCTTAAGGTTAGCCAGTGTTGGTTATAAGGGGGCAAAGGTAACAAACGTTATTGCAACTCAGCCCGTTTCCCCTGGACCTGCCCAAACCCCACCTCGTGAATTACAAATCATATACAATGATTGGTTTGTTGAACTACCAATTATAGGAAGACTTGAATTCTCAGATAAAAAAATAACGCCATTTCTGGAATTTGGAATATCTCCAAATATCTATTTAGCATCAAGGAACAAGATCATTATAGATACTTATACTACTGTTGAATTTCGACCGAATAAGGACCCGAGATTCAATAAACTACACTTGGTAGGAAGCTTATCTTTTGGATGCAATTATCGAGTAGGGGAGAAGTATCAATTATTTGGACAACCAACCTTCAGATATCATCTTACCAAAGGATCAGATGGATCGATTAATGAACAATTAATGAACACTTGTATAACTATGGAATAGAGATGGGAATAAGAAGAGTGTTTAATTAAATGAAGACCGTTTGGAATCCTTCGCTATACGTACTTAAGGGCAATCTAAGGATATGGCAAATTCCCAAAATTTGTCATATCAAAGGAGAATCATTAGCCCTGGATAATGGTGCGTTTTTGCTCCCCGCTGCGCTCGATTTATTTTACTGTATAATACGCACCTTCTTTATGACCTGGTTTGGATATGACAAATCTAACGAATTTACCATGTCTCTAAGAATGCCCACCTCCTACAAACAAAAAAACCGGTGTCGCAAAAGCGACACCGGTTATCAAGAATTATTTTACTGTTAAACCATCATCAAGTTTAGTTCAAAATCATCTTTCTTGTTTCTTCAAAAGACTCCGTTACCAATTGGTAGTATAGGACACCACTAGTAGACACTTCGTCTTTGCTGATGATAACCTGATTGTACCCTTTGTTAAAATCGCCTTCCACCAATTTCAACTGACGGCCTGCAGCATCGAAGATCGATAACTTCGCAGACATCTCCATTGGTAAATCAAAACCAATAGTTGTTTCCTGGCGGAATGGGTTAGGAGAATTCTGGTATAAACGATATTCGTTAGCAACACTTTGTAGATTATCAAAACGTAAGTCTACGTTCATCAATTCTAAGTCAGCGTTGTAAGCTTCTGCGTTTGTATATCGAGAGTTGATGCTCAATACTTCACTCAACATAACGTCTGCCTTAGCAGTGAATGTTAAATCAAATACATTCGCATCTCTTCTTAAGCTTGTCGCTTCTTGGTTTGTCCAACTAGTCGTGATCACACCTTCTTCTAGCAATGCTAGTCCGAAGTTATTATCTGACATGTTTTCTAAATCACCAGCTTTCAAACCTTCAAATTCAACAGCAGCTTGGTCGAAGTTCATAGTGAACTGGTAACCGTGTAATGCATCGAAGTTGTCAGCCTGGAAAGAAACCGTGTAGCTTTGACCTGCTTTCAATTGCTGATCAGCAGTTGTGAAAACTAAGTCGCCTACTGTATTTCTGTCTTCAGCTTGAGCTAATGCATTTGCTACTACAGAACCATTTACATCTCCAATCTTAACACCTACGAAATCATGAACTTCGGCTGTCTGTAATCCGTTGATGAATACTTCTTCAGGGAAGATAGTAGCAAAAGGATTGTTAGGAACAGGGAAAGCATAATTAGCTTCTACAAATCTCCAAGAGGTATTGTTTGTGAAACTTTCGTCTACGTGTAAGATCAACTTACGTAATTCTACCAAATCCATAGTGGTAATAGAACCAGAGTTGTTAATGTCAGCTGCAATCATTTTGTATGGAGAATCTAATGTTTCCAATTGCAAAATGTGCTTAGTAATTAATACTAAATCGTAAGAAGATACTCCGTTTAAGTGCTCAAGATCAAGAGCAGGAGTAACAGTATAGTTTGCGTTAAGCTCTAGGTCATAAAAACCATAGATACCATCAGCAGCTGTTTGGCTGTTCATCATCAAACCACTAAAACCTTCTAAGCTTACAGATACATTTTCAACAGTAATGTTGTTTTCTGTAAGAATGGTTCCAGATAGCTCGTAGCTTTCCTTTAGGTTGTAACGCTGCTGAGCAGTAGAGGTGTTGCCACAGTTATCTGTTGCAGTCCACGTTCTTCTGTATTCAGAATCTTCATCATCTTCATCACAGCTGTTAGCGTCACCAGTAATCCATTCGTCAACGAAAGTAACCTCTACATCGTCATCACAATTGTCTTCTACTTCAACGTCTCCAAATTCAAGAGGGAAAGTAGCGTCTACACATGCTATGTTGATGTGATCTGGAACCTCTGTAAATACTGGAGGTACATTATCAATAAAGTTGATTGTCTGAGAAGCAGTAGAGGTGTTTCCACAGATATCAGTAGCGGTCCAAGTTCTGGTATGTCCACCAGCACAACCTGTACTACTTTGTGTATCTTCAAAAGTCAATGTAACGTCACCATTACAGTTGTCATCAGCAGTAGGTTCTCCAAAAGTTGGTCCTTCATAAGTTACGAAAAGTTCAGCAGCCTGATCTGGGTTTTTATCCCAAGAAATAGCCGTACGTTTTCCAGTACCAGTGATGAAGAATGCGAGAGCAGATCCAGAAGTATAACCACCTCTGTCTACGATTTCCTGAACGATATCAGATAAGTCAGGAGTACGTTGAGCTGCATGGTGATCTCCAATTACTTCCCAGTCGCCTGGCTCCCAGTCAACAGAAGCAGATGTATTCGGACGATCACTGATGTCTTCATCATCTAAAGTAAATGTAGAAGCGTTGTTACTGTCTTGTCCGTGAATTTCTAATTCAGAAGGATCAGAACCTTCAGTTGCATCAACTGTAAATTGAATATAAGCACCGGTGATAGTTGCACCAGCAGGGATATTTAAATCCTTAAAGCGAATACCTACTTCAACTTCTTTATCTTGAGACTCATCATCAATTAATTCTAAGTCAGAACTGATTAAATCCATTTCTCCATTATCAGTATCTTCCTCTGCATCATCAGAACTAGCGCAAACCTGTGCATATGTTGTTACATTTCCATCATCATCGATACAACCTGATTCGAAATCAGCTGGTACAAATGTGAATTCAGGAGCAGTCGTATCATCTACCTGAATCGTCTGAGAAACAGAAGACTGATTTCCACAACCGTCAACAAAGGTCCAAGTATAAACAAATGTGAATTGATTCTCACAGTTACCCGGAGTAATCACAGCAGAAGGAGAAACAGTAATGTCGCCATCACAGTTATCATTAGCTGTTAAATCAACAGGAGCAGGAACATCAGAAGCACATTGTACATTTACATCAGCAGGCGCTGCAGGTACATTCGGAGGAGTCGTGTCATTTACATTAATAGTTTGAGAAACACTAGATTGGTTTCCACAATTATCAAAGAAAGTCCAAGTTCTCACCATCGTGAATTGATTATCACAGTTACCTGGAGTAATCACAGCAGAAGGAGAAACGGTAATGTCTCCTACACACATATCGGCAGCCGTTAAATCAACCGGTGCTGGTACATCAGAAGCACACTGTACGTTTACATCAGCTGGTGCTGCCGGAGCAACTGGTGGAGTTGTATCTATTGCATCAAATCTAAAGGTTACATCATTTGCATTACCGCAATCATCAGTAGCTGTATAGGTTATATCAATAGAAGTAATAACACCTCCAGTACAATCATTGTCAACTACGATATTTGCAGGATCGAAATTGTTCGTCCAGGTTACACCACTGCCACAAACATCAGAAGCAGTTGCTCCTGCATTGTTAGCTAAGGCTGCTGCTATATCAGGTAAATTACCCGTTCCATCGCATTCCGCAGTCAAGTCACTACCACCGCTAATTACAGGACCTTCAGTATCTTCATAACTCAATACCTGAGCTGCTGTAGAAGCATTGCCACATTCATCAGTTGCTGTCCAGGTTCTAGTATAACTACCAGAACAAGTATTTGCATCATCAGCAGTATCTTCAAAAGTAATAGTATGAGTATTACAAGCATCACTAGCAGATGGTGTCCCAAATACAGGAGTCGCATCACAAGCAATATCACCATCTGCAGGTACGAAAGTAAATACAGGTGCTGTTTGGTCAATAACATTAAAGTGGTAAGCTATAGAGCTGGTATTTCCACAATTGTCGTTTGCCGTCCAGGTTACCCAGGTTACTCCTTGTTCACCATCGATGCAATCCTGGTTAGGTGTATTCGGTCCTGAAACAGTGAAACTAACATTGGAATCACAAGCATCTGTAGCACTTAGCCCTTCTAGTACTTTAGATTTCCAGTTGTTGAACCAGAAGTTAACATCACCACTACATTCTGCTTCATTACAAACACCATCTACATAAGTAGAAGTAATTACAGGAGCAGTGTTATCAGAAATGTTAATTGTAGAAGTACAAGAAGCTGTTCTTCCACAAGCATCAGTTGCTATGAAAGTAACTACTGTAGAAGTATTACAAGGAATGTTGTTGAAATTCGTAGGGAAGTGAGTAATATTTACATCCAATTCACAAGAAGAATTTGCAGAAGCAGTTGCGATATGAGCAGCAATGTAATCCGCATTGTTTGGATCACCACATTCTAACAATAAATTGAACGGAGCACACTCAATAGTAGGTCCGTCGTTTCCGATAATGAAGCTACGAGTAGCAGGAGCAGAAACTCTACCACAGTCGTCTACTACAGTGTAAGTATAGGTGTAGCTTGTACCAGGACAGTTGGCTGGACCATTTTGTTGAGGACCAGTAATATTAACAGTTGATCCGAAAGAACAATCTACATCGTAAGTAATATCTGTATCCATTGGGTT
>JBLHRR010000070.1:0-26137 GCA_047626155.1 Saprospiraceae bacterium | reverse complement strand
TGCCTCTGTTCGTTACCGAATTTGGCAATATCAAATTTCTTTACGGTCGACAAAAAACACCGACCGTAAAGAAATTTATCAAACATTGGCAGCTAGAGCTGCCTGAAATGGCTAAAGTCGAGCTTAGCTGTAAGGCATATAAACCTTCTGGTATTCCTTCGACCGAAAGCACATTCACATTACGCCACTCCCGAACCACACGCCCATTCACATCAACTAACTCCACCCGATCCCAATAAGAAAAAACACCATCTCTCCGCTCCAGATAAACCTTACCAGTCACCGGATTCGGGTAAATCAAAACGCCATCTCTCTCAACAAACTCCTCCGTTCCTACTATTTGTAAGTATATTGTTTTACAATAAGTATCTTCTCCGTTATCATTAGTCACCGTCAGGCAAACCTCATACTTTTCGATGGCTGGCTACACAAGAAATAGTGCAGCTAAAAATATTCTCATAGGCAAAGTAAAGATTTTAGTTGGAGCCAGAAAAGAACTCTGGCTCCAACAATAAAATAAGGATTAATGAATCCTAATAATCCGTTGTGTCTCTAATACCCTTTCGGCATTGGAAACACTAATATAATAAATTCCGGCAGGTAAATCTATCGTAACCAACTACTATAATCTCCTCTATCTGTCCATTTTAACCTCTCCAGAACTGACAAAATACCAACCCTCAACTACCATACTCTCCCCTCTTGACACCTTTTCTGCCATAATGACTGACATTTCCCCGTGGCAACATAATTGAGTTTCCCTTATTGGTTTCATTTTATGGAACAATATCATCATCTTCGCACCAAAATTACATGTTGAAAAAAATAAAGGATATAATGAGTAAGAAGGACAAAAATACTTCAGAGCAGGAAACCCCGGAAGGACTAGAAATTAACTTAGAGGACATTGTTAGTCAAGTGGAAGAAGGAATAGATCAGGCAGAGACATCAGATGAAGAAGCTCTTGATCCAATGGTAGAGAAGGATCAGGAAATTGGCGAATTGAAAGACAAGTACATTCGCCTGCTCGCTGAGTTTGACAACTACAAAAGAAGAACCATCAAAGAGAAAATGGAATTGATGGATACGGCTGCTAAGAGTACCATCTCAGCACTACTTCCGATTTTGGACGATTTCGCTCGTGCTAAAGCAAATGCAGAAATCGAGAATAGTAACGAGCCTTTCAGTGAAGGCGTGCAGCTCGTTTACAACAAACTGCACACGACTCTTGAACAACGAGGGCTTGTCGCCATGGAAAGCAACGGAACGGATTTCGATCCAGAATACCATGAAGCGATTACCGAAATTCCTGCTCCTACCGAGGAGATGAAAGGAAAAGTAATCGACACCGTAGAAACGGGATACACTTTGAAAGACAAAATCATCCGCTACGCGAAAGTAGTGGTTGGGAAATAGCTAAGCAGTTGGCTTCTAGCAGCTGGCAGTTAGCTTCCCACTATCGCGTTATAGGAAAGTCTACTGCAAATAGCTAAAAGCCACAGAGTGAATGTTTACCCAAACATATAACAATAAATTTACATCGCCTTCTTTGCTGGTCACTTTGCCACAAAGATCCATACATAGATTCATGGCAAAAAGAGATTATTACGAAATACTTGGCGTTTCCAAAACCGCAGATGAAAAGGAAATGAAAAAAGCGTATCGAAAGATCGCAATGAAATATCATCCGGATCGTAATCCTGACGATAAAGCAGCTGAGGAAAAATTTAAAGAAGCAGCAGAGGCATATGAGGTTTTGACCAATGCTGACAAACGTGCTCGTTATGATCGCTTTGGCCATGCCGGAGTAGATGGACAGCAGGGCCGACGTGGTGGTGGTGGATTTGGCGGTGGCATGAGTATGGATGACATCTTCGAGCAATTTGGCGACATCTTCGGACAAGGAGGAGGTGGTGGTGGCGGAGGTGGAAATCCTTTCGACAGCTTCTTTGGCGGAGGTGGCGGAAGAGGTGGCCAACGTAGAGCGCAAGGACAGAAAGGAGGCAACATCCACATCAAAGTAAAATTAAGTATGCCTGACATCGCTAATGGTGTTCAGAAAAAAATCAAAGTAGAAAAAAAGGCCACTTGTGATAGCTGTAGTGGCTCCGGTGCGAAAGACAGCAACTCTGTCAGCACTTGTACTACTTGTAAAGGGGAGGGTTACATCCGTCAAATAAAAGAAACGTTTCTGGGACACATGCAGACCTCTTCGGTTTGTCCAACTTGCCAGGGTTCCGGCCAGATGGTTACAGCTTCTTGTAATTCTTGTAAAGGTCAGGGTAGAAAACCTGAAAAGGAAGTTATTGAATTTGATATTCCCGCTGGTGTTTCTGAAGGCATGCAACTTTCACTCCGTGGCAAGGGACACGCAGGTCTGAAAGGAGGCCCTTCTGGTGATTTGATTGTAAATATCATCGAAGAGACCAACGATATTTTGACCCGAGATGGCCAAAACGTGATCTATGAATTATACCTCAACTTCGCCGATGCTGCCCTTGGTACCTCTGTGGAAGTTCCTACGATAGATGGTCATGTGAAATTCAAAATTCCAGCAGGTACACAGTCTGGTAAAATATTCCGACTCAAAGGAAAAGGATTTCCTTCCGTGCAGAGCTATGGTCAGGGAGACCAGTTGATTCATATGAATATCTGGACGCCAAAAAAGGTGAACGCGGAAGAGGAAAAATTACTTCATAAAATAAAGGAAATGCCTAACTTTCAACCGAATCCGGGGAAAGCCGAGAAGGGGTTCTTTGATCGGATGAAGGATTATTTTGGATAGAGACCTTTATATTGTGAATATATGAAATCCTCTACTAGCTCTAACGAGTTATTAGAGGATTTTTCATTTTACTTAAATCAATTACAACCCAAGTCTATCCTAGAAAACAAATCGTTATTCGGGATACAATTTCCAGATAGAACCGCCTCAGGTACATAACGATCTAGATCGTCATCGTATAAGGAGTCTTCAAGAAAAATTGTCAGGTCATCAATTTCCTGCTCCGTCAAATGAAGTGGTCGGAAGTAAACGGACAATTGTGCCGCAGGTACATTCTCATTTTCTGGAATAGCATTGTTGAAATATTCTACGACTTCTCTGAGAGAGTTTTTAGAACTCCCGTGAAAATAGTGCCCTGCATTCTTGAGGTTATACAATTGTGGGATTCGAAATTTAAATAGGTCTTCAGCTAGGCCAGTGAAACCTCCTCTCCCTAGGTTCCTGCTGTCTGAGACATCGGTATTCAAACCTCCGTTTTGATATAAATCTTCTACCCCTATTGCTTCGAATTTGATAGCGCTTAGCGCTGCCTCTTTATGACAATTTACACAACCTGCTTTTCCAAAAAAAAGAATGGCACCTCGTTTTTCAGGAGAGGTCATCGCTGTTGAATTCCCTTGCAACCATTGTTGAAAAGGAGCTTTATATGGAATGATGGTTCGGGTGTAAGCGGAGATCGCCAGGCTCGCAGTCATCTTTGTATAACGATCTTCTTGAGGAACACTTTCAAAAACCTGATCGAATAAGTCTGTATACCCCAAACTATCTACTACTGCTTTGTCATATACCATTCGGTGCAATTCTACTCCTTCTATATTCTGACTTTCTATACCGCTGAAGCCTAAGTGATTGACAGACGTAACGGTATTGTTATTCCATACAGACTCCGTCCCTATATTTACCCCTCCGGCTCCAAACTGCCCATTCCAACTCGTATTGGTAGAAAAAGCTACATTGCACATACTCAACGGTCTTGCTCCTTGTGCATCTAACTCGTTGTCATCATAAGAAATGTATTTGCTACGCCCCTCTCCTGCATTTCCATATCCGACGCCTCCATCTGCAACGCCCTGAGCACTGCCCGGTAAAAAACCAGCAGCCGGCACGTGACAACTTCCGCAGGAATAGCTCTCCTTCCCTACTTGTTGTATTGGAGCCAGTGCTACTCCCGTTTCAAAGAAGAGCATTTTGCCTAAGGCTACTTTTTCTGCAGTAATCGGATTCTTTGGATCTTGTGGAATAGCATCATAGGCTCCTTCTCTGGGAAGTAGGTATTCGTCTAAGGAACCAGTCAGGCAAGATTGAACTAATGTCCCCTCTAGTTTAGAATCTAAAGGATTATTTAATTCATCTGCTGTACAAGCAACGATAAATAAGGCTAATAAAAGAAATAATATAAAGGTAATTGAGGTTTTGCTGATGTTCATGTCAAGCTTCTGTTATAGTTATAGGAATTTAAAATAAACAGGGGCTTATTTTGAACAAAAATAGGCTATTTATTGCTATTTTTCAATACCAAATTTAGGGGAATTATAATATGGTCTTTTTAACATACTAGTTCAAGTGCAACTTCAATTCCCGTAATACGTGGGTTAGATCTATTAATATTGGGGTTCCCTTTGAAATTTACCGACTAGAGTCGATTGAAGTCTGAAGCTTTACTTAATTTTACAGATTAGTTTTATCAAAAAAAGTCGTTTTCAATGTCATCAACCATCCTACATCTTGAAACAGCCACCGAAGTTTGCTCTATTTGCTTAAGTGATGGAGAGACGGTGCTTGCTTTAGTGGAAAGTCAGGAGGGTTATATCCACTCTGCTAAGATTACTTTGATGATAAAGTCAGCTATGGATCAGGCAAGTATTAATTTTTCTGACTTGGATGCTGTTTCTCTAAGTAAGGGGCCGGGTTCTTATACTTCGTTACGGGTAGGCACCTCCGCTGCGAAAGCGATATGTTATGCTTGGGATATCCCCTTGATTGCGGTAGATACGCTGGGATCTTTAGCATTAGCTGCAGCTAAAAAAGAAGGCCTAAAAGCCCCTGCATGTAGCATCCCATTGATCGATGCCCGACGTATGGAGGTCTATACCGCCGTTTTTGATGCTAATAATACTATTATAGAAAAAACGCATGCTAAAATCATAGAATCGGATGCATTTCACTCTTTATTGACAACTGATAACAAATTGTTGTTTTGCGGGAGCGGTCTAGAAAAATGTAAAATCATACTTAATCATCCACAAATGATTTATTCTACGGTCATTTGTACCGCACAAAATTTGGTAATTCCCGCTCTTCAGTCTTTCCTCAATAAGGACTTCGCCGATGTGGCCTACTTTTCCCCATATTATTTTAAATCACCAAGCATTACGGTGAGTAAAAAGAAGATATTATAATTATATTCGTATTGTAACTTATTATGATTATTAAAAAAATATTTTTATTTTTGGCTGAAAGTCAGATACTTTATGTTTTACAAGAGAATTTAATGTCTCCTGTTGGTATAGTTTTTGGCTTTTGGTATATCGTCATTATTTAATTTATAAAAACATCAATATGAGAAAGCAGAAAAACGAGACCGTTATTTTAAAGAAGGGAAAACGGGACATACAATTGGACTATGCTGAGCTTAGGAAAGCGGTACTAGTTCTAAGAGCAATCAACCATAAACTAAGACAAAACATAATCGATTTATTGGAGGCAAACGACCAAATGACCGTTACTGATATTTATATCAAGCTACGTTTAGAACAGTCTGTTGCTTCTCAGCACTTGGCTATCTTACGCCGCGCAGGTGTTGTAGCTACTGAAAGACAAGGGAAATTCATCTACTACTCTTTGGATCAAAACCGTTTGAACCAAATTTCAAGATTAGTGGAAGAGTTAGCTGCATAAGGATTACATCTAGTAGTTTAATATATATCATTAACTGCTTTAATGAAATCTAATATGCTGTTTATCAGCTAGTTTCACACTGAAAGTTTTATTTTTTGATAGAAAAGAAATGCTGTGTTCCGCAAGGAATACAGCATTTTTTGTTGGTTTTCTTTTGTTAGGAAGAATAATTGTGTCATATTTGCTAAGCAAACAATTTATACACTACAACAAACATTAACTATGAGAAAGTCAACGGTGACCATTAACGACGATAAGTTGCAGGAATCCTCGGAGGTACTCCGGGCTTTAGCTCATCCTTTAAGAATGAAAATTCTCGAGTTTATTGACAAACACAAAACCATCAATGTAAACAAGATTTACAACAGCATGAAGCTCGAGCAATCTATCACTTCACAACACCTAAAAATACTAAGATCAACAGAAATTGTACTCACTGAACGCGATGGCAAGTTCATCCATTACAGTGTGAACTACTCCAAATTAACTAGTGTTTTAAAGGCGGTAGATACTTTTCATAAGGATTGAGAGAGACAGCTTTTCTCGTAAACAAACAAAAGGCAATAACGAAAATCGTTATTGCCTTTTTTAATTTAATGCTACTTTTCACTTTTGCCAGCCCTGCCCCAAGCTCTAAAGGGGAGATCTATCCGCGGGCGTATCGGTGAAAAGGAAGCTTATTTCTATAAATCAAATTTGATCCCCTGTGCCAATGGCAATTCTTCACTGTAGTTGATCGTATTCGTCTGGCGCCGCATATAGGCTTTCCAGGCATCAGATCCACTTTCTCTTCCTCCTCCTGTTTCTTTCTCTCCACCGAAAGCACCACCAATCTCTGCACCACTGGTACCAATATTGACATTAGCAATTCCACAATCAGAACCGGCAGCTGACAAGAAGAATTCGGCTTCTTTCAAACTATCCGTCATGATGGCAGAGGACAAACCTTGTGGTACATCGTTTTGCATCGCAATCGCTTCTGATAAATCTTTATACTTCATAATGTACAAGATTGGAGCAAAGGTTTCGTGCTGTACGATTTTGAAATGATTCTCCACCTCAGCGATACATGGCTTCACATAGCAACCACTAGTATATGCCTTTCCTTTAAGCACACCTCCTTCAACGATGAATTTCGCACCTTCTGCTTTTGCCTTCTTGATAGAATCCAAGTAAGTGTTTACTGAACCTTTATCGATGACTGGCCCAACGTGGTTCTTTGGATTTAGTGGATCTCCAATTTTCAATTGACCATAAGCTTTAATCAATGCTGCTTTCGTTTTAGTATACATTGATTCGTGAACGATCAATCTACGAGTGGAAGTACAACGCTGTCCAGCTGTTCCTACTGCACCGAATACGGCTCCAGTCAAAACAATCTTAAGATCAGAATTTGGCGTTACAATAATCGCATTGTTTCCTCCTAATTCTAACAAGCTGCGCCCTAGACGACCTGCAACAGTAGCTCCAACGATTTTCCCCATACGAGTACTACCCGTAGCAGAAACCAAAGGGATACGTGTGTCTGTTGTTAGGTATTCTCCAACTTTGTAATCACCATTGATCATACAAGAGACACCTTCAGGTACTTTGTTGTCCTTTAATATCTTTTGAAAAATGTTCTGACAAGCAATACCACAAAGCGGTGCTTTCTCAGATGGCTTCCAAACACAAACGTCACCACAAACCATTGCAATCATTGCATTCCAAGCCCAAACGGCAACCGGGAAGTTGAAAGCAGAAATGATTCCGACAACACCGATCGGGTGCCACTGCTCATACATACGGTGAGATGGTCTTTCTGAG
Organism: Saprospiraceae bacterium; assembly: GCA_047626155.1. Lineage (GTDB taxonomy): Bacteria > Bacteroidota > Bacteroidia > Chitinophagales > Saprospiraceae > CALGLS01. Next base: position 18,648 of record JBLHRR010000070.1, on the reverse strand, counting down.
TGCATCGTCAAGCCGTACAACTGGCGAGACAATCCAACTGCGAAATCACAGATGTCAATCATCTCTTGTACTTCACCATAACCTTCTTGAAGGCTCTTTCCCATTTCATAAGAAACCAAACGGCCAAGTGCATCTTTGTTTTCACGCAAGGCATCACCATACAGACGTACGATTTCTCCACGCTTAGGTGCTGGCGTCGTCCGCCATACTTTATAAGCCGCTTGTGCTTTTTCCATTACCTTCTCATATTCTTTCTTAGAGGTAACACTAGTGCTTCCAATAAGAGCTCCGTCTACCGGAGAATAAGAATCAAAATATTCCTTTGAGCTGGCAGTCGATTTAAGACCGGTACTAGTTCCTTTGTTCTTCTTGAGGATACCTAGTTTTTTTAAAAATCCTTTATTCATTGTATTATTATTTTAGTAAATGGTTTACTGAGTAATTAGTTAAAAGGTTTATTTGTGAATGGATTAAATAATCGATTCGGTGAGCCTACTGGCTGCGCCAGGCAGGCAAACCCTATATCGTTTTGATAAAGTTTATGACCCCATTGCCCTCTAATGCGGCGCAAAAATATAAATTATTAAAGAACAATGTTGGGTCATTGTAAATCTAGTACAAGTAAATGTCCAATTAGTATTTAAATTATTGCTGTTCTCGAGGCAATCTGAGTTCCCTTAAACACCCAATTCTACTGATTTTAACGGCCTTTAACTAAATCTAGCCTCCTTTAACTTTAGGATAAGTAATATTCCGCTGTCACAAAGGGTTTCTACTACGGAATTTGCAACGAGGGAAAACAACTGCAAATACCAAAAATGGACGAATCTATCAGAATCTTACATAACCAGAACAAACGAGTATACTATGAAAAAACAATTTTGTTCAAATGAATTTGCGATAACCCAAACGCATCAGGGATGGCTCCTCAAGAGCCATAAACAAAAACCGATTCTCAAAACCGATTTCAATCCTACTTTACCAGGTCTTTTAGCACAAAAAACTAAATGGTAGAGGGGCCATCCCAAAGTTAAATTTATTCTAATCCGATTTTAGCATGCATGTGGTGGTACGTTAATTTATTTTAGGAGGCTATTATAAAGTATCACCACTATTTCGCGCTATGTCCTCTCACATTAATGAAACAAAACACTAATACTTCCACTATAGAAAACCAATTGAATTAAAATTATTAGATATATTCATGGGACTCATTCAGAAGGCAAAGCTAGTTTTAGCTTTGCCTTCTTTTTAGTCTGGATGGTATGTTATAATCGCAGAATCTGAGGCCTTCAGCCTCTCTCCGTTTTCACATTGACAGAATCACTTCATCAACCAACGCAACAAAATCGGAATTAACAACAAGTCTCCTACAACAGCACTAAACAGTGTAATACTAATTAATATCCCAATCGTTACACTTGGCGGATGTATGGAGGTCAGCATTACCAGAAAACCAAAAAACAAGATGATACTCGTCAGGCAAATAGCCTTTCCTGTTTCTTGAAAAGTGACGGCAATGGCATCATCGACACTTAGGCCTTTGTCGATACTTAATTTGTATTTACTCAAAAAGTGTATCGTATCATCCACTGCGATTCCGAAAATAACGGCGAAGATGATTGAAATACCGGCGTCCAATTCTATCCCGATATATCCGAGCATTGCTCCAGCTAAAAGCAATGGAAACATATTTGGAATCATAGAGATGATGACCATCTTCCAATTTTTAAACAACAATGCCATTAACAGACTGATGATTAATATCGCCATACCAAGACCTTCCAATAGGTTCTTACGGATGTAATCTCCATTTTTGTCCATGATCAAACCTGTCCCTGTTTCTTTGAAAACCGCTATATTCGGATCAATGTTTTTGGCAATCCATGTCTTAATCTCCTCTCCTTTCTCTTTGATGCGATCAGCACCGATGTCCTTAGCACGAGTCGAAATCCTGGCAATCTTTTTATCCTTACTCAACAGTATTTTATCTGTAGCGCCGCTGGCTTTGGAGGCTAGCTTTTTATACTTTTTGAAATCCGCCTCCTTCTCTGGCATTCGATATGCCTCCTGGCGATTGCCCTTGTACATTTGATTCAGCGTCTTGTAAACCGTTGTGATGGATTGAATGGATTGCAGATGATTTACTTTCCGTAAATGTTGTTCCAACTTATCAATTTCCTGAAGCACCTCAAAGTCATCAGCCATATAATCTCCTTGAGCATAAACCGCATATTCGACAGGACGGAAACCGGCCATTTTATCTTCAAAAAAGAAAAAGTCATTTGTGAGTTTTGCTCCTCTTGGTAAGTTACTTTCAATCCGATAGTTGGTGGTTATTTGAGAAATGCCATAAATACTGAACGCAAAAAAGAAAAGGCCACCTATCGCGATACGTCTCGGATGTCTTATCGTCAATCCATTAGCCCAGTCCATTAGATCATGCCACTTACCCCCTTCTCCCACCAGTTTAATAAGTTGATCTGTTTTAAAAAATGAAATAACAGCCGTTGTAAAAAACAATACAGTTACATAAGCCACCATTACTCCTACAGCAGAGTTGATTCCGAAGTCCCGAATGGGAATTATTTTACTGGTTACCAAAGCCATGAAACCAATAGCGGTAGTGAGGGAAGTCAATAACGTAGCCATTCCGATTTCTTTGATGGTTACTTTTACCGCATCGTGCTTACTCGTCCCTTTGTGCAATTCATCAATGTACTTTGACATGATGTGAATGACATCAGAGGTTCCAACAATAATCATCAACATAGGATAGAGGGCAGACATCGCGTTGAGCGGCCTTCCTGTAGCACCCATAAAGCCCATAAATAGTAACATACCTAATGTGATGGAAACCAGTGCCAACATCGTCCCCCAAAAGCGACGAAAAATTAGGAACATAATAATGCTCACCAAAATACCGGAGACCATGGAGGTAACCACCACTTCCCGCTTTTGCATGTCGACCATTTCTTTAGCAAAAAAAGCAGAACCTAGCATATGATAATCATCGAGCTCATGGTCTTTCAACAATTGTTCTACATTATTCACAATTTGCGTAGACTCCATAATGTCCATCATCCCCGTTTCTGTTTTCATTGCTACGATCAGCGCTTTTGCTTCCTTATCTATCAGCGTATGCACTAGACGTTCATCCTGTAAGACTTTTTCTTTGTCTCTCTCATATTGAGACGGATCATCAATGTGGATAAAGGGAATAGTCGTTATTCCAAAAGGCGTTTTAAGCGGGCGCTGGATACTGGTCAGCGACTGGCTTTCAGAAATTAGGGGAAGCTGTAACGATTCTTCTGTGAACGCTTTTACCTTCGTTAGAAATACAGAATCAAAAACACCTTCTTCTCTTGGTAAGGCAACCAACAGAAAATTAACATCCTGCTCAAAGTTCTTTTCGAATTCTTTGTAATATGCCAAATCTTCATCTCCTTCCGGAAAAAACTGATCCAGCGAAAAAGCAAATTGCAATTGGGTACAGAAATAAATACTGACGCAAGCTAGAATGGAGAAAATGGTTAAAATAATTCTCCTTTGGTTGTGACTCATATTAAGTTGGCTCTTTTCTTTTCGAAATATCAAGACTTTTGAAGCATCATATCAGGAATACTAAAACCCTAATAGTATATTCCTACATAAAACCCATTTAAGTGCTTTTTGTTAAGGAATCTTCAAAGAATTTGTACCTTTAATTTTACGGTATGTAAAACTTACTGGCACTAAATGATTTCATCTCGTGATAGTTAATAAATTGGCATTCCGCCAATAGTGTTTTTTCACCGCAAAGGCGCAAAGAAACGCAACGAAGTTGATTTTTAAAAATTTAACGTTGCTAATCTATTCGACAAGTTCAGGGCAGGCATTTGCGCTAAGATTAATTCGAAGACTAAATAAAAATCAAAATCCTAGACGTCGAAATCGCGATAGAAGCTTTTATTTTTGATTTCCATTAGCATTTTAATTTCCAACTATGATCACCCTATCCTTTCTCGCTCTAATTGCATTGTCTGAAGTAGGCAAAATCCTAATAGTCGTCATCATTAGTAGTTTTATGCCTTTGGCTGTGATCACCTATTTCAAGGTGTTTCTAAAAAAAAAGGAAAAAGAATACGACAAGACCCTTATTGAGCTTGGAATTAATTCTAGCAAAAGAGTAGGAGATTATTATACCCCTTCCAAATACATTCTTCCGGTTACCTTCGTTTCTGTAATTTGTTTGTTGGCCATTACGGCTTTCACATTTGCCAATGATTACGCTGGCACCATTGAGGACAGCCTTTTACTCACCGGCACTTATTATGGCAGTGGAAAAACAGAGCTCATTTATCAGAGCCTAGCTGTCCTAATGATGGCTTTCCTTGGTGGTTTTCTGTGGTCTGCACAAAATATCATTCGTCGTTTGATTGCCAGAGATTTATCCCCTTCTGTTTTCTACAGCGCCGGCATTCGAATTATTCTAGCCTCTGTCATCGCGCTGGTTTTATCTTTTCTTATTGGCGAGCAAAGCAGTACCAATTTTATCAACTTCCGCTCCTCTCTTTCTGCCATTGCCTTTCTGACAGGTATGTTTCCCGAGCGTATTTTAAGTTACCTCGTTAATTTATATCAACAGTATTTCTCTCCGGATAAATTAAACGAAGATACTTTATCCCTTTACAATATTGAAGGCATCAGCCTACAGCACAAAGAGCGCCTTGAAGAAATTGGAATCGACAATGCTCAGAATTTAGCCACCGCCAGTTTGACCGGGCTTTTGATAGAAACACCCTTTGGCGCCCGGATGCTTCTGGATTGGATTGGTCAGGCAAAATTACTTTGTTACGCTAAAGAAAACATGCCTTTGCTCCGCCAGGCTGGTATCCGAACGGTTTTCGATTTGTTTAAAGGAAATAAATCTCCGGAAGCCCTTCGGGAGATCTCTGAGTCGGTTGGTATCAACACTCCTCTCCTTCAGGTCATTCACAACCAAATCATTGAAGATGTGGGAATTAAGACCCTTTATCGCTTTCAACATGGGGTAAACGTACCAGAAACGGAAAACAACTACGCTGCGGAAGATGCGCCACTGAACAAGTAGACTTCAGCGGTTAATTACTGGCCAAATTATTGATTTAACTTATTTGATATAAACCCTTGAAATCCTCTATGGAATTTCCTGCGGTTCAGATAATTTAGTATTACAAAAAAGGGTTGTTATAGGAGAGAGCATAGTGAAATCAGAGCAGAACCCCAACTGACAATGAAACTACCCACACTTCATATCTTCTTCCTCCTTTTTATGAGCTTTTCTCTGCAAGCGCAGAAAGCTCCACCATCCACTAATATCATCCCAAATCCCAGTTTCGAAAAATACTCCAGTACACCTATTGGTTGGTTTTACAAAGGCGGACATTTTACATCTGTCATGAAGTATTGGTTTTCAGCCACTACGGCCTCTCCCGATGTCTTTGGGCCAAAAGTTCGCGTACCTACTCAATGGGCTGCTAAAGGTTTTGGAGATCAGGAAGCCCGAACGGGGCAATCTATGGTAGGCATCACGACTTATGGTTGCGAAAATGGAAAGCCACATTGCAGAGAATATATTGAGATTCGACTGAGTGAGCCTTTAGTTATTGGCCAGCGCTATTATGCCGAATTTTGGACTACGCATTTGTCACGTTCGCTTCGTGCAAATAATATCGGTATGCATTTCTCTAAAGAAAAACAACACGAAGGTATAGATGCATTGCTGGATGTTGAACCACAAGTTTTATCCACAAGCATTATTGAAGCCGAGAGAAAATGGGTTAAAGTTTATGGTGAATTCACCGCAACTACGGAAGCTGAATTCTTAACTATTGGAAACTTCTTCCCTGATTCTTTAACCAAAATAAAAAGCGCAGGAGCCAACCAACTCAACTATGCCTACTATTACGTTGATGATATTTTAGTTAAGAAAAAACAGCCGTTAGTTCCCATCCCGGTAAAAGAAGACGACCTCGTCAACATTACTATTACAGAAGGACTATTGGTGACGCTTAAAGATATTTTCTTTGATACGGACAAGGCCGAATTATTACCTCGTTCTTTTGTAGAACTGGATAAATTGGTTTATCTAATGAAAAAACATCCTGACATGATCATCGAAGTAGCGGGCCATACGGACAACAGAGGAGGGGATCGATACAACATTGCGCTTTCCAAGAGGCGCGCACGTTCTGTTGTTGATTACCTATTAGAAAATGACATTCGGGCAAAGCGAACCCGCTTTCAAGGCTATGGAAGTAACCGTCCTATTTCTAAAAACAATACGGAGGGAGGCCGTCAGAAAAATCGGCGAGTGACCTTCCTAGTTCTCCAAAAATAATACTTACCTTGGTGAATCAACATAGTATTATATAGCATTGCATAAAGAGAGAACCACCAAGATGAGTTTAGCACCATACTTCAATAAAAAAGCCATCGAAGCAGGCTGTGATGAAGCCGGACGTGGCTGCCTGGCAGGTCCTGTTTTTGCTGCCGCTGTCATCCTTCCTAAAGATTTCAAAAATTCATTACTGACTGATTCCAAGCTACTGACGGAAAAGCAACGAGACTTGCTTCGTCCAATTGTTGAGAAGGAAGCTATTGCCTGGGCCGTTGGTCAAGTCAGCCCAAAAGAAATTGATGAAATTAATATTCTGAATGCCTCTTTCCTTGCCATGCATCGGGCAATTGATCAACTGGATACTCGTCCAAATTCTTTACTCATTGACGGCAATCGTTTTAATATTTACCAAGATATTCCGCATACTTGTATTGTAAAAGGAGATAGTAAATATATGTCTATTGCTGCTGCTTCGATTTTGGCGAAGACCTATCGAGATGAATATATGTACGCTGCCGCAAAAGAACATCCAGGCTATTCTTGGCTTACTAACAAAGGATACCCCACGAAGGCTCACCGAAAGGCGATAGCGGAATTGGGGACAAACGAGCATCATCGAATGACGTTTAGATTGTTGGCGGAGGAGAAATGAAGACCTCTTTGAATAAACAAATCGTCTCTCAAACGGTTGTTATTCTTAAATCACTATAACAAGCACTGCAACAATTCATCATGTCAAAAGCAATCATTGTCGGATCGGGAATCGCGGGTATAGCGAGTGCTTTGCGCTTAAACAAGAAGGGCTATTCTGTTGAGGTCTTTGAGGCCAATGACTATCCTGGCGGAAAGCTGACGGCTTTTGAGCAAGAGGGGTTTCGTTTTGATGCTGGACCTTCTTTATTCACCATGCCTTGGTTGGTAGATGAGCTTTTTGAGTTGTACGGTTTGGAGGCTAGTGATTATTTTGAATACAAATCTAAAGATCTTATTTGCAATTATTTTTGGGAGGATGGAACTCGCTTTTCAGCGAAAGCGGAAGCTTCGGAATTCATAGCAGAGGCCGCAGAAACTTTTGATACTCCAGCAGAAAAAATAAAACAGTACTTGGATAATAGTAAGCGGAAGTACGAGGCGACTGCGGGTGTGTTTTTAGAAAAATCCTTACACCGTTGGCAGACCTATTTGAGTAAGGATACGCTAAAGTCAATTTTTAAGCTGTCCAGCTTGTCCATAAATTCTACGTTGAATGAAGTGAATGAAAAGTATTTTTCTCATCCACATTTGGTTCAGCTCTTTAATCGCTATGCCACTTACAATGGTTCTTCGCCTTATAAGACACCTGGTATTATGTCGTTGATACCTCATTTGGAAATGAACCAAGGCACCTTCTTTCCGAAGAAAGGGATGCATGCCATTACGATGAGTTTGTTTCGATTAGCAAAGGAGCAAGGCGTAAAATTTCATTTCAACAGTCCTGTCAAAAAAATAAATCACCAAAACGGAAAAGCAATCGGCGTTTCTACTCAACAAGAATCTTACGAATCTGATTTAGTAGTTTCCAACATGGATATTTTTTCGACTTACCAACATTTGCTAAAAGACAGTAAACAACCGAAGCGAATATTATCACAGGAACGATCTAGCTCTGCCTTGATTTTTTACTGGGGGATGAATCGTAGCTTTCCAGAATTGGATTTACATAACATTCTTTTTAGTGATAACTATAAAGAAGAGTTCGATCACATTTTTGAAAAGAAAAGCCTTTTCAATGATCCTACGATTTACGTTAATATCACGGCTAAAGACAATCCGACAGATGCTCCTCCGGGAAAAGAAAACTGGTTTGTGATGATAAATACCCCTGGGAATTTTGGTCAGGATTGGGAGCAGCTAAAAAAAGAAGCGAGGGGAAATATTTTAAAAAAAATAAAACGAATATTGGGTGTAGATCTACGGAATTTAATTGAAACCGAAAGTATTTTAGATCCGATTACGATAGAGTCGAAAACCAGTTCGCACAGAGGTTCTTTATATGGCGCTTCCAGTAATTCTAAGTTCGCAGCATTTTTGAGACATCCTAATTTTTCCAGTCAGATTAAGAGTTTGTATTTCTGTGGAGGCTCGGTTCACCCGGGGGGAGGCATCCCGCTTTGTTTGCTGAGTGCCAAGATTGTAGGGGACTTAGTAGAAGGAGGTAACCGCAACGACGCTACGGAGCGCAACGTTTGACCATAATTTATTAAATAACTATATTTCCGTTGCGCCTTCGTTGCGCCGTTACGGTTACCAAAAAAAACATGACGTTAGTTCAACAAATAAAAAACCTCCTTCTAGCCAAACAAGGCTTCTCCATTTACCTGATCTGGGTTTTCCATATTTCAGCGATGATTGGAATTACGCTTGGGTATGAAGACTGGTTTATGACGAAGACGCCGCTGAACCTTTCTTTTATTTTTGTACTACTATTATTGAGCTTTCCGGAGCGATCATTGAAACTTTGGGCGGGGGTTGCATTTTTCTTTGTCGGAGGAATGTTCTTGGAATGGGTTGGGGTGCATTATGGCTTTTTATTTGGCAGCTACGCTTATGGCGAAAACCTGGGACCAAAGTTAGATGGCATTCCATATTTCATTGGCATTAATTGGGCAGTGCTTACTTTGACGACTGGCGTTATTGCAACGGCTCTTGTTAAACATCCGTTGCTGCGCGTATTAATCGGTTCCGGTCTTATGGTTTTTCTCGATTTACTTTTAGAATATTCTGCTCCTGTTTTTGATTTCTGGACTTTTGAAGGGGGGCTGGCTTCTTTGCAAAATTACGTTGCTTGGTTTGGTTTTTCTTTCTTGTTTCATTTGGTGTATCAATCATTAAAATTAAAAGGCGAAAAAGTATTCGCTTATCATTTGTACGCCGTTCATTTGGTTTTCTTTGGTTATTTCTATGTCTTCTACTATTTATAATTATACGATTATTGGGGCGGGTTGTGCCGGTATTCATTTAGCTTTAGCTATAATGGAAGAACCTTTCTTTGCCGATAAGCAAATTTTGATTTTGGAAAAAGAAGCTAAAGATAGCAATGACCGAACTTGGTGTTTCTGGGAAGAAGGTTCTGGGAAGTGGGATCAACTATTGCAGCACTCTTGGGCGAAAGGGAAGTTTATAGATTCCAAAAGAACGAAGCAATTGGAAATGGAAGACTACCAATACAAGATGCTCCATGCTATTGATTTTTATAACAATGGCATTTCAAAAATAAAAGCAGCGGCTAATTTCCATTGGAAAACAGAAGAGGTTCAGAATACAGAAACTAAAAAAGAGGCCGTACATCTTTTTGGAAAGAACAAGACGTATAAAACAGAACACCTTTTCGATAGTAGAATCCATCCTGACTTCTTCAAGGCAAAAGACAAACACAGTCGCCTCTTACAACATTTCAAAGGATGGGTCATCGAAACGGAAGAAGACTTTTTCGATCCGACCGAATTTACGATGATGGACTTCCGATTGAAATGGGAAGGAAGCACTAGCTTTAATTATGTGCTACCGACTTCCAAACGAAAAGCGCTGGTGGAATTTACTCTATTCACTGCCGAATTAATCCCTGACGATGGTTATGATCAGATGATGCGTGAGTATCTAAAAAAGTATTGGAACCTAGAAAATTTTCGAATTTCAAATACGGAACAAGGCATCATCCCAATGAGTGATTACCCCTTCCACAAACACCACAACAATAAAATTACAAAAATCGGCACAGCAGGTGGTTGGGTTCGTCCTTCTAGCGGATATGCCTTTAAACTTTCGGAAAAGTATGCGCATCAAATTGTTCAAAACATAAAAGCAGGCAAACGACCTTCGCTCCACGTAGCCAATAGTCGCTTCCGAAAATACGATACTTTATTATTGGATATTTTAAAAAACAAAAACGAAAGAGGAGCCGACTTATTCAGCACCATGTTTAATAACAATAAAACAACGCAGATTTTTAAGTTCTTGGATGAAGAAACTAACTTCTGGCAGGACTTAAGAATTATGGCGAGTTTCAATCCTCTCCCCTTTTTGAAAGCAGTTTTGAATCAGGTTAAGTGATTTTTTTAAAATAAATTCTTCTCTTACAAAGTAAAAGCAAACAGCTCATCCAAATACGTTTTCCTCGTTGCTTCCCGGTAATTATCTCTACAACCTTCTATACCACTCCTCATTATACTCGCGCAAGTTCCATTAGCATGAGTCGCCTCATTGTGGCCTCTGAAAAGCACACAATGTCCCAGTTCATGGAAGATGACCATTTCTTTGAGCAACTCGCTAGTCTGATTGAAAAAGGATTGATCAATCACAATATGGTTTGGGGCATGAGAGCTGTAACTGCAAGTTCCGGCTACTCCGTCCTCTGTTATTTCCATAATTTCTGCTGTCAAATTTCTGGTATTCAAATCTATCCTTTCTCCTCGTAACAAAGCTTCTTCCTCAAAACGTTGAAAATAATCCCACAGCTCCGTAGGAGTGTTGGCGTAGGATTTCGTAGTTTCTGTAACGGCGATTGGTTCTTCTTCCGCGAAAGCAGTATCTTTTTGACAGGCGGAAAAAAGTAGAAGACTAAGGAATGTAACGAATAAAAATTTGATGGATACTTTCATAAAAAAAGGTTTTAAAGAAACAGGAGACGCTTCTTGGTTATTAGATAAATCAACAGAGGTGTATATAGGTTTTTATCTATTCCTTGTTTTTTTAGTGGTGGAGAATGAAGTTTAGTGTTTGGTGTTTGAAACGAGAGCATGGGGCGCTTTTATTATTCGTTTGTTAAATGAATTAAAAAAATGTAAAACTTCAGGCAACCATTTCTGAAGCCTCTGTCCATATAACAGTAGAATATCCAAATACAGAAAATTGAAAGCACTTCAAAGGGACGAACATGGAGGGCGGCGGCATTGGGTATTTTATAACATCTGATGCTAAGCGAGAAGAGTTTGTCGTAGAGTGAGGTTATTAAACCCGAGGTTAACTATTCAGACCGGATACGGAAGACGGAAGTTTCCGTCGAACGCGAAATCCACAGACTAAAGGACTGTCAAATTCAAGGTTTGCATTAATGGAAAACTTCCGTCTTCCTCCCATCCACAGCTAAACTATACCCCACTGAACAGTTACAACTGTGGTAAATTGACAGAGCCATCACAATAGTATTGCGATGGCTCTGTCGTTTACGGAAAGATTTTTATTTCTCTTACTGGCGAACTACTCGCTTATAAGCTTCTCCTTCTGCCGCTAAAATTTTAAAGGTATAAACACCTTTAGGCAAATGCGCTACATCAATAACTTCATTTTGTAACTCTGACCAATTACGATCCAGAACCAATTGTCCAATCCCATCATATACCTGTAAGCTAACTTCTTGTAAAAGCATCTCTGACTGAAGATGAACCTGATTCTCAAATGGATTTGGATAGACCGATAAAGCGGAATTGAAAACTGGGTCAATTCCTATCGTTTGGCTTACCGTGAAACAAGCAAGACAATCAAAGGTACAGCCATAGTCCAAGCCTTCTCCGACAACCAGATCGTAATCACCAACTGCTGCATCTTCTGGTATGTCAAAAGTAGTGACCAGCTCATCATTTACGATCTCAACAGAAGTCGGGTATATAATGTTATTACCCAATTGAAGAAATACATTTTCTGTCGTTAGTTCGCAATCTGTGTAAGTGCCATTGGTTATTCCTATGGACAAAGTAGCTTGTCCTCCTTGATCTCCATTTGTATTCGTTGGCAACACAATTTCTGGTGCCGCAGTTACTTGATAGCAGCCTTCACAACTGAACATACATTCGTAGTCTAGCCCATCACCAACAATGAGATTGTAATCGCCAACAACAGCATCCTCTGGTATATCGAAAGAGGCAATTAATTCATCATCTACGATTTCGACAGAGGTCGGGTATATAATGTTATTACCTAGTTGAAGGAATACATTCTCGGTCGTTAATTCGCAATCCGTGTAAGAACCATTATTTGCGCCCATTGTGAATATAGCCTCTGAGCCTTGTCCGCCCTGACTACTGGAAAAGAGTACGATCTCGGGGCCGAACATCACTTCGAAGCAACCTTCACAGCTTGTCTCACAGCCCAAACCTGCACCTACCTGTATGTCAAAAAATCCAATGTCGATGCTATCCGCTGGTACAGTCAGGAAGACACATAAAGTATCTGTGCTGAGTACCACTACATTGTCAGGGGTGAAAATCGTGGAACTTCCTTGTGAGAAGATTACATTGCCGGCATTGATGCTACAAGGCGTGGCCTGACTCCAAAAGGTATTTTCTCCAGAGATGGTTACTTTCAATTCTTCTCCTTGTCCTCCGGTGGTAATATCAAGATCAGTGATCGTTCCTGGGTTCAGTACCTCAAAGCAACCTTCACAGGAAACTTCACAACCTGAAGGGCTGCCTTCGAATATGACCACATCATAAGTGCCCAACGGAGCATCGCTAGAAATCTCAAATTCTACCCATATAGACTCGTCGCCATCTACATAAATATCCCATGGATAGATGGTTTCACTTCCTTGTTGAAAAACAATATCGCCCCAATCAATAGTACCACAGGTAGAAGTACCCGATTGGAATTGAGTACCCGCTCCTGAAATATGTGTAACTAGTATGTCATCCTGAAACCCCGAACTAGGATCAAGGGAAATGGTTTGCGCCTGCAGACCACAAAAGAAGAATAAGGTCAGGGCAAGGGTTGTAATAAGGTTTTGTTTCATTTTTTGTAATTTCATTGTTGTAATTTTTATTATTTGATAGCTTTATTTTGTTTGTTTAAAATAATCGTTCGATATTTCATCTTTAACTCATGGTTCTGAATGCTGTTTACCCAATCTAGCGCTTTTTGGTATTCACCATTGTTGTAATAAGAAATACTAAGATTCAAGCGGGGATCGTCGAACAAGGGGCTAATTCTGATGGCTTCTTTATAGTAACCCCTCGCCTTTTCTTTTCGTCCCATAGTTTCGTAACAAGTTCCTAAATCATTTTGAATATGCTGATTAAAAGGCGTGTATTCTTCCGCTTTCAAGAAGTCCTGAAGTGCCGCTTTCTGCTCTCCTAAAATAAAATGAGCAGTGCCTCGATACCAGTGAATCGGAATGGTGGTCGGGTCAACGGTGTACCATTTGGAAAAAGCCTGATCTGAAGCTTCTATCAATCTCGGCCAGTTTTTTTGTTGCTTCAAAACAAGCACTTCTTTCATAGCCTTTTCGCCATTCATTCTTTTTTTACCAATATACAGATTCAAAGCAGTACTCAGGATAATCAATACCAAAACCAACTTAGCCCAATACAGGGATTTTATATTTTGCTTCGATTCTATAGGGTAAAACAAACCCATTAAAGTATAAAACAACAATAATATCTCGATTCGTTCTTTTGGAAAACTGAAACAGGCAATGATCATAAAGCCTGCTATAAATGCAAGACGAGTAATAAGTGCCAATCGGTTGGTAGGCAAAATTTCTTTTTTCAAATTATGTAAGCCAGCTTGCACAATTGCAAGAAAGAAACCGAGATAGCAAAGCAGGCCAATGATACCTGTTTCTGCCCAAACCCAAAGCCAGTCGTTGTGCGGTCTTTGGAAAGTAGTAGAATCCAATTCAACGCTGTAAAGCCCGTGGACGTTATAGTTCGGGTATTCAATTTGCCAATTGCCGGCACCTACACCAAAGAAAGGAGACTGCCGAATAACAGAGGCTGTTTTTTCCCAGAGCATTAAGCGTTCATAGCCTGTGTCCGATTGCCAGAGCTGGTCTATACTAGAAGTCTGTAGCAAAGGAATTAATTGATTGGTTTGCCAGGTGTACAGAAAGCCCAGCAGACCAAGTAAAAATAAGGCAACGATTCCTTTACTCAGCGTAGCAGCCAACTTTGTTCCTAACTGCTGTCTTAGTTTTCTAAAAAGAAAAACCCCAGCGATCACTACGAGCGCCAGATAAACGGATCTTGTTTTTAAATAGATGATCAACAATAATATTACAATTAAAAAAGAGACAGCAGCTTTGCGCCAATTTTTCTCCAATTTAAAATAAGCAATACTCAAAAAACCGGCAAGCAAAAACAAAACGGTTGAAAATAAATTTTTATGTCCACTGATTCCTCTGATCTCATAATGTACATTTTCAAGTCCAGCATCCACTTGAACCATTTGCCAGCAGACCAACAAGAAAACGACTCCACTGACTACCACTATGCTTTTCAATAAACGAGAGATAAAATTCTCATCATTCAACTGAAACCAACGACAGATATAAAAAGCAGCGAAACCAAGTATTCCTTTTTGACTTTCAAAAATGGCTTCTGAAAAATTCGTAGCCCAGGCAACAGAGAAAGTACTCCAGATGAAATAGCTTAGTAAGAGTCCTGTTGGCCAATCCATTCGGGGCCATTGGATGTTGCTGTTTTTGGTGGTGCTTTTAAGTCCTAGGAAAAGTGCTGTTAGGAGGAAGACAAAAGAGGCGGAGGTATAGCGAGGTAGTAGAGTGTAATCTAGTACCGAGCGATGAAAAGCTAGAAGGGAGAAAGTGAAAATGCAAATTAAGTAGAGTAGGCTGAGTTGGCTTTGCCAAGTGGCGTTTGAAGGAAGGTGGGATGGGGAGTTTTTTTTTATCACTAGGGAGTGGGTGTTAGATTTTGGGTTGTTTTATTAGTATTTTATAAATGAACGTTTATGCTTTTAGGTTCAGTCGTTTGCTTAACTTTCGCTCCTTATCCTTGTAAAGTTAAACAAATGATTATAAACCTGTCGAGTTGCCAGGCAGGATCTTGAAGTTGTTTTTTTGTTGATTAGTACAATAGGAAAATAAACCGATCCCTACATTTTGTTATTTCGATGACTTATATCTAATTTGAGCTACTATAAAATAAAGCATATAGCTTCCCCTATTGGTTGTTTGAAGCTACCTTACCAGAAGCGATTAGAGGATAAGTAATATCATAAAAGTAAAATGTATGAATTTATTTACTGTTTGTAAATTATGTAGAACACAGACTTCAATAAAATCAAATGCTTCCACAAGGCCAGATTTAATAATGGATAAAGGGGAAGAATTTAATATTCAATGTTCCAATTGTCTTAAAAATAGTACGATCCATGTAAATGATATTCGGGCTAAGAAAAATAATACAATTCTAATTGGAGGGTTAATAATTGGTTTTGTTGTAACTTTATTGTTGTGGAATATCCTTGATGCTGTTAGCACTGTATCTCTGCTAATCCCAGCTATAATTTGGAAAGAACAATCCGATGCTGTAAACACATTTAATAAATACTTGATAAGAAGGTGATATAAAATGATGATTTGTGCTGGATACCAGGGGAAGGTAAAATCACAATAGCAAGCGCGAGGCAAGCCAGCTTATACAATAGCATTAAGAAATTGTTTAGTCCTAAGAAATCACCAACTCATCCTAGCCCCCAACTCATGCACCGTCCCAAAATGTGACCCATACTCTTGAAAATAATTAGAAAAAGTATATCCAAATTTCAAGACATTACTATTCATTCCCACATCCATGATTGCCCCAACACCAATACCGGCCTCCTTAGCACTAGATCCATTTGCCGCTATCCAAAACAAGTGACGAAATTCAAACTCTAGTCTTCCTCCCATATAAAAGGAAACGTTGGCCGTATAGGCTGCTTGCGAAGATACTTCCAACCATGTCTCGTCTTCCAGATCAAACCGGGCTCCTATAATTCCATAGTAATGTTGCACTCGTTGGATATTATAATCTTTAACATCGCCTTTAAATTCTAAGTCCAGACCAAAAACCTGCGGTACTGAAAATCCAATGTAATAATTCTTATCATAATACAACATTGCTCCTACACTAAAATCTGGAAACAATTTCGTCACATTCTCATTGGCAATATCTCCTGCTTCCAAAAAAGTCAACTCGTCTCCTCGTACCCGATATTGAACCAGACCACCCTTTGCACCAACAGTCAACAAAAATTCCTTGTTTAGTTTTAGCGCGTATCCTGCCTTTCCATATATACCGGTAAAACCAGTAGGGCCGGTTTCATCGTGAATGATGTCTCCACCAAACATAAAATTAAGGTCTTCTTCAAAATGGGAAAAGCTGCCCAAAATAGTTTGGGGCGCTCCTTTAATTCCCGTCCACTGGTTCCGATAGCGTAACGTTGCAGCAGTCGGTAAATCATATTTGTAATAGTCCTGTGATAAATAAGCAGGGTTAAGGTTTTCCGCACTCTGATTAAGCAACGGTATTTGCTGCGCAAACAAGACGCTATTACAAAAAAGTAAAACTATTGTTGTACAAATAAAAGAATAGAAATATTTCATGTTTTCCTTTTTTAATTTAATACTAAGTAATTCCATTTGATCAAAATAAACTAGAGATATAAGGTTTACCAGATCTATCGCACAATCGTTATGGTTCCTTTATAGGTTTTTCCATCCGCGATATCCAAACTCAGGTAATAATAATAAGTTCCTTCTGACAGCGCTCCTCCTTTCTTGCTCTCGCCTCCCCACTCGTTGATATAAGGACTGGCTTCATAAACCGGATCTCCCCATCTGTTCACAACGATCATCTTGTTATTCTCCCAATTTAAGATTCCTGGTATCACCCAGAAATCATTCACGCCGTCACCGTTCGGACTAATCGCATCAGGGATAATTATTTCCGATAAAAAGATACTCAATTCTACATCTGCCTCTGAACAAATCGCCGGGCAATTTTCTAAACAAACCTGATAACTAAAAGCATCGTTTTCACTAACTGGGGTAATTACTTGATAAGTAAATGTTCCATCCTCACTCAGATTCAGCGCGCCAAATTCCGGGCTAGTTGTATTCTCATAAACAAAATTCAGATTCGAAATCAACTCGTCATTATCAGACAAATCCCCTGAAAGCATTTCCGTAACATCAATTTCAAAAGCATCATCCAACGCCGCAATATCATCCTCTACTATTGCTTGCCCGGCACAAGGAACACAAACTGTCCCATCAGCATCTAAGATCGTTTCCTCATCGTTTATAGTACAAGGATCACCGTCGTCACAAACCACAATAGAAGTTTCTCCAGTGGCACAATCTGTCATTTCACCAATACAAGGCTCACAGGTGGAACCGTCACAATCCAGAATCGTTTCCATGTCATTTATGGTCGATGGATTGCCATCATCACAAGGCACCACTGAAGTGGAACCAGTACTACAATCAATTGCGATCCCCATACAAGGCTCACAGACTGAACCATCACAATTCAAAATAAGCTCCATATCATTTGTAGTACAATCATCTCCATCATCACAAGGCAAACTAGTTGTAGCTCCATTGTTACAACCTGTTGGGATTGATCCCGTACAAGGCACGCAAACCGTACCATCACAATCTAAAACGATTTGCATATCGTTATCGGTACAGGGATCGTCGTCGTCACAAGGTAGTTGAGAAGTGGTTCCATTGGTACAATCAACGGAGGTACCCGACTGGCATTCACACAATACATCGTCCCAGGTTTCCAAACCATTGCTACAATCTCCATCATCACAGTTACCCGGATCCGGGCAATCAAATTCACAACTACCATCATCACAAGTGGCCGCTGGATCAAAATTATTAGCCGCTGGGTCAGTACAACCAAACACTGAAGGTGTTATATTACAAGTACAAGTGTTAGCATCCCAGACTTCAAATCCATTCGTGCAATCCCCATCATCTTCACAGGGCGTTGGTACGTTTATAACAATACATTCGCAAATATCGCCGTCCCAAACTTCTTCCCCATTTTCACAATTCCCATCATCACAATTCCCTGGATCAGGGCAATCAAAGGTACAACTACCGTCATCACAGGTTGCTGTTGGATCAAAATTATTCGCTATCGGATTCGTACAACCTAAAACTGGAGGAGTAATGTTACAACTACAGGTCGTCGCATCCCATATTTCAAATCCATTCGTACAATCACCATCATCTTCACAAGGAGTCGGTACATTTATTTGTGTACAAGTACAAGTGGCGGTATCCCAAATTTCTTCTCCATTCGTACAATCGCCATCGTCTTCACATGGTGTCGGTACGTTCTCTTGATTACAGATACAGTTATCAGCGTCCCAAACTTCGTCTCCATTTGAGCAGTCGCCATCGTCTTCACATGGCGTTGGTACATTTATGGTAATACATTCACACAGATCGCCATCCCAAACTTCTTCACCGTTTGCACAAATGCCGTCATCGCAATTTCCTGGATCCGGGCAATCAA
>JBLHRR010000069.1:0-26324 GCA_047626155.1 Saprospiraceae bacterium | reverse complement strand
TCATTTATTTTTACTATGCGATACGTATTTTCCGGCCATACTTCCGGCACCAGTTGATTATTGTAAGAAGTGGTGAGGAAGTCTCTCTCCGAGTCTTGACCACCTATGAATTTACGATGTCTTATTTCCGCAAAGCTACTGCCATAAATATATTCAGTTGGCTCATATTGCTGGTAAATAATGGTATCGCTTCTAACTACTTGGGCATTATAGATAAAAGACGAATCGGTTTCTGTTTTAGCTACAATCGTAATCTTAGAAACTCCCTTCAACCAGGAGTAAGAGCCCCAATTACTAGTCCAGTATTGAAACACATCTCCAACATTAAAATTAAAAAAATCTTCTTTTTGAAATGGCAACTCTCCTACTGTAGTTTGCCCCGAAATGCCACTCAAAGCATAGTCGCTAGATCCTATACCAAATGTTATTATTCCATTGTTTTTAGAAATCTTTATACTATCATTTCCAACTAAAATTATTTTAACAGAATCTAACAAACCAAATACTTCTTCCTCATAAGCCGTGTCAATAGTTGCCACAATATTCTGAACGGTATCAAATAACCAAGACTGCCCAGCAGTAAAATGAGGATTGATAAAATACTCGGAAGCTCCATAAAGCCGATAGGTTCCATCCGCATACTTCGTTATTTCTTTTTGTAAAAACTGCCCTTGATTGGCCAATTTAAACTTATGCGGATTCATAGGATCGCATTCAAAACAATCTTTTACAATTCTATTTAATTGAAAAATAGTATCGTTTCCAACAATAGAAAAGGAGTCTGCGAAAATGGTGTTTGAGATATAATTGACATTACCCGATTTAAAATAATATTTATTTTCGGCAGTAATTAAATCCCAATTTTGGGCGTAGGTTATTATTGGAAAAAGGAATAGGGTAAAGAGGATTGCTTTTTTCATTGGAGTTGCTTTTAGTTTTTATTTCTTCAATTTTTATTCTCAACCAACAAGGTCCTCACCACCCTTCGCTCCCCAAACCTAAGCACCAAAAAATACAAACCCTCCACATCCATCGCCACCGAAACCTTTTTAGCATTTACCTCAGCTCGATAAATTACCTTCCCTAACATATCTTTTACTTCAACCTCATCAATGACTCGTGCGCTTACAATATCAAACTGACCTTCCGTCGGATTCGGATAAACCATTAATTCAACATCCTTATCAAACTCATTCACATCTGTAGACAAAAAATAATCAGATAACTCATCATACATCGGATTAAAAAGACCAAACCACTCCGTCTGGGTATTTGTCATTGTAACCAAAGTGAAGCCATCATCCCTGCTGTGAAACATGGAAGTAAGATTGGTATAATAACCATCATGCCCAAGGACCACATCATCTGGTTGCCCCGCCGAATGGTGAAGCCCCAAACCATAGCCAGCGGTCCAACTACTAAAACTATTGAAACCAAAATCCATCATTTCGTCCAAGGATTCCGTGCTCAGCAGTTGGCCATTGATCACCGCCGACAGGAACAGCGCAAGGTCGGTTGGGCAAGTGACAATATTACCGGCCCCATAAGCATAACTGAGCATGGAGGTCGTAGCCATATCATTATAGTCCGTGAGGCCATTGCCAAAATTCCACCAAACACCAGCGCTTGATTCTGTATAGTTTTCGTAAGCGCCGAAGTAAGTATGCGTCATTCCTAGCGGGTTCCATATTCGGTTTCTCAATTCTGTATGAACGGGATTTCCGGTAACGGTTTCCGCGATTAAGGCGGCAAGTGCGTAGTTGCTATTCGAATAGCGAAAACCCGTGCCTGGTAAGAAGAGCGGTACATCACTAACAATATTTTCAAGGATGTATTGGGGGGTGAAGAAGTTATTGAAATCTGAAGTGATGTCATTTCCGCTGCTGGCCGTTTCAAGGTAATCGGCGATCCCAGAGGTATGATTTAATAAATGACGAACGGTAATCGAAGGATTGAATTCTGCATCAAGAGATATGTAGGTCGTCCATGACTCGTCAAGGTCGATCAGGTTTTCTTCTGCCAGAAGCAGAATCAGTGTGGCGATGTTTAGTTTCGTTGTACTGGCGCCATGGAATACGGTTGTGGGGGTGATCGGTAGGTCGTCTTTTCCGAAGCCGGCTGTTCCGTTCCAGGTTTCTCCGTTCGGCATTATTAGATGGGCGGAGACGCCGTTGTTTCCTGCGTTGGAGACGCTGTTGTTGAGGATGCTTTGTAGTTCTATTGTTATAAGTGGATCAACCTGGGCTTTTAGTAGCGTTGTTGTTGAAGTTAGGAGAAGTAGGAGGATGAGTTGTTTTATCATGGTTTTGAGTTTTGAATATTTTTTTTATTTCAATAATTGCAACAACCCCTTCCCCCATTTCCTCCTTAGCACCGTATTAATGTCTTCCCTCCATATAGCTCCATACTTCGAATCCAAATGCTTAAATGATACTTCGTTGAATATTTGAATCGCTTCAGGTAATTTATTAATCTGACAAGAATTATTTACAGAAACGAAAACACATCTATACTTCTTTGTCTTTTTATCTAACTTTTCAACACCTAATCCGCCATCTCCATTCGTTCCATAGGTTAAAATTAGCGTTTGGTTATTATCAATATATCTTTTTGCCAACTCCCTTAATCTGCTTTTTAATATTAATTCAGTGTCCTCTTCCATTCGACCATAAAAATAGAATAAACACTTGCTGATAGAATTACAATCAGGGTATCTTTTAATTTCTATCAAGTCATTAAATTCTTTTTCAATAAGCTCAATTTTATAACTGATCTTATTCCTATACTTCAACCCATCACGTTGTGAATAACAATTGAGATATGATAATAGCAATAATATAAATAACGATTTTTTCATTCCTTATTAAAGTCCACTAATCGGTAAGTAATCCCTGCCTACTAATCGATAAGTAATCCCTAGCCCAGTCGTAAAAGAACTAATCCTGCTTTCATAGGCACCACCTCCCGGTGCATTGCCAGGACTACCATTATACTGATAGGGACGATTCCAGCCTCGAAGATGCTCCGCCTCAATGAAAAAAGAAATTCTTGAGTTGAATTGGTAGTGTAAATTTGCTGACAAGATTCTTCCAATGTCACTACCATATCTATCCGAAAGTGATTTTCCAGAAAAAATACCCGCTCCGATATCTAATCCGAGTTCCTCAGAACTGAAAAAAAATAACACTCTGAAAGGAAAGATCAAATAGTTCGCTTCTAATCTATCGTTACGCTTTCTTTCGTATCGAATACCCGTTTCAAAACCTATTATTTGTTTAGCTTTGAATTTAATCGAAGCTCCATAATTAGAAAAAGTATTAAATTCCTCTTCACTTCCGCTGCTCCTAATGAAGCTTGTTTTATTAAAAAATGCCTTTGTAGAAAGGGATATACTTTGCGACTGCATCGTAAAAGAGGATACAATCAGTAGAATAATTGTTATGCTTTTTGTTATTACTATTGTGAAATGTCGTTTTTTCATGCTTTGTTTTTTTGATTGGGAAATCGCCTCATACATTCCACACTTTATCTAATGTATTGTTTTTCAAAGACGATCTCATCGCATAGCTTAGCATTTCGATACCATATGACAGCTGGCTTTCTAAAAAAGTCCCCTCCCCGGCACCGTACTAATAACCAACATAAAAAAGCAGCAAATCACGATTATCAAATAAAGAACTCCTTTTACATCATCAAGCTCCCTCCCTTCTTTTAAAATTAATGTCCGGAAGGCTTTCGAAACCAATGTTAATATCGCTGCCCCCAATAGCAAACCTATTGCAGTCTTTATCCCATTCCCAATTGGAAAATTGTTATTTGAATTATTAGAGAAGCCAATAAAATCAATTGCGAAAAGTAAATTCCAAACGACAACAGCTCCAATCGTAAATGCCTTTTTCATTGGAAATCCTCCTTGATTTTGTTTTGCTAGAATTGCTGGGTCTTCTATTGAATAACCTGATGCAACACTCTCTAAGAAGCCCGTTTTTCTTATTTCCATAAGAACATCATCAGGACTCTTAAACGTCCAGAAAATCACCTTCTTTTTATAGTTTGGAACCCTATGATTTATTCTCAATCCCCTCCCAATTATTGGCATTTGGTAATGTGGCTCAATTGAAATTATATCTTTTGGAGAGAAGACTAGGTTGCCAAGTAGTGAAACCTTTAATTCAAGTTTCTTTTGACTCACCCTTAATTTAGCGAAGGGAAAGGTAGCATTGGCCATACCAATTCTTGCCCCTCCTGTTAATTCATATTGGTTCATCTTATTTTTTTTTCATCCTATATCAACCCCCGCGCCTTCAACTCCAAATACTTATTAATCGTATTCACCGACAAATCCGCCGGACTCGTCAACACCGCCTGCACCCCATACTGCTTCAACTTCTGCACCATCTGCTCCTTTTCCGACAGGTACTTCTGGGCTATCGTCTGCAGGTAAATATCCTCCGTTCTGGTCACCTCTGTTTTTACAAATTCTTTGATTTCCGTGTTTTCAAAAAAGACGACCACCAGTAAATGCAGATTATTAATACGACGCAAAATTGGAAGAACGCGATCCAGCGCATACTGACTTTCAAAATTGGTAAACAACAACAGCAAGCTTCGTCCTTTGATCAATTTCCGGGAGGAGTGGAAAAGTAATTCAAAGTTTGCTTCATTATTTCGGTGTTGTTCTTTGTAGAGGGCCGCCAATATTTTGTTGAGTTGATTGGCTTTTCGTTCGGCTTTGATCGTAATTCCAATCTTGTCAGAAAAGGTAAGGATGCCTGCCCGGTCATGCTTTTGCAAGGCAATGTTCGACATCACCAAGGTGGTATTGATGGCATAATCCATCAGACTCAAACCTTCAAAGGGCATATGCATCGCCCGACTTTTATCTATGACACAGTAGACCTGCTGCGCGCGCTCGTCTTCATACTGATTCACCATCAATTTCGCATGACGGCTACTCGCTTTCCAGTTGACACTTCTAACATCATCCCCACGTACGTAGTTTTTGATTTGCTCAAATTCATAACTGTGGCCCAGCTTCCGGATTTTTTTAATGCCCTGCAAATTAGACATCCGATCAAAAGCACGAAGTTCGTATTTCTTCATCTGCACAATCGAAGGGTAAACCGCAATCGACATCGGGTAATCATGCTGCAAACGACGGTTCACCAAACCAAGCATGGACTCGATAAACATATTCACTTTCCCAAACGTATACTCCCCTCGTTCCAAAGGCCGAATGGTATAAGTCACTTCCTTCTCTTCATCCACTTGCAATTCCAAACGAATGTCAAAATCTCTTTTCTGAAAACGAAAGGGCAATTCATCTATCAACTGCACTTTCAACTTTTGCTTCGACTGATTGTGCAATTCTATTTTCACCACACTCTCATCGCCCAATGACAAGACCTTCGGCAATCGACGACGGCATTTTATGGCAATAGATTTATTAAACAATAACAATACATCGGTAGCCACTAGCACGATGGCCAACACAAATGTCGTCTGCGCAAGCGGAAATAGGAAGGGCACCGGGAAGCTGAAAACAAACAGTCCGATGATTCCTCCGAAGAGTATAAAAAAACGATTGGTTAGATAAGTATTTCTCACCTTGGTACTTCTATTTTTTTAACAATATCATTTACAACTAACTTCGTATCGTAACCTTCCATCTCTCGCTCCGGCGTCAGAATAATTCGATGATTCAAGACCGGATAAGCCACGTACTGAATGTCATCCGGCGTTACAAAATCACGACCACTCATAGCCGCCATTGCTTTAGCCGCTTTCATAATCGACAAGGAAGCTCGTGGCGATGCGCCCAAAAAGAGGTCGCCATTATTCCGCGTATCATGGATGATGGCCGCAATATATTGCAAGAGTTCATCCTTGATTTCAACCTGCTCGATGAGGTCTTTACATTCCTGAACTTCTTCCCGACTACAAACTGGAGAAACCGAATTCTGCTGCTTGATCTGGAAATCACTTTTAAAGCGTCTCAGTATGTCCTGCTCTTCTTCCAAGGTCGGATACTCCATGTTTATCTTAAAAAGAAAACGATCCAACTGCGCTTCCGGCAATTTGTAAGTTCCCTCCTGCTCTATCGGATTCTGAGTGGCAATAACGAAGAACGGCAAATCCATCGGATAAGTCGTTCCATCTACCGTCACCTGGTATTCTTCCATCACTTCAAAAAGTGCCGATTGCGTTTTCGCCGGCGCTCTGTTGATCTCATCGATCAGCACCAAATTGGAAAATATCGGCCCACGACTAAAGGTAAACTCCGAGTCTTTCATATTAAAGACACTGGTTCCCACCACATCCGTTGGCATCAAATCCGGCGTAAATTGTATCCGCTGAAAGTCTACGTCAAAGGTCTGCGCCATCAGTTTAGCAATCATCGTTTTCGCAATCCCCGGCACTCCTTCTAACAATACGTGCCCGCCGGTGAAAAGAGCAACCATTAGTAGGTCCATCGTTTCTTCTTGTCCGATGATGACTTTGTGGAGTTCGGCTTTTACTTTTTCTACGGTGTTGGTTAGCTTGGAGAGGTCTAGGCGGTTTTCTTGCCAGGTGGGTGGTTCGGGGGGGAGGTCATCCCCTTTTGTGAGGTCTATTGGCTGAGGCTCGGGGTTTTCGTTTTGGGCGTCTTGGTTTTGGGATTCTGTTTCTTCGAATTCTTCCATGGTGTATATGTGTTGATGTTTTATTTTACTCTTGTAATCAAGGCCTTTTGAATTGCTAAAATACTCTATTTATTTTTCTTTCATAGGAATTTCATCAACTAACTTCCCTGCGATTTTAACGAGTAAAGAACAGAATAAAATAATAGGTAATCCGCAAATTCCAAACATGAATACAACTGCGGAAATATCGCTTAAAATCCATATATGTTTTCTGATGCAACAAGGCTAGACAGATAGTTTAGTATGAAAAATAATGCAATTGATATAATCCATAATTTAAGAAGTCCTTTATGGAGCTTTTTAGTTTTATTTGAATCTTCTATGTTTT
The DNA here is from genome assembly GCA_047626155.1 of Saprospiraceae bacterium. Lineage (GTDB taxonomy): Bacteria > Bacteroidota > Bacteroidia > Chitinophagales > Saprospiraceae > CALGLS01. The sequence goes on along the minus strand of JBLHRR010000069.1, from coordinate 19,313 downwards.
TTCTGTTGGTGTTTTGTTTTGCATAAACTCCTTTCTAATCTATTTTCTTCGAATGCGTTTCAACAAATTCAGAATTGAACCTAACCTTGTGAAAGTACTTATCCTCCAACTCTTTTAACCTCTCAATACTCAAAGGAACATGATCGTACCCGAATCTCTTTCTTAACTTCTTAACAAACTGGCCGTCTGAGAGCGTCTCATGAAATGCCTCCTTACGCTCTTTTGTATAGAAATCAATCACCCATTCTTTATCATAGCATAATTGTTCAATTGGAAACCATCCATTATAAAAAACCAATTGACAAAAACTCATTTAAGTTTTCACCAATTATCTTGTTATAATCTTTCATTGATGGTCCAAATGTCATCGGAACAGTCATTATAATTGGTTGTTCCTTTTCTGAAATTTTCAAGATACTATAATGAACTCCATCTCCTCCCGTCGTTGCAAATACCTCTGTATTTATCGGTGACGAATCATATCTAAACCATTCATCTTTCATCGGTATCAGTAAGCACCAACAATGGTTCTTTAGAGCTATAAGACAGTCCTATAATTACATTCCTATATTCTTTTACATATTGAATTTCGTTCCATTCGTTATAGGTGCCGAAGTATGACGTATCTACAAATTCATAATAAGTTAAAACCTACCTCTTTCTCAACAATGTAGAAAATCTTGCAACTGAAATGTTTTATCCTTACTAGCTAAGCTAAAACATTTCAAACTATCTGATTTAGCATTTAAAATATCCTGTGCCTCTTTGTATTTTTCTTCATGAGTCAGCCAACAGGAAATAAAGTATTCTAGCAATTCTAGTCCTTCATAGCAAGCATCAATTTTACTTCCATAGCGATCCATTTTACTTTTATTCCTTACTTTTTTATTTTCTAACGCAAAGAACTTGGACTCGGCTCTGGACAATTCAATTATAATTAATTCTTTTAACTCATAGTATTGATTGATATAGTCATCCGATTGTCCCGGATAGAATCTATCCACATTTTCAGGACCTACCAATACTGTAAAATCTCTCCTTATTGAAGCGTCTCTAAATGCTTTAATTTGTCCGTGGCAAATGGATGCGAAAAAGATGATTAAGAATAAAGAAGCACACTTTTTCATTTTAGAATTTGTTTTTTAGCTTTATTTTTTCTCCATTTCAACCATCTCATAATTCGTGCTCCTTCCCCCAGCTCCTTCCTTCCTCAATATTCCTTTTGAAATTAAATTTTGGATATCCCGCAGTGCGGTGTCTGTTGAGCACTTTGTTATTTTGCTCCATTTTTTAGATGTTAGTTTCCCGAAGAAGCCGTCGAGTAATTTATTTAGCATTAAAACCTGCCTAGAATTCAATTTTTCCATCGCATGAATATTCCAGAATTTGGCTTTGTAAATTACTTTTGATAAAACCTCGTCAGAAGAGTTTAGCGACTCCGTCAAACAATCCATGAACCAATCCAGCCACATCGTAATATCCAAGGTTCCTTTTTGAGATTTTTCTAGTATCTCATAATAGCCTTTTCGTTCTTTTAGAATTTGAGAAGACATGCTATAGTATCGTTGTATCACCCCATCGGATCTTGACAACAATAAATCAGTCAATGCTCTAGCAATTCTACCGTTCCCATCTTCAAAAGGATGAATGGTGATAAACCAAAAATGAGCGATCCCCGCTTTCAATACTGGGTCATGATGATTTTCTGTATTAAACCATTTTATAAACAAATCCATTTCGCCTTTTATCTCCGCTGAGCCTGGCGCTTGAAAATGTACTTTTTCCATCCCCATTGCTCCCGAGACGACTTGCATTGGGCCCGTTGTATCTTGCCTATATTGGCCCGCCAAAATTTTATACATCCCACTTCTCCCTTCCGGAAATAAGGACGAGTGCCAACTAAACAACCGCTCTTCTGTTATTTCTTTTTCATTGTTCTGGATCGCATCAACCATCATATCCACAACTCCATCTACGTTTCTTGCCGATGGTATTAAGCCGACTAAATCCATCCCCAACCGCCTCGCTAAAGAGGACCTTACCTCTTCTCTGTTTAAGATCTCCCCTTCTATTTCATTCGTTTTTAAGATGTCTAGCGCTAGCGTTTCAAAGCTTGCTTCTGCCTTCAATTCAAAACCCAGCGACTCCATGAAGCCAAGGATTTTTCCTTGCAGGTTTCTCACTGCTCCAAGTTTTGGAAGGAGGTATTCCGTATCCCAGCTGAATTTTGGCCAATTTTGTTTTTGATAGATGTATTGATGCATTAGAGCTATTTGCTGTAAAATATCGTTTAAAGCTGGTAAAATCAATTATTCTCCGCATAATTTGCGACGATTAGACAATTTAATCTCCGCATGAATTATTTTCTTCTTATTTTTTGCAGGCAAGACTGAAGCTTAATGTACATTCTTATTCTGTTTTAATAATCACTTATTGTAAACGCAACTTCCAAATGGTTTTCCTTCGCAACTTCTAATGTTTGAGTAACTTGATCAAAAGATTTAATTCTCAATCACTTACACCCCCGATAAAACTTATCCATCTCCAAATGAAAATCAATCAACACCTGCTCCGAAGTCTGCGTCGCATTCTCAATATTCTTATAAATAAAAAATATCTTATCAATAACAACCATCGGAACCTCCGACTTAGCCGCAAGCCGCTTAAAAAACTCCGCATCCATATTCGTCGTATTTAAAAGATAACGTTCCCGAATAAACGACAGAAATAACTTCATCTTTTGAATACTCAACTTCCGGTGATCATTTTGTTGGAAATACAAATGTCCGATGGTCGAAATAAAATCCAACGAAGTATTTTTGTTTTCTTCCATAACCGGAATGACCCGTTGTTTTCGCTTAGCGCCAAAAACGAAATACAATAGCGCCAACACCAAAGAAGTATACCAAGCCCAAGCCAGCGGCGGCTGAGATAAAATATAACTCAGCGGACCTTCCTCCGAAACATGCCGCTTCCCACTGCCCGAAGATTGATTCCTCCGACGACCAACTTCCTCCGGTACCCGACTGTGGTTGTCCCAATAAATGGGGCCATCATTCAAATGCGTGAATGTCTTGTTAGCATAAGCCAAGCCCGATTCATCAATCAACTGAAAATTGGTAAAAGCCAACGGCGTAGTGTGCATATAGAAAAAGCCTTGTCCGTAAGGAATTTTGGCAAAGTTGACCAGACTGTCATTCAAGCCACCCAGCTCTACAAAACTATGCGCCTCCTCACAGAAATAGGTACTGTCTATATAATGCCAATCATAAGGCTCTGCCTCATCTCGGTTCATATATTTATATAAGAACCCCATCGAAGTTTCCAGATCTCGGTGATACATATTAAGGCGAGCCATCGTATCTTCTACCGATTTATAATCTTCCCAATAGTAATTATTACACTCGGTATAATAAACGTAAAACATCAAATCGTAAGGAATGGTTTTGCTGGAAATAAAAGCGGAGTTCCCTTTATCCACAAAGTTCAACAATACATTCACGTCTGCGGTATCCATGTACATCGCCTCCCCCACAAAAACATAATTGGCCGTAGAGTCTTTGTCTAATCGCTCGTCCTCCGACAAGGCGTCATCAATATCAAAAAAGGAATCTTCTGACTGATAAGATTTCAATAATTCATGTACAATAAAAGTCCCGTAGGGTTCTTTGCTGACTTCCTCGTAGGTTTCATCCCAATCATAGGTAGCCGCTCCACTTCTAAAGAAGATGAAGAAGCTGAGGAGCAGGAGCGCCGCGATGCCGAATATTATAAGTGGTTTTTTATCTTGCAAGTCTTTTGTTATTCTTTGTTGTTTGCATTAATTTTAGTTCCGGGTTTATCGCGGCGAGTACTTAATGTGGCTCTTGTTACGCATTTTTAACATATAGGCACAGAGGGCATATAAGCCTTCTATCGTAGAAGAACACATAGTAAAAATGCTATTCGCATTTTTTTACATAGTTCACACAGCCTTTCTTTATAAATTACACCTTTCTTCATGAGCTATGTAAGATTTACTGAAAGTAAATTACTATGTGTTCTTTCGCGAAAGTGGGCTACACGTTCTATGTGTCTATCTGTTAAACCCGCATATCGGTTCGTATTACATATTGGTTCCTGTTAGTGGAATCATTCAATACAAAGTCTTATCCCCCTTCTCCTCCCACTCCTTAAAAACCGTCTGCCCTTCCTCCTGCAATAATTGTACTGTTGGAATCTTCCGTTCCGAAATAGGCAAAGGAATCTCCTCATAAATAAAATCATCATCAAAGCCGATCGCCGCCGCATCTTTCTTATCGCAAGCAAAGAACAACTTCTCCGGACGCGCCCAGTAAATAGCCCCCAAGCACATTGGGCAAGGCTCGCAAGAAGAATAGACGATACAATCATCCAATTGAAAAGTCCCTAGGTTTTTACAAGCATCTCTAATAGCCACCACTTCTGCATGAGCAGTAGGATCATTAGTCGAAGTCACTTGATTATTTCCCCTCCCTACAATTTTTCCATCCTTAACGACGACAGCACCGAAGGGGCCACCTTCTCCACTTTGCATTCCGTTTCGCGACAAGCGGATGGCTTCGCGCATATGTTCTTGATGATTTTCCATAATTTTTATTTTATTTTATTTCTATTCGGTCCATGGCTTTTAGCTACTGGCAGTTAGCCGTTAGCTTCCCTATAATGCGTTAGTGAGAACGCTAACTGCCAGCTGCTAATAGCCAACTGCTGAACAATTACTCGCTAAAATAAAATAAAATACTATCTTTCGACTCAAACCAGCTTTAAAATTACGCCTTCTTTGACAAATGACGTGATTCCTCGAAAAGATTCTTCATAAATGACTGTAGTGCAACGAAGGGAAAGTTGAAAATCTTTTCGAGGAATTATCAAAACACGGAATTCGTCAAAGAATCAAATTAACCGCAAATGGATATTCATTTATTAAGAGAACCCTTCTTTACCAACGACGCCATCGTTTTAGGCTTATTATTAGCCGTGTTGGCCATCGTCTTTTACACCTCTGAGTTAAAAACAACAGGGTGGAAAAAATTCTATCGGTTCATACCGGCATTGTTGCTTTGTTATTTCTTACCTGCCTTATTGCACTGGCCTTTGGGCTTGATTGCGGCGGAGTGGCATAACTATGCAGAATTGGTTACTTATTTTCAATCCTTAGGCCTGACCGTACCCGATGGGGTTTCGTATGCGCAGATGGAAGACATAATTCGAACCTTTAATGCTACTGCGGTCGAAGACAGTAAAATTACCTTAGAAGGTTTGAAAGTAGCGGCGCATAAGTCCTATATATACAAACCCATTACCTCGCGGTATTTATTACCAGCCAGTTTGGTGTTGCTTTGTTTGAGCATCGATTTCAAAGGAATCATCAACTTAGGACCGAAAGCGATCATCATGTTTTTGGCAGCAACGGTAGGTGTTATTTTGGGTGGCCCAATTGCATTGTTATTAATATCCAATGTAGCACCGGAAGGATTCATCCCTGCAAGTTCAGACGATGTCTGGCGTGGACTAGCCACGGTAGCCGGAAGTTGGATTGGTGGTGGCGCGAATCAAACCGCCATGAAAGAAATTTATGACGTAAGCGATAATCTTTTTGCAACCATGATCATCGTAGATGTGGTGGTGGCAAATATCTGGATGGGCTTCTTATTATATGGCGCCAATATTTCTGATAAAGTGGATGGCTGGTTAGATGCAGATTCTTCCGCCATTGAAGACCTCAAAGAACGGATGTCTTCCTACAGCGAAAGCATCAAGCAAATGCCAACCCTGACCACTACTATGGTCCTAATGGCTGTCGCTTTTGGTGGCGTCGCTATTGCACACTTTGGCGCAGACACGATCACCGGAGCCATGAGCGATGAGTTCAAACAATCCCTAAGTGACATGCGGCTCGACTCGCTGACTTCTCACTTCTTTTGGTTGATCGTTATTTCTACCACCGTCGGTTTACTACTCTCTTTCACCAAAGCTAGAAAACTAGAAGGTGTCGGTGCTTCGCGCTGGGGTTCCGTTTTTATCTACGTCCTCGTAGCTAGCATTGGAATGAAAATGAACCTCGGACAAGTCTGGGCAAATCTTGGCTTATTCGCCATCGGAATCGTCTGGATGTTGGTACATGTTAGTATATTGTTAGTAACTGCTAAGGTAATCAAGGCTCCTTTCTTCTTTGTAGCTGTTGGTAGTCAGGCAAATATTGGAGGTGCGGCTTCTGCGCCTATTGTAGCTTCTGCTTTTAATCCGTCTTTGGCTCCGGTTGGGGTTTTGATGGCGGTGCTGGGCTATGCGCTGGGGACTTATGGGGCGATTATCTGTGCGACTTTGATGCAGGCTGTGGCGGGTGGGTGATTTTAGCTCTGCTTGCCCCCGGCCCCTGAAGGGGAGCTCCTGCGCGCGGGTGGTTCCATTAATCTTTTCTAGAAGAATAGAACTTATCTTCAACAATAGAATTACAATGGTTCTTTACTAAACTTTGAATTTAAAGACAACGTAAATCACGTACCAACCCCTTTGGGAAAACGATGGATTAAACCCATGAAAATGTTTCTAGGAGGGACAGTCGCGCTGATCTCCCCTTTAGGGGTCGGGGGTAGCATAGGAAAAAAAACTATACCAACTCAATAATAAATCATGCTCCAAATCCGCCCCTCCTGCGAAAACTGTAACAAAACACTTCCGCCCAACAGCACTGAGGCCAGAATCTGCACTTTTGAATGCACCTTCTGCTCAGATTGCGTAGACAATACCCTACATAATGTCTGCCCGAATTGTGGAGGTGGCTTTGTTAACCGACCTGTGAGGCCGAAAGATCAACTGGTAAAATATCCGGCGACAGAGAAGGTGACTTATAAGCCGGTGGATATGGAGTCCTTTTCTATTTTGCTTGAGAAGAATAGAAAGGTTAAGATGGAAGACCGGTAGCCTCCTCCATCTGAAATAACTTTGTGCTCCTTCGTGCCCTTTGTGGTAAAAAAACTTCAAGCGCAGCGAGAAGCAAAAACGTAGCGCTCTCGTAGCGCCGTTGCGGTTACCCTCCTACTCCCGCTTCACCACCTCAAACCCCACCGCATCCCGATTCCCATCCACATCATTTATCAACAACTCATATTTCCCAGTTTCCAAATCCACCGACACATGATGCGGCGGTTTCGTCTTCTCTAAAAACTCGCCATTCAAAAACCAAAACAAGGTGCCGTCTTTCGTATTCGTATTCGCGCGAAGCTGCACTTTAGAATACGTATTTTCCAACTTCTTAGGCACAAATAAAATCGCATCTTTTTCCGGATACACAATATTCAAAGACGAATTCATTCCATTTTGCTGCATCGAAACAGGTAGCGATAAATCCTCACCACTGTAAGCACTGTGATAGTAATTTTCAACAGGGTTCAGATAAAACAAAGTATCATTCTCTACTCCTCTGTCTGTATTTTCTGCTTTCGCAAAAACAGCAAAACCATTTGTACGACCTTTGTTATAATTTACCTGATGCCGATCACAGTGCCGCAGTTGATGCGCGTTCCGAGGAACGTAAACTCCTTTCGTCTCCGTACACAAATGCCCTTTCAACATACCGCTTTGCGCACAAGCCAGTACCAATTCCGCATCTACAATATTTTCTTTCAGTTCCTCCACATGATCCAAATGCCGCATCATCCGAAATAAAATAGGCCCCGCTTTTCTCGCACCAATCAGATTATGCACCCCATTCCCATTTTCATTCCCCACCCAAACAGCCACCACATAACGCTCATTCGCCCCCACCGCCCAAGCATCTCGGTGCCCATAACTGGTTCCCGTTTTCCAAGCCACTTGCTGTCCGCCCAACTTCATAAAATGCTGCTCTTCCTTTGGCCGATTAACAGACATCATTGCTTTCAAAGCATGCCAAGTCGAATTTGGATGAAAAGCAAAATCATGTATTTCCTCTTCTTCATTTTTGAGGCACTTGATGTTGTTATAAGCATTTGGCATTTCGTATTGGTTGCGCACCATCCCTTTGTAAGCACGACTGATTTCCCACATACTACATTCCGCTCCGCCCAAAATAATACTTAGTCCATGATGCGACGGATCATTATTGATAAAGGAAAATCGCAATTCTTTTTTCAGCAAATGATGAAAGGATTCCATCCCTACATAATTCAAAACCCGAACGGCGGGGATATTTAAAGACTTGCTGACCATCTCATCCATTGGCACTACTCCTCGGTATTTCCTGTCGAAATTTTTGGGAATAAACCCACTGATATTCGTTGGAATGTCCTTTATATTTTCATTAGGTAAAAAATAGCCCTGATTAATTGCTTGCGTATATAACAATGGTTTTAGCAAACTCCCATAACTCCTCGGCGCTTGCACACAATCCACAAAGCGCATCTGCTTGCCTTTGTATTTGGTGTTTCCGACATAGGCCACTACTTCATTTTTTTGAATGTCAATAACCGTCGCTGCCGCATTCTCAATTCCATCAAATTGATACACTTTGGAATACTCATCCAAAATGTCATTCAACACTTCCTGATATTCCGGATTGATGGTAGAATAGTAAATGGATTGCTTCGGATATTGCTTGGTCAAAAAGGACATAAAGTGAATCGACTTTTGCGGCAAGTTCTTTTGCTTGAAGTTAATCTCTTCATCTATTGCCAATTCCCACTCAATGGAATCTAACAATTCATTTGCAAGTAGCTTCGTCAGTAGTTGATCTCGTTTTGCTTTGAGCGCTGCTACGTTCTTAGTCATATGTACTTTGGATGGCGTATTCGGCAGCACTGCCAATGTTGCATACTCTGCCCAAGACAACTGATCTAGATTTCGATTGAAATATCTCCAAGAGGCTGTTGATGCGCCAACGGTATTTCCGCCAAAGGGAGCAACGGTGGCCCACATTTTTAATATCTCCTTTTTGGAATACAACAATTCCAACTTCACTGCTCCTAACAATTCAATTACTTTTTGCGAATAGGTTCGTCGTTTGTTCCCATGATACATGCGCATCACTTGCATCGTAATGGTTGAGCCACCTCGTTTTATCTTTTTTGATTTCGAATTTAGATATACCGCCTTCGCTATTGACACTGGATTGAAACCGGGATGGCGATAGAAATATTCATCTTCGAAATGTATAATCGCTTGCTCTAATTGCTTTGGCAAATCTTCTTCTATCGGGAATCGCCATTGTTCATCGGAGGCGATGCGGGCGGAGAGGAGTTGGCTGTCTTTGTCGTAGACGACTTTGCTGTAGGGGAGCTGGAGATTGGGGATCGGGGTTAACAGGATGGTTAACGCTGCTATTATTGCTATGATTGGGATTGACTTTTTCATGTTCTTCTTTTTTTTGGCCTGGGGTTGCGACCCCAGGCCAATGAGAGTTTGACTCCTCCAGACTCCTCACGGGGTTTTCATTTTTTGCCCGGAGTTGCGACTCCGGGCAAATGGGGGTTCGACTCCTCCAGAGTCTTCGTGGGGTTTTCGAAACTTCGCGGGCGGGGAAAGAGTAAAGCAAAAGTTCTGAAAGCCTTCCGTTTAAAGTTCCGCAGGCTTTCAAATCCTGCCTAACTAAAACCTTCTCCACGGGCTTCCGAAAGCTCAGTAGTTGTAAAACCCCTCCCTGATTTACCCCTTACTTGATTACCACTCTTTTCGCTTGACTGAATCCATAAATATCTCCCTTATACATATTCTCGCAGCGGACTGCAGGCAGATAATAATCCCCAGTCAGATTCGCTTTTGCTCGAAATTTGTAAGCCGCTGTTTTATTTTTATTGAGATTGAAATACGTGTACACTTTGTCATCTCGAAAATCTTGATAGATGTAACTGCTTGCTGTAGCGTCTTTGTTAGTGGTATAGAGGCGTGGATTGAGTAGCTCCCAGCCGGAAGGCATTTTTACAGTCAATGCTAAGTTTTCTTGATCTAGGATTTCTGTATTTTTGACCGATACTGAAATTAAGATTTCTTCTCCTTGTTTTACGTTTTCCAAATTCAGTGCATCTCCGTTTAGCTTTTGGTATTTAACAACTAGGTTCAATCCTGCCTCTTTGGCGGGCTGGTACAATTCTTCAGAGATGGCCCGCTCCGTTTTGTGAACGAAGAGTTTGGCAGAACCGTGATTTTTGATTTTCGCTTCATCTTTCAGCTTGTCCCAATCCCAGTGAAAACGCTCTTGCTCATTGGCGGGCATTTTATTTCGCTTCTTTGTTTTATTGGAAATTAATTCAAAATCAACCTCGGCGGCAATGTTTTGTTTTTCTCCGTAGTAAGCGGCGCAGGCCATGAATGCGAAACCCTGATCTTGCGTGCTGAGCCAGCGGGCTTGGTTAACTTCATTCACCCAGTCGGCGTAATATTTATCCAAATCGGAACCCCTATTGAACAATGACATTATGTAAATAGTTACGGCCTTATTTCTTACCTGACTACCGAAAGAATAACCATAGATCTTATCCGAATGCCCTTGACGAAGCGCATCTTGTAACAAGGTGTTTCCGATGTCATTCATTCCAGTGTAATAATAAGCTCCAGATAAAAGAATCTTTGCCAGCTGAGGACTTATGTTTCTTTTTCTAAAACGATTCATGGCACTCTTCGCAGGTTTTCCCGCTTTCGCTAAAAGGAATAATCGGTAGGCCTGCAATACTTCTTCCCGCTGCACCAAGTTAGGGGTAACCGTACCGCTGATTTGCCATTGATTGGCCGTTTTCGTTTTATCATTCAACCAGGACTTTAGCGCATCTTCTTTGAACAACAAGTTCTTATCTCTCGCTCCTATTAAATAATGTCCTGCGTATAAATCCGACCAACCATGGTAGTATCCATTTCTCCAGTAACTAAAACGACCATCACTTTTCTGATAAGATTGAATCTTCAAAATAGCAGCATCCAAGAAGTCGCGGTTTTGCAAAGCCTCCTTCGGTGTCAAAGCCATGAGGTCCTTGATGTACAACATACTAATGGCCTTGGAAGTCGTTTGTTCCAGACAGCCGTGTGGGTATCGAATCAGGTCATGGTAATGCTTGGTAAAATTAGGAACCAGCGCACCCGATATTTGTAAATCTACATTTCGCGTTTTCTCAAAACCAAAGGAACTGATGTCTACTTTCATTTCCTCTCCAGATTTTATAATAAAGACCTCTTGCTTATCGGAATAGGAATTTGGATAATTGATAAACAACTTCGTTTCCTCGAAAGAGGTGAAACCATTGCCGTCTGCGTTGAAGGTAATATCCGTGGTTCCCGCTTCCATCCCTGTGGTGAATTGCATGGTTTCCAGAGATTGATCCGTAGAAGCCATAGAAGTGGTCAATGTATTGTTAGAAAAACTCACCAACCCATTTGACGCTTTCGCGGAAAGCGATACTTGGTTGATACTCGGCTCATCTTTGAAGAATGTAATCGGCACATCAACTTTATCGCTAACATTAAGCGTACGTGGTAATTGTGATTGCACCATCAGTGGACTCACCACTCGGATTCGTTTTTCAACAGATGCAAAAGAGCGATTATTACAAGCTACTAACATCAGCTTCAGGCTACCAACATAATTTGGCATTTCAATGCTGTGCGTTTTCTTTTCGCCAGGAGCCAAACGAATAGATCCTAAATGAAAGACCACCGGTTTGAAACGATTAAAATCAGCAGATTCATCGAGCACTTTCTCGGCCGATTCATCACCACCGATACTGAGGACTCCTGCAAAAGACGGATTCATATAATACATCAGCTGCTGAAAAATATCCCAGGTTTTGACGCGGAGTGCTATCATCTTTGAGAAATGCGTCATCGGATCGGGTGTTCTGAATCCGGTTAGATTTAGCAAACCCCGATCCACGAGAGCCACGGTGTACTCCAGCGCTTGTCCGCTTTTTTCTTCTACCTCAAATGTGAATGTCTTGTTAGGTTCTACTTTTTCAGGAACCGTCACAATGGGCTCTACAACCTTCCCCGGTTGATTGACCAGGATTTTTTTGACGGTGTACATCCGCATCGGACGGTCATTATTTTTCTGCCCATAGTTCTGAACAATGCTAACATGGACATAGACATTCGGAAACCAATCTTCCTGAATCGGCAATAGCAAAGCGCCATCATCGAGATCCTGCCAGAATATTTCAAGCACCTCTTTTCCTCTTTCAATGCTAATCAACGCACGCGAGTCTTTAATGGCAGGTAATTTCAATTCCATTGTTTCGCCTACATCAAACTCATCTTTTTCCAATTCCAAATCAATGAACATTGGGTTCGACTGAACGGAGTAACTTGTTGTAACAACACTATGGAATTGATACTCCGAAATATGCCCACTCTCCATATCTTCTATTATCAATTTGTACATTCCCGATTCGTTTGCATTGGTATCGTGATCATAGCTGGCCTTACCATTCTTTATCGCAATCTCTTTTTTCCAAACTTCTTTATAAGTCCAGTTGCTATGATGGTTGTGGCCTCTGGACAATCTATATCTGTCGTACCACCAGTCTTTTTCATACTTGAGCAAGGTGGCTTTTACTGTTCCGTTTTTCTCCAGTAATTTTCCTTTTTGATCCAATCGTACAATATCCATAGCAGGCGTTTCTCCATAGCGATAAGAACCACCCCATCCCCGACCTCTCGCTCTTTCGATTCCTACATAGGAAGCAAAAGGCGAAACCAACTTGGATTCTGTTTCCGTATTCAATCCACCTCCTGGCAAATCAATTTTAGAATCAATGACAATTCGACTTACGGAAGTGTATTGTTTGAAATCCTGATTATAGCTAAATTGTGCCTTTCCGTCATTATCGGTATTGACTGACCACAGACCTATGTCTTTAGTTCCCGTTGGGCGTTTGAGTGGTTGGAAAGTGAAATTCTTATATTCCTTAAAAGGAGCATAGACTGGAAAAATATTTGCAGAAGCATTTACAACACCTTTCCGCATGGCATAACCGGCTAGGTAATTTACGGATACTTCTCCTTCCACCGTATTATTATAAATCCAATTCTTATCGCCATTTTCAAAAGCATATTCTAAGTCAACTACATTGGGCTTAATCGTTTCTACACGCAGTGTTTTTCGAGTACGCAATGGGCCCACTTCGATATCTGCTCGCCAATACCCGGTTGGTGCTTCAAGGTGCGTTGGCATTTTGAAAGCATAAATCGACTGGCCATCTTTGATACGAAGGATGTATTTTTTGTATAAAACGTTTTTCGGATTTCGCAATCGAACCACAATCGGAAGCCCTTCTGCGAATTGAAATTTGGCTCGATTCAGCATAACGTTCAGGTAGATGGTGTCACTTGGTCGCCAGACGTCTCGGTCGGCATAAACGAAAACGCGGTTGTCCACATCACTGACATTGGAATTGATGTCAAATTCAGTCAACTGGTTTTCTTCGCCATCTATTACATTGAAATAAGAAACCTCTCCGGCATAAGAAATTCGGACCGCTTGTGTTTTTTGCTTGAGGTTATCAAAAGAAGCTACGCCATTACTGGAAACAGTGGAGGAAGCGATATCTAAACCTTGCAGACTGATTAAATCTACGGCAGCACCACTGGCCGGATTATTCTCTAACAACTCTTTTACCGCCACCTTCATTCCACCTTCTTCCTTTTTGATAATGGGAAAGACATTGGTGCAATGCACATTTCTGGAAATATTGGTACGGTTCAAATAATAGGAGACGCTACAAGGATCTGAAGAATTATGGTAATCATAATAGTCGTAATAATCATAGTAACGGTTTCGATCTTCGAACCAACTTTTATCAACCGTTTCTTTTTCGAAGTCGTAGATGTCTTTGTTTTCACAATTGAGAATCGTATTCGACGGGCCATAAGACAACTGAATGTGATAGATGGTTCCCTTCTCCCGCTGAAAAGCATTGGTAAAGTCGATGCCGAATTCATTCCAACCTTCCAGATTGTTGGAGGTCAAACTATCGAGCTTGTAAGTACTTTTATAAACCAAATTTCCAAAACGAACCATTTCCATTTGATCCATGTAGCTCATGTTGTTCCAAGCCGCATAACGACTTGCATTTTCCGAACGGATACCGATAACACTCACTACTACAGAACGTAATGCTTTTGCCCGAAAGGGAACTTTAAAAGCCCCAGAGGCCGGAATATAAACCCCATCTGCCAGCCACTCCAATTCTGGTTTCACCACCGCTACTTCTACTTCATAAGACAAAGCCAGTGGCAACACCGATCCATCCTTCGCTTTTATTCCTCTACTGATAGACAGGTCAACATCTTGATTTGCTTTCGATTTTATCAGTACCGTAATAGAATTGTTATTGATTCGATACTCCGCATCTTTTTTTCCTAATTGGATCAAACCTTTAGCATCCTGATTTTCATCCAACAACTTTGTAAAATAAACCGTGTACTCATTTAATTCGCGATTAAAATTGGTATTAACTACATTGAACTCATCCTGATCATAGCTCCAGACCTCTATGGTTCCTTTCTCCTTTGCAGAAAGCGATTCTCCAGTCCATTCAATTTTTTCTTTCCCATTCGCCGCATTGAAGGTCAGGTTAACGCCAAATTCTTTTTCAGAAATGAACTCCACTTTCAACCTACTTTGGTTCACCTTAAAAATCTTTGCAATGGTTTCTTTGGTCTCCGGAAGCGCTGTCGTTACATTGATTCGGACATAACTTTTATTCTGATCGTCAATGACCATCCCCTCCCGTTCTACGGAGACAAACTGCTCATGCACTCGAAAACTACTTACCAGTCTTTTAGAATCCGGTAGGTTTAATATATCACTTAACAATAATTCGACTTCATAAGCTCCTCCCCTTGTCAATTTACCTTTTGGGATAATCTTAAATCCCCGATCTGCTTTATCCAGCTGCACGGTGTATTCAAAAGTAGGATTCACTTTGATGGATTTGTATAAGGCCGCAGAATCCAATTTCTGTGGAGACACAAAACGGAATTCAATGGGATCCGATTCGTTGATCATCCCTTGAGTATAGGCGGAAATGTAGTTACGAGCTACTACGTCGGTGATTGGTGCTTCTTCTTTGCAGGAGACAAAAAGCAAAGAAAGGACGAGTAGGATTTGGAGGGCAGAAGTTAGATTTTTCATTAGAAATAGTTTTGCGTAATGCTAAATGACTTGATAGGCCCAAATATATGGGCATATCCCTATTTCTAATTGTACGAACTATTATTCGTTGGGGTTCGGTTAGTAAGCGTTGGTTACACTAAATAAAGGAAACCTGTTCAAGGCTTTAAAGCCGCCAAGTTAAATTTATGTAGCTTGGTTTTTAAAAGATCAACACCAAAGACATTATCCACAAAATAACAAACGCCATTATTGATGCTATGCATTCTTGCAAAATTTGATTGTTGAGGCAATATAGAAATGAATTTTGCTTTTAGTTTATCCCTTTCCAAATAGACTTCATATATTTCGTCTTTTCTATTTTTCAAAAAAGAGATATTTTGAGTTCCGTCTTGAAATACCTCTAGCTTTTTGTCTTTCCATATTTCTCCATGGAGAGGCAGGGTCGAGGTTGTTTGCAACGGATCGCAACAGATGGATTTTGCAAGCGATTGCACAAAATCAATAATAAAGTATTCCTCTTTTGTACGAATTTCAGCGCTGCGTACTGGGCTTGCAACCACATTTCTAAAGTAAGCTACTTTTTTTACGAGTTCCCTGGAATTTATTAAAGCTCTTAAATCTCCGTTCCAGGAGCCATCTGCTATTATATTGTCTTTAGTAATCCCTGAATCAATAGCATTCTTATTTTTCCCATCCAGATTACCCAAATACATTCCTATTATTTCCCTGCGGTAAGATTCCGCAACTTTTTGCGCATTTTTGTCCCATACACCGGCTAAGAGTTCCGCTTGCTGATCCAGATAGAAAAAATAATTTATACGCTTATTATGGTTGGCATAACTTTTAAAAATAAACTGATTTTCAAACTGATCCAGACAAGTTTCTAAGGTCGATTCAAAAACGGATCGCTCATATATTTTAAAAATAGTCAGCGCGTCCTTTTCATTTTTAAACTCAGCGCAATTTCGTTTTCCCAACATATGCAAACCGCCGGTACAGGATAAAAACAATTCATTGTATTTTTCCTTTAGTTCAAGACGATCTATAAAATATCCTTCTGACGAAAAACTGTGCAAGGAACGTTTTGGATTTTCCAGCGACAGTATAAATATTAAATTGTCTTTAGCAAGGTAATCCAGGATAGTCCAGTTTTCTTTATCAAATAAATTTTCTTTTGAATCCGAGATTACGACTTCGCCCAAGTCATAGAGCTTTCGACGAAGTTCAATATCAAGAATCACCTCTTTCGATTCTTTGAAATAAACGACGGTATCCAAATCAGAAAAAGCTAAGCTTTTAAAATGTACCAGCAGGGAATCTCCAGAAAGGTTAGGAAGGATGAAATTTCCATCGACATCAGAAAGTGTAAAAATGGAATCATTGGTGAAAATTAAAACCTCAGAAATAGGATTACCCTCATCGCTTTTGATATTTCCTACTATGGTATTGCTCTGCGAATGTATTGCTGTGGATAGCGTTATAAGGAAAAGTGTTAAGACGACTTTTATAACTCGGTCGTGTTTTTTATTTACAAGCATTGCTATTTATTTTGGGGTATTACGATTTAAGTGAAAGAAGGAGCAATAAAAATAGCAAATGATTACAGGCTTCCTGCGTAATATTCAGTCCATTTCGTGGAATGGCGTTTTCACTATATGAATGGTAACGAGAGGATAAAACCGCACCTTCATTGATCGGTACTACTTCATTCTTCAACACATCAAAACAATCGACACGTGAAACTTCGATCTAGTCATTTCAGCTCCTCCAACTTATTAATCCGCTCCCTCATCAAATCAGGAACTACCACCTTCTTCAAATTCACATAATCATAAGTCACCACCATCTGCTTTGAAATCGCCACAATTCGGTCGTGCTTCTCACTAAAAAAATGAGATTCCATCAACAAGCGATCTTCTTTAACTTCTGTTATTCTAATACCGATGTGAATGGTATCTGGATAGGTCACTGGAAAGATGTATTTACAATCCTGCCATCCCAGAATAAAGCCTGCGTCTCCATTGGTCGGCACCACTTCAATCTTCAATGCATCAAAATAATCAACGCGGGAGACTTCAGCCCAACGTAGGTAGATGACATTGTTAACATGCTGAGCAGCATCCATATCCGCCCATTGTACGACTATAGAACTTGTAACCGGAAAGGTGGAAAGGATAGACTTTGTTTTTTTCATGGTCTTGTTTTTTTTGCGAATGTAATAAAGAATAGAGTGAAATCTAATTCCCCTCTAAAAAATATTGAGTTTCAATATCAAGGTTCCGTTGTGGCTTTTTACGTGAAAGGTATGCCCTTCTAACATATTTTTAAATATGTAAGGCACAGAAGCTCACATAGCTCTTAATCCGCAGAAGGGCATATTAGGAAAAATAGCTTTGCTATTTTTTCATAGATCACATAGATTTGGGTTTCCGTCTAAACAGCCTTCCTGGAAATAGAATTCGCCCCACTGCTTTGAAAGCCGTTGAATAAACTATTTCCTCACCTAATGACATTTCCGAACAAAAGCGTTCGATATCGCACAATTTTATAAAAATACAATTTCATAAGCTACTGACTATCAATCACTCAAGTTTTGGCACAGCCATTGGAACTTCTCTTACAACAATCAAAATAAAAAAATCATGGATCGACCAATAGCAGAAAACATTCAACGGAAGCAAAAAGGAAAGCAGTGGTTTAAAGCAGCGATTGTAGTTGCTTTGTTGGGTCTTGCATTCTTCGTTTTTAGAAATATGCTTAAAACCGATATTAATCCTGCGAAGTTCCGAATCGCAACCGTAGAACGTGGCAATCTCCAAAACGCCATCACTGCAACGGGAGTTGTCATTCCTTCTTTTGAACAGCAGGTAAATGCGCCGATCCAAACGGAGATAAAAAGTATCAACAAAAAAGCGGGAGACAAAGTAAGCATTGGAGACCTATTGTTGGAATTAGACAAGTCTTACATCAAACTAGAATACGACTCCAGAAACGACCAACTGGAATTGCGCAAAAACAACATTACTCGTTTGCAATTCGAATATGACAAAAACCTGAACGAAATTGATTATGACGCGCAAATAAAAGCTTTGCAAGTTTCCAGTCTCGAAGCAAATCTTTCTGATGTCCAACGATTGAAAGACATTGGCGGCGCCACTCAGGAAGAGGCAGACCAAGCTTCTTTAAATTTACAAATAGCAAAACTGGAAAAGAAGAAATTGGAAAACGAATTGACTTTCCGTAAAAACGTAGTAAAGTCTGATCGCCGCAACCTGCAGTTAGAAGTAATGATTCAGGAAAAAGAAATTGCTGAATTGGCCAAAAAACTAAAAGAGACCAAAGTATCTGCCCCACGTAATGGTGTTGTTACCTGGATCAATGAAAACATCGGACAGAAGGTAAACGAAGGAGAGCCTTTGGCTCGGATAGCCAATCTGGAAAGCTTTCGCGTAGAGGCCAGCTGCTCCGATCGCTATGCTGATATTGTAAAACCAGGAATGTCTGCCCGGGTGAGAATCAACAAAACGAATTTGCCCGCGACCATTCTTTCCATCTCCCCAGCAGTAACCAATAATACAATTGAGTTTGTGGTGCAACTCGGACAGGAAGATCATCCGGAGCTGCGACCAAATATGCGTGTAGAGGTTTTTGTAATCTCTTCTGAAAAAGAAAACGTATTGCGTGTGGCAAATGGACCAGTATTTACGGGTGCAACTCAACAATATATTTACGTAATCCGTGGCGAACAAGCCGAGAAGGAAAAAATCACCCTCGGCTTGACGAATATGGACTTTGTAGAAATACAGAACAGTAACTTAAAAGAAGGAGATCGAGTGATCATTTCAGACATGAAAGCTTACGATCACTTGGATGTAATTGATTTGAAGAAGTAATATTCAACTGTTAACTATTAACTCCTCACTATCGCATTATAAAGAAGTTGACCGCTTCGTAGTTACGAAATAACAAAATAAATCATGAGCGCAAATAGTATTAAAAGGCCTAGACATTTTTCTCCTTCAGAAGGGGAGCTGGCCAGCAATTTCAAACCTCAAAAAACCAGATTTTCTTTTAGACGTTTTCTAAGAAAATGGCTATCGCCTCTCTTTTGTTTGGCTTTCGTTTCTATTAGCACAAATGGAAATGCACAATCCATTGAGCAACTGTCTCTAACTGATTTTTTGGAAATGGCCACTCAGCAAAATATAGCCGCACA
>JBLHRR010000068.1:0-26456 GCA_047626155.1 Saprospiraceae bacterium | reverse complement strand
TTCAAAATAGATATGAACGATGACGTGGTCAAACGCGCCATGGTCACTTATAATGGTGCCGTCAATTGGCCACCAGAGCCACTTCCGGTTAGTCCGCCAAAACCGAAAGCAGCGGAGCCTGTTGCGGCAGTCGCCAAAGAAGTAAAAGCAGATAACGGCAGGGGTACCTTGATTGCATTGGTGGTTGTAGGAACCTTGTTGTATTTCTTAGGGATGGTTGCTCCGGCAGATTTCATGCAGCACTTTACGGTCTTTGTTCTTTCGGTCTTTATCGGCTGGCAAATCATATGGAACGTATCACATTCTTTGCATACGCCTTTGATGGCAGTTACCAATGCCATTAGTGGGATCATTATTATCGGGGGATTACTACAAACCAAAAATGATTTTTCTAACCCGATGACTATTTTAGCATTCATTGCTATTTTGGTAGCAAGCATTAATATCGTCGGTGGTTTTGTCGTGACACATCGGATGTTAAAAATGTTCCGAAAGTAGAGAATTGTTTGCCCCTTCGGGCGAAATTTAAGAAAAACCACAAAGGGCACAGCGTTGCACAAAGTAAAAAGCATAGAAATGCTAAAGCATTTCACTTATTATATACGGTAAAAACTTCGTGTCCTTTGTGGTTTAACAAATCAACTAGATCTAAAGTCAATGATATCATCAGAAATACAATTAGCTTCTTATCTCTTTGCTAGTATCTTATTTATACTAAGTTTGGGTGGCCTGTCTTCGCAGGAATCCGCAAAGAGAGGTGTCCTTTATGGCATCGTCGGAATGATCATCGCGATCTTGTCAACTGTCTTGGGGGAAGGGGTAGAAGGGCAGGCTTATATTATTGCGGCTATTGCGATCGCTTCAGTGATTGGCATTTTGTTGGCGCGAAAAGTCGAGATGACTTCTATGCCACAGCTCGTAGCGATCCTTCATAGTTTTGTAGGGCTCGCCGCCGTTTTGGTTGGCTTCGGTTCCTACCTTGATCCACATACGCAGCTACTTGAAGGAACTGCTCACACTATTCATTTGGTAGAAATATTTATCGGAGTCTTCATTGGAGCCATCACTTTTACGGGCTCTATCGTAGCCTGGGGAAAACTGGAAGGAAAGATACGATCAAAGCCATTGGCTTACACGGGCCGGCATCTTGTAAATATATTGTTGGTCATTGCTTGTCTTGTACTCGCTGTCTTTTTCGTGCAGGCCGCAGGACTTGGTGGTATGATGTATTTGTACATCATGACGGCGATTGCTTGCTTCATTGGAGTCATGTTGGTAATGGCCATTGGCGGAGCAGACATGCCGGTGGTAGTATCTATGTTGAACTCTTACTCGGGTTGGGCAGCAGCAGCAGCAGGTTTTATGTTGGGCAATGATTTACTGATTGTAACAGGGGCCTTGGTTGGTTCCTCTGGGGCCATTCTTTCCATCATCATGTGTGATGCGATGAATCGTTCTTTCTGGTCCGTCATCTTCGGTGGTTTTGGAAATGCGCCTACGGGCGAAGCTAAGGAGATTACAGGAGAGGTTACGGCTACAAATCATCAGGATGTAGCTTCGGTGTTAGAAGAAGCGAAGGAAGTGGTTATTGTTCCGGGTTATGGAATGGCGGTGGCGAAGGCGCAGTTCCCGGTTTATGCCATGGTGGAGGATTTAAAAAAGAAAGGAAAGAATGTACGTTTTGGTATTCATCCCGTAGCGGGTCGTTTGCCAGGACATATGAATGTACTGTTGGCGGAAGCCAATGTGCCTTATGACATTGTCATGGAAATGGATGAAATCAATGACGACCTTCCGGAAACAGATGTGGTCTTAGTCATCGGTGCAAATGATATTGTAAACCCAGGCGCGGAAGATGATCCGAATAGCCCGATTTATGGAATGCCGGTCTTGAAGGTTTGGAATGCGAAGACGGTGATTGTTATGAAACGATCTATGGCCACAGGTTATGCGGGAGTTCAGAATCCGTTATTTTTTAAAGAAAATACAGAGATGTTGTATGGCGATGCGAAGGATTCGGTGTCGAAGATTAATGGATTTTTGACGGCGTAGGATTTAGAAAACCAATAACACCTTTTGCCTCACCATATTGTGGGATTGGTAAAAGAGGTTGTTTTTTTTACACGCTGTTAAGCTGCTCAACGCTTATAAACCTTCTTCTTTTCGTAATCCGTATAATAATAACTCCCATCTTCCTCTTCATTTTTCAGAAAAAACTGGCAAGTCTTTTTATTTTCGGCGCTCAATAATTCATAATTATGAGTAAGATTCAAGGGGTAGATGGTTTTACTTTGTATCTCCATGTGTATATTTCCATCTGGTTTTAATACAAAGGTTCCATCTTTCAAATACAAAAGATGATAACCGTCTTCAAGCCTGTAGAGGTAATCACTTCGAGATTTCATATCCTGTTTTAGCCGATCAAAAATGTTTTCGACAATTACTTCTCCTTTATTATTTAGAAGGTCTAAATGTCTATCTTTTGTTAAACCACCAAAAAAATATTCTTTGGCAAGCACATGTATTTTTAGATAATAAGTATCTAACAGTATTTTTCCTGAATCATCTATAAGGCCTTCTTTGCCATTTAAAGTAAACGCGTTCAAGTTCGTTGCAAGCTGCCTGATGAAATCATAATTGGTTTTCAGTTTTAATTCACTGCCATCTCTACTGAAAAGAAAAGTCTCTCGTTCTCCTTCCTTATAGCCTTTGACAAGGGTAATGCTATTTCCATTTACCTTTGTTTGTGAATATTCCAAAGGGATTTTTATTTGGCCATATTGGTCTATATACCCTCCTTTAGTGTAGCGTCTGGTCAGGGTGTCGGCTGTTTCGTTACCACAAGTTTCTGGTCTGATCACTTGGTAAGTTTTGTCCTCTTCGATATGACCAACATACCGTAATTCTCTTTTTCTAAACTTGCCACGAAGAATTGCAAAACCCTCTTCCTGAATAAGCTTTCCTTCATGGTCGTAAGTAAAATAAAGATTATTTTTTTGGACAAGAATGTAATTGGGGTTTATCTCATAGATAAGTTGCGCTGCAGGCTTAATAATCCATTGGCTTTTATGATTGATGATTCCGTTATGGCCCTGTTTATCTAATACCGAAAACAGCCCTGTCCTTAAATTAGTTGTTCTTGTCTCTTGGTCTAAGACATCCAGCGAGTCAAATAGATAAGAGCCATCGGGTTTTAATACTTCGACCTTGCCTTCTTCATCAACAGATAACAGGCATAAATAACTGGAGTCAGAAAGAACATACCCGCAGTCCGACCTTCTTGTTGTAGTCCCAATTAATTTTTCCTCCTGATTGTAAAAATACGTTTTGCCTTCTTCTTGAAATTCTAATATGGGCTTTTTACTTTTCTTCACTCGGGATTTCAGGCGATGTTTTCGTCTGTGATCTGAAACGGAGCTTACCTTCTGCCAATCGTAATTATAAAATTCTTTCTTCTCCTCTTGATGGAGAGTATAATACTTATAATGAAACTCATCTTGAATACGAATTTTTTGATAAGTCGGAGGAATGATTTCCTGACCATTCTTCTTATACAATCCCGTCTTACCATCCAACTCAACTTCGAACAATCTATATCTCAATTCGATTTTGTCATAAATACAAGGTAAAATAATGTTCTTATCTGAATCAATTACTCCTTTTTTATCGCCTTTCTTTATTTGAAATAAATCAGAACCAATTTTATTGATGGACTCAGCTGGATAACTGATTATCTCTTGGTCATTGCTATCTGAAATAGTTGCTAATTCTCCTTTATGAGTATAAAATAAATCTTGATTGTTAGAGTTCCGAATCCTAGTATAACTGTTCTTATTAAGTGGGTTCCAATCATTATCTACATAAAGCCATTGACCATTGGTATACTGAGCTAATAATTTTGTTTTATTTTTTCGATAAATATTAAAATACTTTCCTGCCTTAAGCAATTCGCCATCGTAGTCGATTAAATTCCAGAGACTGTCTTTAAAAGCTATCAACTCGCTTTTGCCGTATGGCCTTATCATTTCATAAATGCTGTCAATGACAAGTTCGCCCGCATCATTTATGACAATTGTCTTTCTATTTCCTCTATTAAAAAGTCTGCCAGTAGATATTTCCCTGTCGTGAAAAATTCGATCATGAAAATCTGAAACGATAAAAAGTTCACTTTCTGGAATTGGGAAAATATTTCTTCCCGGAATTTTCAATTCAGTCCCATTCCTTTTGTTATAAATATAAAATGCCTCTTTTGCTTTAGCGTATCGGAAATGATTTTCATCTAAAATTAAAATTTGATTTATTTTAGAAATAATAACTTTCCCCTCCTCGTCTAAGATGGAAATTCCCGATTGAGATTTGGCGACCAAAAAGCCACAACGGAAAATAGTCTCATACTCATAAATTTTGTTCGACGCAAACATGCCATAATTAAACCCTGTTTCAAAAACAGCAGAGTATTCCCAGTCCTCTAAGTTTAACACCCGAAATTCATTTTCATTGATATAGGCTAATCTCAATCGGGCAATCTTATTAGAAATATCAGACGCATCAAAATTAGCGGTAGCTTTTCTATTGTCTTGATTAAAATAGCGCAATGCAATCGGCTCTTCGGACTCAAATGGTAGTACAACTTTCCCAGATTTATTTACTAATGACCAATAATCCCCCCTTCTAACCGCTGCCAATCCTGTGTCATTAAAAAAAGCTACTTCGTCAAAGCTTGCTGGAATCACCAACTGGCCGTCAGGTAGCGAAAACCCGTACAGACTATCTTCTAAATAAGGAATGAAATTTTGTGCGTAGATTGTTACACTAAAGAGAACAGAGAGCAAAAGTGTTGTATACTTTTTCATGTAGTTTTTATATTTACTCCTTATCCCGGCTAAATAGTATTCGTTGAAATAGGCGGCTATTCATTTTATTTCTCAACATCCCTCCCCACTCACCTCAAACTCCCGCTTAGCCAAGCGCTCTACTTTCAGTTTATATTTAGAATGTAAAAAGCCCATCATCTCCTCCAAGGTCTTATCCACAAATGTTCCAGTAAGGAGACAAGTCGATAAATCGGAATTCTGAATTTCAATATTCACCTTATACGTTTCCTCCAAGGTTTGTAGTACTTCCGTCAGTGGTTGATCTTTGAATGTCAGCGTCTTGTCACCGACTCGGATGTTCCGATCGTAATTCACCCACAGCACTGAAGCAATTAACAGAACGGTAGCGATCATGGAGAAGAGCAGGATTTTTAGTTGCGTTTTATCTCGGGTAGGTTCTTGCATTTGTATTGTTATTAAAATTAATCTTTATTCGGTTGAGGAGTCATTCTCAAATAAGGCTTGATTACTCGATGGCCTTTTGGGAATTTATCAGGTATATCCTCTGTCGCAATGGAAGGGGAGATTACAACATCTTCTCCATCCTTCCAATCTGCTGGTGTAGCAACACTATGGTATGCGGTGAGTTGCAAAGAGTCAATGACCCTTAATATTTCATTGAAATTTCTACCTGTAGAAGGTGGATAAGTTAAGGTCAGTTTGATCTTTTTATCAGGTCCAATTACAAAAACGGTTCGTACTGTTGTTTTTTCAGTTACATCAGGATGAATCATATCATATAGTTCAGCCACCTTTCTATCTTCGTCAGCAACTATTGGAAAATTCATAGTTACATTTTGAGTTTCCTCAATATCTTTAATCCACTCCATGTGAGAATTAATTGGATCGATGCTGACTGCCATCGCTTTTACATTTCTTTTGGTAAATTCCTCTTTCAATGCTGCTGTTCGTCCTAGTTCAGTTGTGCAAACGGGCGTAAAATCAGCTGGATGAGAGAAGAGCATACCCCATCCATCACCTAGCCATTCGTGGAAATTGATTTCACCTTCTGTCGTTTTAGCTGTGAAATTGGGAGCTATGTTACCTAGTTTAAGAGACATAATTAATTGTTTTTTTAGGGGTTCTAAATCCCATAGGGTTTTAAAAAATAACTCAATGTATATATAAATTTTTAATTTTAATTTTAAATTAAACGCTGCTTTTAAAGTACAAGTTTAAAACACAAAAGCCGCCAACTAGTTTAATAGTAGATAGTGGCTTTTGTTATACTGCCCTCCACTCACCACATAGTCCTGCTTCAAGGACAATGAATTAGACCTTTCGGTTGAGAAATAATAATCATATCAACATTTACTGAAGCGTTTCCATTCGAATGATGTTGTCCTCCAGTGTTTTTAAGTCCTCCCCAAAAGCTTTCTTATTCATTTTGTCGCCACTCCAAGACATAATAGGAACGAAAACTAAGACGATGATAATGATTTTCATCAAGGTTCTGGAATTTTGGAAGCAAGCAATTAAGCTGGTTCCTTCTAATACTTCTCCAAATAATACGCCGATCATCAAAGCAGGAATAAAAGTCAATACCGTATTTAAAGCCACTTTGTATAGCCAGGTACTGAAAGCGGAATTGCCCTTAAAATTTGAGAAAGATCGCCAAGTTTGTAATAGTATTTCCTGATATAGATCTCTCCGATCTTCGGCTACATCAACATAAAGTCCAATCACCTTATGAATGATTTTCTCATGTTTTTGTATGAGTTTCATATATTCGATTTGCCTTTGTTTTGACATTAATTATGGTTTATTTTTGAATACACTCCGTTAGTATAATAATGGCTGGAAAAATTACAGAGAAAGGTGTTTTTTAAAAAAAAAAGTAACTTTCAGCGTTTTTTTAATAGGTGCAAAAGGGAAATAGAGGAGCTAAAATACAAAAGCCGCTATCTACTTTAGCTGTAGATAGCGGCTTTCCTTATTTAAAGACCTTTAGGTGAAATTCCTAAAAATGCTTCCAGCCCTGCGCCTTAATCGGATGAATATTTCCACCCTTCGTATGAAGGTTTATTCCTTGCTCCTTATTCACCATTTCACCCATGATATAAATGTCTGGCAAGTATTTCACTTTTTCAATGTCATTTGGATCTATTGTGAAAAGCAATTCATAATCTTCGCCACCGCTTAGTGCACAAGTGACTGGATCGAGTTTGAATTTCAAAGCCATCTCTTCCGCATCTGGGTGCATCGGGACGCCGGATTCTTCTACGAAAGCACCAACGTTAGATTGCTTGCAAAGGTGAAAAATCTCAGAAGCCAACCCATCCGAGATGTCAATCATGGAAGTAGGGACCAATTTATTTTTTTCAAAAAACTCGATCATGTCCGTACGTGCTCCTGGCTTGAGTTGACGGCCAATGAGGTAAGCTTGATTCTCCAAGTCTGGTTGCACACCAGGGCTAGATTGGAAGATTTGTTTTTCTCTTTCCAGTATTTGAAGACCAAGGTAAGCCGCGCCTAAATTTCCAGTAACGCACAACAAATCTCCTTCGTTCGCACCGCTACGATAAACCACTTTTTCTGGCGCAACGGTACCAATAGCGGTGATGCTGATGATTAATCCTTTGTTAGAAGAAGTCGTGTCCCCTCCGATCAAATCAACATTGTAAAAGTTACAAGCGGCTTTTATGCCAGCATATAATTCGTCCAGCGACTCTACAGAGAAGCGATTCGAAATGGCTATAGAAACCGTGATCTGTTCCGCGGTTGCATTCATCGCACAAATGTCGGAGACATTAACGACGACGGATTTGTAACCCAAATGTTTGAGTGGAGTATAGGCCATGTCAAAGTGAATGCCCTCCACAAGCATGTCTGTGGAAATCACCGTGTACTTGTCACCAGTCTGCAAAACAGCAGCATCATCGCCAATTCCTTTAACAGTACTTTTACGTTTATTGGTAAAGTCTTTAGTAAGGTGTTCTATAAGACCGAATTCACCTAGTTCGTTGACGTCCGTCTTCTTTGTTGTGTTTTCTGACATTGTATTGTTCGTGTTATTTTTTTGTACTAGTTTTTGCCTAACGCTACCCCCGGCCCCTGAAGGGGAGACCTAACGCATGCCCTTGATCCACCTTGATGCAACTCTCTTAAATCTCCACCGAGATGTAACTCCCCTTTAGGGGTTGGGGGTAAAGATTGTTTTGAAAAGTGCCTCGCAGTTAGATTCATTTCGATTGACCTACCGCCTCTCCAAAAAAGTCCCATAAAGACTCTACTGGAAGTGGCGCCACAATTTCCTCCTTCGCTCCAGATATTGGATGCGTAAAAGCAATCTTCCAAGCGTGCAAGTGAATCGACCGATCTTGATTCGATCTTCTAAAACCATATTTTGCATCACCTTTTATTGGACTGCCAATGGCTGCCAACTGTGCGCGAATTTGATGATGCCGTCCCGTATGCAATTCTATTTTTAGCAAATGATAATTATCACTACTGCCAATCACCTCATAAGACAATTCCGCTTTTTTGCTGTGCGCAATTTCCTTATCATAAGCAACGGAGCGATTTTGCTTTTCATTTTTTTGCATAAAATGAGTCAAGGTCGCTTTGTCCGCTTCGGGTTTGTTTTTCACAATCGCCAGATAAGTCTTCGCTACTTTTCGTTCTTGGAATTGCTTGTTCAAACTAGCCAAAGCCCCGCTCACTTTCGATAGCAATACGACTCCAGTTGCTGGCCGGTCAATCCGATGGATTAGTTCTAGATTACTTTTTGCGTAAGCTTGTGCTAAAATAAGGAGAGATGCATCGCCTGTTTTGTCCGATTGTACCGGTATGCCGGCAGGTTTGTTGAAGGCGATGAGTTGGTTGTTTTTATACAACAGGCTATTTCCTATTTTTATGGTATCCATTTTTTTTGTTTTAATTCAATTACTATCCACTTTTCAAAAACAAGATTCTCTCAATCAAAATTTCAATCAAAATCAAAAAATCGATACGCGGCATTCACGATAGAAGGTTTTGATTTTTATTGGCATTTTAATTTTGATTTTAAAAAGAATGACATATTTTAGTCTACGTCCTCATAGTCCACATAATCATCCTCCTCTGGTTTTATCTTGGGTTCTTCTTTCATTTTGGGTGCTTCGAGGTATGGCCCCATCACCATTCGATAGAGCAGATACATTAGGCCGCCGACAAATATTAATTTGAACATGAGTATGAAATTTTCCGCAAAGGTAAGTAAAAAGAGGGGGAACGTTAACCAAAAGAAATCCTATCTATTACTATGCGGCTTTTAGTTATCTAGCAGCTAGCGGTTGGCTTCCTACTTTCGCGTTATCGGGAAGCCAACGGCGAACTGCTAATAGCCATCTGCTTCTTCTAATATTCAAACTCTTTCTGCTGGTAGGGGAAGCCAAATAAGCAACGCTCTCGAATCAACTTTGCCACTTTGGGAGATACCATTTCCTCCCATCCTTTTTCGTCTGTTTTTAGCATACGGTGTACTTCTGTAGAGAAGATGTGGAGGTGGTGAATGTTGAAATTGGTAACATCTATGATCTGGCCGCTGTCTAGTAAGTGGCGGTATAAAAACTTGACGCCTTCCGGGATGGGCAGGTTTTCACAAGTCATCAATTCTTCGCTACCTTCCTGGAGCGCAGGGTAGATATATAGTTTTACGTGGCGGGTAAACAATTCGCCAAAAGCCGATAGCAAACGACCTTCCTGATTTTTATTATACTTGTCGCTAATCATTTCTAACAATTCATGTACACCAAAGACAACACCGACTTTTTTGACTTTATAGTCAGATAAATAAGTTACTAGTTTTTGATGGTGCTCACAATTGGTAATGACCACCGTTTGTCCTAAGGCACATAGTATGTCTGCCCGGTCGAGAAAGTCTTGAACATTTAGTTCGCCTTCTGCACAAAGATTTTCCATGGTGACTTCGGAAAGTAAGAAGGATTTTTGGCCTTGATCGCCCTGGTCATTTCGGAATTGTTCCCAGCTGCATTTAAGCATGTCCAAATTCACCAAAGTAGCTGGACGGAAACTACCGCGCACTATCATTACATTTTTTTTATACAAAAACTCCGAAGCATGTACACTCTCTCCGTCGGGGCGAAACATGGCCACGTCTGTTAGCTTGTGTTTTACCAACATGAGACTCAGCCAACGGTTGTCCAGACTTTCAAACTCTGGCCCTGTGATTCGAATCATATCAATGGCCACCCGTTCATGCAGATTGTCTATCAAGGATTCTAACAATACTTCTGGATTCTGATAGTAATGATAGCAAGCATAGATCAAATTGACGCCGAGAATCCCGACTGCTTGTTGTTGTAATTGGTTGTCATTGTCCAGCATTTTTACGTGGACAATGACTTCGTTGGTTTGCCCATCCGGGGTAAGTTGAAATCGGAGTCCCAGCCATCCATCTCCTTTGATGGTTCGGGAGTAGTTGATGGCCGATACGGAATCAGCGAAAACGAAAAAGTTGGTATCCGGGCGTTCTGTATTCAGGCGGCTTTCCATGAGGTCATATTCATGATTCAGCATTTTATAAATCCGGGATTCACAAACATAGCGACCACTAGCCTCCAAGCCATAGATTTTGTCGGAGTATACTTTATCATAGGCAGACATAGATTTGGCGATGGTACCTGCGGCAGCACCCACTTGAAAAAAGTATCGGGCGACTTCCTGTCCGGCGCCTATTTCAGAGAAGGTACCGTATATTTTATCGTTGAGGTTTATTTCGAGTGCTTTCTGCTCTGTTTCGAGTGCTTGTCTTTTATTCATGATCGAGGATTGCGTTTGTGAGAATGCCGGGCGAAATTACGAAAATTTGTACGGATGGGAGAGGGGAAAGATGCTACTAGGCCGAAGGTTATCGAATAAGTATTTGTTTGGTTTTGTTTTGAAATTAGGCGTTTAGGGCGTAGTATAAATAGAACCGCGTTTTCGTTATATACGGATGGGACAATTATCAAAAACAATAGAAGTTACCAACACAATGTGGAAAAGTATAAAAATATTTTGCATATTTGTAGTAACAGTACTCGCCACGCTTCCCGTCAGATTAGCGTACCAGGGCGAGTCTTATATTTTAAGACCAATATGAAATTTACTAAACCTGTCATTTCAATAACTGAACAAATCTCATTACTAGAATCGAGAGGCCTTCATTTTTCGGACAAGTCTTTCGCGGAACATTTCCTGCAATATGTAAGTTACTACAGGCTTACGGTTATTGGTGGCCTATGCAGGCTGATAAGGCTACTCATGTTTTCAAAAAGGGTAGTGAGTTTTCGAATGTAGTAGATTTATATAATTTCGATAGAGAACTGCGGCTTATAGTATTTAATATGATAGAGAGAATTGAGGTCGGTTTACGGACTCAACTCATTTATAATCTTTCAAATAGCCAAGGAGCATGGTGGTTTGAGAATAAATAATATTTAACAATAAATATTATTTTGAGACCCATCTAAATTCTATGAATAAAGAATTACAAAGGAGTCGAGAAGTTTTTATTCTAGAGCATAATAAAAAGTGCAAAACAGACGACCGGTGCCCTCCAGCGTGGAAAAGCTTGGAGGTTATTTCGCTAGGGCTTTTATCTAAACTTTACGGTAACCTTAAAAACCAAGTCCCAGAGAAAAAGAAAATTGCTAAAAACCTGAATGTTGGAAACCATACTTTTTAACAAGTTGGTTACAAAGTATTTCTGTTGTTAGAAATATTTGTGCTCACCATAGTCGGTTATGGAATCGAAATTTACCGATCCCACCAAAGAACTTAAAAAAGGCACCTGAGCCGTTTATCAATACAGCTGTTCTTGATCAACATTCTTTCTACGCTGTGTTTTGTTGTATGCAATATTTACTACAAACGATCAGCCCTAAAAATCGTTTTAAACAGCGGTTTGAAAGTTTGTTAAAAGACTATCCTAACGTAGATGTTAGAGCTATGGGCTTTCCTGGGAATTGGAGAAAAGAACCTCTTTGGAAAATTAAATAACAATAGATTTCCAATCTACTTTCCTCTTATAAAACTCATCCGCCAAATCTCACCAGCCTCATCCGTCACCAATAACCAATAAATAGCTGTCGGGAAATTCACTACAGACTTGTTAAGCTGGTTTTGTTGAGCGCACGGCCAATCCGCTATTTTTTGTCCGAGGGTATTTATGACTTGAATGTGTTGGAGTTTTTGGTTAGGGTTTTTACTGGTGATAGTGATATTGTCGTTTGCTGGGTTTGGGTGAACGAGGATGGAGGACTTTGGGTTTTGGATTTTCTTTGTAGCAGTGAGGGCTACGAAATCGATAGGCGTTCCCCATTCAGTGGTTCCTTTTTTGTAGTAGACTAGGTCTTCATTTAGCGTACCAAAAACACCTTGCTCAACTCTGTTAAAATGAGTCATTCCCAAGCATGCCTGATAGTATATTCTATTGCGTTCAAAATCGTTTGGAATTAGAGAATCGGAGCCAGCCCAAATTCCATCAAAGGCATATTTAAACCAGTCCCCATTGTCATTTTTAAAAACGAATGTTTGAGGTCCAAAATACATAGAAGACTCTTCTGAAATTTCAAAAGGATGAGTATTATGCATTTTATTATTTAGGTCGTATTTTATAACAATAGTATCACTGGTTATTGTAACAAAATCATCAGAATAATCATCAACGTATAACTGTACTTCGTAATAGTCAAAGGTATAAGCAATGGTGTCTTCATTAGATTCATTTCTATCCAGGACAATCCATTTTTTATATTTTCTATCTTGATAATCTCCACCATCGAATAATCTATTATAATGCCGTTCATCTCCAACTTGAAAGTCAAAAATCGTTTTAGTTGTCAGCATCTTTTCCCCTACTTCAGGATTAGTTAATCCAATGAGATGAATTTTATTCTGTCTCACGGGGAAATGATACATATCACATGTTTCTACAAAACCGCTTTCTTTACCTAGAACTAAAGTAAATCCATTCATGTCATGGTCAATATTTTCTCCATCAATATTTTTCGCTTGAATGAGAACTATTCTAATACTATCCATTTGCCCAAGTACTTCTTGATAGCTAATAGCGGTAACTTCGGCTTGTAGATAAGCGGTGTCTAATAATTCAAAGATGTGCCACGTATGACCTAGCTCAGCCTGGGTATTTATGGTAATGAGTTCTCCATTTTTATTCCTAAAAACTTCAGTTCCATTTAGAGACAATTTGAGCGTATCCCCCAACCAAGATGGTCTTTGGAGATACAAAAAATTTGAATCCTCCCAATAAATTGGAAACACATAATTCAAGTCATCCGACAATAGAGTATCTATCCGGATACCAAAACGAACTTGGTCTTCATTAGAAGTGCTTAGGTTAGGAAGTCCCGATCCGTCCGGATAAAGACCAAACCCCTCTGATTCAAAATACCCCTCTCGATCAAAATGCACCGTCTTATAATTTTGCCCAAAAAGGCAAACCACATTTAAAACAAGAACAGCCACTAAAAAGGTAAATCGAATAAAGATAGTTTTCATAATTTTTCATTTTGGAAATTGTATTACCAATGTAGCAATTTTCAACCAACTCACTACACGCATCGGTAGCAAATGACAAGGCACTGACTAAATTTCCAAAATCCCAAAACTAGAAAATGACTATACATCACAACTCAAATTTTCGTATTTTTGCACCACTTTTTAAAGAAAATCCTTCTTTGGTAGAACTATAAAACTCGGAATTCTGTTTAGCGGGCCGAGAGCTTTGTCAAAGAACTAAGAAAATTACACCAAACCATGTTTCCAAAATACGACGTCATAGTAGTAGGTGCCGGCCACGCCGGATGTGAGGCCGCCGTTGCTGCCGCCAATATGGGCAGTAAAGTCATGATCGCTACCATGAATATGCAGACCATCGCGCAGATGTCCTGCAACCCTGCGATGGGTGGAGTGGCCAAAGGGCAAATCGTACGAGAGATAGATGCACTCGGTGGTTACTCGGGTATTGTGACGGATCATACGATGATTCAGTTTAGAATGCTCAACAAATCAAAAGGGCCTGCGATGTGGAGTCCACGTGCGCAAAGTGACCGGATGATGTTTGCGGCTAAATGGCGTAAGATGTTGGAGGAACATCCGAACATTGACTTTTGGCAGGAGATGGTGAAAGGGATTATCGTAAAAGATGGTCGTGCTTGTGGCGTACATACCGGGATGGGGATTGAGATTGAAAGCCATTCTGTGGTTTTGACCAATGGTACTTTTTTGAATGGCCTTATTCACATCGGAGAAAAACAATTCGGAGGTGGACGAGCGGGGGAAAGAGCAGCGACTGGTATCACGGAGCAATTGGTTGGTTTGGGTTTTGAATCGGGAAGAATGAAAACGGGAACACCGCCGCGTTTGGATGGTCGTTCTTTGGATTGGTCTAAAATGGAAGAGCAGCCGGGAGATGAAGAGCCGAGTAAATTTTCTTACACCGATACGCCAGTTTTGAAAAAGCAAAGACCTTGTCATATTGCTTATACGAGTTCAGAAGTACATGAAGTTTTGAAAACGGGCTTTGATCGTTCGCCGATGTTCAACGGTAGGATTCGAGGAATCGGACCTAGGTATTGTCCTTCCATCGAAGACAAGATCGAGCGCTTTTCTGAAAAGGACAGCCATCAGTTATTTGTAGAACCGGAAGGTTGGGATACCTGCGAAATTTATGTGAATGGGTTCTCTTCTTCTCTGCCGGAGGATGTGCAGTTTAAAGCTTTGCGCAAAATCAAAGGCTTTGAAAATGCAAAAATGTTCCGACCGGGTTATGCCATTGAGTATGACTTTTTCCAACCGACACAATTGAAGGTTTCTTTAGAAACTAAGCGAGTGAAAAACTTATTTTTTGCTGGACAAATAAATGGAACAACGGGTTATGAGGAGGCGGCTTGCCAAGGACTGATGGCAGGAACTAACGCGCACCTTGCGGTAAAAGAACAAGATCCTTTTATTCTGAAAAGGTCGGATGCTTATATCGGCGTACTTATAGATGACTTGGTCAACAAAGGCACGAAGGAACCTTACCGAATGTTTACTTCCCGCGCGGAATACAGAATCTTGCTTCGTCAGGACAACGCGGATTTACGTTTGACGCCAATTGCAAATGAATTGGGTGTGCAGCATTTGGAAAAAAGAGTGGAAGTGGTGGAGAGAAAAGTAGAGCAGGAAAAAGCTATAACAAAACATTTCCGGAAGCTGAGTGTGTCGCCTGATTTGGTGAATCCATATTTGGAAAGCCTAGGCTCTGCACCGACTAAGCAGACGATGAAGCTGCATTCCATTCTCACTCGTCCGAATGTCAATATCGCAGATATCCGAGCGCACATACCGGAGCTGAATACCTTTTTAGATCAGTATCCAACCGAGGTTATTTCTTTAGCAGAAACAACTTTGAAGTATGAGGGCTATATTCGAAAAGAGCAGGAGATGGTTGCGAAGATGAGTCGTTTGGAAGAGGTTGTTTTAAAGAGTGATGTGGATTATCATAAGTTGATTTCTTTGTCTTCAGAGGCAAGAGAGAAGTTGACGGAGATTAAGCCGCGGACGATTGGACAGGCGAGTCGAATTAGTGGAGTTTCTCCTTCTGACATTTCAGTTTTGTTGGTTCATATGGGGCGGTAGTTTTTAAGGATACGAAGGGCTTGACAAAACAATCATTTTACAATCAATAAATGTTGAAATAAAAATGAGCGAGTTGTATTTTGATATAGATATTGTTTCATAAATCGTTCCTTCATAGTATACTATTACAGAATAGTTACTGGTTTTGTTTGGATACTTCATAGTCTTGAATTAGGGAGGCGTAAACAAAAGGCCATGAAAAATAAAAAATAGTTGACTTAATCAAAAATACCCTTATATTTGTACTTCATTAGAAAACATAAAATGAATTTTACGCAATTACATCATCATCATTTTCATACTGGCCCTCAGGCGAGCAGGAGATGATATATGTATAACTAAAAATATTTCAAAACCCGTCTGAGTAAATCAGATGGGTTTTTTGTTTTTACACAATTCTCTACAGGTTTACTCAGGCATTAATCGAATAAGATGAGTAAGCTTAAAATGGCCATTCAAAAGAGTGGTAGACTAAATGAGGATTCGCTAAAGTTGCTTAAAAGTTGCGGTATCTCCATCGACAACGGTAAGGATCAATTAAAAATTACGGTAGCTAATTTCCCAATCGAACTGCTCTATTTGCGCAATTCGGATATTCCTCAATACATAGAAGATGGAGTCGTCGATGTTGGTATTGTCGGGGAGAACTTGTTGATTGAAAAGCAGAAGGAAGTGGAGATAATCCAAAAATTGGGCTTCTCTAAATGTAAGGTTAGTTTGGCGGTTCCAAAAGAGGTGGAGACCAACGATATTTCTTATTTTGAAGGCAAAAGAATAGCAACTTCCTATCCCAACACTCTCCAAAGTTATTTAACAAAAAATAAGGTTAACGCAGAGATTCACACCATCTCTGGTTCTGTGGAAATCGCGCCGAACATTGGTTTGGCAGATGGTATTTGCGATGTGGTGAGTAGCGGAAGTACCTTATTTAAAAATGGCTTGCGAGAAACGCAGGTCTTGCTCAAGTCAGAAGCGGTATTGGTGAAGTCGCTAAATCTGTCCAAAGAAAAAGAACAAATCTTATCTAAATTGTTATTTAGAATGCAAGCAGTGCTAAGGGCTAAAAACACTAAGTATATTTTAATGAATGTACCGGAATCGAAAGCGGAAGCAGTCGCTAAAATATTACCTGTTTTAAAAAGCCCAACCATATTGCCCTTGGCGGAAAAGGGATGGTGCTCTATGCATTCTGTAATTGAAGAGAGTAAATTTTGGGATGTGATTGATGAATTAAAGGAAGCTGGGGCAGAAGATATTTTGGTTGTCCCAATAGATAAGATGGTGTTGTAATAAAAAACAACTGCGACCTCATCGAGTATAAACCGGGTAGTAATTCTGAGTAATTAATAAACTAATGTACACTTTTAAAAACAACCTTCCTTTCACCGATATGCCTGCGGGTGGAGGCTCCCCTTTAGGGACAGGGGGTTGCGCTGGCAAAAGTGTACAGTAATTAAAAATTAAATAATGGAAATAATAAAGAGCATAGAAAGAAAATATTGGCCGAAATTCATGGAACGTCCAAGTATCGAAAATGAAAAACTAACAGATATTGTTCGCTCCATTTTAGAAACGGTAAAATCAAAAAAAGACAAGGCATTAAAAAAATATGCGCTTCAATTTGACAAAGTAAATCTAGATAGATTAGAAGTTTCAGCTGCCGAAATTGAAAACGCAATTACGTTAGTTTCGCCAGAATTAAAAGCCGCAATAAATATTGCAAAAGAAAACATTGAAAAATTTCACTCCGCCCAGCAAAGCAATGAAAAAATAGTAGAAACATCTCCAGGTGTAAAATGCTGGAGAAAAAATGTAGCCATAGAAAAAGTCGGCTTGTATATTCCAGGAGGATCTGCGCCTTTGTTTTCTACCATTTTAATGCTTGGGATTCCAGCTAAAATTGCTGGATGTAAAGAAATTGTTATTTGTACGCCTTGTAATTCTAATGGTGATGTCAATCCAGCTATGTTATATACGGCGAATTTAATTGGCATTAAAAAAATATACAAAATTGGAGGAGCACAAGCTATTGCAGCTATGGCTTATGGTACGGAAAGTATTCCTCAGGTCTATAAAATATTGGGCCCAGGGAATCAGTATGTGACTAAAGCAAAAGAATTGGTTCAACAAAATGGAACAGCCATTGACATGCCGGCAGGGCCAAGTGAAGTCTTGGTCATTTCGGACAGCACAGGAAACCCTGAATTTATTGCAGCCGACTTATTGTCACAGGCCGAACACGGAGCTGACAGTCAGGTCATTTTATTATCTGACACGGAAAGTATACTTGATGAAACCATGCTTGCAATTGCTAGGCAATTAGAGGAGTTGCCTCGAAAGGAAATTGCTGCACAAGCATTGCAAAACAGCAAAGCCATTCTATTTGAAAACATAGAAGGGTGTATTCAATTCAGCAACGACTATGCTCCCGAACATTTAATAATCGCATCTGAAAGTGCTATGGAATATGCAGATGGAATAGTGAACGCAGGATCTGTCTTTTTAGGAAATTACAGTTGCGAAAGTGCAGGGGATTATGCTAGTGGGACCAATCATACTTTGCCGACCAATGGCTTTGCTAAAAATTACAGCGGCGTTTCTTTAGATAGTTTTGTAAAGAAAATAACTTTTCAAGAGCTCAATAAAAAAGGAATATTAAATATTGGAAATGCCATAGAAATAATGGCGGAGGCGGAACAACTTTTTGCACACAAGAATGCGGTAAGTATTCGATTAAAAGCAATAAATAATGTTTGATATAAATGTTATAACGCGAAAAAACATCCGAGAATTAAATCCATATAGTTCGGCAAGGTCAGAATTTAATGGTGATGCAAGTATTTGGCTAGATGCGAATGAAAATCCTTTTGATACTGATTTGAATCGCTATCCGGATCCTTATCAGTCGGAACTGAAAAAGGCTGTTTCTGAAATAAAAGAAATTAATTCGAATCAAATATTTATCGGAAATGGAAGCGACGAAGCCATCGATCTTTTATTCAGAGCTTTTTGCGAGCCAGGAGAAGATAAGGCATATTTGTTTCCGCCAACTTATGGTATGTATGAGGTGTCCGCTAAAATTAATAATGTAGAAATAGTAAGAATAA
The DNA here is from genome assembly GCA_047626155.1 of Saprospiraceae bacterium. Taxonomy (GTDB): domain Bacteria; phylum Bacteroidota; class Bacteroidia; order Chitinophagales; family Saprospiraceae; genus CALGLS01. The sequence goes on along the minus strand of JBLHRR010000068.1, from coordinate 7,846 downwards.
GGTTAAATAACAATTTCGAACTGCCAGGGGTTGAAAAAATAAAGTCGGAAGTTAATTCAAAAGGATTGCTATTTATTTGTTCGCCGAATAATCCTACCGGAAATGTTTATGCACTAAGCACTATTAAGGAAATAGCAGCACCGTTTAATGGTCTCGTGATTGTAGATGAAGCTTACATTGATTTTGCAAATACAGAAAGCGCAATTTCATTGTTAGAAGATGCTCCGAATGTCGTTGTGTTACAAACAATGAGTAAAGCTTATGGAATGGCAGGTTTAAGATTGGGAATGGCATTCGCGAACCCTGAAATCATTGAAGTTCTTAATAAAATAAAACCGCCATATAATGTAAATACACTCAGTCAAATTAGAGGGTTGGAAGCCATGCGAAATAGTGCCCTTGTTAATGAGCAAATCAAAGAGATTAAAACCCAAAGAGAAATCCTTATGACTGCTTTAAAAGGAATCGACGATGTGAAAACGGTTTATCCAACGGAGGGTAATTTCATTTTAGCCATTTTTAAAAATGCGGAAAAAGTATTTAGTTTATTACAAGAAAAAGGAATCATTATTAGAAATAGGACAAGTCAGATAGAAGGTGGCTTACGCATTACTGTAGGCACTCCCGAGCAAAACAATATTTTATTGGAGGCACTTAAATCAATTTAAAATGAAAAAAATATTATTTATAGATAGAGACGGTACTTTGGTGATAGAACCACCGATTGATTATCAGTTAGACCGTTTAGAAAAATTAGAATTTTATCCGGGCGTATTTCAATGGCTCTCCAAAATAGCGCTAGAGTTAGATTACGAATTAGTAATGGTCACCAATCAAGACGGTTTGGGAACGGACTCCTTCCCAGAAGAAACTTTTTGGCCTGCGCAGAATAAAATCATTGAAGCGTTTAAAAATGAAGGGGTGGCGTTTGCTGAAGTTTTAATTGATAAAAGTTTTCCGAAAGAAAATGCACCTACTCGAAAACCGCGAACGGGTCTGCTCAACCAATATATTTATGGCAATTACGATTTATCCAATTCCTATGTAATTGGGGACAGAGGAAGCGACATGGAACTTGCCGTAAATCTAAAAGCCCAAGGCATTTTCATCGGAGAAGAATCTGAAGAAGCGATTTTGTCAACCAAAAGTTGGAAAGATATTTATCAGTATTTAAAAGAAAAACCAAGGCAGGCGACTAGTAACCGAAAAACCAAAGAAACCGATATAAACATAACTGTCAATTTAGATGGCAGTGGGCAGTCTTCTATTTCAACAGGCTTAGGTTTTTTCGACCATATGTTAGAGCAAGTTTCAAGGCATGGGAATATTGACTTGTCCATTGCCGTAAACGGTGACCTTGAAATAGATGAGCACCACACGATTGAAGATGTTGCCATAACGCTAGGGGAGACATTTTTAAAAGCATTAGGAAGCAAAAAAGGAATAGAACGCTATGGGTTTTTATTGCCGATGGATGATTGCTTAGCTCAAGTGGCTATAGATTTTGGCGGTAGGCCTTGGTTGGTTTGGGAGGCAGATTTCAAAAGAGAAATGGTTGGAGAAATGCCAACAGAAATGTTTTTGCACTTTTTTAAATCATTTAGTGATGGGGCGAAATGTAACTTGAATATAAAAGCAGAAGGCGAAAACGAACACCACAAGATAGAAGCGATATTTAAAGCTTTCGCTAAAGCGATAAAAATGGCGGTCAATAAAACAAATAACTACGCGGTGCCAAGTACAAAAGGAATCCTATGATTGCAATAATTAAATACAACGCAGGGAATATTAGTTCTGTCCAGAACGCGCTCAGTCGATTGGGGTATGAAAGTGTTATTACGGATAACGCAACTACGATTCTACAAGCAGAAAAAGTAATATTTCCAGGAGTGGGGGAGGCTAGTTCAGCGATGAAATATCTTAGGAAAAAAGAATTGGACAAAGTAATTCTAGCGATCAAACAACCGATGTTAGGGATCTGTCTCGGGCTACAATTGATGTGTACCTACAGCGAAGAAGGGCAGACCGAATGTTTGGGAATATTCGACAGTGAGGTGAAACGCTTTCCGCCAAAGGAGATCGTACCCCATATGGGTTGGAATAATTTTACAAGCTTGGAAAGTCAACTTTTTAATAAAGTTGAAAAAGAAAACGATGTGTATTATGTTCATAGCTATTATGCTACGGTTTGTAAGTCTACTGTTGCAACCTGTGATTACATTACGCCATTTAGTGCAGCTATGCAAAAGAACAATTTTTACGCTAGCCAATTTCATCCTGAAAAATCAGCAATAATTGGGGAGCAAATTTTAAAAAACTTTTTAGAATTATGAGAATAATACCAGCAATAGACATCATAGAAGGTAAATGTGTGCGATTGTCAAAAGGAGATTATGCTACCAAAAAAGTATACAACGAAAACCCTGTAGAAGTAGCTAAGCAATTTGAAGGCAGCGGTATTCAGTACTTACATTTGGTAGACTTGGATGGAGCAAAATCAAAGCATATTGTCAATTATAAAATTCTGGAAAAAATCAGTAGTGCTACTAGTTTAAAGATTGACTTTGGAGGTGGCTTAAAATCTGATGAAGACTTACGCATCGCTTTTGAATGTGGAGCGAATCAAATTACAGGAGGGAGCATTGCAGCCAATAACCCGGAGCTGTTTACCAAATGGTTGTTGGAATACGGTTCTGAAAAAATCATATTAGGAGCGGATTGTAAAAATAGAAAAATAGCAACTAACGGCTGGTTAGAAAGTTCGGGATTCGATGTAGTAGACTTTATAGAAGACTATGAAAAAAAAGGAATTGCATACGTCATTTGTACTGATATTGAAAAAGACGGAATGCTGGAAGGAACCTCCAATGAATTGTACAAAGAAATTCTGGAAAAAACTAACATTCAATTAATCGCAAGCGGTGGCGTTTCCTGCTTTCAGGATGTAAAACAATTGCAAGCCATCGGATGCGAAGGCGCTATTATTGGAAAAGCTTTTTATGAAAATAAAATCACGCTAAAAGAATTAGAACAATTATGTTGAAAAAAAGAATCATACCCTGCTTGGATATTAAAGACGGTAGAACGGTAAAGGGAATCAACTTCGTAGGTATCCGTGATGCTGGCGACCCTATAGCTTTGGCTAAGAAATACAAAGAAGAGGGCGCAGACGAACTGGTATTTTTAGATATTACGGCAACGGTAGAAAAACGGAAAACGCTTGTAGCGCTAGTGCAACAAATCGCAAAAGAAATAAATATACCTTTCACTGTTGGCGGCGGAATAAATACATTGGAAAATGTACGAGAATTGATCAGCGCGGGAGCAGATAAAATAAGTATTAATTCAGCGGCTGTTAAAAATCCGGAGTTCATTTCAGAAATTGCAAAGGAATTTGGTAGCCAATGTGTGGTGGTTGCAATTGATACAAAATTTATAAATAATGAATGGAAAGTATTTGTCCACGGAGGCAGAACAGCCACCGCACATAGGACGATAGATTGGGCCAAGCAAGTAGAACAATTAGGCGCTGGAGAAATACTACTGACCTCCATGAATAACGATGGAACAAAAGCTGGCTTCGCACTAGACATTACTAACAAAGTATCTACGGCCGTAAATATCCCAGTCATTGCTTCAGGAGGCGCAGGTTCTAAACAGCACTTTAAAGAAGTATTCGAAAAAACGAAAGCAACAGGAGGGTTGGCAGCTAGTGTTTTTCATTACAGAGAAATACCAATTCCGGAATTGAAAAAGTATTTAAGATCAGAAGATATATCAGTGCGGTATTAATTAAGCCTCTATTTAAAAAATAAATAAAATGACAATAGATTTCAATAAAAATAATGGACTCGTTCCAGTAATTATTCAAAATGCCAGTACCTTGCAAGTACTCATGCTCGGCTATATGAACCTTGAAGCACTCGAGAAAACTAAGAAGGAAAGGAAAGTTACTTTTTACAGTAGAAGTAAAAAAAGGCTGTGGACAAAAGGAGAAGAGTCTGGTAATTTTTTAATGGTGAAAGACATCCGTATCGATTGTGACAATGATACGATCTTGATTAAAGCCACACCACTAGGGCCAACTTGCCACACCGGTAGTACTTCCTGTTTTAAAGAAGAAACCACGAAGGGTTTTATCTATGAATTGGAAAAAACGATTGGCCAACGGATTGATGAAAATGACGAACAATCCTATACCAATAAGTTGTACAATAAAGGGATGAACAAAGTCGCTCAAAAGGTAGGAGAAGAGGCGGTTGAATTAGTGATAGAAGCTTTAGGGAATGATGATGATTTATTTAAAAATGAAGCGGCTGATTTAATGTATCACTTTTTGATATTGTTGAAAGCTAAGGGGTTTGGGTTGGAGGATGTTGAGGTTGTTTTGGAGGGGCGGAGGAAGTAGTAGTAGATTGCTTTTTCTTTCTATCTTTACGAGCGTTCGAATTAAGGATAAGGAAAACACCAAACAATGAACGAAATCTTAGACGAAATAGAATTCAAAAATAACCAAAAGATATTTTCAAAACTATCTTTGATTGCATCGCTCCTAACTTTGGGGTTGTCTACTTATCTCTTTTCAAGTACTCCGAGAGCAATCAAAGCAAGTGTAAGTCTCTCAGAGCCGCCGATTGTTATTGTAACTGCAATTCAAATACTTTGCTTGACTGGAATCGTGATGATGGTTTTAAGTTTTGTGAAGAAAGAACCATCGACTTGGTTTAAATGGGTAGGAGGAGTTTTAAATATTCTGTTGTTCTTACTGATTGTTGGTTCTGCAATTTTTGCAAGAGTTGTTTGAAGTGGATCGCTCAATATTAAACCTTTCCCCCCGCTACTAAGTCTAAGGTTTTTAGCGCTTAAAAATAAAGATAAATCAGCACGAACTCAAACCAATTCCAATTCCTACTCACCCAAACAAAACAAAAAATGCCCAAACCCTTACAAGATTGTAGAACCCTCACATTCATCCTCTTCTCCCTCCTCTTTTCAACCATAAATCTATCTGCCCAAAATCGTCCGAACATCCTCGTCATCATAGCAGATGATGTAGGAATTGACGCGATCAGCGCCTACGGATTAGGAATGAATCTCCCCAGTACTCCCAATATCGATGCCCTGATTAGTGAAGGCATTCTGTTCACCAACGCCTGGTCTTATCCCACTTGCGCACCAAGCCGTGCCTCCATGCTCACCGGAAGATTCGGAAACAAAAACGGAGTGATGCAGTCGGGGCCAAACCTCGCTAACAATCAAAATACAATATTCGAACAAATAGAAACGATCACCAACGGAGCTTACGCAGATGCTGTAATTGGAAAATGGCACTTAGGAAATGACAACTCTCCAAACACTCAAGGTGTCGATCATTACATAGGTTCCATCCCTTGCTGTGTTCCTGATTATAACGACTGGGAGCGAACAGAAAATGGAGTGACAAATCCATCTACCGAATACGTTACTACACATTACACAGACGAAGCAATCGACTGGCTTGACAACCAAACAGCCCCCTGGTTACTCTGGGTAGCGCACAATGCACCGCATTCGCCTTTTCACATCCCACCAGATTCTTTATACACTTGGCCACAAACCAATGGAAATCAAAATCAATTTATGTGCATGATCGAATCTGTAGATCATGAAGTGGGTCGCTTATACAATTCATTGACGCAGGAACAAAAAGATAGTACCCTTATTATTTTCGTAGGCGATAACGGAACACCTAATAATGTACTTCAGGAATACCCGAACATGCATGGAAAAGGCACCTTGTATGAAGGAGGTATTCGAGTACCGATGTTTGTAACAGGCTACGGGGTCACTCGAATGAATGAGCAGGAAGATGCCCTGGTCAGTTTCTCCGATATCTTCGCTACTGTAACGGAATTGTTAGGAACCGATCTTCAAGGCGGAATTGACAATAGTTTCAGTTTCTATCCCTTGCTTTCTGATCAGAACGCAGCCCAAAAAAGATACAACTATTCAGAACTAGGCACCAATAATACAGCTAGAGCTATTCGAAATAATCAATACAAATTAATCCAACAATCCGATGGAAGCCAGGAGTTTTTTGATTTGCAAAATGACCCACTAGAAACCACCGATTTATTAATAAACGGACTTTCCGCAGATCAACAAATCGTTATCGAAGAATTAGAAAATGAAGCAGACAGTATCTTTTACTCTTGGTCTTGTAATGACGGAATCAAAAATGGAGATGAGGCAGCCATTGACTGCGGAGGTAGTTCCTGTTTTCCTTGTCTACTTGATGCTGTTGAAGAGACGACGGCAGAAAATGAAACCTTAATTTTTCCTAACCCGGCGGCTAACTATATTCATGTTCAATCAAAGAAAAAGTTGATTCAGGAAATCAAAATATATGACGCCTTAGGCCAATTGGTTTTCTTTAAAAATAATATAAATGCTTTCGCAGAAAAGGTCAACCTAGAAGGCTTAAATCCGCAAGTCTACATTATGCATCTCAGTTTTGGTGATAGACTGGAAGTGCATAGGTTTGTCCGTGACTAGCTCATGCCTAAGCGAAAGATCACACGAATCGCGAGTAAAAAGGGTGATTGGGCGCAAATAAATCACCACACAGCGCCATCTCGTTCACGTATCACCTCAGCGGCCTCAGCGCTCTCTGCGTGAGTAAATACACTATATTGAACTATATCGAAAATAATTAACCACACAGAGCGATCGTGAGAAAACGCGTTCGCTCTGTGCGCTCTGCGTGGGCATCCGCAATAAAAGAGCATTACGTGTCGCCTATTCGGCAGCGAGTCAAGGGAAAAAGTTAAAAATCCTCTGCTAAAAATCCTCAAATCTCCGTATCTTAGCACAGTAATCAAGGTCCAACTTGATCATATAATAGAACCATTTAATACCATACCGCAAAATGAACGTGACTACTCAGAAAATAGAGTTTAAAAATCTAAACACAGACCAATTTGTAAGTTGGCTCAAAGATGAAAAAATCAGCCGAGGTTACATTGTCCACAAAGACGGCCTTGTCAAAACTTCCAATCCACTGCTGGAACCTTTTACTAAATTCATAACAAGTTCTCCAGACTATAGCGGCCACGAGGGCATTTTTTTTGAAGCAGATGCGGAAACTGATTCTCTCTTTGTAGTGGCTGTCCACCGAACGATTAGAGGAGCAGGTCAAGGAGGTACCAGACTAAAGCGTTACGAAACGGTCAACAATATATTTACGGATGCCATGCGTTTGTCAAAAGGAATGACAGAGAAAAATTCTTTCGCTCAGATTTGGTGGGGTGGCGGAAAATCAGTCATTCATCCACCTACTTCTCCGAAGCTCGTTCCAGTAGAAATTAGAACAAAAATTTTCACGAATTTTGGCCGCTTCATCGCCAGCCTAAACGGGTTATACGTTTGTGCAGAAGACATGAACACCACTCCCGAAGACATGCGGTTGATCCACGCCAACAATCGTTTTTGCACCTGCATACCTAAAGAAATTGGAGGCTCATCTAATCCTAGTACGGCTACAGCCAAAGGTGTTTTCAAAGGCCTCTTAGCCGGTGTTCATTTTTTGCAAGGCGTAAACGATCCGTCCAGAGACCTCAAAGGAATACATGTTCTCATCGAAGGTGCAGGTAACGTAGGCTACCATGTATTGGAGCAAGCTGTAGCCGCAGGTGCTCGGGTCACCGTCTTCGATAACTGGGCGCCGAAACGAGAACAAATTAGAAAGGCCTTTCCTAAGGGCCAAGTAACAGTCATCGAAAATGGAGAAGATTTGTATGAAATAGAAGCAGATGTTTTTTCTCCAAATGCCATTGGTGCAACAGTCAATGACTGTACTATTTCTAAA
>JBLHRR010000067.1:0-26857 GCA_047626155.1 Saprospiraceae bacterium | reverse complement strand
TTTTTTCGACAGCTTACTTTTGCTTCACATCCACTACAATTCGCTTATCGCGATTGGCAATTTCCCAGGCCGTGTGAAATACCAAGCGCCCGATGGTTTCCATCTTTTCGAAATTGATCTTCTCCACCGTATCACTTGCTCGGTGGTAATCTGCATGGGTACCATTGAAAAAGAAGATGGCAGGAATTCCCTTTTCCGCAAAGTTGTAATGATCAGAACGGTAGTAATAACGATTAGGATCGCTTTCTGCGTTGTAAGTATAATCTAAAGTAAGGTTTGTAAATTTCTTGTTAGCCGCTTCGTTGATGTCATGCAATTCTGTACTGAGTCGGTTAGAACCAATGACGTAAACGTAGTTCGGGTTGTCCTTGTATTTTTCATCTACTCGTCCAACCATGTCAACATTGATGTCTACCACAGTGTTGGCTAAAGGGAAGACCGGTTTCTCTACATAATATTGAGAACCTAACAATCCTTTTTCTTCTCCAGTTACTAGCATAAGTAATACAGATCGTCTTGGGCCCTTGCCTTGTTCTTTAGCAGTAGCAAAAGCCTGAGCGACTTCCATAATGGTTGAAGTTCCAGAGCCATTATCATCAGCACCATTGAAAATATCATCTCCCTTTTTTCCAAGGTGATCGTAGTGTGCGGTCAGTACTACCAGCTCATCCTTTAGTTTAGGATCAGAGCCTTCTACATATCCCATTACGTTGTTACCAATCAATTGACGCTGATATTTATCTTGCGTCAGTTTTATTTTACAAGGAATGCGGACTGCTTTTGACTTTCCACGCTTTTGCATTTTCTTTCTAGCTTTCACTACTTTTTTATAGCTAGTACCCATAATTTTCTTGGCCACATTAGTAGAAATGAAATAGCTATTGGCATAATTGACCGCCGCTTGCCCATCTTCACCCAATGTGATTTTTGGTCCAATCAAAAACTTACGATTTTCGCCTAGCATTTTTTGAATTTCATTTTCAATAATCAGAACCGTTTTGACGCCATGTTTTTTCGCTGCGATCAATTTCTTATCCCAGTTGGCTGACCATTCAGAAGTTGTTTTTTTACCCGTCACTTTCGATTTTCCTTTTCTATTAATCGGTTCTCCTTTGTAAATTAAAATGACCTTATCTTTTACATCCACCCCCTTGTAGTCGCTGTACTTCTTATCGTCAATTCCGTAGCCCAGAAAAATAACCTCATCCGTTTCTATCATTGGTTGGTGGTTATTTCTTTCTGGAAAAGTTACGTAGTCCCAAAGGTGGCGATAGCTTTTACCATTGACGTCCATAGAAACGGTATTCCAGCGAGTCCAGGTAAAAATAACAGGTTGAAAATAAGAGTTGTTTTCACCGATGGCAGGAAGTCCCATATCTTTAAATTGATCGGCGATATATTGAGCAGCTTTATCATTTCCCGCTTCTCCAGTTTCCCGACCTTCAAATTCATCAGAGGCAATGATAGTGAGGTGCTTGCGCAAATCGGCAGATGTAATAGTAGCAGCTATTTCCTCGATAAAAGCCGTTTTTTCTTTTTCTGCTTTTCTTTCTTTGTTGAATTCTTGTGCTTGTTTAGCAGCATCAATACTCTGCGCAAAAACCGCAGTGCTACCCAGACAAAGGATAACTAGATTTAGTATTATTTTTTTCATGTAAATTAAACGTTTAGAGGCTTTGGCAAATTATGCCAGCATATATAGAGATTATTAAAACTTGAAGTTACTTTTCGGCAGTTAGCTTCTAGCAGATGGCTTTGGCTTCCTTATAACGTGCGATAGTGGGAACCTAACCGCTAGCTGCAAACTGCTAAAAACCACAGACTGCATCGTTAGGTTTTGAATGCTATTAACAAGAAATTTTCCCAACTCGCCTTTTATGTCTTCCCCCTTCAAAGGGAGTTTCTAAAAAAGTGTTCACCATCATATGCGCCATTTTTTTAGAAACAAATCGAGCAGGAATGCAAAGTACATTGGCGTTGTTGTGTTGTCTGGCCAAGGCCGCGAGGTTATTATTCCAAGTCAGAGCTGCGCGGATATCCTGGTGCTTGTTAGCAGTCATCGCGACACCGTTTCCGCTTCCGCAAATTAAAATACCAAAACGAGCTTCCTTTCCTTCCACTGCTTCAGCTACGGGATGAACAAAGTCGGGATAGTCAACAGAGTCAGTAGAGTAGGGGCCTTTATCAAGTAACGTGTACCCCTTGTTAGAAAGAGACTTGATGATACTTTCCTTGTACTCGAATCCGGCGTGGTCGCCGCCAATGGCAATTGTTTTTTTAGACATGATTTCTTTTTATCAGTAGAGCTTATTCGGAGTCGGGTATCCGGCCGACCGTATTATCTTACTCGGAATAAACGCTAGTATGTTTGAAAACGTGAGTTAAATTTTCCGCAAAGGTACGCAACGAATTCAAATTGAACGGATAAGTGGAAAAGAAAGAAAAGGAGGCGTATGAGCTACGCGTTCGGTACGTTTACTAAAAAACTTTGCAGTTTAGTAAACGTTTTCCTATCTCGGTGCACCCTGAGCGAACCTTTACTCACCAAAAGTGCGAACGTTTACTAAAATTTTCCAGTTTAGTAAACGCACTAATTACGTACCACTTCAAAAAAAAAGGCGCATTGAGTTTCCCCAATGCGCCTTTCTTATCTTAACCAATTCAGGTATCTTATAAGTGGAATACGGCTACTATCTGTTCTCCGTACTTCCTAAATCAAAAGGGCTAAATTGCGCTTTTAATTCTTCCTCCAAGGCTTTGTCACCGCTTTCACGAGCTACCCGCAAAAGATCATTTTTGACTCTTTGGAAATTACTGAATTCCTGCGTAAAGCCAGCCTGCAATTCATCAGGTGTAAGACCATACATAAGGAATTGTAATTGTTCCTCGGTTTCCTTAGCTAATGTTCGAATCTGTGGCAAAGCCTTTTCGTGTTGATTGGCCTGTTCATACATATTGATGAAAATCATAGTATTCCCATCAAAAGAGAAATTCATATGAGGGAAGGCTTCGAAGTATTTATCTACGATGTCTACGGCACGTTTTGTATCTCCTGCTTTTAGCAATTCTTCGCCGAGGCGCATCATGGATACACGGATGGTTTGGATACTTGGGCCATAACTACGATCTACGAATAGACGCTCTTTGTCAAAATTACCCCAGCTGAATTTCTCCATGATGTTCTTGTAAGCACTGTCCAGGTCTACCCGACCTTTCCCGACCATGCCGTACTTGCGATCTCCTTTGCTTTTGACAGGGATAAAGCGCAGAGACAAGCCTTCCAATTCGAAGTAATTATCTAAGCCGTGTAATGATTCTGGGCGGCAAGTAACAGCGAAGTACACCGGACGCTCAAAAGCATTAGAAGCCAGAATGTCAAGAATAGCTAAGTCACCTTTGAAAAGGAAATTACCTTTACCTAAGTTGAAAGAAATACGGTCTTCAATTCGCGCAGTGTCTTTAATACTTACTGTTCCGTTTTCAATCACTCGACGTTTGTTCACCGGGATGTATACATTCCTAGTTGGCAAGAAACTCTCTAAAGATTTTCCGTTTTGCAAAGGCACCGGATGATCTTCACCAACCCATTTCAATGCATCTTTCAATGACATAGTTTCTGCCTTTTCTATAAACGGGATTTGAATTCGTTTTTTACCATACATGGCCTCTTTTGGAATGCTCATCTTGATGGCGGGAGAGTTATTTACTTTTCTACGCAGCTGATCGATGTACCAATCTACCGCAATCAAACTGAGGTTGACAACTCGTACATCTGTTCGGATGCCTTCTATTTCCTGAGCATACCAAAGCGGATAAGTATCATTATCGCCATAAGTAAAAATGATGGCGTTGGGATCACAGGAATGCAGGAAGTTCGAAGCATAATCACGAGAACCCTTGTGGTGTCTTCGGCTGTTGTCGTCGAAGTTTTGGGTACCCATCAAGAGGGGAGCAGACAAAGCCACAGCGATAGCGATTGGCCCGGCCATTTTCATATCCAGGTTTACCTTCGTACGTAAAATATTCGCTAGTGCGAGTACGCCCATTCCGATCCAAATACAAAAGGTAAAGATGGAACCTGCCAAAACATAATCACGTTCCCGTGGTTCATTCGGAGGTTGGTTCGAGTATATGATAATTCCAATTCCTGTAATGATAAATAAAGCAAGGAGTCCAATAAAATCATTAGGCCTCCTTTTCAGATGGAAGAATACCCCAAGCAATCCTAAAAAGAGTGGGATCATGAAATAGCGGTTTCGCGCTTGATCATTAAGCATACTTTCTGGCATTGACCCCTGATCGTAAAGGCGGGTATTATCAACAAAAGGAATACCTGAAATCCAATGTCCACTTTTCAGGTCATGAGGGTTGAAACCTTGTTCTCCATTTTGACGACCTGAGAAATTCCACATGAAATAACGCCAGTACATCCAACCGACTTGATAGCGAAGGAAGTAATGAATATTATCACCCATCGTAGGATTACCCGATGTTCGGCCCATCCACTGATAGTATAATGGTTTTCTATTTGGATCCATGTGTCCCATTCTAGGGAACATCATTTCACCTGCAGGATCCCATTCCTGAGAAATCTTTTGTTCTGTATATTCATAATGATCGCCGACCTTACCATAGCGATCCGTTACATTAGTTGCTTTTAAAGAACCATTGAAATGAGGTCCTTTCAAAAGTGGTCTTTCTCCATATTGCTCACGATTGATATAAGGAATCAAACGGAATACGTCAGAAGGATTGTTCATGTTGATCGGCGTATTGGCATTCGCTCTGATGACAACAACGCCAATGGTAGAAAATCCGATGACAACTAAAGTAGCAGCAACGATTAAGTTTTGTGCCAGGGCATTTCTTTTGTCATGTGCCCATTTCAATCCGAAGTAAACTAGACCGACAAGTAAAAGTACTGTTGGAACAATACCACTGTGGAAAGGAAGTCCCATAGTGTTGACGGTAAATAACTCGAACAAGGACCATACCTTAGGAATACCAACAATGATTGCTTTTTGAATAAAAACGAGAAAAGCCAAACCACCAATTACACCTAAGGCCATCCCTTTGATATTGTGGTTGTCGTACTTTTTGAAGTAATAAAACAATCCCAAAGCAGGGAAAGTCAACAGACTTAGAAGGTGAACTCCAATGGATAACCCCGCACAATAAACCGCGAAGATCAACCAACGGTCACTTTCTGGAACGTCTGGTCGGCTATACCATTTGATTACGGCCCAAAATGTAAGGGTCGTAAAGAAGGTAGACATTGCATATACCTCACCTTCTACTGCAGAGAACCAAATAGAAGTGGCAAAAGCAGTGGACAGACCAGCAACGATACCAGCACCAGCTAAAGAAATTGCCTGAGCACTATCAGCTTCCTCCTCTCTTCCAACCAATGTTAATTTTCCCATCATAATGGTTACCCAGCAAATGAAGGTAGCCGCCATAGCGGTACAAGCCCCTGACATTAGGTTAACAGAAAAAGCGATGTCTTCTGGATTATCAGAGAAAATCTCTGCGACAAATGTAAAGAGTCGACCAATCAAGATGAATAAAGGTGCTCCCGGTGGGTGAACAACTTGCAGCTTGTGCGCTCCCGTGATAAATTCCCCACAATCCCAGAGACTTCCGGTACGCTCTACGGAGAAGAAGTAGACAGTCATCGCAATGGCGAAAACGATCCATCCTGCGATGTTATACAACCTTTTATTTGAATTCATTTTGCTTGATTAATTTTCAATAAAATACTTTATGTGGCTAAAGTACGACATCTTTCGTACTTAGTTTCATATTAAACAGCAAAAGTAACAAATTATTGTGATATGAGGGGATTAGAGGGGGCAAGTTCAATTTCTCCGGATATGCAGGTTAAGGGAACTGAGATTGAGCTTGAAATTGCGATTGTGGTTGAAGAGCTACTCTCTCACTATTCCATTCATCCCCAACAACCCTTTCATTATAAAATAAGCGTATTCTCCCTTGATCTGTTCCTCCGCAGAACTGTCAAAGCGCTCCATAGGAATACGTTGAAAGTGCCAAGGGAAATCAGTTTCCTCTTCCTTCAGTCCCGCACAACCAAAAGTAATAGTTGCAATTTTCTTCTTAGCGACCTTTTCAAAAAAAATGGAACCAACACCGTAATCGGTAAATGGAAAAGCAAAGGCTTTGTAATCTAATTTAAAAGTATCTTTCACAAAAGCCATACTCTCTTTGGTTTGTTGTAGCTGTCCAACAAGATTCATGTCTTCATACAAAGGATGATTGCAACTGTGCGCTCCGAAAGTAAAACCTGCCTTAATCATTTTCCGAATTTGAATACTGGTCAGATAAGGTTTTTGTTTTTTTAGAAATTTTGCAAAATCAATTTCCAAAATTTCTGCCATTTGATCGAGTAGCTGACGATTGGAATGTGTCACGCCTAACAATGACTCTTCAATTAGCGCATTCTCTGGTGAGTTTAGCGAAAGCAATTCGCCGGCAGCCTGGCTTTGTTCTTTTGTTATTTTTTGTGTGCTTAACAACTCCTGGAGCAAGGAGAGTTTGTAGCGATAGAACAAATCTTTATTGTCTACAAAGTCGCTGTTTAAAAAGATGGTGGCAGGTACCCCTTTTTTTACCAAGATCGGCATCACTAAATCATAGACCTCTCGGAGTCCATCGTCGAAAGACAAAAAGAAAGAGGGCTTTTCCGGTTCTTCATTTCGTTCAACGTAACCCATCAATTCTTCCAGACTAAGTGGCTTATAATTTTTCAGAAAGAACTGTAAATCCTTTTTGAAAGTAGCTACAGTTCGTGGCGTATATAAGCGAGAGATGTGCGGAAGAGGTTCACTGCCTTTTACGGTGTGATAGAAGGGCATGATGAGATTGCCCCCAGTCCAGCTGCGGAGTTTTTCGATAGTGGCTTTGGCGGAAGCCCATTGTAGGAATTGGTGTACGGTTTCGCGCATTTTTTTAACTTAAACTATTAATTTTAACTTCCCACGTTTCTGTTAAATGTACCTAATGCGGGATGCTCACGCAGAGGACGCAGAGCGAAAAACGCGAAAGATGCTCACTCAATATAGTGTAATTGCTCACACAGAGAACACGGAGGTCACAGAGCGAGATGCGAAAAAAAAACGTATGATTGGTACCTTAGCTCTGTGCTCTCTGTGGCCTCTGCGTGATTTAAATTTACGCTTGGTGCAAAAGCTCTGCGATACATTTAACTACAGGACAATTTACTTTTTTCTTATCACAATCAATCCATCCCGGATAGGAAGCAACACATTCTCCACTCGATCATCGGCTACTACTTTTTTATTAAAGGAATCTATCGCTCTGGTATCAGCATCTTGTGCGCCTGTTACAACCTTTCCGCTCCACAAGACATTATCCACTAACAATAAACCTCCGGGCCGCAATTTATCCATTAAAAGTTCGTAATAAAAATCGTTGTCCTTTTTACCGGCATCTATAAAGGCCATGTCAAAAGTGGTATCTAAGGTCGGAATAATTTTCTTAGCGTCACCGATATGCAAATCAATAGCCGTTTCTAAGTCCGCTTTTTTGATGTATTTTCGGATGAGGTATTCTAATTCTTTATTGACTTCTATGGCGTGCAGCTTTCCACCCGGCGCCATTCCTCTGGCCATACATATGCTCGCATAGCCTGTGAAAACACCAACTTCTAAAATGGAGGTCGCTTGAATCATACTACTGAGCAGGTAGAGCAACTGTCCTTGGAAAGCACCGCACATCATCTGAGGGGCGAGGGTTTTGAGGTTCGTTTCTCGCTCCAATTCGTAGAGGGCGGGATCTGCGGGGCTGCTGTGGTTTTCGCAGTATTGGTGAAGTTGTTTTTGAAAAGTGTTCATATGGTGGCAAAAGTACATTCTTTAGGGGGAAACTTAGTAAGTCGCAGGACAGAATTAAGCTAGACGAAAAATGCCATATCCTCTTTCTTGTAATAATGAGGATACGGCATTTTTAAAAATCAGCTAATATTGACTAGGGGCTTAATAAGCCATCGCCACAATCTTCGCCACATCTTCCGGCTTCAAATTCTTATGCTCTCCAATGCCCAACCAACCACGCGCTATAAAACGTTCCGAAATCTTTTCCGCCGTTCCTTCATAGTCCTTCGTGTATTGAGACAACTTGGTATCGATACCCAAGTCATTAAAAAAGGCTTCTGTTTTTTCAATTGCAGCTTGCGCTTTCTCTTCTGTAGAACCACTGTTTAGTTGCCACACCCGCTCGCCATATTGAGCGAGCTTTTCTTTCTTCGTTTCGAAATTATATTTGTAATGGCTTGGAGCGATAACTGCCAACGTTCGTGCATGATCGATACCGTACAGAGCCGTTAGCTCGTGGCCCATAGCGTGTACCGCCCAGTCTGTAGGAACTCCCTTTTGGATGAGACCATTAAGTGCCATTGTGCAACTCCACATGAAGTTGGAAGCGGCAGTATAGTCTGTTGGATCGGCCATTATTGTTGGCGCTATTTCTATTAGTGTTTGTAAAATGCCCTCCGAAATTCGATCCTGCAAAGCTGCTCCAGAAGGATAAGTTAGGTATTGTTCTAGCACGTGAGTGAAGGCGTCCGTTATTCCATTGGCCAATTGGCGCTGAGGAATAGAGTGTATAACCTGTGGGTCGAGGATAGAGAATACTGGAAATAAACCAGGACCTCCCATACCTAGTTTCTCCTGCGTTTCTTTATTGGTAATTACTGCGCCGGAGTTCATCTCTGAACCAGTTGCTGGCAGTGTCAACACAGTACCGAAAGGCATACCTTTTTCAGTACGGATTCTTTTTGCTAAAATATCCCAAGGCGTATCTCCTTCGTATAAAGCTGCGGAAGACAAAAATTTGGTACCATCAATAACAGAACCGCCACCTACTGCTAAGAGGAAAGTGATGCCTTCGGCTTTTATTACTTTTAGAGCTTTCACCAAAACAGAATATTCGGGATTGGCAGGAATACCTCCAAACTCCAGTACTTCAAAACCCTCCAGAGCGGTCTTTACCTGTTCGTAGATTCCGTTCTTCTTGATGCTTCCACCTCCATATAACAACAATACTTTTGCGTCTTTTGGAATCTCATTACTCAGCGCAGCAATTTGGCCTTTACCAAATATGATTTTTGTGGGGTTTTTGAAATCGAAGTTATTCATGTTATTTTTAAATTAGATTTTCTGTAAGACTTTTTGCCTTTGCTTAATGCAATAGCCTCTGTATAACTCAAGCTAAAGGTTTTTGTTCATTTTGTATGAGGATCTATCGTGAGGGATGATATTTTCAGTGACGGATGTAATTCCGATAAGGCTTCCAATTGAAGAGTGGGAAAGTGATGCGGACCAGTATGCACCTTTTATAGGGCCTCATTTGAATATGACAAATCTGAGGAGAGCCATATTTCGTAGGCCGCTCAGTTCGTAGACATCTGCGCCCAGTAATAGTCGTATCTTATTCGTAAAAAGATCAATTACAAGATATAGCTCTCGAGAAATTAATGTTGCGAACCGTGCGCTCGTTGCGTCGTTGCGGTGAAAAAACACACTATTGGTGGAACGCCAACTTGCCAGATTCATTCCTTATTCGCCAACTGCCCACAAGCCGCATCAATATCCTTACCTCTACTTCTCCTCACCGTCACCGTTACCTCATGGTCGGTCAGATATTCAGCGAAGCGGTCCAAAGTATCGCTTTCTGATTTTTCGAAAAGGCCATCGCCAATCGAATTGTATTCGATGATGTTGAGACGGACTGGAAAGCGCTTGCAGAGTTTGACGAGGTTGCGCGCATCTTCTATAGTATCGTTTACACCACTGAGGGCGACGTATTCGTAGCTGATGCGGTTTTTTGTTTTTTTGTAGAAATACTCAATCGCATCCATCAATGTAGCCAAGTTGTTAGTTTCGTTGATGGGCATGATCTCATTTCGCTTAATGTCATCGGCAGCGTGGAGAGAAAGTGCCAGGTTGAAACGAACTTCATCGTTGGCTAATTTGATAATCATCTTAGCAATTCCAGCAGTACTAATGGTAATTCTACGTGGAGACATATGCAAGCCTTCTGGGGAAGAAATGTGCTCAACTGATTTCAAGACATTTTTATAAGCCAGCAAGGGTTCACCCATCCCCATGTACACAATGTTCGTTAGTGGATGACTGAAGTGATGTTCTGCTACTCTGCTGACGAGCAATACTTGGTCGTAAATTTCAGCAGCGTCCAGGTTTCTAACGCGCTTCATTTTCCCAGTTGCACAAAACGTGCAATTGAGACTGCAACCAACCTGCGAAGAAACACAAACCGTAAACCGATTGCTCTTTACTACAGGAATCAAAACCGACTCTATCATATGGCCATCGTGCAATTTGAAACGAAACTTGATGGTACCGTCATCACTGTACTGTACAGTGTCTTCTGTGATGGCATTGATAATGAATTGGTCTGATAATTTTTCGCGCAAGTCTTTAGATAGATTGGTCATCTCCTCGAAGTCATGCGCTCCTTTTTGCCACAGCCATTCATAAACCTGCTTGGCGCGAAAGCGCTTCTCGTCGTTAGCAAGGAACCAGGTTTCCAGATCACTTAATTCGAACTGGCGAATATCTATTTGTACAGTAGCGGTAGTCATGCGGCAAAGGTAAGGATTTTCGAGGAGCGAATGTCGACTTTAGGTATGAAGGAGATAGATAGATGTCTGTTTTGGGTCTGTCTGGCCACCGGACAGGTTCTAAATATTTGAACTAGCTGATCAAAAAAAGTGTAGACATAGCGCTGTAGAGCCGCAAGTGAAAACCAAAGGCTAAAGTTCTAAAGGTGGAAATCACGTTAGAAAGTTTTGATTTTGATTGATATTTTAATTTTGATTTAATCGGTATGAACCCGAAACTCCATTTGCAATCTTGTTCTAATCAACTCTGGAGAGTTTGTACGTAGCCTGATTTCAAAATTGATGTCGAAAAGATCTTCGATGAGGTAGCCTTTCGAGTCTATGAGTGAGCCGATCAATTCCAGCTGTTGCCCTGTATTTTGAGGTACCGCAAGGCGTTCAAAAGCAAGGCGTCTTTCAAGAGGATCCGATGGGTTAGCAATATAGATTTCTACTCGCTCAATGAAGCCATAGCCGGAGCCGGAGAGCAGAGCAGAGATGCGGGCAGAGCCGGAAGTGATTTTTGTAATTTGATCTTCAGAGATGCCGTTGGCGGCGAGGTAAGCATTTATTTGACTGGGAATGTCATCGATCACCACACCATGGATGCCTCCGAAGGGACTTAGGCCAGGTTGGATGGTTAACTCCAAATCATAGTCCATCGTGAAGAGGTGGTTACTATTATCGCGGCAGGTCGAGAAAAAGAGAATGCTAATAATGGAAAGGAGGAGGAGGGGTAATCTTTGACTATTTTTGATCATGGTTGCTATTTTGTTATTAACAACAAAAAAAACAAATCAACAATTGTGTAGTACTAATAATGTTAAAATGATTTTTTGTCTAATGCTCAGCCGCAAAGTTAGCAGATAATCTGGACTATTGGTTGTAGCCCTCAGTAGATTTCATAGGTTAGCGGGAAGTCGATCGATGGACTGGGAGGTTCATATTTCCTTTTCGCCCGTCAAAGTATTGTTGGGAAATAGTTTCTAATTTTTTTATCGTGAATGGATAAGCTACATATTGCTTATTCGATTGCAACCAATCGAATAAGATCGCATTGGAATTTAAGAGACCTTGAAGGAATTTTTTTAGGTCCCAGCCAAAGCCATCATAATCAGTTTGCCCTGCCAAATCAATAGCGTCTGATTTTTCCAAAATAGAAATATACCATTCTTGTGGTCGATAGTAAATAAGGCCGAGGTCATTGTCACTATAAGGCGATTCGAGTCCCCAGGATCGGCTGCCTGCTTCGCAAGCATAGAGGACTTTCACTCTGTATAGCTTTTCAATTTTTTCAATTTGTAAATGTTTTGGTTTCATAATGTTTTTGTTTCGAGTTGGAGAAAGTCTAGTGCATAAAAAGGAGTACTTTAGTTAAAAAATACGTTCTTTGTCATCGTCAAATGAGCAAGGAATTAATATGCGGAGAGTTGAAAGAAGGGAGTGGAACAGGAGGACTAAGTTCTTACTTTAGTCGGCAACAAAAACCACCCCATCTCCTATTTTTAGAGACCTTTTCGAGTATAAAACTTATCTCATTGGGCAAAAACACCAGAGACCAGTTAGTAATTAAATTATAAAATACAAGTATATCATGCCATATGAATCGTTAGCAGCGCTTTGCGCTAAGACTTGCAAGATCACCGAAGAGGTGGCCAACTTCATCCGAACAGAATGTGGGAAAGTACAATTGGATCAGATTGATGTCAAAAGCTTAAATAGCCTGGTCAGTTATGTGGATAAAAATGCAGAACTCCAATTAGTAGCTCAATTACAAAAGCTGCTTCCAGAAGCCGCCTTCTTGACTGAAGAAGAAACCATCGAAAGCACGGATGCTGCCTACCGCTGGATTATAGACCCACTGGATGGTACCACTAATTTTTTGCATCAGTTGCCTTTCTTTGCTATCAGCGTCGCATTGCAGCACCATGGAAAAACGATATTAGGAGTGGTATATGAAGTAAACAGAAAGGAATGTTTTTCAGCCTGGAAAGATGGAGGCAGTTGGCTCAATGGCAAACAAATAAAAGTAAGCGGGAACGCTGTTTTTCAAGACGCCTTATTTGCTACGGGTTTTCCGTACTATGATTATAGCAAGACCAAAAGCTACATGGAGGTTTTGGAATATCTGATGAAAAACAGCAGAGGCATCCGACGTTTTGGAGCCGCAGCGCTTGATCTCGCTTATGTTGCTTGTGGGCGTTTCGATGCTTTCTTTGAGTATAGTTTGAGTCCTTGGGATGTAGCGGCTGGGGCATTATTGGTGGAGGAGGCCGGTGGGAAGGTTTGTGATTTTAAAGGCGGGGATGATTTTGTTTTTGGGAAGGAGATAATTGCGGCTTCTGGGGAGATGTATGAAGAGGTGAGTAGTTTGGTGATTGAGCGGTTTGGGTAACCTTCGTCTAGCAAGAAGAACCTTTAATCCAAGACCTACTCTTTTCTTACATTTTTATTTTAGCTTAGCGTTCCAATGGATTTAAAAGAAAATATAAGAGTAGCGCTTCAGTCCGTCCGTAATAATTTATTACGAGCAGTACTGACCATTATTATCATTGCAGTGGGGATCACCGCATTGATTGGTATTCTGACATCGATAGATGTGGCTATTTATTCCTTGAATGATAACTTTGGTTCTTTAGGTGCCAGTTCATTTGCGATTTATCCGAAGAGACAGGATGGCGCTAAAGGAAATCGAAAAGGACGACGGCCGAAGAGAGGAGATCCGATTACCTTCGATCAGGCGATGGACTTTAAGGAGCGATTTGAGTTTCCTGCAGATGTTAGTGTTTCGATGTTTGGTACTCGTTTGGGGGCGATAAAATACGGTACGGAAAAAACAAACCCTAATGTACAAGTGCGAGGTATTGATGAAACCTATATCAAGATCAAAGGAATGGAGCTATCGCATGGGCGAAATTTTTCTCCGCAGGAAGTTCAGAATGGAAGTAACAAAGCCATCATCGGAATGGACGTAGTGAATTCGCTTTTTGATGAAAATGCGGAAAAGGCACTCCAACAAGTCATTTCCGTAGGTAATCTAAAATATAAGGTAATCGGGATTTTGAAATCCAGAGGATCAAGTATGAATTCCAGCGAGGATCGGGTGGTTTTTACGCCTTTGCTTAATTGCAAACGCATTTATGGTACTCAAAAAACAAACTTTGCTTTGACGGTAGCTCCCCGAAGCGCCGAAGACCTCAACGCTGCAGAATCTACAACCATCGGCCTCTTCCGCAATATCCGCGGCCTGCGCCTCGCTCAAGATAATGACTTCGAAATTTTTAAAAGCGACGGGCTTATCACTTTCTTGAAAGACAATACCGTAAAACTTCGATTGGCTGCTGTGGCTATTGGTTTAATGACTTTACTCGGAGCTGCCATTGGTTTAATGAATATCATGCTGGTTTCTGTAACAGAGCGTACACGTGAGATCGGAATTTGCAAAGCGATCGGCGCCACCAAAAATAATATCCTGATTCAATTCCTCACTGAAGCCATTGTCATCTGCCAAATCGGTGGTTTTATCGGCATCATACTCGGCATTCTTATGGGCAATACAGTCACCCTTTTCATGGGCGGACACTTTGTGGTGCCTTGGGCATGGGCCTTCGTGGGTGTGGCCACCTGTATGGTGGTAGGACTGGCTTCAGGACTGTATCCGGCTTTGAAAGCAAGTCGTTTGGATCCGATTGAGTCGTTGAGATATGAGTGATGATTTCCCTACCTTTGCGCGATGAAACGCGAGTTCTTTATCAACATTATTCTCCTAGTCGGCATTAATCTTCTGATCAAACCAATTTACATCTTCGGTATCGATCGGGTGGTGCAGAATGCGGTAGGGAAGGAAGCCTTTGGTCTTTACTTTGCTGTTTTCAACTTTACCTTTCTCCTTCAAATTATCAACGACTTTGGGATTCATACTTTCAATAACAAACATATTTCACAGAATCGGAATTTGCTGAAAAGCTATTTCCCAAATGTATTGATGTTGAAAACCCTTCTAGCGGGCGGTTATCTCCTCGTGATTTTTCTAACAGCCATTCCCTCAGGATATACCGCTGCGAAGTACCTCCCCTTTTTGGGCTGGCTCTGTTTGATTCACATCCTGAATTCTCTGATGCTTTATTTGCGCTCTAATATTTCCGCACTCGGTTGGTATCGGACAGACAGTTGGTTGTCTTCTTTGAATAAGTTTCTGATGATATTGGTTTGTGCTCCGCTCTTATGGATCAATGATTTATATGAGCAGTTTCAGATAGAATGGTTTATCTATGCACAAATTGCTACTCTTGTTGTGACGGCTTTGGTAGCACTTTGGCTGACGCGAAAGGAGCTTGTTTGGACTGGCTGGAAATTAGATTTTTCTTTTCTGAAACGAATTGCAATGGAAAGTTATCCCTATGCGCTGGCCATTTTTCTAATGACGGTATATACTCGCGTGGATGCAGTTATGATAGAACGCATGTTGGAGGATGGGGAAGGAGAGACAGGGATTTATGCCGGAGCTTACCGTCTATTGGATGCCAGTAATATGATTGGTTTTTTATTTGCAGGACTATTGTTGCCGATGTTTGCTCGAATGTTGAAGGATGGCGAAGATTACCGAGACCTTTTGCGATTTAGTTTGCAAATAATTCTGGCTGGAGCAATTGCGTTAAGCTTGCCAGTTTATTTTTTCAGAGAAGAGATTATGGTGCTGTTATACAAAGAAGGGACGGCCTATTGGGGAACGGTAATGGGCTGGCTGATCCTAAGTTTTATCGCAGGCTGTGTCATTTATGTGTACAGCGCCTTGCTAACGGCAGGGGAGAAGCTGATGCGAATGAATCGAATTTTTGTGGTAGGCGTTTTATTAAATATAATACTTAATTACTTTTTGATACAAAGCGATAAAGCCGCAGGAGCTGCTTTGGCAACGTTATTAACGCAGAGTTTTATTGCCATCGCATTGGTTGGCCTTGCCATTCGGGAATTCAAATTACCAATAAACGCAGCATTAATCGGACGCCCTGTTTTGTTCGCTTTACTGACGGGACTTGTTTGTTATATCGGCACTGATTATCTACCCTTTGATTGGCATTTGAATTTTATTTTGACAGGAATAATGGCCTTGGTATTAGCTTTTATTTTGAAATTAATCTCAGTGAAAGATTTAATAACTTTGATGAAGGAGCGAGGTTGAGGTATTGCTTCAACATCTAACTATGGTTGTCGCATTTAGGTTCAGTTGGCTCTGTGCTTTCTGCGGCCTCTGCGTGATTATTAATTTGCGATTGGTGCTTTCGCTAAATTAGAAGAACAGCTTTGGTTTCTGTTTAGTGTATTTACTCAAGCAGAGAGCGCAGAGGCCGCAGAGCGAACGTGCTCTTAAATTACAAATTAATATTATTCAACGCATGAAAATAATACTCTCCCTTTTCTCAACCTTCTTTTTTATACTTACAATTTCTGCGCAAAGCACCACCTTCGGAACGGTGACCGATGAGATAGGAGAGCCACTAATCTTTGTAAACGTTTTAGTTGAAGGAACTAAAATTGGAACTACAACCGACGTCAACGGTAAATATTCCATTCAAAATGACAGTTTGAATCTTCGCTTTTCCTATGTAGGTTATCCGGATTTTGTGGCTATTGCACCTGTTGGGAAACTGAATGTAAAAATGAAACCCAGTTTCGTCACTTACACTACCGTTGTCATCGCCACCGACAAACGCATCAACTCCGCTCACAACTACAGTTTGTTAGAACACAAAGAGATCGACTTACAAAACCAAAGTAACCTTGCTCCCATTCTCAATACCAGCCCAGGTGTTTTTATGCACAGCGGAGCCTTGAACACCAACCGAATTGTCATCCGAGGAATTGGCTCGCGCTCCCCTTTTTCTACCAATAAAATAAAAGCTTACCTCGATGATATCCCACTAACCAACGGCTCGGGAGAGACAACAATTGAGGACATTGATTTAAGCTTTATAAAGAATATAGAAATTTGGAAAGGGCCATCCTCCAGCCGATTTGGAGCGGGCTTGGGCGGAACCATCGTGATGAACAGCCGAAGCACACAACCTTCTTCTGTAGCGATTCATCATTCGCTGGGAAGCTATGGTTTGCAACGGAATACGGTAGATCTTCATCTTCAAAATCAGAAAAAAGGAAGGGACCTGCACATCAATCACAACTTTACAGCGAGTGATGGTTACCGCGATAACAATGAGTATCGCCGACAGGGTTTGACTTTACTATCCCGCAATGAAATAGAAGAGGACCAATTAAATATTTTACTCAATTTCACCCGACTCAAGGCTTTTATTCCTAGTTCGCTCAACGAAGAGGATTTTATGAACGAACCAACAAAGGCCGCTTTTACTTGGGGCCGTGTGAAAGGCTTTGAAGATTATGATCGCTTGCTGGCAGGCATTTCTTATGAACAAAAGCTCAAGGATAATAATAAATTAAATTATTCCTTTTTCCTAAATAACAGACGCGCTTATGAACTTCGGCCTTTTAATATCCTTACGGAGAACAGTTTGTCTGTTGGAGGGAAAGTCGCTTTTAATTGGGTGCCACATGACAGATGGTCTCTTAGGATTGGCAGTGAATTTTTTCGCGAAAGCTATGATTGGGGAACCTTTGCGACCAATGATGTAGGATCTTTGTTGAATCCGTTATCGTTAAATGCAGAGACGCGTTTGTACGCGAATGTCTTCAGCGAAATCATCTATGATTTTGAAGGGCCTTTTAAAGTGAATGCAGGCTTGAACCTCAACACCACGCGTTATGATCTGGAAGATCGTTTTACTCCGGACAGCATGGATATTTCTGGAGATTATTCCTTTGACCCAATACTATCTCCTCGTTTGACACTTAGTTATAGTCCTCGTTCCAATAACGATTATTACGCTTTGGTCAGTCATGGTTTTTCGCCGCCTTCGTTGGAAGAAACCTTAACGCCCGATGGAACCATTAACCCAGATATTCAACCGGAGACGGCTTGGAATGTAGCGTTTGGGACCCGATCTTATTTCGGTCGTTTTAACTATGAGCTTAGTATTTACCAAATGTGGGTCGCCAATTTGCTAGTGGCACGGCGCACAGATTTTGATCAGTTTATTGGTATAAATGCGGGGAAGACAATTCATAGGGGAGTAGAGCTGCAAACGGGTTTTAGCTTTTTCAAAGGCGATCAACCAAACAAAAACCTACAGCTACAAATTAGTTATAACTTCTCGGATTTTACCTTCAAAGAATTCGTAGATGATAATAAAGATTATGCTGGAAATGAGTTGACGGGCAGCCCTCGCCATCAGCTCAACAGCGTTTTGTCCGCTAAGTTTTTTGAACTTTATGGCAACCTAAATTTGCAGCATACCGGTGAACAACCATTGCGAGATGACAATAGCATTTATTCAGATTCTTATACGCTATTGCATGGAAAAATAGGCTACCAATTTTTCCTTGTCGAAAAATGGCTATTTGATTTTTATGCTGGAGTGAATAATATCTTTGATGAAAACTACGCTTCGATGCATCAAATCAATGCGGGGAGTTTTGGAGGTAGCGCACCTAGATATTATTATCCGGGGCTGCCGAGGCACTTTTATGCTGGGGTGATATTGAGGAGGGATTTATGATTTGCAGCGGAACCTTATTTTTTATTGTGTATGAGATTATCTCCTGTTCTTAGTTGTTGATCCTCCCCGATAACCGAGAAGGTATATTGATGATGGTATGATAATTCAATCAAGTGATAATTCACGACGCTTAATACATAACTTGCTATTTGTTAATGTATTATATAGTGGTTGGACCTTTCTAAGCGTTCTGTTTACCTCTTCCAACGTGATACAAATGTAAAACGGCCGTGATACTTCTGTTACAATTGGCGCTTACCTTTGTCGCATCATTTAATCGTAACTAAAACCTATAGCCTTATGACTGTATTACAAAATAACATCCCGCAGATTAATCCATTAGAGGCCATCTTTACCGAACTGATCCCTCAAGGCAATACCAGTACCAGAGCCTACAAGAAAAACGAAAATATCTATCTTCCGAAGGATAGTGCTGATCGTATCTATTTCCTTAAGAAAGGACGTGTTAAAGTTGTTAGCTATTACGATGGTGCTAAAGAGATCATTAAAAATTTAGTTACAGAAGGCGATATTTTTGGCGTCTCTTCTTTACTTGGTCAGGAGTTCCGAAATGATGGAGCAGTGGCTATGGAAGAAACAGAAGTGGTTATGGTAACCAAAGATACTTTAAAGGGACTGATGGCTCAGGATCCAACTTTGAGCATGTTAATTATGAAAATCCTGGGCGACCGTTTGATGGCCGTTGAGCACCGTTTGGAAGGTTTGGTTTATAAAAATTCCCGTAGCCGTGTCATTGATTTTTTAAGACGATTGGTTAATAAGTCAGGACAACGCGTAGGTTATGAAATGCTGGTCAGAAAGTTTTTCACCCACCAAGAAATTGCTAGTTTGACGGCAACGTCTAGACAAACCGTAACTACCGTTCTGAACGAATTGCGGACTAAAAACATCCTTACATTCAACAGACGTAGATTGCTTGTTAGAGATATGGATTTGTTGATTGCTGAAGGGCGATTTTAATGGGCACCTTAGCGGCTTCCTGTTTGAGAAGTAATTCAAATTGGAGCGATATTAAACGGAGTTCCTTAATAAAAAGTTGACAGAATGAATAAGTTTAGAAGCTTGTTCATTCTGTCAAAAAAAGCTAAGAAATTTTATTTAGGAATAAGAGTAGTTTGTTTTTACTTAACAATAATTTTACGACTGAACCGAAATCCTTTTCTTGCTCGAATTTCCAAAACATAAGCACCCGGCACCAAGCCGCTTACATCTACCTGATTCCCGCTTAATCGCTTTCGATAGATTTCTTTCCCATCCATCCCAACTATTCTAACAATTGGCCTTTTTAGATTTGGCAAATTACTAATCTGAATAATACTGTCAGCAGGATTTGGGTATAAGCGAATAGCTTGTTCCGCCAGTTCCGAAACTGCGGTCAGATTCATTCCATCAAATAACCATAGGTAAGCCCAGGGGAATTCCCTTGCCCAGTACCATTCACTGTGCGCTCCATCGGTATGGAATGCTTTATTGAATTCTTCGATTGTAAAACCATTGTTATTTAATACTTCTTCCATTTGGTTGACATCCGCAACTACAGAGCCATTGCTTTCTGGAATGCCTGCCAGCATATAGATTTTTTTTGAACCCACTTTATCTGTTGTTTCGCTGTGGCTAAATATTTCCGGATTAAACCAAAAGGCAGGAGAGAATACGCCCGCTTTCGCAAAAACATCCTGGCGCTGCATGAGGCCATATTGAGAAATGAGGCCACCTAAAGAACTGCCAAATAATACCGTATGCTCTGGAGCGGTCAAGCTGCGGTAATTGGCATCGATGTGCGGTTTTAAAGTTTCGGCAATAAAATTAATGTACTGTTCTCCTTCGCCTCCCGCTTCGTAAGTCTGGTTATACCAGGGAGAGAGCTCATCCGTACGGAGTGCTCCTCCGTTGTCTATCCCGACGACGATGGCACCATGATCTCCTTGGCTGAATAGTTCATTTAAAGATTCATCTACTTCCCACTCTCCGGAAAAACTCGTTTGAACATCAAAGAGGTTTTGTCCATCGTGCATGTAAAGTACTGGATAATATTTATTGGAACTTTCATAATCAGGAGGGAGGTAAATCCAGATCCGGCGATTTCTATTGAGCTGCGGCATGAAAAAATCATTGTCTAATAAATAGACATTTTCTGCGGCAGTGGAATTGCCGGAGCCGTTACCTAAGTCTTCCCATCCTTCAATCGTAAGGTCTAAGTAAGAAGCGTTTCCAGTATACGTGTATGTTCTGTTGGGAATGAAATTCCCGTCAGCGTTCCCCTCTACATTGTTCCAGCTTCCTCTGGTGAATTTGAATTCCAGTGTTCCAGCGCTAGGGTTTATGGTAAGTTGAAACTGGCCATTTCCAATGTCATTTAGCTTATAGTTTTGATCAGAAGGATTCCAGTTTTGGAAATTTCCAGCGATATAAATATCGTCACCTATTGGCGTATTGGAAGGAATACTTGTAAGTGTAATGGTCAGTTGTGCAAAGAGCTGGCAACTTAGGATCGCAAAAAAGAAAAGGAGGTTTACTTTCATCTTGCGAAGTTAGGTAAAACAGTTGGCTATCCTCAGTAACTTGTGGCGTCGGAGAGTATTTTCGTTGCGTTTCTTCGCGCCTTTGCGGTGAAATAAAAATGAAGGAACGGCAAATTCCTAACCAGCACTAAATACCAAAAGTCACCACGGTTCCTTTCCCAACTTCACTCTGTAAATGAATATTCCCACCATGCATACGAATGATTTGTTGTGATAAACTTAAACCGATACCCGAGCCTTTTTCCTTAGTGGTGAAGAAGGGAACAAAAATTTGATCAACAACATCCTGAGGGATACCCTGCCCATTGTCGATCATTTGGATGGTAACTTTTCCTTGAGGGGTTTTATCCACCATGATGGAGATCTCTGGATTTTTAATGCCTTCTAAGGCTTCGATTGCATTTTTAAATAAATTGATAAGAACCTGCTCCAGTAAAATAGGATCGGCCAGCATTTTTATTTCAGAGAGGAGAAAGGTCAAGTTTAACTTTATGCCTTTTTGTTTTAAATTGTGGTCAAATAATTTTTTAATACCTTCTATGAATTCACGCACATTAAAGGACTCTAGTTTTGGCGGTGGAATACGAGTCAGCTTTCGGTAGGTCTCTGTAAAGTTCATAAGTCCTTCGCTTCTTCGCTGTATGATTTGAAAGGCCTCTTTTATCTCTACCGATTCTTCTGCAGTAATGGCCTCATTGTCTTTTATAATTTGCATCGCAGAGGAACTGATGGAAGCAATCGGCGCTATCGAATTCATAATTTCGTGCGCCAGTATTCGAATCAACTTCTGCCAGGATTTCACTTCATGATCTGATAATTCATTATGGATATTATAAAAAGTATAGACCTTAATGGTTTCGTCTTTTATTTTCAAAATAAAAACCTGTACCGCAATTTGTAAAATCTCATTTTGAATAACCTCCTTAATCGTTTCGCGCTCACCGGGTTTTATATCTTTTAATACATCGTATAAATTGGGAACAACTGGTTGCAAGGCCTTGAAATCCGAGATATAAGATTTGTGTAAAAGTTGCTTCAGAGCAGTATTCATCATCAGGCACTTCCCTGTTTCATCGGTACAGAAGATCCCGGTATCTACATGCTCAATAATGGTTTGCATGATTTGATTCTGCACTTCTTTTTCGGAACGCAGATCTTTGTATTTATCAATGATGAGATTGAAAGCCTGGTATAATTCTTCGTGGCTTTCTCCAAGTTGATCGGGTGTAAAATGTTGTTCGAAATCGTTATAGCGAATGCTCAAAAGGAATTGAGAAAGGTCTGTGTTGGTTCGATCTACTAATTTAAACAAGGTGTACACGACTCCGATAACGATGGGTATCAGCAAGGTCAATGCAAAGCTGTACTCCCGATGAATAAGGACATAGACAACAGCGGCCAGAACTCCTGTAAGAAGAGCAAGATAAGAGATGGTTTTAGTTCGGAATGTTTTTAGGAGGTTCAAGGTGATGGCTTTAGATTGAGCGGTGTTACGTTTTAGAAGATTAAGGAGCTGTGTAAAGATACAAACTTAGAGAGAATCATAAACCATACTTCTCCATCCGCCGATACAAAGCCGGCCGCGTCAAACCTAATTCCGCCGCCGCTTTCGATACATTCCCATGGTTCTTCACCAGCGCCTTCCGAACCAATAACTCTTCCATTTCTTCCAAGTTCAATGTTTTCATGGATTCATCTTGCGCATCATTTTGACCAATGGAACTACCCGAAGATTGCAAGTTAAAATCAGCAGGCATTAATTGTTTTTTTTCCGAAAGGATAATCGCCCGTTCTACACTGTGACGCAACTCTCGAACATTTCCATGCCAGGGATATTCCAATAATATTTTCAAAGTGTTCTCATGGAAGGTCAGTTCTTCTTTGAAGTATTTCTTTTTGTATAAGTTTAAAAAATGCTTAGCCAAAATAATGATGTCCTCTCCTCGGTGACGAAGTGGAGGAATAGAAATTTCCACGGTGTTTATCCGATACAACAAATCCTGACGGAAAGATTTTTCTTTAATCATTTGCGCAAGCGGCATATTGGTAGCGGAGATAATACGAACATCTACCGGAAGCATTCTTGAAGAACCAACGGGAAAGATTTGTTTATTTTCTAAAGCTTGCAATAGTTTTGGTTGTGCACCAATGGTCAAATTCCCAATTTCATCCAAAAACAAAGTTCCACTAGAAGCTGCCGCAAAACGTCCCGTCTTATCAGAATCAGCTCCTGTGAAAGCACCTTTGACGTGGCCAAATAATTCGCTTTCTAACAATGATTCTGCAATAGCGCCTAAGTCAACGCCCATGAAAATTCGGTTACTACGATTGGATAGTTTATGAATGGTTCTAGCGATTAATTCTTTACCAACCCCATTTTCACCAAGCAATAAAATATTCGCATCAGTAGGCGCTACCTTTTGAATCATTTTTTTCAGATCCATCATAATCGCAGACTCGCCGAGTATTTCTCCGAAGGATTGATTAATGTCATGCTGTAAAATCGCTTGTTGACTTTCTGACTTCTGCAACGCTTTTTTGGAATCACTTAATGCCAGTGCAGTGTTGACGGTGGCAATGAGTTTTTCATTACGCCAAGGTTTTTCTACAAAATCAGTAGCTCCAGTTTTGATGGAGTGAATGGCGGTATCCAGGTCACTGTAAGCCGTCATCATAATTACAGGAATATCCGGTTTTAGCTCTTTGATTTTAGTGAGCCATTTGATACCCTCTTCTCCTTTGGTTTGACTGACTTTGAAGTTCATATCTAAGAGTACCACATCAGGGTTGTATTGATTAAGTAGCCTTGGAATGTGATACGGATTGTTTTCCGCATAGACCTGCGTATAATGTTGTTTGAGCAACATTTTGAGGGAGAAGATGATGTCTTGCTCGTCGTCTATGATTAGGATGGTGGCGTTTTTTTTCATGGAGCTAAATACTTTTTAGTTCAAAGGGCAGGGTTCTTCAGTATCATTCAAAATCTTCATATTCCGTCCACATGATAGTCATTTTATGTCCAAAAACGTACGATCTGTGTCCATTAATGAACACTAAAAAATCATTTCATGTTAGTTTTATTTCATAATCCATTCAAAATCAAACCGTTAATTTATTGGCACCTCCTTAGCATCTATCTTGGCATGGTATAGCGCTACATTGCTCCTAATCCCCAAACTAAAGCCAACAAAACGATCAGCAAAGGCGAACTAATAATCAGCAACAAACACTGCAATAATGGATGAAATAATCAAAAAAAAGAACAAGATACCTCAGCGCATTGCCATCGGTGTACTCGCATTGGCACTCCTTAGCTGGCTGGCTTTTTCTTTTTATGAGTCGGCAGGAACGAGTAAATTGAACGTACAATCCAGTCGCATCTTAACCCACACTGTTGAAGAAGGGATCTTCCAGGAATTCATTCCAGTGACCGGAGTGGTGCAACCGATTAAGACGGTGATTGTAGCTGCGGTAGAAGGCGGACGAATTGAGGAGAAGTTCTTGGAAGACGGAGCGAATGTCTCTGCAGGCACTCCAATTCTTCGGTTGAGCAATTCTGATTTGCAATTGAGTTACCTCAATCAGGAAGGAACCATCATTGCGCAGATCAACCAGATTCGGAACATGAATTTATTGCAAGAGCAGCAGAGTTTGAATCTTAAAGAATCAGCATTGGATGTGGAGTATCGCTTGGACTTGATCAAAAGGAAAATGAAGCGAGACCGAGTTCTTTTTGTTAACAATGCTATTGCAAGAGTAGAATTTGAAGATTTGGAATCGGAACACAATAACCTGGTTAAGCGAAATCGCTTATTGCAAAGAAGTATCGAAAAAGACAGTCTCTCTACCATTATCCAATTAGAGCAAATGGACAATGCTTTGGATTTGATGAAACGAAATCTAGACATCTCTAAACGTAATTTGGAAAACCTTACGGTAAAATCGCCCATCAAAGGACAACTTTCGGGTCTTTCTTTCGAAGTGGGAGAGTTGATCCCAGAAGGCGCGCAGATTGGACAAATTGATGACTTGAGCAATTTTAAAATCCGAGTGCGGATTGATGAATTCTACATCTCCAGAATATTCCCAGAACAAGAAGGTTCTTTCACTTTTGCGAGTGAAGACTTCCAACTGCGTATTACCAAAATTTACCCACAAGTTATCAACGGAAGTTTTGAAGTGGATATGCATTTTGTCAATAAAGTCCCTACCGGCATCCGCCGTGGACAAACAGTAACAGTAAAACTACAACTCAGCGCTGAACAACAAGCCATCCTGGTCAAGCGTGGCGGATTCTATCAATCTACCGGTGGGAACTGGGTCTACATCCTAAGTCCTGATGGAACTAAAGCTACAAAAAGAGAGATCAGAATCGGAAGACAAAACCCCAATTACTACGAAGTGCTTGACGGCTTAGAACCGGGCGAAGTTGTCATTACTTCTAGTTATGAAAATTATGGAGAGAAAGATGAGTTGGTGCTCTCGGACTAAGTGAAAAGGTAACCGCAACGGCGCAAAGAAGCGCTACGGAAGGACTCTGGAGGAGCCCGTAGCAACTCCCGAGCTAAACAAAAATAAAAAACCAAGATATGATCCGTACAGAAAAACTTAAAAAAATCTACCGCACAGATGAAGTGCAAACCACCGCACTCAATGAGCTAGACCTGCAAATCAATGAAGGCGAATTCGTTTCCATTATGGGACCTTCTGGTTGTGGAAAATCTACGTTACTGAATATCCTTGGCATGATTGATAGCCCGTCTGCGGGCGACTATTTCTTTATGGACCAAGAAGTCGGTGGGCTCTCCGAGCGAAAGCGTTCCGACGTGCGAAAGCACAATTTGGGATTTGTTTTCCAGAGCTTTAACCTGATTGATGAATTGACGGTTTATGAAAACGTGGAGCTGCCGATGATGTATACCAAAGTGCCTTCCGGCGAACGTAAGAAAAGAACGGAGCAACTACTGGAAGAAATGAACATGATGCACCGGAAAAATCACTTTCCTCAACAACTTTCAGGTGGACAACAACAACGTGTAGCCGTAGCCCGCGCCATTGTGAATAACCCAAAACTAATATTAGCAGATGAACCTACTGGTAACCTCGATAGTAGCAATGGCGACGATGTAATGAAAGTGTTGGCTGACTTGAATTCGAAGGGTACAACCATCGTCATGGTGACGCACTCACAGTATTGTGCGGAGTTTGGAAATCGAATTATCCGTTTGTTGGATGGGCAAGTGGTGACGGAGAGTATTGTGCGGCAGTATTTGTAGCGTGGGGTAACCGCTATTTGAATCAAAAATTCAATAAAAATGAAAATCAAAAAAAAACGATACGCGGGAATCACGATAGAAGGTTTTGATTTTGATTGCCATTTTAATTTTGATTTTAAAAACTTATTTGCAATATAACGTGTCATCAGGGGATGTTGAGAGATTGACGATATCTATTCATTCCCTGTTTTAAAATAAAACAATAATGCTACAATTACAAAATATAGAGAAGTACTATCGCCAAGGATTCCAAAAAACGTGGATATTGAGAAACGTAGAACTTAATGTAGAACAAGGGGAGTTCCTAACCATCATGGGCCCATCTGGAGCAGGGAAATCAACATTGTTGCAAATCATCGGAATGCTTGATGAGCCTAATGGCGGGGAGTATCATTTCCTAGGAGAACCTGTTCATAAATTCAATGAAAGGAAGCGGACAGAATTGTATAAACACTACATTGGTTTCGTTTTTCAGGCTTATCACTTGATTGATGACCTTACGGTTTATGAAAACATTGAAACGCCACTGATCTATAGAGGAGTGAAAAGTAAGGAGCGTAAATCCATGGTAGCTGACCTATTGGATCGCTTTAACATGGTGGCGAAAAAAGACCTCTTTCCCAATCAGCTTTCAGGCGGACAGCAACAATTGGTAGGTGTAGCCAGAGCCATTATTGGAAAACCAAAACTATTGTTAGCAGATGAGCCCACTGGGAATTTGCATACCAAGCAAGGCGAAGAAATTATGAA
>JBLHRR010000066.1:0-27026 GCA_047626155.1 Saprospiraceae bacterium | reverse complement strand
TTAGCGAGGGTTGCTCAAATTAATGCTATCTATGAGCCGGAACTGGCGGTAACTTTTAGCATTGTAGAGTATCTACTCAATAGTAATCCAGCAACCGATCCATTTACCGATCCTACAAATACGAGCACATCTATTAGCCAAGCGAATACATATATAACATCAAATGCTAGCGTCCCTTTTGATATTGGTCATGGTTTTCATGAAATCACTTGTGGTGGAGGTTGTGGCTGGGCTGGAAGAGCTGGAGTTGGTGTAGTTTGTACTGCGAGTAAAGCAAATGGATACACATATCTACCAAATGACATTCCTACTTCTGTAACTGTTTTATTGCACGAAATAGGACATATGTTTAGTTCATATCATACTAATTATGGATGTGATAGTGAAAATAGCTGCGAGCGATACGAACCTGGACAGGGAACAAGTATTATGAGTACAGGCGCAAATTGTGATGCCGGTGACTTATTTGCCAGTCGTACAGATTATTTTGGGATTGGGAGTCTTCAGTCCATGATGAATTTCACTGCTACTGGAACGGTACCCTTTGGAGATCCAACCTGCTCTTCAGGTGTCTCTGGTGGTTGGACCGATTGTTCTACTTCTACAGCTTCAGGTAATGCTATGCCTAGTGCTAACGCCAATGCTAATACCATAAATGGATTAACAATACCCCATAGTACTCCTTTTACTTTGTCTGGAACTGGTTCAGATGCCGATGGGTTAGGGAGCTTAACTTATAACTGGGAGCAATACGACACCGATTATGCGGGTTCTGCTGCACCAGACGATACCGGAGCTAGTACAGTAGCGCCAATATTTAGAAGTTTTCCGCCATCCATGAGTAATGAAAGAACTTGCCCACAGTTGTCTTCGGTACTTGCTGGAAATGTAACTACAGGAACAGGAGAGATCTTACCTACAGTAGCCAGAACCCTTACTTGGCGATTAGTGGTTAGAGATAATAATGCCGGAGCTGGTGGTATTGCCTGTGATCAAATTTCATTGAATGTAGGAGCCGATGGACCATTTCAAATAACGTCTCAGAATACAACTTCAGCCTGGCTTGTAGGAAGTGCTCAAACGGTAACCTGGGATGTCGCGAATACAAATTTGGCAGCCTATACTTGTGCTTCAGTAGATATATTGTACTCTTCAGACGGAGGTAATACTTTCGGGACAACCCTTGCAATGGGTGTGGCAAATGACGGTTCTCAGGCCATTACCGTTCCAGGTGTTGCGACAACAATGGGAAGAATAAAAATAGTTTGTTCTGGAGCAACAAATATTTTCTTCGATATTAACAATGTAGATATTGCTGTTGTTGCAGGCTGTACAGCCGAAGCGGGAACAATAGCAAATAGTGCGGGAGTTACTGCGCCTGAAGGAGATCCTTCTCTAAATTTAAATTTGGTCGCGGGGAATCTCATAACGATGAATGCTGGAACTTTAGATGCAGGGGATCCTGATACTGGTCTAAACATTGAATCTGCCACAGCTGGAGTTTGTGCCTATTTTGGAGGTAATGTTCCTAAATATGAATCAATTGAATTTGTAGTCAGTGATAACACAGGTTATACTTTTACCCATGTTGGCAATGGATATACTGACGTGCTTAATTTGTTTCAAACGAGTTATACTCCATTCGGAGCTTGTACCAATTGGCTTAACTCTAGTTATACTGATGGCGTAGGATCGTCTCCCAGTTTTACACAGACATTGGTGCCCGGGATCACCTATGTATTAGTATCTTCAGGGTTTAGTGCTGCCAACACACTGGGTACTTATACAAATACGTTTACAGGTACAGGGTCTATTTATAATAAAGCAGGAGTGCCAGGTATTGGCTATATATATACCTATGCAATCGTCAACACAGGCACCGGTAATATCGTTGCCTTTGATGTAAATTCTGATCTTACAGATTCTTGGACTTTTCCTGCAGGAAGTTATGCTGTACATGGTTTGTCGTATTTGGCAGGTTCAAGTCTAGCTGCTTATACTGGCAACCCACTCACTACCTTGCAAACCGATATAGGGAACTCAACCCTTTGTGGTGACCTTAGTACTAATAGTGTTGCAGTAACCATAACAGCAGTTGCCTGTTCAACTGCAACTTGGACAGGGACTTGGGATATTGCACCAGCGGTTCCAGGCAGCAATAACTCAGTTATTATCGCTTCAAATTATGACTCTTCTGTCGTTGGCGCGAGTATTGATGCATGTACGGTTGTGGTAAATGCAGGTGTTACGCTTACTATATCTGCAGGTGATTATCTCAAAGTCAAGGGAGATATCACTGTTGCTGCCACGGGAAGTTTGGTTGTAAATCACCAAGGGAGCGTGGTTCAAGTAAATGATGCAGCTTCAGTAACTAATAATGGAACGATCAGCGTACGTTTAGATACACCAGCATTGGATGGTCTTGACTTTATGCTTCTTGGAAGTCCAATGTCTTTGGAAACTAGGGCAGACGTATTTACTGGTGCTACTGTAGTTCGTAATCACCTAACCGGAAACTTTAGTCCGAATGCAGCCGTTGCATTAACTTCCCCAGGCGCAGGAAACTGGCTTGATCAAGAAGGTGATGATTGGCCGGTTCACACTGGAGCGATCAATCCAGGAGAAGGATATTTTGTCTTCCGTGATTTTGTTGGACCTTCTACAGTCTTAAACTTAAATTATAATACAGGAACCTTGAATAATGGCGTCATTACCTATACGGCTGGTTACAACGTAACAGGCGGATCAGCTGCTGACGACCAAAATGCGAGTCCAAACGTTATTGCCAACCCCTATGCTTCTGCGATTTCAGCAGATGATTTTATTAATGGTAATGCCAATGTGGGTGCTGTGTACTTTTGGGAACACATAACTGCTCCTACTGCTGGTACTCCAGGACCTTACGGACTGGATTATACTATGGAAGATATCTCTATCTATAACTTAACAGGAGGAACGGCTGCAGGAAATGGCCCTGCAACTACACCTAATGGAGTTATCTCCACCGGGCAAGGGTTTGGAGTGAAAGTGACTTCATTAGGAGCTATTACTTTTAACAATGCTATGAGAAGAACTATTGGTAATACAACCCTTCGTAACCAAGATCTGGATCGTATTTGGCTAAATGTAAAGAGTGCTGACTATGATCTAAACAGTAGAGCTTTAATAGGCTTTATGGAAGAGGCTACCAATGCTATTGACATTGGCTATGACACCAAGCGATTGGCAACCAATGTTTCTTTGTATTCTCACTTGGTTGATGGAAGTGATCAATTGGCGATTCAGGCAAGAAGTGCCTTCGATGAAAATGTAAAGATTCCCATGGGCTTTGCAACACTAATTGATGAAACGATTGAGTACAAGGTCTCTATTCAAAACATAGAAGGTTTGAACTTGGGAGACCAAACAGCGTACTTAGTAGATAATCAACTCAACACGGTCACAAACCTTAATGAGACGAATTACACTTTTGTAAGTGAGAAAGGAATTTTCGACAATCGATTTACTCTTCAGTTTACTCGCGATGGGGCTTTGGGAATCAACGATTCGAATTTAGATTCAGTTGCTCTTTATCCTAATCCGGCGCAAAACATAGTTACTATTGTTTCACCACAGACGAGAGTTACTTCAGCCACGGTCTTTGATATTCGAGGCAGAAAAGTTTCCGAAGTAGATTTCAGAAATCAGACGACTTATCAAATTGATTTGACGAAACTTGAATCTGCACTTTATTTTATAGATATCGCTACCGAGAATGGAACGGTGATGAAGCGAGTGATGAAAAAGTAAGTGTTCAAAATAAATTAAAGTCTAAAACCGCTTTCAGTATAAAAACTGGACGCGGTTTTTTTATGAATCATTTTCTTACAATACCATTTTGATGTTTAATTGGTGTCAACCTAGCATTGCTGTATATTTGCATTCAATATGGAAAAAGAACTCACAGAACAAGAATTGCATAATCTCGCTATGAATATAGTGGGTAAAGACCTTGAAGATCAGGGGTATGAATTTATGGGAGTGAATTCAAAATTAAAGAAGGATCCTCAGTTCGTTGTACTCAAGAATAAAGACCTACATTTTGTAATTGTTCGCGCCACTTCGTATCCAAAGGATGCAAATATTTATGATCCGGTTTTTATGCAAACCATAAAAATGCATGCTGAGAAGTTTGAAGCTAAAACGTATTATGCTGGGGTAGGTTTAGGTCACGGGACAGACTATGCCCAACCGGTTATTAAGGATGAAGATTATACAATGGTTTATAAAGGAATTCAAGAGATAGCATGAGGTTAATATATTTTATTTCAGCGATAGTATTGCTTATCTCTTGTGAAGAAAAAGGAACCCAGCTAGAGGTTTTGCAGGGGGATGCTTTTGGTACGACCTTTACGATTCAATATCTCCCTTCAGCGGCTCGAGATGCAAATTCGGAAAATACTGCAATTGCCAAGGGAGTCGATTCTGTAATACAAGCAGTGAATAAATCGGTGAGTACGTATATGCCGAAAAGTGATATTTCAAAAATTAACGGCGGGGACAAGACGGTGGTGGTTGACGCTATTTTTGAAGAAGTGTTTCGGATTTCTAAAACTGTTTACACCAATTCGCGCGGCTATTTTGATCCTACTATTGGAGTTCTGAGAAATGCTTATGGCTTTGGAGATGTGAAGCCAATAAAAACTATCAACACTCATGTTCTGGATTCTCTAATGCAGTTTGTTGGATTTAATAAAGTTGCTATTTCAGGAGATGGAACCGTTATGAAAGAGCGACCGGAAATCTACTTCGACTTTAATGCTGTTGCAAAAGGCTACGGAATTGATTGTATAGGAGTTTATCTAGAATCACAAGGTGTTTCAAACTACCTCATTGAATTAGGAGGAGAAATTTTAGCGAAAGGTACAAATAGCGCTAAAGGGAAATTATGGGTAGTTGGAATTGAAAATGTCGATTCTAGTTTGGAGAATAGGGAGTATGCAACCACGATAAAGTTACAAGATAAGGGGTTAGCGTCGTCTGGAAACTATCGTAAATTTAGAATAGACTCTCTTTCCGGAAAAAAATATGTTCACACACTTAATCCATTAACCGGATCTGCCGAGCAGAGTGACGTGACCAGTGCAACTGTTGTAGCATCTAGCTGTGGTGTTGCGGATGCCTACGCAACAGCATTTATGGCGCTTGGATTAGAAAAATCTAGAGATTTACTTAAAGTAACGGCAGGTATTGAAGCTTATCTAACGTATAATGATTCCTTCAATGTTCAACAAGTTTTTAAGACCGAAGGGTTTACGAAATTATTAATCAATTAATTTTTTACAAACTGGAAGTAACTCTCCCTTTGCTAGGCGGTATTTATTGATTTCTTCTTCGGAAAGATTTGCTGAATAATTTAGGGCTAGCACCTTAAATCCAATCTCCGCAAGTTTTTCGAAATAATCCATCCCGTAAACTCTAACGTGATCGTACTGTCCAAATATTTTAGCACGTTCTTTTGGATCGGTGATAGTGTCGTCTTCAAAAGTTGTGTTTCTATCAGCCTCATAAGGCACTTGAAGAATCGCTATACCACCCGGAGCAAGAACACGATATAATTCCTGCATAGCTTTTGTGTCATCTGGTATATGCTCTAGGACATGGTTGCAAATAATAAAATCGTACGCGTTATCATCAAAGGGGAGGTCGCAAATATCTGCCTTCACTGTGGCTATGGGAGAATTAAGATCTGTGGTTGTATATTCAAGATTCTTCATTTTCCTGAAGCGCTTAAAAAATGCTTGCTCAGGTGCAAAATGAAGGACTTTTAATTTCTTAGTGAAGAATTCAGTTTCATTTGTCAAATAAAGCCAAAATAGACGATGTCTTTCTAATGAAAGTGTACTAGGGGAGAGCACGTTTTCCCGAATTTTTTCATAGCCATAGGGTAAAAATTTCCGAAATGAATTTCCGTCAATCGGATCTGTATATTTTTCTCCTCTCAGAAAAAACGCGACGAATGGCCTTACTAGATAACTCAGTCTGATTAAAACAGTCCTCGGAAATAAATTAAGAAAAAATTTAAAGATTTTTTGCATCTAGCAAGATTTAAAGAACTAATTTCTCTTTTCTAAATTCATTCTCTTCATCACTCTGAATTCCCAGGGCTTCATAGATATAGGCGAAGGTTGAAAGTAATTCTGGTTTCCCATCAACAATAGCAACATCATGCTCGAAATGCGCACTGGCTTTACGATCTTCCGTAAGGATAGTCCAACCGTCATTGAGTTGCTCAATACGCCGTGTTCCTAGATTAATCATCGGCTCAATTGCCACAGTCATTCCTTCAAGAAATTTCTTGCCACGCCCGCGATTACCGTAGTTTGGCATTTCGGGATCTTCATGCATGGTACGTCCTAGACCGTGTCCTACTAACTCTCTTACCACACCATAACCTTGAGCTTCACAATATGACTGAATGGCATATCCTACATCTCCAGATCGCTTTCCTAGTTTTAATTCACGAATACCAACATACAAAGACTCCTTTGTTATTTTGAGCAGTTTTTCAATTTCAGGTGCTATCTCACCAACGGCAAAAGTGTAGGCGTGGTCACCATAAAAACCATTTTTTATCGCACCGCAATCTATGGATATAATATCTCCTTCCTCTAGGGGTGTGTCATTCGGAATTCCGTGCACGACCTGAGCATTTGGACTCATACAAAGCGTATTTGGGAAATCGTATAGGCCTAAAAACCCTGGAATTGCCCCTTGATCTCTAATATATTCTTCGGCTAATTTATCGAGGTATAATGTAGTAACACCAGGTTTCACTTCCTTTGCGATTATTCCTAGTGTTTTAGAAACCACCAAAGCGCTTTCCCTCATTAACTCAATTTCTTCCTTAGTCTTAGTGATAATCATAGTTTAAATTAAAAAAAGAACCATCTCTTTTTTGGTTTAGATGTCGATATAGATTGCGGTTCCCCGATAAGCTGCTGGTATATTTCCCCCCAGCTTTTTAACCCGCCTATGTTTCTATCATCAATAAAGAAATCGGCATTTATTTTACGACTGTATTTTGGATCATATATTTCGTCTGGGAAACTCTTATTGACTGCATAGAATACGATTCCTTGATCTTCAGAAAATTGAACTGCTTCATCCAGCGCGCTTCCTTTTCTGTAAGTCCAAAGAATTAGTCTATGACCATTTTCCTGAAGCTTTTTTAAAGTATCAAAAGCAAAAAGAATTGGTTTGCCAATTGCTGGGTATTCGTCCTCTACAAGGGTCCCGTCAAAATCTACTGCTATGGTATAGCTCTGAACAATCATTAATTAAAAATAAAAAACAAAATTACAAAGAAATATCGTTATCAACACTTCTCCTGCTCACCAACCTCTTTGGTTGGTTAAAATAACGGAGCCAATATCCTCAAGACTTTTTTATACTAAGGACTCTCTGTTCATTGCAGTTGGTTTATCTACACCCATAAGGTGTAATATGGTAGGTGCAATATCTCCAAGAATTCCGCCGTCTTTCACAGACTTTAAATCTGGATCTACAACAATTATTGGAACAGGATTGGTTGTATGAGCGGTATTTGGAGAGCCGTCAGGATTTCGCATAGTTTCGCTATTACCATGATCTGCAATAATGATCGTTGTGTACTCGTTTTCTAATGCTGCTTCAACAATACTTTTAGTGCAGGAATCTACTGTTTCACAAGCTTTTATGGCTGCTTCAAAAACTCCAGTATGTCCTACCATATCTGGATTGGCAAAATTAAGGCAGATAAAATCGGCAGATCTCGATTTGATTTCAGGAATTATTTTATCTCTAATTTCCAGGGCGCTCATTTCTGGTTGAAGATCATAAGTCGCGACTTTTGGAGAAGGACAAAGGATTCGAATTTCGTCTTTAAAAGGAAGCTCTCTTCCGCCATTAAAAAAGAAAGTAACATGCGGGTATTTTTCGGTTTCAGCGATTCTTATCTGCTTCTTGTGGTTTCTTTCCAGTACTTCTCCTAGGGTGTCTTGGATGTTATCTTTATTGTAAACAACATGAA
Organism: Saprospiraceae bacterium; assembly: GCA_047626155.1. Taxonomy (GTDB): domain Bacteria; phylum Bacteroidota; class Bacteroidia; order Chitinophagales; family Saprospiraceae; genus CALGLS01. The sequence goes on along the minus strand of JBLHRR010000066.1, from coordinate 18,976 downwards.
TCCCTTTGTAATGGTCGGCATAGTTTGTTAGCGTTACATAATAGAGAGGCATTGGATTCATGTTTTGATCTGGATGTGCTTCTTGAGTCAAAACCTCGGTAAGTTGTCTTCCGCGGTCTGTTCTGAAATTAAAAAATATTATGACATCATCTTCCGAAATATTTCCGACAGCTTGATTGTTTTCAGTTAGTACTATGGGTTCAATAAACTCATCGGTGATACCTTCAGCATAACTCGCTTTAATACTTTTTACAGCATCTGACGAGGCACTACCCTTTCCGGAGACAAGCAAATCATATGCTTTTTTAACACGTTCCCATCGCTTATCCCTGTCCATTGCGAAATATCGACCAATTACCGAAGCTAATTTCCCGGTGGTTTTAGTCATATGATTCTGTAAGTCCAAAATATGACCTGCTCCCGATTTTGGGTCGACATCACGACCGTCGGTAAAAGCGTGGACAAAAACCTCGCTCAAGCCTTCATTATGTGCTGCAGACAAAAGCCCTTTTAAGTGATTTATATGTGAATGAACCCCCCCATTAGAGACTAAACCAAGAAAATGAATTTTCTTGTTATTTTTCTTCGCATAGTCGAATGCATCTTTTAAAACGGGTTCAGTCTTTAAGGTATTATTCTTAACCGCTAAATTTATTTTGGCAAGATCCTGATAAACAATTCGTCCTGCACCAAGGTTCATATGTCCCACCTCACTATTTCCCATCTGCCCATTTGGAAGACCAACATTCATTCCATGAGTAAGTAGTTGAGAGTTTGGATATTTGGTGTATAATGAATCGACAAAAGGGGTGTTTGCCTGCGAAACAGCAGAAACTGACGTGTCTTGAGTGACGCCCCAGCCATCGAGAATTAATAAAATAACTTTCTTATTCATAGCGCAAATATAATTACAAAATCCTGCACGGGCCGAGATGAAGTTAGCAGATCTTAACTTGGGTATTTAAATAATTATAATTGTTAGAATCTCCCGTGATTCTTGTAGCGAAGTGATCTTGAATCTGACTCGATGGTTCTGCCTCTGGGTAGTTGATTTTTTAACCTCCATATTTCTTAATAGATTCTTCAATATGTCCGATTCGATTATCTGGGTCGGGATGTGTACTTTGGAATTCAGTAAGACGACTTGGACCCGTGGCATCTTTCAGTATTTTCATTACCCCCATCATTTTTCGGGGCTCGTAACCTGCCTTGATCATAAATCGAACACCAAGATCATCACTTTCTAACTCGTCTCCGCGCCCGTTTCCTAATAATATATTTTGTCCTATTCCTGCCACCAAACCACCTGCATCGGCCCCTACTGATGCGCCTTGACTAAGTGTTTGCCAAAACTCGCTATTTGTAATTCGTTCTGCGGAATGTCGACCCAATACGTGTCCAACTTCGTGACCTAGCACACCCGCTAGCTGATTTTCATTTTCCAACCTTGAAAACAGGGAGTAGGTAATAAATATTTGTCCGCCAGGAAGCGCAAAGGCGTTTATTGAATTTGGATCTGCCAATAGATGAAAATCGTATTGATAGGGCGTGTTCCTTGCTACACTATTATCGACCAACTTTTTACCCACCATATCCACATAAGACTGCATCCGTTCATCCTGATATAGGCCGCCATATTCTTGTGCCATTTGAGGCGCACTTTGAGGGCCAATAGCAATTTCTTCCTCTGTACTCAAAGAGATGACTTGCTGCTTCCCAGTGTATAGATTTTCTTTGGTGTTTGCACATTTTTTGAAAAAGGCGAATACTACGATTGCTAGTCCAATAAGGATTCTAATTTTCCAACTACCTCTCATTCATGATGTGCTAAATGAAATCTAAATTTACTAAAGTAATTCAGTATTGATATCTAAAATATTCTGTTTTCGATATTGCGCTATGAAAGCATCGGTAAAATGCTCACTTCCCAGGATTTTTTCTTGTTGAAGAATTTTCTTAACATCCAACTTCTTATATTCGATTAGCATAGGTTTAGAAATTGGAGCGTAGCTAAAATGCCAGGGCTCATACTTGAAGCCTTTTCGATTGGCGTCATTTGTATAAACTTCATAGAAACCGAATGAGTTTGCATTTTCTGTGAGCCAATCTTTTATTTTACAAAATGGTCCTTCCCCATGAAATAGTTCCGGTTGTAAGACGCTTTTTGGTCTTGGTTTGGCACTACCATCAATGATGTCAATGTCGGTTCCCCAATGATGGCGAGAGGTTCCTGGAATAGTCGAGTATTCAATAATCTTGTTAATTGTATCAATGGGAGTAAGGCCTTGAGAAGTATATTTTTTATATTTCGCTTCAAAAATCTCCTTCTGTCTTTGGAAACTTCTATAGGCTGAAACTAGTTCAATGTCAATATTTACTTTTGCAGCTTCCAGCTTCATTTTTTTAAAAGCAATCGCTGTTTCTCGCTGCATCTTTGTAGTATATGAGGCACCTACAATGTCGGATTCATCCTTCCCGATTAATTGATCCTGGGTAAACTGGTTTTGCAAAGTTGTATATGATAAATGCGGAAGGACACTTAAACCCGCTAATGTGAGTCCTGTAACTTTGATAAATTTATTTCGATTCATTTAATTTTATTAAAAAAATTATGCAAATAAGGTACTATAATTTGATGAAATGAATCAATGATTTAGTATCCGTTTTTATTTTAAATTTGAACTAAAGAAAAATCCATAAAAATGAATATTGACTTTCGTATAATACCCTCGAATGATATTTTAATAATTCTACCATTGTTGAGGAAACTTGGGAGCGAAAATGTTAGTGACGCTCTTTTAAGAGAAAGAGTGCTTGAAATGGCAGAACAGAATTATGAATGCATTGGTTTATACGATGAAGAGAAACTAATGGGTATTTGCGGAATGTGGTTTCAAACGAGACATTATGCCGGAAAAAGTATGGAAATCGATCACGTTATAATTGATGATGCATATCGAAATAATGGAGTTGGCGGATTGCTCATGGAGTTTGTCTATGATTACGCGAAAAAAAAATCCTGTAAATGGGTTGAGCTAAATACCTACGTTCATAATTTCCCGTCCCATAAATTTTATTATAATCAGGGGTTTGTGGCAAAAGGCTATCATTTTGTAAAAGAGCTTTAGGAATAACCAGTGGAAAGTGGAAAGTGAAAAGTGAAAAGTGAAAAATTAAAACGGTGAAGTTCAAATGATTAATAGGAAATAAAGAATAAGAAATAAACAATAAATAATCACCCAGGATCAGAAAAATCCTTAGCTCTGATATCCCGATGGATCTGCCGATAGGTAGTTTATTAAGACATTTGAATGTTAAATATCCAAAAGGCTAGATGCCTCTACTTCGTATGCTTTTTTATTTTGCTCAAAAACTCGAGCGCTATGAGGTCCTTTTAATATTATGGAATCTCCATGTACCTCCAGCCAACTCCCTTCTCTTAATCCGATGACAGGTACGGTATTTTGGGTGTGATATTCTCGTATGCGAGTCTCGCGAGTTTCTCCCATATGTGTGCTATCTGGGACTGGATCTAAATAGTGCGGATTTATGTTGAAAGGGACTACCCCCAGTGTTTTAAAGGAAGGTGGGTATACAATCGGCATGTCATTGGTGGTTTGCATGCTCACGCCACAAATATTACTACCAGCACTAGTGCCTAAATAGGAGAGGCCATTGAAAATCGCTTCTCGAAGAGGCTGCATTAGCGCTTTCTGGTACAGCTGAGAAACTAGCACAAAGGTGTTGCCTCCTCCGGTAAAAACACCTTTTGCACTTTTTAATGCCTCAATCGGGTTTTCGAATGTATGAATGCCAATAACTTTTTTACCAATTTTTTTAAATGCTTCAGAAGCATTTAGCGTATACGCATCGTGTGAAATTCCACCTGGTCTAGCGTAAGGTATAAAGATGATTTCATTAGCTTCGGAATAAAAATCAACAAGAGTGGCTTCTAAAAGATAGTCTAAATAGTTTCCATTAAAAATGGTTGATGTGCTGGCAACGATAAGGTTTTTCATTTAGATTTATTGAGAGGCATAAATTTAACAATACTAAAACAATACTTTAAGATATTAATAAGAAAACAAAGTGTAAATTTATATAATGAGAAGACACCGACTCTTAGCCATCCTTCTGCTGCTCCCTTTATGCCTTTTATCTCAGGATATAGTAAGAGTTATTATTTCAGGAAAAGTTACTGCGCCAATCGGTTTAGATGTCGAAGGAGTCACCATATACAATATCTCGTCTCAAAAAGGAACTGTTACATCTTCCGAAGGACTTTTTGATTTATTGGTTGCTGAAAACGATCGGATTTCAGTTACAGCCTTGCAGTTTTCATCTTTTATCGTAATTGTTGATGAGGGTGTTATTGACAATAAAAAGATGGGCATTTATCTTAATCCTGTAGTGAATCAATTGGAGGAGGTAATTATTCGACCTTATGATCTACTCGGAAACGTCAGGGCTGATGTTAACCAAATTCAAACCGCAAATGTTGTTCCTCAATGGGACTTATCTTATGAAGCACTCGAATTCGATTACGAGTTTTCTGCAGACCGATACACCTCTATTAAGGGCAATAAAGCTGAGGAGGCTTATTTTAATGGTCCGCGATTTGCTGGGGCCGATTTTGTTGGATTAGCCGGTCTTCTGTTTCCGAAGAAAAAGAAAAAAACAGTTAAAGAAATAAATAAAGATCAGAATTATCTCGTCAGGAGTTTGAGGCAACGATTTAGTAATAGTTATTTGACATCAATTTTTGGAATTCAAGAGGAACAAGCAAATGAATTCATCTACTACTTAGAGGAAAACGGAATGCAATTTAGTTGGTTGAAAGAGGAAAATGAAATTCGTTTATTGGATTTTATGTATCAAAAGAGCAAAGATTTTAAAAACCTTCGTGAATAGATCTTTTTACTTCATGTTTGTCACCATTTTGCTTTTCTCTTTAAAAGGAATCGCGCAATCACAAGTACTTCACGGTAAGGTTACGAATGAAAGAGATAAAGAGGGAATTCATATACTAAATACCACCTCTAGATTTAACGCGATTACTAATGAAAATGGCAACTTTTCAATACGAGTAAATAGGGAAGATACCCTAGTGTTTTCTTCCGTGACTTATGTGACCGAGAAGGTAATCATTTCAGAAGAAATAAATGAGAAAGGTATCTTAACCATTAGATTGTCTGAACTAGTAAATCAACTAGACGAAGTTATTCTTGGCCCCAATTTATCTGGAAATATTGCTATCGATATTCAAAATATTAAAACGCAAAAAAAATTAAACTTTGACGACGTTGGTATCCCAGGTTTTAAGGAAGAAGGAGAAGAAAAGATTGTACCCGTTGCGATTGCTTTTTTTCCATTAAATGTGAATTTGGAAGCTATTTATAAACATTGGACTGGGTATTACAGAAAACTTAAAATAAAACGAGAATGGGAAGGGCAAAATAATTCAGTAGCGCTTGTTATTCATCATTATTCTGAGGAGTTCTTTAAAGAGGCATATGGAATCCCTGAAAATAGGGTCTATGATTTTGTTCTTTTTTGCATTGAAACTTCTACTTTGCAAGACGATTTTAAAAAGGAAAATTTTTCGGAAGTCCTTAATCTTTTCAAGACAAAAAGTGAAGAGTATGTTGCAAGACTTATGGAGAATGAGGAATGATTTTTGTTTTACATAATTTTTTAATTTTCGTCATATATAAATTTAACCCTAAATTGCTTTATGAAGTTTTTAAAAATAACCTTCTTAGTTTTTCTTTTTTCATTAATTACAGGATCTGCCGAGCATAAATTTTACGTAAGTATCACGAAAATTGAATATGTTGCAGAAAGTGAGTCGCTTCAGATTATCACACAGTTTTTTATTGATGATATTGAGGAGGTCCTTCGGAAAAGATATCGGCCAGATGTTTCCTTGGGAACAGCAAAAGAAACAACAGAAGATGTGGCTCTATTGAAGAAATATATTCTTCAGAAATTAAATATTTTAGTCAATGGAACCCCTGTGACCTTGGATTATCTCGGAATAGAATATGATGTCGATATGGTAAAATCATATATTGAAGTCACTGGAGTCAAGGAGCTTAAAAGTTTAGAAGTTGAGTTTAAAGCCTTAACAGATGTTTTTTCAGAACAGCAGAATATTATTCATTTTAAAACAACAGAAAATAGAAAAAGTTTAATTCTTGATGTTGATAATCCTAAAGGAGTGTTAAACTTCAATTAATTACTTCTTATAACGCTAGAGAAAAACTATTTTTAACGACTTTTTAGTTTTATTCACAATATTAAAATGCAATACTTATCGGTAAATTTGAAATTAACGAACCAAGTTGGTCGGGATTTTAATTCTTCATTAATTAACAAAATATTTTAACATGAAATTACTTAAATACTTATCTCTTGTAGCTTTGCTGCTTGTAACTGGCTTTACTTACGCGCAAGAAGAGGAGTCAACAGAGCGAAAGCCTGGCCATTCTAACGTGAATCGGTTCAAGCAATTGTATGAAGAGTTCTCAACACCAAATGTTTACAGAAGTGCAAATGGAGCTCCCGGGCCACAGTATTATCAACAGCAGGCGGATTATGTAATGGATATTGTACTAGACGATCAGCAAGCGAAGATTAGCGGTTTTGAAACCATAACGTATACAAATAACTCTCCCGACGTTCTTGAATATTTATGGGTACAGTTAGATCAAAATGTACGAGAAAAAGATTCAAAATCTCCATTGATAGAAGGCAGTGGAACGCAACCTGCTACTATGGCGAGTAGTTTTGTTGGAGAACATATGGGTACTGCGTTTGATGGAGGATTCAAAATTCAAGCGGTTAAATCTTCTAAAGGAGCTGATTTGGAATACACAATCAATCAAACGATGATGCGTGTTGAAATGCCTCAGAACTTGAAGCCAGGAGGGAAGTTTTCATTTTCTGTGAGATGGTGGTACAACATTCCAGAACATACAGTAGATCGTGCTAGAAGTGGTTTTGAGACTTTTGAAGATGGAAATAGAGGCTATGTAATTGCACAATTCTTTCCGCGTATGGCCGTATATAGTGATGTAGAAGGATGGCAGAATAGTCAGTTTTGGGGTCGAGACGAATTTGCCTTGCCATTTGGTGATTACGAAGTGAATATTACTGTTCCCTCCGATCACGTCCTAGACGGAACAGGAGTACTTGTAAATAGAAAAGATGTTTTTACTAAAGAGATGATGGATCGCTATAATCAGGCAAAAAAGGCTTACGAGAAGCCCGTTATTATCGTTACACAGGCGGAAGCAGAAGTGGCATCAAAAGGATTTCGAAGGTCAACAAAGACTTGGAAGCTAAAAGCAGAAAATGTGCGTGACTTTGGTTTCGCAACTTCCCGAAGATATATTTGGGATATGATGTCAGTAAAGATAGGAGATAAAGATGTAATGGCAGTTTCAATGTATCCACCAGAAGGAAACCCTTTATGGGAAGATTATTCGACTGTAGTGGTTGCAAGTACTTTGAAGTCTTACTCAAGAATGTCCTTTGATTACCCTTACCATAAAGCAATTTCTGTGCATGCAAAGAATCAAGGGATGGAATACCCAATGATTTGCTGGAATTATGGAAGGCCAGATAAAGACGGAACATATAGTGATCGGACAAAATACGGAATGATGAGTGTTATTATTCATGAAGTTGGACACAACTATTTCCCTATGATTGTAAATAGTGACGAACGTCAATGGACTTGGATGGACGAAGGCTTAAATACATTTGTGCAATATGTTGCAGAACAGGATTTCGGAGAGTGGTATCCAGATGCTATAGCACCAAACAAGGCTTATCCCTCACGTAGAGGACCGGCCAACAAGATTGTAAGCTATATGGCAGGCGACCAGGACCGAATGGCTCCCATAATGACAAAGGGATTAAATACTTATAATTTTGGAGCAAATGCATATTCGAAACCAGCGACAGGGCTCAATATTTTACGTGAAACAATTATGGGGCGTGATTTATTCGACTATGCTTTTAGAACCTATTCTCAGCGTTGGATGTTTAAACATCCAACTCCAGAAGATTTCTTTAGAACGATGGAGGATGCATCTGCGGTTGATTTAGATTGGTTCTGGAGATCATGGTTCTATTCCACAGATTATACTGATATTGGGGTGAAAGAGGTAAAAACCTTTTATGTTACTTCGAAAATGAGTAAAGAGGTTAGGGAAATGATGGAGCAGCGAGGAATGAAAGAAAGCGATCTTCCGGCATTGGTTTATTTAATAGATGAGGATAGTGAAGATTTCGAAGAAAGTATGCGTACTTCAACATTGGCCGATGTGCCAACCCTACAAGCTTATATAATGGATAATGTGCCGGCTAATGAGAGAGCAAGCTTGAAAAACCCTAAGTTTTTCTATGAAGTAACTTTTGAAAAACCAGGAGGTATTCCAATGCCAATCATTGCCGAATTTACGTATAGTGATGGTTCTACAAAAAGAGTAACCTATCCTGCTGAGATATGGAGAAAGAATGATGCTTCAGTTGGTAAAGTTATTGCTTCGGAAATGGAAATAACGAAGATTATTGTGGATCCTGACGAGGAAACCGCAGATATAGATACTAGCAATAACAGCTGGCCTAAGCGAAAAAAATTAGGTGATTTTAATAAGTTTAAAGAAAATGTAAAGGGGCAATAGTTCCATTTATAACAGATTAAAAGCCCCTTCGGTTTAATCGAAGGGGCTTTTCTATTTAGAATGTCAAAAAAAATACAACACTTAACATATAATTCGGAAGTCATAAGTATATTTGTGTTATGATATCGCAAGCTTATTTCTTATTTATTAGCGGTGCAGAGATAGGTTTTATCCTCTTTGTTGTCCTATTGGTGTTTGGTGCAGATAAAGTGCCAGAGATTGCAAGAGGGCTTGGAAAAGGGATGCGTCAAATTAAAGATGCAACAAATGATATTAAAAGCGAAATCACTAAAAGCGCAAAAAAGAATGATATTAACTTGGATATAACCAAGGATATTAAGAAAGAAATTGAAGGGATAAGAGACGATGTTGAAGATACTGCCGGTTCTATAAAGAGGAAGTTTTAATTCAAAATCGGCTCGGTCACTAACAAACCATTTCTAACTTTGGTTTATTTTTTACGTGAAATTGTTAAGCCATCCCTAATTGGGAGTAAAACGGTTTCCAAATCAGCGTGCTCATTCAATAATTTGTTATAAGTCACTAATGCCTGGGTATCAGTATCCTCTTTCTTGATAGTTTCAACAACCTTTCCGCTCCACAGTACATTGTCACTTAGAATAACACCTCCTTTTTTTAACTTCGGAAGGATTAACTCTAAATATTTTTGGTAGTTTTTTTTATCGGCATCAATGAATACCAAGTCAAAAACTTGGTCCAATTCTGGAATAACTTCTAAAGCGTTTCCAGTATGCTGAAAAATATTAGATCCGAAGCCTGAAGCATCAAAGTACTTTCGTTGTAGCTCATGTAACTCTTCATTGATGTCAATTGTATGAAGTGTACCCCCAGATTGCATTCCTTCAGCTAAACATAATGCAGAATAGCCAGTATAAGTTCCGATTTCTAAAATATGCTTTGGTGCAATTAATTTAGAAATCATACTTAATACTCTGCCTTGAAAATGCCCGCTTAACATTCGTGGCTGTAATACCTTTTGCCAGGTCTCTCGGTTGAGTTTTTGTAATAATTCTGGCTCTTGTTGAGAGTGATCCAAGACATAATCTTCAATTTTTTCAGGAAGAAAGTCCATTAACCTATGATCCGATTTATTAATTTTTGTTTCGCAATTTCATCATCTCCACAAAGCCATCGAATGACATTTTCATCCCAAATGGAATCGCATTCTTCTTCGGTAAGTATATTGCGTTCTTTAGCTAAATCTAAAATTTTCCCAGGATATGATGATTGTACTTCGCTATCCATTTCACCTAAAGGATAAGGATCATCTAGACCCATTACGATCTGCTTAGAAGTCTGATTTTCAACAACTAACTTTAATGAGCCTGTGTCGTGTACCAAGGTGTCAAAGAAGATATTCTTATGTCCAACTGCTTTTCTAGGATGTGATTTCCCTTCAAATAAATCCGGACGCCCGTCAAAGCCCTGTATCCTTCTTCCAAGATTCATTTGTGCTAACTGTCCGCCATGTGCAAAACAAGTTCGCATATTTGGGAATTTATCTGCATAGCCATTCAACGTTAAAAAGTGATAGGCATCGGCGCATTGTGCTAGCATCCAAATAAGATGAAAGCGCCAGGAAGTATTCTCAAGCTTTATGAATTTTTCGCCGTCATAAGGGTGAACCTCTAAAGCAAGATTGTATTTGCTTGCCATTTCAAAAATCGGTTCATTTTCCTCGTCAAAGATACATCGCCAAGTCCCAATAGTATCCATATAATGAGTTGGAAGACAAAGTAATTGCATCCCAAGTTCCTCAACACAACGCTGAATTTCCCACATTGCTCCCTGAACAAAACCCGGATGCACTACAAAACCACAAGTAAATTTTGAAGGATGATCTCGTTGAACTTTTGCATTGAAATCGTTCTGAAATCGCAGAGCCTTTTTCATCTCTTCCACGCGCAGCCCATTTCCATAAAGTTGAGATAGGTTTAAGACAACCGCGTGATCGATATTAAATCCTTCCATCCACGCTAGTTTTTCATCTAGAAAAAAACTAGAGTCGGTAACAGGTCGGCTCCAATCTTTTTGAAGCATGAACTTTCGATCCTTATCTACCCAGAATATTTCTTTGTCCTTCATAAATTGAGGGATATCCTCCGGATAAGGAAGTAAATGAGAGTGGCCGTTAATTCGCAGTTTTCGTTTCATATCTATTCCCGGCGAAGGCAGGGATCATATTAATTGAATCTATTTTTGATTTTTCTATTTCCGAGATTTCTTTTTTAAGAATCTATCAAGTACAGGATATTGCTAAAGTTACAAACTTTTAGTCCGTCCTCCATCCACCGGGAGATTAATTCCATTGATATAGCTCGCGGCCTCACTTGCCAAGAAAACCACAGCATTTGCAATTTCTCCTGGCTGAGCAAAACGATTCGCGGGCACAAGTCCCATCATGAAGGCACTGGCTTCCCCTTCTGTTTTGTTTAATTTCTTTGCGGCATTGGCAACAATATCGTCCAATCTGTCCGTAGCCGTGAATCCTGGAAGAACATTATTGACAGTAATCCCATATTGTCCAAGTTCATTGGCCAGAGTTTTACTCCAACTGGCAACAGCTCCTCTAATCGTGTTACTCACACCTAAGCCATCAATAGGTTGCTTTACAGAGGTAGAAATAATATTAATTATCCTACCGTAATCTGCTTTTTTCATTCCCGGAACTAAGGCTTGAACTAATATTTGATTACAAATTAAATGCTGTGTAAAAGCATTTGTAAATTCTGAGGGTTCTGCTGAAAATATAGGTCCACCTTTCGGGCCTCCTGTGTTATTTAGCAAAATATGAAAAATTTTGTTCTCTGTCACCACATTCACTCTTTCCTTAAGTAATTCAGGATTGCTAAAATCGGCAACTATATAATTATGTTTCTGACCGTCTTGAAATGGTAATTCTAAAAGCGTGTTCTTCAACTTCTCCTCGTCTCTTGCCAATAAAGTCACTGTAGCTCCGAGTTTGGCTAATAGCATCGCGGTAGATTTTCCTATTCCTGCTGTGCTTCCACATACAAGTGCGTTTTTATCTTTAAAATTTAAATTCATTTTTCTGTCAGGTCGAGCGCAGTCGAGACCTATATTTATTATTTAACAACCCCTCGACTGCGCTCGGGGAGACATTTTATGATTTTATTGTTAGTCTGAGCCTGTTGAAGACCTGTTGAGCATTTCAACAAGCTCAGTGTTGTGTTTTTAATAATTTTATAATTGTTCTTCGTCTAATAATCTAAAAGCACAGCGATCTATTTCAATCATATTTAATACATACATTTTTGGCTTCCGTGAAAAAACGCAAGGCTTCAAATCCTCCTTCACGGCCTACTCCGCTATTTTTAACTCCCCCGAAAGGAGTTCGCAGATCACGGCTCATCCAGGTATTTACCCATACAATTCCAGCTTCTAATTTTTTGCTCATCCGCATTGTTCTGTTAAGGTCGCTTGTCCATAGCGTTGAAGAGAGCCCATACTTTACACCGTTGGCAAATTGTAATGCTTGGTCTTCTGTTTCAAATGGCATAAGAGTCACAACAGGTCCAAAGATTTCTTCTTGGTTCACGCGACATTGATCATCGTACACTTCAATAATAGTTGGCTCTAAATAATAACCATTTTCAGATCCAGATACTTGTATCGTTTTTCCTCCAAATAAAACCTTACCTCCTTCTTCTTCCGCTATCTTAATATATGATTGGACTTTTTCGAGATGTGGTTTCGAGACTAGTGCCCCAATATCTGTTTCTGTTTCAAAAGGGTTTCCAACTTTCAGCTCACTAACCTTTGCTATAAAATCTGTTTTAAATTGCTCGTAAATAGAGCTCTCTACAAAGATCCTACTTCCGCAGAGACATATTTGTCCCTGATTTGTAAAGGATGATTTAACGGATACCGCTAACATTTTATCGTAGTCGCAGTCAGCAAAAATGATATTTGGATTTTTACCTCCCAATTCTAATGATAGTTTTTTGAACATTGGTGCGGCGGTACGTGCAATATGTTCCCCAGTTTTTGTTCCTCCCGTAAATGAAATGGCTTTAATATTTGGATGTGCAACGATCGCCTGTCCTGCGGAAGGTCCTAAGCCATGAACAATATTTAAAACGCCTTTGGGCAAGCCTGCTTCAGTACAAATTTCCCCTAAAAGAAAGGCTGTCATTGGAGTCACTTCGCTGGGTTTTGCGACTACCGTATTTCCAGCGGCTATGGCCGGAGCTATTTTCCAAGAAAATAAATACAAGGGTAAATTCCAAGGAGAAATGCAACCCACAACTCCAATGGGTTGTCGAAGTGTAAAATTCATCGTATTCAAACCAATACTTTCGTGTGCTTCACTAGAAAACTGGGTTATAGCATTTCCAAAAAACCGAAAATTACTGGACGCCCTCGGGATATCAATTGCAGTAGCTAGACTTAAAGGTTTACCGTTATCCATCGATTCGGCTAAAGCAAAACGGTCTAAATTATCATCAATGAGAGATGCAATTTTAAGCATAATAGCACTACGTTCGTCAATACTAGTGTTAGACCAAGTTGGAAAAGCATCTCTGGCAGCTTCGTATGCTAAAGAAATATCCTCTTCTTTTGAATTTGCTATTTGAGAATAGATTTCACCATTACTCGGATTGTAATTATCTAACCACCCATCAGCGATGGGAGGCAAATATTGACCGTTTATGTAGTTTAATATTTTTTTCATCTCTCTAGATTCGTGATGCTTAACTGAGCTTTTTATATGCCATTGCTTTAATTTCCACTACTAAATGTGGGTGAGGTAATTGATGAACAGCAACTGTCGTTCTTGTAGGTCCCGTTTCTTTGTCAAAATAGGTTGCATAGACCTCGTTATAACCTGCAAAATCATTCATATTCACCAGAAATGAAGTGACGTCAACAACATCGGCCATAGTAGCACCTTCAGCTGCAAGATAATCTTTTATATTTTCTAAAACTGCCTTCGTTTGTTCTCGTACATCCAATCGCATGGTTCCCATATCATCTATTTGATGTACCCCAGCAAATGTATTGTCAGGTAATCGGGAACTTGCTCCAGAAACAAATATAAAATCTCCGACACGTTTTACGTGTGGATACGCTCCTCTTGGAGTAGCCTTTCCTTCAATAAGTCTACTTTTGTTTTTCATAGTGTAACAGTATTTCAATTAGTGGCCTCTTGAAGAGGTTTAGGACTTGTAAAACCTTATGTGATGTATACCTCCTCTAATTATGAAGAAGCTATTCAAAGAAAAAATTTATTTTAATTTTCCGAGTACGGCATTGTCATCTAGAATTTCTTCCGTTGTTCTTTTCACTAAAATAAGTTTCTCATTCAATGGCATTGTTTCAGGAAGTTTGCCGTCATCAATCAAATTAAGAATGGCTTTATCTTGAGCTCGACCCCTTGTCATCGCCTCGTCATAAGATATATTTTCATTGAAAGTTACCATTGAGTATTTAGAGTAATATTCGTCTGGAAACTCCGCTTCAAAAGCAGTTTCAAGTTTTCTCTTCTGCTGAAACAATTCACTTGCCGTATGCTCTTTCATTTCGTGAAAATTATCTACTGCAAGATCAGCTATAGCATCGGTGTCTTTTTTACGCGCTTTTTCATATTCTTCGAATATTTTTTCCCAATCTATTTCTCCGGTGAATAGTTTATCTTCAAATTTCTCCAATACTTCATCAAAGACTACAACATCTTCAAAAGAGGCGTTCATTCCTTGTCCGTAAAATGGCACAATGGCGTGAGCGGCATCTCCTAAAATTAATGACTTTCCGAAGGAATTCCAAGGGGAACATTTAATAGTTCCCAAAGGCCCTGTAGGGTTTTCGAAAAACACTTCGGTTAAATTCGGCATTAAAGCCAGGGCGTCGGGGAACTCCTGTTGAAAATATTCCTGCACTTTTTCAGGTGTGGTTAAATTTTCGAAACAGTAATTGCTATCTGCATATGGAAGAAATAAAGTAACGGTAAAACTACCATCCATATTTGGAAGTGCAATGAGCATATCCTCCCCTCGAGGCCAGATGTGCAAGGCATTTTTATCGGTTCTGTATCCACCATTCTCGGCGGGCGGAATTGTTAGTTCTTTATAGCCGTGAGTAAGCCAGCCTATAGAAAAACTAAATAAAAAGTTTCTGTTATTAAACATGCTTTTTCTAACTACAGAGCCAGCTCCATCCGTTCCTAAAAGAATATCACCTTTAAAAGTAACTAATGCCCCTGTATTGTAATTTTTAAAAGTTGCAGAAGCATTTTTTAAATCAATATCTTCACAGGCGTGATCGAAAACTAGGTTAACATTCGGCATTTTTTCTGCAGCGTCCAGTAGCATCATGTTCAATCCGGGACGAGAGATAGAATTGATGAATTCGTTTTTTCGACCACTGTATTTGCTTAAGAATGTATTCCCCTCTTTATCATGAATCATGCGCCCGTGCATTGGAATACACTGTTCTTTGGCTTCAGCTTCAACACCAGCTATGCGCAGGCCTCTTAGCCCTCTATCCGAGAGTGATAAATTTATTGATCTCCCTGCATCTTGCTCGATTTTACGCAAATCGGGCCGTTTTTCAACTAGGGTAACTTTGTAGCCACGCTGTGCCATTCGAAGTGCAAGTAGACTTCCGCAAAGCCCTGCTCCAATAATAAGTATGTTGTCTTTTTTACTCATATGAAATTTCCTAAAAGGAATGTATTTTTTGGTTCCGAAACTCTCTCAAACATCCCGAAATATGAGGAGGGATCTTCCCTAATAAAATTATTAATTCAATACTTTTTTTAATCGTTCAGCAAAATGATAAATATCTTCAAAACTGTTATAGAGTGGGATAGGAGCAACACGGATAACATCCGGTTCTCTCCAATCACTTATAACACCAGCCTCTGTAAGTCTTGTGTGCAAATTTTTATCAGCACTTTTTACCTGAATTGATAATTGGCAACCTCTTTCCTCAGGGTTTCGGGGGGTAATAATGCTTATTCTATTATCCTTTAGGTTATCAATTAAATACTCTAGAAAACCGGTCAGCTTTAAAGACTTTTTGCGAATATTTTCAAAACCAGCTTCGGAAAAAATATCCAAAGAGGCTCTTATAGCTGCCATTGAAAGAATTGGCGGATTGCTTAATTGCCAACCTTCAGCTCCACTTAAAGCATCAAATTCGTGACGCATATTAAAACGCGTTTCCTTATTATGTCCCCACCAGCCAGTAAAACGATTCAAATCTTTGTTACTTGCATGACGTTCGTGAACAAAACAGCCACCTAGGCTACCAGGACCACTGTTGAGATATTTATAAGTACACCACACCGCAAAGTCGGCTCCAGTTTCATGTAAATTGGGTTGAATGTTGCCTGCGCCATGAGCGAGATCAAATCCAACCATACATCCATGACTATGTCCTAAATCTGTGATTTTTTTCAAAGGGAAGGCTTGCCCGGAATAGTAATTAGTACTTCCAATCATCAATAAAGCAATTTCACCACCCTGGTGATCCATGATTTCTTCCAGATCTTCAAAGCGACAAAGTTCTTCACCTTTTCGAGGTTTCCACAGAATTAGGGCGTCGCTCGGATCAAAACCATGAAATTTCAACTGACTTTCCACAGCATACTTGTCACTTGGGAATGCATCACTCTCAATAATAATTTTATACTTAGTTGCTGTAGGCCTATAAAAGGAAACCATCATTAAATGAAGATTAGTAGTAAGACCATTCATAACAACAACTTCGGAAGGCTTAGCGCCAACTATTTTCGCCATATTTTCGGTCAGAAATTCGTGGTAAGGCAACCAAGGATGCTTGGCATCTGTATGACCTTCTACTCCTAATGTGGCCCAATCATTAAGTTCTTGCTCAATGTAGTTAGAAACTGTTTTAGGTTGAAGTCCCAGAGAGTTTCCGCAAAGGTAAACCAACTCTTGACCATCGACGTTTTTAGGAATATGAAATTTATTTCTAAAGCTAGCTAATGTATCCAAAGTATCACATTTTTTAGCGAATTTCAAAGTGTTTTCGAACATATTAATCTATCAATTTTGAGCGTCTAACAAAAATAGGGATTAATATTTTAAGTGACGGCAAAATTGGGGTTGCTAATATTACTTTGTCCGATGTATCTTTGTACAAAACTGATAAATGAGAAAATACACTGTTTTAGTTTTTCTATGTTTCCTAGTTGGTAGTACGACAGCACAATCTGTTGCACGACAATGGAACGAAGAAGTGCTAAATGGTATTCGGAATGATTTTGCACGGCCTACTGTGCACGCGCGAAATCTGTTTCATACTTCAGTGGCTATGTACGATGTCTGGGCAGTTTTCGCACCTTATGCAGATACTTTTTTCTTAGGAAAAACAGTAGGGGATTATACCTGTTCTTTTAACGGATTTTCAACTTCGGAAAATCTTTCCGAAGCGAGAAACAAGGCAATAAGCTACGCCGTTTATCGAATCATCTTACACCGTTTTGAAAATGCCCCTAGACAAGTTGAAATCTTAGAGGCAGTGAATAGCCTTATGGCAGATTTGCAGTACGATATTTCTATTACATCCACCAATTATGAAAACGGTGATGCCGCTGCCCTTGGGAATTATATTGCACAACAGATTATTGCCTTCGGATTACAGGATGGTTCGAATGAAGCATTGGATTATGGAAATCAACTTTATGAGCCTTTAAACGAACCCCTTAATACTGATATTACTGGTAACGGGGATATGACCCATCCTAATCATTGGCAACCGCTGAAAGTTGAAAACTATGTTGATCAGAGCGGGAACGTAATTCCTGGAGGGCAACCTGCTTTTTTAAGTCCGGAATGGGGCAGTGTTACACCTTTCTCACTTCAGGACGAGGATAAGACTATTCACTCTGTATCGGGTTTTGATTATACTGTCTATAGTGATCCTGGGGCACCGTCATATCTCCAAAACGGTCTCGGAATTGAAGATCCCTATAAATGGGGTTTTTCATTAGTTGCCGCATGGAGTGCTCATTTAGATCCAGCGGATGGAGTTCTAATTGATATTTCACCCGCTAGCAAAGGTAATTTCGATTCTTCTGGTTTTCCGATCACATTCGAAGAGTATAAGTCATTTTACAACTACGCAGATGGCAGTGACCCAAGTACTGGTCATAGTATTAATCCGAAAACTAATTTGCCATATGAGCCGGAAATGGTTTTAAGGGGAGATTATACAAGGGTTTTAGCTGAATATTGGGCCGATGGTCCCGATAGTGAAACTCCTCCCGGACATTGGTTTACTTTGCTTAATTATGTAAGTGATCAGCCTGATTTGGTTAAAAGATTTAAAGGCGAAGGAGATGAACTAAGTGATTTGGAGTGGGATGTTAAATCCTATTTTATACTTGGCGGAACAATGCATGATGCAGCCGTTACCGCCTGGGGATTGAAAGGGTATTATGATTATGTAAGACCTATAAGTGCTATACGATATATGGCCGATAGAGGGCAATCTAGCGATAGTGACTTACCTAGTTATCATCCAAATGGTCTGCCATTGGTGCCAGGATTGATTGAGGTTATAAATCTTGGAGGTCCTTTGGCAGGTGCGTTCAATGAAAATGTGGGTAGGATTAAAATGTATTGTTGGAAAGGCCCTAGCTTTATTATTGACCCTAATAACGATATTGCTGGGGTGGATTGGATTTTAGCTGAGGAGTGGTTTCCTTATCAAAGGCCTTCTTTTGTGTCACCACCTTTCGCGGGATTCGTGTCGGGCCATTCTACATTTTCAAGAGCAGCGGCTGAATTTCTTACAATGCTAACCGGCGATCCTTTCTTTCCAGGAGGTTTAGGGGTTTTTGAAGCTCCAGCGAATAGCTTTTTAAAATTTGAAAAAGGACCTTCTACGACAATAAAATTACAATGGGCTACCTATCGTGATGCCAGTGATCAGACAAGTTTAAGCCGAATATGGGGAGGGATACACCCACCGATAGATGATGTTTCCGGGCGAATTATTGGTGAAAAAATTGGGAAAAAGGCCTTTGCATTTGGTGAGAAGTATTTTATAAAAAAGTTAGCCGAGAGTGGTGCCTTATTTCCAAATCCAACGGTAGAAAGTACAACTATACTATTCGAATCGAATATAGAACTCAGCGTGAGTGTTTATGATATCTTGGGAAGGGAAGTAATATCGACTCCTGCCGAGTTTGATGCTTATAATCAATGTAATTTAAGCACCAGTCAATTACGTCAAGGAATCTATTTTGTGATACTGAGGGATAGCAATGA
>JBLHRR010000065.1:0-27452 GCA_047626155.1 Saprospiraceae bacterium | reverse complement strand
TATCCATTCCTTTATTTTCCAAGTATTACACAAAAAATAATTTCCTTATTTCAAAGTAATTTGTTGGAGGTCAAGCTGTGAGCCCCTAGGCAAATTAGTAAGCTTCCAATACCGAATAGCCTTTAAAGTACTTTTTTCTCACGCAACCATTTGATTATATTTACACGTATAGACATTTAGAGGCTTACGGCTATTTTTAACCTGTATCTGAAATGTGGTTTCATATGATTATGAAAGACAAACAAAATGTTGAACTACTCATACAAGCTTGTCGCAATAAAAATCTTGCTGCGCAACAGAAGTTGTATACCCTCTATTATAGCTATGGTATGAGTATTAGTTTGCGTTATTCAAATAATAAAGAAGAAGCAGAAGATATTTTGAATGATGCCTTTTATAACTTCTTTGTGAAGATCGACTTATACGATACGAAACAACCATTCAAATATTGGTTTAGAAGAATATTGATTAATGCTTCGATTGACTATACTAGGAGATATAAAAAATTCGAAAGTACCTTATCATTAGAAGAGGGGGTTTTACCTGCCCCAAAGCAAGACGATCCTCTTGCATTCCAGAATCTTGCCTATCAGGATGTCTTGAAGCAAATACAAAAGCTACCACCTGCGTATCAACTTGTTTTTAACCTTTATGCTATAGATGGATTAAAACATCAAGAAATTGCAGACCGATTAGAAATAAGTGTAAATACGTCAAAGTCTAACTACTCTAGAGCTCGTTCGAAATTACAAGAGTTTTTGAAAAACTCTGAAACCACAAAAGGAAGCAAATATGGATAATAATTTTGAAGATTGGGTTAAAGAGACAATGGAGGATCATCCTGAAGTTCCATTTAATGAAAAGGCTTGGGGTCAACTGCAAACCAGATTAACCGCTAAGCCAAAGACTCCTATCGCTTGGAAAGCATGGTTACCATTTCTATTTCTTTCTCTTTTTCTATTCGCGGGAGGACTTAATTATTTTGTAAAGTATAACGTGGCCTCTGAAAAAATAAGCCTTTTAGAGAACCAACTTCATCATAATTTTATTGTAGTTGATACTTTGTACGAAAAGCATATGGTCGTTGTTTATGATACGACCTTTACGTCTATTGAAAAAACAATACAATTACTTAATCTAGAAAACTCATCCAGGAAGCTCCAACAAAAATCGCGTTCGGTAAATAACCCAACAGCGGAAGGAACCAATGCCTTTTCTTTTTCTGCTACCTCTTCTGAGATAGCTTACCAAATGAATAACTTTCTCCAGTTTCATAAAGCTTCTTTTAAGGAACCCCAAACGACTTTTGACTATTTAAATGCGAATAAAAATAATACTTATCAAACCGGAACAGATCCATTCAGTATCGTTAACAACCCTGACGAAGCTAACGCGGAATTGCTTCAAAGCCAGTTGTTAGCTGTTCCAACTTTAAACAGTACTCTTTTTCCAAATAGCATGACCGATGCCGCAAATGGTTCCTTAGCAGAAATAGATAAAAGTAAAAGAAGAAAAGGATTCGGTTATTATTTAAGTTACGCACAACCATCCCAAATAAGTCTTGGTGCGATTGTCGGGAGAAGTAGACAAATTGATTTTGACTTTAGAGATTATCATTACGTTCCATCCAAAGATAACAACCTTGGTTTACGTGGCGAAGTAGCTTATGGCAAACACTTTAGCATCGTGCTCGGGCTGGAGTATTTTACGAATAATTACGAAGTCTATACTGATGATACGAAACAAGGGGAAGCCGAACTTAAAATGCTATTTCCAGATATTCCCTCAACCTCAGACGATGATATTTTACATGAAATCATTGCAGACTTTAGTTACTTACAAATACCTATTGCCTTTCAATATCGTTTTCTTCCAACAAAAAGGCTACAACCTTATATAGGTATTGGCATTATGAGCCGCAGGGCATTAAAATCAAATGTCACTTTTGAGTATCAAAGCCCTCAAGGAGTATACCTTAATAGCAAATCCAAGCTACTGCCTTCTTCTTTTCAACTCAATACCGCCTTTGGCTATCTGGGCTTTCAATACCACTTAACCAAAAACTGGCGATTGTTATTTGAAGGCCGTTTAGAGAACGATTTCGGAACTGCAAAAAAATATTATTATGAGCAGACTCGAATGTTTAAATTAAATACGGGTTTGCAATATGCTTTTTAGAATTAGAAAATTAATTTAAACCTGTTCAGCACATTAGATGGTGCAACCCCGATGGGGTAGTAAATAACGATATTCTTATTTCCTAACCTCAGACTTCCGACCACAGAGTGGTCGCACCTTCTCATTAAGCTGAATAATTAATTAAAAAAATTAAATTAAATTTATTTTTTAAGAACAATCTACTAGGGGAATTGTTCTTTTTTTTTGTCTTTGATATAAAAGGACTCCTAATCAATAGCGCCATTTATTAGCTACGTTGTCTAACAGTTGTTTGGTTGCGTAGCTGAAAATTAAATGTTGGTAAAAGGAATAAATAAGTCAAAATCCGCTATAAAATAATAGACCTCAGACGAAATGCTCCGTAACGTTCGTTTCTAAATGGCTGTTTAATATTCAGGCAATGCAAAAGTTTACAAGATAACTTTACTAGAGCATATTGACCATATCACTTATATAAAAAATTAATAATGAATCGAAAAGAATTTTTAGGAAAAATCGGTATCGGAGCGGCGTTTGCACTAACCTCTACTTGCTTAGGTGGTTGTTATAAAGACAATGCGATTACCCCAACAGGCCCTGTAGATTTCGCTCTTGACTTAACACAATCAAGCAACGGCAATCTACGTGAAAACGGAGGCTACATCATTAAAGATCGTGTGGTCGTCGCACAAACAGAGACAGGAGAATACGTAGCAGCTACGCAACTTTGCAGCCACGAGGACAAGTACAAAGTGGTCTTCAAAAATAACGAATGGTTTTGTACCGACCATGATGCTCGCTTCGGTTTAGATGGCAGTGGATTAAATACTAACGGTAGTAAAGGACTGACAATTTATCAGACGGAACTCAACGGTGATATATTAAGAATCTTCTCTTAGTGACAACGAAAAATTAACTTCCCGATTTGGAAACAATTATGTAAATCAAAACGACCGTAGGGAGAGTGGTTTATATAATTGTTTCCACCAAAAAAATCGGGAAATTATTTTTTGTGTAATACCTAATGTATTCTATTCCGTTTTATTTTTTCACTTTGAAATACAACATCTCATGAAAAACATAGCATTGATATTAAGTTTTTTAGCTTTTGGAAATATTCTAATGGCACAAGATAATGACCTTCAATGGTTTGACAATATGGACGAGGCCAAGACCTATGCCGCAGAAAACCGTTCAAATATTCTGATGGTTTTTGCAGGTTCTGATTGGTGTAAACCATGTATTAAATTTAAAAAAGATATTCTGGAAGCGGCTGATTTTCAAAATTGGACTAAAGAAAAAATGGTCGTTTTGTATCTTGATTTTCCTGCAAAAAAGAAAAACAAATTATCTCCGGAGCAAACTTCCCATAACGAAGCTCTTGCGGAACAGTTCAACAAATCAGGTGTATTCCCAAATATTTTCCTCATAGATGCCAACGCTAAAGTATTAGCGAATCCTAAATTTAAAGGCCAAAGTGCTGCTGAATTTACGGCTAATTTAGAACGTAACCTAAAGACTAAAAACTAAAAACATGCGTCCTATATTTTTGTTTTTATTGCTGACTTCTACTGCGCTACTTACTGCTCAAGACACCAACCTGGTCAGTCAAAAAAAGGTACTTAAACTAATGGGTAGCCGCTTTGAATTGACTGCCGTAGCAGAAAATGAACACCTCGCTTGGGCTGCCATCAATGGAGGGATTAAAGAGATTGAACGTATTGAAAATTTGATTTCCTCCTGGGATAAAAATTCACAAACAAGTGCCATTAATCGCAATGCAGGAATTCGCCCCGTAA
Source organism: Saprospiraceae bacterium (assembly GCA_047626155.1). Taxonomy (GTDB): domain Bacteria; phylum Bacteroidota; class Bacteroidia; order Chitinophagales; family Saprospiraceae; genus CALGLS01. The sequence goes on along the minus strand of JBLHRR010000065.1, from coordinate 23,496 downwards.
AGGTAGATGAGGAATTGTACGACCTGATTTTTCGAGCTACAAAAGTATCTAATTTGACGGAAGGAGCCTTTGATATTTCCTTTGCTTCCATGGATAGAATTTGGAAATTCGATGGTTCGATGCAGCAAATGCCGGAAATAGAAACGATTGAAAAAGCTCGTGCAAAAATTGATTATCAAAATATTATTTTAGACAAAGAAACCCAAACCGTTTTCTTAAAAGAGGAAGGGATGAAGATTGGTTTTGGCGCCATCGGAAAAGGATACGCTGCCAATCGTGCTAAGGCATTGATGCAAAAAATGACCGGCATTAAAGGTGGTGTCGTCAATGCAAGTGGCGATTTAATTACTTGGGGCCTGAGCAATACGCCAGAGGGTTGGGTGGTCAATATCACTAATCCAAAAGATAAAGAAGTGTCTTTGGGTTGGATACAAATAAATGATTTATCTGTTGTTACCTCGGGAGATTATGAGCGGTTTGTTGAATTCGATGGTAAGCGATATGCTCATATCATTAACCCCTTGACAGGCTACCCCACTACTGGAATAAAAAGCGTAACGCTGATTTGTCCGGATGCAGAATTGGCAGACGCTTTGGCAACTTCCATTTTTGTTTTGGGTAAGGAAAAAGGATTAAAATTGGTGAATCTACTCCAACAAACGGAATGCCTTATCATCACCGATGAGGATGAAATACTGATTTCTGAAAATTTAAAATTCAATTATTTTTAAATAATTTTTAAATATGAAAAGTACAGTTCGACTTTTAATAATATGCACTATTGGCCTTCAATTCACTTCCTGTGTTTCGGTCAAAGCCTATCAAAAAATGTATCTGAATGATACGGAAATGGAATTGGCAGCGAAGAACTGCCAGCAATTTGAAATCAATTTTGAAGCCTACCGGGAAGGGGGAGCTGGTGCCAACGGCGGTAAAGTCGGTGGAGGTTGTGGTTGTAATTAATTATTAACCTTCATTGAAAACAAGAAATTTAAATCAATTAAAATGAACACCAAATTAGGCTTATCTATATTATTATCAATGATTGCTTTTCAGGGTTTCGCACAAAACAGTGAATACCAAATGAAAGGCAATGACAAAGTAACAACCATTGACTTTTTGTCCAGCTACTATAATCAAGACGGAGATAATGCAGCGGTAACAGGCGGCGTAGGCACAGAAGAATTAACAGACTTTGCCAATGTTTTAATCGTTAACCTGCCTTTTGATTCCATCAACTCCATTTCCGTAACACTTGGCGGCGAATACTATACCTCCGCCTCTACCGACAATATCGACAATAATCCTTCCTCTGCTTCTAGTAAGGATTTACGACAATACGGTACGGTAAGTTATTCCAGAAAAAACCTCCGCAGAGGCGAAACCTATAGTGCCAAAGTAAGTGGTTCAACTGAATATGATTATACTTCGGTATCCTTTGGATTGTCCTTTGCCAAAGAATTTAATGAAGGCAATAGCGAGTTGAGTTTAAACGCGCAAATGTTTCGGGACAACTGGAAATTCTTTCTACCTGTGGAGTTGAGGGGAAAAACCTTCGTTCCAACTTCGCTGCGAAATTCTTATAATTTTCAAGCCACTTTTGCACAAGTCTTGAATCAGCGGATGCAGTTTTCTATTTCGGCAGAAGCCATCTATATGGAAGGCTTACTTTCGACTCCCTTTCACCGGGTGTATTTTAATGACCAATCACTTCCTGACATTGAGAGATTGCCCGATAGTCGATTAAAAATTCCAGTGGGAATTAGATTCAACTATTTTCCAATGGATGCTTTAGTCATTCGTTCTTATTACCGTTTTTATGTAGACGATTGGGGTTTACAAGCACATACTTTCAGCTTGGAAACGCCAGTCAAAGTGAATGACTGGTTGACCCTCTCCCCTTTCTATCGTTTCAATACACAAAACGCGGTAGATTATTTTGCTCCCTTTTCTGAGCATTCTTCAACCGAAGAATTTTACACTTCTGATCATGATTTATCAGGTTTGACGAGCCATAAAATTGGACTGGGTTTTCGAATAGCTCCTTTGTATGGCATTAGCCGAAACAAATGGTTTCATAAGAAAACACTTCAATTTAAAAACTTAGAAGTCCGAACAGCTTACTACAAACGCTCTACTGATTTGACCGCTTTTATTGTGAGTATGGGACTGAACTTTGAGATAAAATAAGATGGTCTCCTTATTCAAAAAAAGCAGTCATCGCTTCCTTTTTATTTTTACTAAAGCCCCATGAAAAATAAAGACTATTTACCTCCACCTGAAAAGTAAGTCCCTTTTCTTTCAATTTAATTTCCTTTTTCCAATTTACTTCATAGGGTGATTGTGCATAGGGCTCTAAGCTCAGGGTTAAGAATAGCAGCAACACAAGATACTTTATAGACATAATTTTTTCCATTTACTTCCTGTACGAGTATTTCGGTTGAAAGAGTTGCGCCGTTTCTAATTATATCTTTAATTTTTTTTTACATATCAAAGCTATTGCAAGTATCATAGCATTCGACGCAACCATTCTTAATGGAGATTACGTACTGGTAAAATTAAGTAGTGTGCTTACACTTTTTCTACCCCTCATTTCAAACAACTAAATAATAAAGAAAACCCATTTTTTTTATACAGGTTAAATGGGACCGCGAGGCAGTTCATTTTTATGAACTGCCTTATGTTTTGTAGCTTATCATAAAATTTTGATTCCCCGACAACCATCATAAGACTGGGTAGCGTCATTTACGACCAAACAGACAACCCACTCTCCTTAACAATGATATTACAAATCATTTCTCAGGTGATTTCCCCAGAACAGCTAATATTTTTTGAAAATATTAGCTGTTGTTGAGCGTACCAAATATTACAACGATTGGATAACCACGCTGGAGTTTTTCAGCGATGTACATATCACATTGGAAGATTATGAAAATGCTTTAAATTATTTGGAACAAGCCTCCCTGACGTGTAAAATCGTCTATGGCGATAAAAAAATTGGACTGGTCGTTCAAAAAAAGACGGGTCATGCTATTGAAAAAAGACCATCCGTAGGGCAGTCGTCTCTTATTAATATTAGCGTTCTAGCCCCTATTTATTATTTTTTTTGTATAATTGTGTCTTTCACACTAACCTTATAATTATACCAATGGAAAAGGACTATAAAATTGCCGTACTGGGGCCCATCCCCAGAGACCATATTACGACTTACGAAGGGTTGGAAATCAGTAAATATGGATGTGTTCTATACCCTGTTGTAGCCTTATCCAGATTGGTAAGTTCCAATTCAAGAATTATCCCCGTTACGCATCTGCGAAAAATTGACGAGGCTCCTGTAAAAGCCTTGTTAGCTCCTTTCCAAAACGTAGATACCGATCACATCACTTCTGAAGCAGACCAAGGTGATGTAATCTCTCTAGTTTATGTGGATCAAAACAAGCGACTAGAACGACAAACGGCTTTTATGAATCCCATAGTTCCTCGAGATGTGGAAAATCTACTGGATTCAGATGCCTTTGTATTTGTCCCGGTTACCGATTTTGAAGTTGCCCTTGATACTTTACAATACCTTAAAAAAAATAGCAAAGGCGTCATTATTTTTGATGCACATGGGCCTACTAATACTTGCTCCCGTTTGGGAGAACGTGTCCATCGGTTTTGGATCGACCGCGACTTGTGGTTACCTCATATCGATATTTTAAAAATGAATCTGGAGGAAGCTGGCTGTAGTTGGTATCAAAAAGAATACGAGCCGGAAGACCTGGAGGAGATTACAGAACTCTCGCTAGATGAGTTGCCTAAATTTGCAAGCCATTGCCTCAACCACGGCGTCAAAGCGGTTTATATTACCCTTGATGAATATGGATGTGCTGTTTATTTCAAAGATAAGGATGGAAAGGTGCAAGAACATTTTGTCAAGAGATGTCGGGTCGAACAAGTAGTGGATACGACCGGCTGTGGAGATTCTTTTGCTGGAGGTTTGGCTTTTGGCCTTCTCAAAACAGGAGATTATGTCCAGGCTTGTCAATACGGGAATGCCATGGGCGCTCAAAGGTGCGTTGGTACCGAATTGGCGATTTACAAATCACTCACTGAAACAGAACAACAAATTATCGAAACTTATGGCCCTTCCAAATAATAAAAATTTAGCTCAGTTCTTAAATGACTCTGAGTGGCTAATAGAGGAGAAATCCTTCGAGCCTTCCAAAGTCAACTTTTTCGAAACCATTTTCACAACAGGAAATGGATATCAAGGCACGCGGGGTGCGCTGGAAGAAGGCTTCAGAGGAAGCTGGCCAAGCACTTATATTGCCGGCGTATTCGATCACCATGATTCTACAGTTGTCGATCTGGTTAGTGCCCCTGACTGGATTCCTTTAAGAATTTATGTTGACGGAGTAGCGCTTAATCTCAATACTTGCAAAGCCACCGAGTATCGGAGAAAATTTGATCTTAAACAAGGAATCCTTTATAGGCATACCATCTTCGAAGATCCTTCTGGCAGAAGAACCCGCTATGAAAGTATTCGATTCGTGAGTTATTCCAACCAACATTTAGCGGCCATGCGGGTTTTGGTAAGTCCTGAAAATTACGATGGACAAATAACTGTTGAAAGCGCGCTTGAAGGAGACCGCCGGAACCTTGACCGCTTGCCGCAATACGTAGAAACACCTGATTTTCCAATAGAAACAAAATGGGAGAAATGGGCAAAAAGCAAACACCTGCAAGAGCAGACCTCTGTTGCCAATGAGGATGGTCTTTATTTAGAAATGAAAACGCTCGATCGCGACCATCATTTAGGATATGCGGCTTCCTTGAAACTAAGCGGAGCAAGTGCTACCCGAAATTACAGAAAGGAGTATGAAAAGATTTGCGAAGTCATTACCTTTCCAGCGACGGAAGGAAATACTTATCAATTGGATAAATTGGTAACCATCGGAACGTCTAGAGATATGGATGCAGCAATGCTCCAACAGCAATGTACAAGTTGGCTCCAAGAAGCTACAGCGCAAGGCTTCGATGCCCTGTTAAAAGACAATGCAACTTTTTGGGCTTCCAAGTGGGAAAGCTGTGACTGCATCTTAGATGGCGATGCTGCTGCTCAACAAGCCCTGCGTTTCAATATCTATCACGTTCTCATCTCTGCTAATGAAAATGACCCGAAGGTAAATATCGGTGCAAAAAGTCTTTCTGGAGAGGGCTACAAAGGACATGTCTTTTGGGATACCGAAATCTTTTTGCTTCCATTTTTTATATACACGCAACCAGAAACCGCGAAAGCCCTCCTACTCTATCGATACCATTGCCTTGTCGAGGCGCAAAAAAATGCAACGACTAATGGCTTTAAAGGGTCGCAATATCCTTGGGAATCAGCAGACACTGGAGCGGAAACCACTCCTAAATGGACACACGATGGAAAGCATCGCATCTGGACTGGAGAAGAAGAAATTCACATTACAGCCGATGTTGCTTATGGGGTACTCACCTATTTGACGGCTACGGATGACTGGCCTTTTTTCCTCGATTATGGTGCAGAAATGCTTTTTAATACTGCTCGCTTTTGGGAGAGTAGATTGGAATACCAGGAGAAGGAAGATCGCTATGAATTAAACAGGGTGATCGGCCCGGATGAATTTCACGAGCATGTCGATAACAATGTTTTTACAAATTGGTTGGCAAAGTGGAATCTTCAAAAGGCTGTAGAATTATTTCAGCAGTTGGGTAGCCAACATGCAGATGCGCTGGCCAAATTAATGGCGCAACTCCAGCTCACTGAAGCAGAGGTACAGCTATGGCAAGAAAAAGCCGAAAAAATTTATATCCTTTTCGATCCGAAGAAAAAATTGATTGAGCAATACGAAGACTACTTCAAGTGTAAAGAAGTAGCGATTACAGAATGGGATGCCAATGAAATGCCAATTTATCCAGAAGGATATGATCATTTCAACGCCCAGGAAACTACGCTCGTCAAACAGCCTGATGTAGTCATGTTGATGTATGTCTTACCCGACGAATTTGATGATGAAATCAAGCGAATCAACTATGATTATTACGAGCAGCGAACGATGCATAAATCCTCTCTTAGCCCAAGTATACATTCTATTATGGGCATTGAAGTAGGAGATACCAGTAAAGCGCTCCAATATTTTCAACGCTCCGCATTTGTCGATTTGGTAGACAATCAGGGGAATACAGATATGGGTATGCATGCTGCTTCTGCCGGCGGAACCTGGATGTGTCTTGTTTTTGGATTTGGTGGATTCCGAGTAAAAAATAAGCGGATGACTTTCAAACCTTGGTTACCTAAGGACTGGAATGAAATTCAATTCAAATTAAAATGGCGAGGAGACTCCATCACTGTAAAAGTACGCCAAGAAAGTATTACCTTTTTTAGAAGTTCAAACAAAACTGAAGCCCTTGAGTTGGAGGTAAAAGGAAATTTGTTTTCCTTGCTTGCAAATCAGAACCTTGAAATAGCATTATAATATGAGTAAAGAGATAAAAGCTTTTATTTTTGATTTGGATGGCGTTTTAGTAGATACCGCCAAGTTTCATTTTCTGTCCTGGAAACGCTTGGCAGAAGAACTGGGAATTTATACTTTCACTGAAGCGGAAAATGAAAAACTAAAGGGGGTAAGTCGCATGGCTTCCTTGGATATCATCCTACAATTAGGAGGTCTTAAATTAGGGCAGGCCGAAAAGGAAGCATTAGCCAATAGAAAAAATAATTGGAACCTAGAATATCTTGAAACACTAACCGAAGACGATGTTTTGCCAGGCGTATTATCATTGTTAGAAGAAATAGAAACTGCGGGATTGAAAATCGGATTGGGTTCTGCCAGTAAAAATGCAGAATTGATTATCGATAAAGTAGGCATCAGGCATTTCTTTAATGCGCTTGTTGATGGTAACAAAACCATTAATGCTAAACCTGATCCGGAGGTATTTCTCAAATGTGCCAAGGAGCTCGAAACGCCTCCTCAATACTGCGTCGTTTTTGAAGATGCACAAGCTGGAATTGAAGCGGCCACAAGAGCAGGAATGTCTGTAATTGGTATTGGCGATGAAGAGGTGTTACGTGGTGGGGACAAAATAGTACCGAACTTTAAAGTTATGAACTTAGCGTATTTGGCAGAGGTACTTCATTCCTCCTGATGGTGAGACAGTCTGAAATTCACTATGCCCAAACCTAACTTTTGGCTGTCTTCTACCGATTCATCAAATAATTTTTCATAACTAGATTTAAATAATGGAACCAACTTGAAAAACTGTTCTTGATTTAAACCGGTTGCTGCTCGCCACTGGCGGTCTGTTCGAATATCATTGTAATTTACTGGCATATTCTGTACTTTTAGCAAAAAAACATATTCTGAGTATCAAGTAGTTATGCCAGAACAAGTCTATTAACTTGCAAAAAACAATCGTTTATGGAAAAGACTCAAAAATGATCCGATTGCCCTATCAGTAGAGCGCTTGATATTATAGGTGATAAATGGACATTACTTATTATTCGTGATCTTGTATTCTCTGGGTTTCGCTTTTATAATGAATTCTTAAATGCAGGAGAAGGAATTGCTACAAACGTGCTTTCTGACAGATTAAAAATGCTTGAGTCGAATGGATTTATTGAGAGTGAGCAGTACGAAAACAACGAACAAAGAAACTATATTTGCTAACTGATAAAGGAATTGGGCTAATACCCATTGTTGTTGAACTAATGGTACGGGGATTTAAGTTTGATTTAACACTTCCTATTCCTAAAGAAAGAAAATTTATCATTGACCGAATGAAGAATGATAAAGAAAACTTAATAAAAGAAATAATTGAATCTGTAAAGAATCATGATAATAATAACTTTTGTTAAATTGAAAATGAGAACTGATAAGGATAATAGATATGACGATCATGACTCCCATAGCGTTGCCACCTCGCATATCGGAAACCTTGAACGTATATATTAAAAAATAAAAAAATGAGAAAGGTTAAAATAGGAATTATTGGTTACGGTTCTTGGGTTAAGGATGCATACATCCCTGCTTTGCAAAATGATGGGCGGGCGGAAATTGTAGGAATTTCTGCTAAAAGTGAAGCTACAATAAAATCAATTAAGAAAAATTTTGGAAATAGTATTGACATATACCAAGGCTATGAAGACTTATTAGGATCAACTAAAATAGAAGCAGTAATGATTGCTGTTCCCGATTCGATTCATGCTAAAGCTATCACAGCCGCATTGGCTTCAGGTAAAGCTGTATTTTATGAACCACCGATAGCCCATACAAGGGCCTTGATTCCGGTAGTAATCAAAAAGATGCTCGCTGCTCCACAAATCACCCATGCAGATTTAGAACTGGCTCTAGTTCCGGCCGTCATCAAAGCTGCTGAATTAATAAAAAAACAAATTATAGGTGATATCCAAACAGCTAGTATTCGCTTGCAGTCAAGTTGGGGAGCTGACCCAAATCAAGACATAAATAATATCGGTCGATTATCTGTTTGGTACACTCATGTTCTAAATGTCTTGCTTGATTCGAGACCGAAACGTGTTTTAATTATGGACGGCTATGGTACCGAAGGACGTAGGCAAAGTCAGAGTACTGGATTTTTCGATTATGATGGAATATGGGGAGAACTTAAAGTCAATATCGATAGTGCAGAGGACTTGAAAATTAATATAGAAGTGGTTGGGAATAAGGGAGACATCCAAATTGATATCTTAAGCGGAGAAATGAAAATAAGAACTAAAAGAAAACCCGAATGGGAGCTTATGAGTTTACCTGCAATTCAACCTTATGCAGATTGGCCAGGAGTGCATGAATCAATAGCTGCTTTTTTAGATGCAGTTGAAAGCGACATACCGAGTTTTGCAAACGCTACTGTTGTCGCTAATTTGCATTTAATTGGACTGGCATCGGAGGAATCAAAAGAAACAGGAACTTGGGCAAAAGTTAAAGACATAGACCAATTATAAATTTTCACCAAAGGAAAAAGGTGCGTAAGTTTAAAGTGGGTTTCTTGTTAAAAAAAATGCCACCAAGTCTTATTGACTTAATGGCATTTTTCCGAATTAGAATAAATTAAATAGATTTACTGCCTGCTAAGCGATCGCCTCAAAAACCACATCAAGACCAAAGATGCTATCAGGCCAAGCATTCCTTTTAAAGTTTCACCATATAAGAATAGTCCCGTTGTGAACAGAAAGCCATAGACCATAAAAATACCTATAAACATTCCCAATAACTCTGTTGGCAATTTACCGGTGTTCACCTCTTCCTTATCTATTCTTTGTTCCTCAATTCCTTGATCTATTATTGGCTGCCACCCAAGGCTATGTGGTTTAATTAACTTGTAGAAATCTATCAAAGTATTTTTGTTCACTGGGTCTGTCAGGTAAGTAGCGACAATCCAACCGACTGTTGTAATGAGCACAGATAATATCAATTCAACATGATTGGAAAAGGCATCCGGGATAATGAATTTAAAAGTGATGGCGACTAAGAGAGAAATAACCATCGCAGCTATTTCACTATAAGCATTGATACGCCACCAGAACCACCGTAGAATAAACAGTAATCCGGTACCCGCTCCCATCAATACTATGAGTCCAAATGCTTCTTTTGCATTTTGTAAAAACAATGCAAATGTCGCAGCAAGAATCATCAATACAACGGTGGATAGCCGACCAACCAAAACCATTTGTTTTTGACTTGCATCTGGCTTAATAAAGCGTTTGTAGAAGTCATTAACTAGGTAAGAAGAGCCCCAATTCAAATGGGTGGAAATCGTCGACATAAACGCTGCGATTAAAGAAGCGATAACAACCCCCAACAAACCATTAGGTAAATAGGTAAGCATCGCTGAATAAGCCAAGTCATCGTCTACTACGGAAGGATCAACATTTGGAAAGGCTGTTCTTATGGAATCCAAATCAGGGTATACTATTAAGGAACAGAGAGCAATCAGAATCCAAGGCCAAGGCCGAAGAGCATAGTGAGCGATATTAAAAAACAGCGTAGCAGCAACAGCGTTTTTTTCATCCTTAGCGGATAACATTCGTTGTACAATATAGCCTCCGCCACCTGGCTCGGCTCCTGGATAATAAGCTGCCCACCATTGTACCGCTAATGGAATAATCAGTAAAGAAACGAAGGCTTCTGTATTGGAGAAATCCGGAAAGAAGTCTAATTTCCCTATAACATTTTCGTGCTGCATTAAATTTTCTAAACCGCCCACTTCTGGTAAGTTCACAATTACAACAGCCGCCCAGATCGTACCGATCATAGCTATGATAAACTGAAAGAAATCGGTTAGTATTATTCCCTTCAGTCCTCCGATTGCCGAATAGACAACGGTTACGACGGAAGCAATCAATAGTGTTTGAATGGGACTGATGTCTAACAAGGTACTTCCTATTTTTATTGCGGCTAGACAAACTGTTGCCATGATAAGCACATTGAAAAATACGCCTAGATAAATCGCACGAAATCCACGGAGAAAGGCCGCTTCTTTTCCGCTATATCTGAGTTCGTAAAATTCTAAATCTGTAACAATTCCAGATCGGCGCCAAAGTTTTGCGTAGACAAAAACGGTCATCATTCCTGTTATTAAAAAGGCCCACCAAACCCAGTTTCCTGCTACGCCATCTTTTCGAACGATGTCTGTTACCAGGTTTGGAGTATCCGCTGAGAAGGTTGTTGCAACCATGGAAACGCCTAATAACCACCAGGGCATATTCCTTCCTGATAAGAAAAAATCGGAAGCACTTTTTCCGCTTTGGCGGGAGACCATCAAACCAATCAGCATAGAGCCTATGAAAAAGGCGGCTATGATTCCCCAGTCGAGTGTAGATAGTTGCATTTTTGTTTTATTTTGTTTTAAACTTTGTAACTATTCAGCAGTTAGCAGTTACTAAACCTTTATAAAAATTCTCTTACGATATAGTACTAAAAGAACCGCCCAAAAAATAAGAATGTGAACAATGGCAAAGAGCAAGGAACCATTTAAGTTCCCGGCGATTGGAACCATAATTTCCTGATAAAGCCAATCATAAGCATTTGTTGATTTCCCCAGACCATTAGTCCAATTCATTGTATATAATATTTTCACCCAAACCATAGAAAGGATGTAGGCAAATAGAGAGTTCATTCCAAAAACCAAGAATAGATAAGCCCATGATTTATACTTTTTAAAATCAATTAACCAAATAAAAAGAGCTAAAAATAACAATGCAATTCCGGTGGTATACAGGACATAAGAGCTCGTCCATAAGGCTTTGTTTATTGGAAAGAACATTCCCCAAATCCAACCAATTCCAATACCCAAAACACCTAATAAAATCATTCGAGATAGCAATTTTTTTCTACCTAAGCTGCTAATCATTCGCCCTGTCAAAAAACCAAAAATCACCGATACGATAGCTGGAAGTGTGCTAAATAAACCTTCGGGGTCAAAGGGCATTCCTTTGCCTTGCCAAAGGTGGGTAGGGCCTAATATTTTTACATCTACAGCTCTTGCAAAATTAGACTCCAGGCTATATGGCGCTTCGCCACCTAAGTAAAAAAGGAGGGCCCAGTATATCAATAAAATTAGAGCGCTTGTTAATAAAAGCAATTCATATCTTTTAATCAATAAACAAAGGGTAGCACCTAGCCAAAAGGCAAGAGCGATACGTTGTAGCACTCCCATGATCCGAAGGTTTTCAATTTCTAAATTGAAAAAAGGAAAGGCATTGAGTAGCAAGCCAATCAAAAAAATCAGAAAGGCTCGCTTGGTTATTTTTTTAAAAACAGCCGCATTCAATTCATAGTTAAACTTGGAAGAAGAAAACCATACAGAAACCCCAACAATAAAAAGGAAAAAAGGAAAAACTAAATCTGTTGGCGTACATCCATGCCAATCCGCGTGGCTAAGTGGCGAGTAGAGGTGGGACCAACTACCTGGGGTATTAACCAAGATCATAGCCAGAATGGTGAAGCCTCTAAAAGCATCCAGCGATTGTAAGCGCGTTGTTTTATTCGTTGACATTGGAAATTTAATTCACAGAAATTTCATCAATAAATAGCCATGCATTATTCCCAGCTCCCTGACTTCCTTCCGGAATAACGCCATAATTCTCAGCCACTATTCTCAAGAACCTCCCACCCTTTTTATTTATGGCAATACTAAAATCTACTACTTTTGACTCCCCACCAATCTTATTTTCAATAGCTACTTCCTCATAGGATTCTCCATCAGCGGAAAGATAAACATGGATGGCTTTAGGTAAATAAATCCATTGGCCTTCCCCTTTAAAAAATCGAAAATCAATAGTCTGAATTTTTTCCTCTTTCCCTAAATCGATAATCGCTTCGAAGTCCATTCCTTCAAAGCCCAGCCATTCTGCATCGCCATACCTTTCACTGTTCCCCAGTACGCCATTGATAATAGAGCCATCTCCTCCCCCTACATATTTTGGGTGTGGTTTATTTGTGATTTGGATTTGTTTACCCGCAGCTTTATGTAAGGTGATTTTTTGTTGCCAGGAACGACCTTTCTTGGTTTCTGCCTTAAACGCTTGGGCGCTAAAAACAGTGCTGGAATCAATAGTGAGTGGACCATCATACAGGATTGACTCCGTTGTAGGTTCGTTGTTATTTAAATTGTAATAAATGGTTGCATCTTGAGCCAAGACATCCAAATCCACCACCACCTTACCGTCTTTTGGTTGAATAGAAGAATTCAGTTCGTAAAGATGATTGGCCGTATTGATTCCCATTATTTCCAGTCGTTGCAAATGTGGGGAGAGTCTTGTTACAAAATCTTCAAAATTTCGAGATGCTTTTGTGGACCAGGCAACTTCTGCCAAAGCACAAAGGCGTGGAAAAGTCATGTACTCCAATTTTTCAGGAGTCGTGATATATTCCGTCCATAAATTCGCTTGAGTACCTAGTATATGTTTCGCTTCTTCTTCATTGAGTTCCTCCGGGATGGGTTCGTAGCCATATATTTTTTCCAGTGGAATAAGACCACCAATGGCCAAAGGTTCATCGGGATGATCACTTTGATAGTAGTCAAAATAACAAAAAGCCGTCGGCGTCATTACTACATCATGCCCTGCCTTCGCTGCTTCGATACCACCTTCTGTTCCACGCCAGGACATAACCGCTGCGTTGGGAGCCAAACCACCTTCTAGAATTTCATCCCATCCAATAATTTTTCGACCTTTCTTATTTATGTATTTTTCCATTCTACTAATGAAATAGCTTTGTAACTCGTGGGTATCTTTCAATCCCTCTTTTCGCATTAACTCTTTGCAAAAAGCACTTTCTTTCCATCTTGTCTTTGGACATTCATCGCCTCCTATATGAATATATTTTCCGGGAAACAGATCAAGGACTTCATCAATAACGTCTTCCAAAAAGGCAAAAGTTTTTTCATTCGGGCAGTAGACATCCTCGGATACGCCCCACTTTTGAAGTACTTCAAACTTATCTCCTTTGCAGGCCAATTCCGGATAAGCAGCTAAGGTAGCTTGCGCATGCCCTGGCATTTCAATTTCCGGGACTACTGTTATAAATCGTTCTGAGGCATATTTAACGACGGCTCTAATATCCTCCTGCGTATAAAAACCACCATAGCGTTTATTATCAAATTGATGTGGTTGATCATTGTAGTGACCAATTAATGTTCCATTTCTAAAGGCGCCGATTTCTGTTAGTTTTGGATGCTTTTTTATTTCAATACGCCAGCCCTGATCATCTGTCAGGTGCCAATGAAAATAGTTGAGTTTGTGATAAGCCAATTGGTCAATAAATTCTTTGACGGTCTTTACATCAAAAAAATGACGAGATACATCGAGGTGCATGCCCCTATAAATAAATCGCGGACTATCGCTTATTTCGACATTTGGTATTGCCCAGACAGCATTTGTATTTATATTGTTTTTCTCAATGTCATTTGGCAATAGCTGTCGTAGTGTTTGAATCGCATAAAACAAACCAACAGGATTTTTGGCTTTGACTTCAATGCGATCAGAAGTGACAGAAAGGGTGTAAGCCTCTTCATTTGTAATGGTCTGATCTAATTCAAAAGTAATGGTATTCTTTCCCCCAGGTGCCTTTTGAAAAAAAAGTTTATTCCCCGTTGACTTATCAACTTTATCGATAAAACTATTAACCACTTTCAAAATTCTATTATTGGTTTGGTCAATAATAATGGTCGTGTTTTCATCCAATACAAACTGCCCTTTCGATTTCTTTAGAGAAGCCGGCTGAGGGATAATGTTGTATTGATTTTCTTCTTGATTTGCAATACGCTTGCCTGGTTGGCAACTGTAGATGCATAAAAAGGAAACAAATAGGAAGAGGAGATTATTTTTCATTGAGTGCTATTCTGGTTTGTGTTATTCATTGTCGTTTCTCCCGATCCCCTAAGTGGTCAAATCCCTGCGCCCTTTCAAAATCAACCATTGCATCTGGTCTAAAATTAGTTATAAAAGCGCGGCGCCGATAAGCCGTATTATTACCTCTAGAGTAATGAATTGTTCGACCATGATGAAATGTACAGGAGCCCGCTTTTATCTCAGCAGGTACGGCTTCTGCTTCAGTTGCTTGGCATTTTAGAGCTCCACCATTCCCTGTTTGCTCATGAGGGCGAATGGATTCTAAATGTGATTTAGGAACAAACCACATACAACCGTTTTCCTTGACTACATCATCTAAAGCAGTCCAACAAGAAACAGCTCTTTTATCGTCCATATCAATCCAGTATGCCTCATCTTGATGCCAAGGAGTCGTTGTATTCGTATTCGGAGGTTTGTCAATAAGCATATCAAAATCCAATGTCATGTCATCGCCTTGAAGCAACTTAGCAATAAGGCTTGCTCTTTGATGAATAATAGAATTTTGGAGCGGTAAGTGCAAAAGAGATGGACGCATAATTTGAGTAATTTTCTCTTGCTTACCACCTCCTGACAGCCCGCTCAAGTCTGAGCGTTGACTTCCAGTTTCAATTGTCCCGTTTAAAAAGTCTTCATATATTTCTCGATAAAAAGAGACTTCATCCAAAGTTAATAAACCTTCTACAATCAAGTAACCATTGGTTTCAAAAAAACGAATTTGTGCTGCTGAAATCATTTGCTATAATTTGATTTTAACTCATTTTTTTCATCAAAAGAATATGACTTTATTCAAAGGAGGTGACTTAAAGCCACCTCTGTGAATTGAATTAAATCCATTTAAACCATTTAAACCATTTAATTTTAAATACCCATAAACAAATAAGAATATATCGCATTCTCAAAATTGAGTTTTATTTTCTCCCAGTCGCTATTCTCTTTTTCTATTTTAGCCCCCTCCTCATTAGAGTATTCCTTCACCTCCTTTGTTAAAGTATACAATTCTTCAAAAATATAATTTCTGGAAGATACCCATTTGCCTAAGTCTTCCTTAGCAAGCTCTATCATTTCTAAAAGTTCATCCGTAGTCAGATCCAAAGCTTTTTGTCCTTCTAATGAATTATAAATATCATCTAACTGTGGCATATATGAATTTCCCATCTTTTGAATTTACGATACTTCCAATAGTCTTTGTCTCTCTATTTATAAAGGACTTGAATTTATTTTTTCTATGTAGCTGTTTCAGTTGGTCTTATTTTTCAATTTCAAAAAATTCAAACGCTTCATCATTAACACCAAACAACAAGTGGAGCTGACCTCCTATCTCTACTTTTTCGATCTGTTTAGTTGCTCCTCTTATCTTTAATCCAGTTTCTTGATAACTCGCTTTTCTGAATCTTCCTTTTCCATTTCCTAACAATACTAATCCATGACTTCCGTCTAGGCGTCCCAACTTTACCCGAGTATGGAGATTATTACCCGCTAAAAGTAAATCAAGGTATCCATCACCATTCAGATCTAATGATTCAATTGCGTGAACCGGTGCAATTTGAGCCTCTACCGGAATTTCTTTTTTTATAAATTCTGATCCCGTATTTTCAAAATAGCTCGTTTCTAAGGTGAAAACTTGTTCTTTTTTAGCCTTGGCTAATTGTTCTGGAGTCAGTATGTCTTGAATTTGTGCATTAGCATAATCCTTAAAATGAAGATATTTTTTCTTCAAATGAGGTAGCTGCCCTATGAGGTCGTCACGTGATACAAAAGGCCACGATTTTCCATTTTCGTAATAACAGAGTAATGGATCGACACTTCCATTATCATCAAAATCACCATAAAATAATTCGAGTGGTTCTTCTCTAGTGACTTTTAATTGAGAATTATTACCCAGGTTTCCGACCACTAAGTCCATATCCCCATCCCCATCGAAATCAGCAGTATGGATGGCATTCCATAAACCAGTCTGAGCTTCTCCCTTAAAATATTGGTCTGTTTTTTCCTCCAATACTCCTTTGCTATTTTCAAAGACGCGAACCCTAGACCAGTCTCCTACTACAATTAATTCAGAAAAACCATCTTTATTTAAATCCAGCCAAATCGCATCTGTTACATTTCCGAAATCGTTCTTGGCTAATTCCTGCTTTTCAAAAACACCATTTCCATTATTAATTAATAATTGGCTTTGGTAAGACTCCGGGTATTTTCGATGAATGTACCCGCCACCAACAAATAAATCTAAATCACCATCCTGATCAATATCTTCCGATATAACACAACTTGAATTAATGGCAAAATCAGGCAAGGCGTTTTTTGTTTTTACAAAATTCCCCAGCCCATCATTCTTATATAAGCGATCCTGAAGCAAGGCGTCATTTTCTGGAAATTCATAACCTCCACTTGCCACATATAAATCTAAATCACCATCCTGATCTGCATCAAAAAAAACAGCTCCAGTATCTTCACTTCCTGCATCTTTTTCAAAATCGGTCGGCTCCTTTTGTTCGAAAGACCCTATTATATCTTCCTGCAACAATAGTTGGCCGACCGAAGCCTTTGCATTGCCTAGGTAAAGGTCCACCCTACCATCTCTATTTACATCCCCTGATGCAATAGCAGGCCCTTCTCTTGATAAAAACCATGGCAATAAAGACTGGTATTTAAAATCATTAATATTGTTTTCTTTGTGTTTCACAGGAAGTATTTCTTTTTTAGACAACCAAGTTTTACTTTTAACTGCGAGCGGTTCTTTACTTTGTTTAGCTGTTAAAATATTCAATTCTAACAATTGATTAACAGATACATCTTTTAAAACTTCTCGTTCTCCTCTTGGCCATACGACGACTAAAGAATCAACTCTTGTAATTTGTCCTAAACCAAAATTCAATATAGGATCTACGGAGGATTGAAACCCACGAATGGGTTGTTGCTCTTGAACAAACAACTTTCCATTAGCAAAGATGCTTAGCTTGGCTCCGATCCCAGAAGGGTTTCGTTTACTTCCTTTTAATTTGGTTTTCAAGTAATGGTTTTGGAACAAACGATCAGAATTGTTTTGATAAACAGCAGCATAATCTTCGGTATTATTAAGTACCAAATCTAGGTCGCCATCGTTGTCTAGGTCAGCATAAACGGCGCTTTGAGAAACCAGTTTTTCATCCAAGCCCCAGTCCGCCGTCTTATTCACAAAGCCTAAGTTTCCTTTATTTTTAAAAAAGTAATTCGGTAAAAGGATCGGTGGCATTTGCGCCATATATTCTTCAAAAGTTATTGGGTCTTTTCCCTTGTCCATTTGAATAACTTCGTTGGCAGTGAACGTTAAAAAATCCATATCGGTATGGTCTCGAGGATAGCCATTCGCGATGAAAAGATCTTTTTTTCCATCATTGTCAAAATCGAAAAAGAGAGGCGCCCAACTCCAGTCGGTGTTTGATACTCCAACCAATTGACTGACTTCTGAAAAGGTGCCGTCGCCATTATTGATTTGCAACATATTCCGGCTATACTGATTCGAAAAACCAGCTTTTTGCAACATGGATACTTTGTCGTAATTGTCTATACCGGAGTGCATTTTTTGCGCGTAATTGCTTTCCGGTAGCATATCCAGATTGACTAAATCCAATAAACCATCGTTGTTAATATCGGCCACATCCGAGCCCATTGAAAACATGGAACTATGGTCAAAAGATTGGTCAAATTCTTCTGAGAAGGTCCCATCTTTTTGATTGATAAACAGGTAATCCGGTTCATTAAAATCATTTCCGATGTAGAGATCCGGCCAGTGGTCATTATTGAGGTCGGCCACACTCAAGCCCAAGCTAAAGGTGAGCACGTTAGAAGTAATACCGGCAGCTTCTGTAACATTGACAAACTGACCATTGTCATTACGAAATAGTTTATTAGTAAAGTCAGGATTTTTCTTTTTCCTCAATTGCAGTACTTCCAAAGAGCCTCTGGAATATTCTACCGTAGAATGATTTAGTAACAATAAATCGAGGTCTCCATCTCTATCATAATCAAAGAACGCAGACTGTGTAGAAAAAGCCGAATCATCTAAACCATAATCCGCTGCGCTTTCTGTAAAAGTG
Source organism: Saprospiraceae bacterium (assembly GCA_047626155.1). Classification (GTDB taxonomy): domain Bacteria; phylum Bacteroidota; class Bacteroidia; order Chitinophagales; family Saprospiraceae; genus CALGLS01. The sequence goes on along the minus strand of JBLHRR010000065.1, from coordinate 5,040 downwards.
ATGTTATCACCTTCGCCTCCATTGTTAATGAAAAGTAAATTTTTTCTTAGTTCTTTAAAGGGGTAAGCAGTCCGACAAATATAAAGATCCAACCAACCATCGTGATTAATATCGACTGGAGTGACTCCAGTACACCAACCCTCTTTTTCAGCGATACCGGATTTTTTTGTAATGTCTTTAAATCGAAAGTCCCCTTTATTGAGGTACAACCGATTTTTGACCATGTTTCCGGTAAAGACCAAATCTTGTAAGCCGTCGTTGTTAAAATCTCCAACAGCTAATCCGCCACCGTTATTGAAATATTGGTATTTGAAGATATTGAAGTCCTCGTTTTCGATTAATAAATTTCGGAAATCGATGCCTGTTGTTCTTTTTGATAATTTAGTGAACACGGCGTCTGGTTGCTGCTCATTGCAACTGCAAATAAGGATGACTAGCAAAAAAAGGAGGTATGAACGATTTGTTGTCATTTTTGCTTATTCAAAAAAGGCATTCCGGACTGACATAATTGTATAATCCGAAATGCCTAAAAATTTAATTATATGAATTCTTAAAGTTCGGGTGATGTAATTAATCTACGTCCCACCAGAGCGGAATGCCACCAGTGTCTCCACCTAAGCAATCAACACCTTCCTGAACCCCTCTTGAGTTCTGAATGTATTCACTATTAATAAATTTGATTCGCTTTATTTGCGCATCTGTATCTATTTCGCCACCGCTATTATTAATCACGACTGGGAATAAAACAGGATAGCCAGTACGGCGATATTCAGACCAAGCTTCTTGACCATCAGGGAACATTCCAATCCATTTCTGGGTAATGATTCGTTCCAAGCTTGTTTCAAAATCAGCAGCTCCATCCCATGCAATCGTTACATTACTCAATGCTGTAGCACTATTGTCATTATTAAAAGCATCTACATAATCAATAGCTGTACGAGTATTATCAGCGATGTAATCATCTACTCCACCTAAGCCATATTGGTCAAAAGACATACGAATGCCATCTTCATATAAATCCTGAGCAGAACCGCCCATAGACCAGCCACGAAGGGCACCTTCAGCGCGAAGGAAGTAGACTTCGGAAGCAACCATAAGCTGTACATCACCTAAATCTTGAAGCGCAGAAAATACGACATAATTACTCTTATCCGCTATTGGGATACCTTGTCGGATTCCTTTGTATTCTCCTGAAACTATTTCAGAAGGTCGGAAGAATGAAGCCAGTCTAGGGTCTTCATAACCAACTAAGATCGATTCCATAGGAGCTCCCATGCGGATATCATTCCAAGCATTATTAATGGTATTCATCGGGTGATCAACACCATTCTTCACTGTGAAATTTCCATCATTCATAGTCATAACTCCCTTAGGGTGATTGATGGCTTTTTCTGCTTCAGCTTGTGCTCTAGTTGGATCTACTTTTGAGACACGAATCGCTAATCTTAGTCTTAAAGAATTACCTAATTGTATCCATTTATCAATGTCACCAGCGTACACTTCATCAAAGCTCGCGAATGGTTGCGTATCATTATTATCTGCGAAGTCAGTTAATCCATTAATCCCTGTATCCAAATCTTGGAACATCGCATCATAGACCACATCTTGACAATCATAAAGAACAGATCCGTCTGATTCAACTTTTCCAAATTGAGTGTAAACAATAGGCCCAAACATATCTGTAACTCTGTGCATTGCTGCTACTTTAATCACTTTAGACCAAGCGATAAATTCTGGGAAGTCTGTTTCTACATTTTCAATTTGCTGTACAAAATCAATTTGAGCTAGGACATCTGTATAGCTAGGGTTCCAAGCCCAAGTATTCCATCCATCTACAAGGTTATAATTCATATTATTAGAATTCCCTGCAAAAGGAGTAGGAGGCATCATGTAACCGGAATAGACATCTCCGATCAAATTTTGTTGTAACTGAGTAATCCATGCCGGAGTATGTACATAAATATTTCTGATCATTGTAGTGAAAGGCGCGCCAACTGATTGGTAATCTCTTTCAAGGTCCTCTAAGTCAATAGCAAAAGGATCTTGATTGTATTCTTCAAAGTCTTTGCTACAGTTTGATAAACTCACTGTAAGCCCGATTAAGAAGAGTAATGAACTGGTATAAAAAATTATTTTTTTCATTATTATTTTTCTTTTTTAAAATTAGTATTACACAAAAAATAATTTCCACATTTTTTACACTTTCTGAAATTTTATAACCTTCATTCCCTAAAGTCATTACGGTTAAAAAACTACAGGGCAAATGCGGAAGTTAATTTTTCGTTGTTACTTAAAATCCTACTGATAGATTAAATCCAAAAGTTCGAGAAGCGGGTAAACTAAAAATGTCTATCCCCTGTAATCCTACGCCTGTTGAAAAGGTAACGTCAGGATCAAAAGGTGCTTCATTTTTGAAGAAAAATAAGTTTCTCCCTACTAGTGAGATCTTCAAACTTTCCATAAAGCTTATTTTTGACATGACTGACCCTGGTAAGGAATAACCAATCGCCAATTCTCTCAAACGAATATTAGTCGCATCATAAATATAGTTTTCTGTAATTCCATTTCTTCCGCCCACAGCACCATAGTATACATCAGCAGGAATGCTAGTCACAGGGCTCCCATCAATAGTAGCACCATCGATTGTAACACCTCCAGCTGTTCTTGCATCGGCAGTTCTTTGAGAAACACCATGTTCATCTAACAATGCTTCTGTAACAGAAAGTACTTCTCCTCCAAATCGTCCGTCAATCAAAAACTTCAAAGAAACACCTTTGTAAGAAAATTCATTTGTCCATCCAAGCATATAATCAGGGCTTGGGTTTCCTACTAATTTCAAACCTTCTCCTTTCATAGGTTTTCCATCTGCGTCTATAATAATTCGCTCTTGATCATCTCTTGCAAAAGGAACCACATAAATACCTCCGAAAGGTTCTCCTTTTTCTAAACCATATCCATAACTATTCACCGCTTCATTAGTAATAAGGAAAAAACCATCTGCATCATCGTATAAAGGGTTAACCTCTAATACTTTATTTCTATTTGCAGTAAAATTCAAGTAAGAGCCCCATTTGAAAGCAGTGTTGTCCACTACTTTAAGTCCAATAGCAGCTTCAATTCCTGAGTTTTGAATATCTCCTCCGTTTACCAAAAACCTATCTAACAATGTAGAGTTAGAGGCATCAATTTCAATAAATTGATTGGTCGTATTCGTTCTGTAATAAGTCAAATCAAGCGTTACTCTATTTTGCAAAAGTCTTAGATCTAAACCAACTTCAAAAGATCTGGATTTTTCTGGAACCAGTGCATCTCCGTTTGGATCGGGAGCAGTACTACCTAATTCGAACTGTCCATTCACCACATTTCCTCGATCAAATTGAGGATTGATTAGGTAAGGTGGTACATCATTACCAACAATCGCATAAGAAGCTCTTAACTTCGCAAAACTGATGGCGTCTACATCCATTAATTCACTTAAGATCACAGATGCTCCAACTGAAGGGTAAAAGTAGGAGTCATTAGGCAGAGCTGATGAAAAGTCATTCCTTGCAGTTACATCAATATAATAAGTACTCTTTATTCCCAACTGCGCACTTGCGAAAATCGCATTTCTCTTGAGTCTTCTTACTCCTTCAGATAGTCTACCCGCTATTGGGTTTTCAATAAATTGTAATCCAAATTTATTCGCAAAAGATAAATTAGCGTCTTTAGAATCTGCCAATACAGTGTATAAGTTATTATTAGTATGGCTTGTTCCTAGATTAACATCAAGTGTCAAATCATCTGAAATTCGTTTGTTAGCGCTAAGAATCACATCCCCGTATATTTGTTTATTGTCTGTATTTCTGTAGATATAACGTCCATTAGCATCTGCTAAGGTTCCTTGAGTCGTTGCATAAATATCTGAAGTGTATCGATCAAAAGATCGATCCATGTTTCCTCTTGCTTGTACGCTCAACCAATCTGTCAGCATATACTTTGCAGAAAGGGAAGCAATTCCTCTATTACGCACATTCTTATTCAAGTTTCTATTCAAAATCCAATAAGGATTTTGCTGAATATCTCTATCTGCTATCCAATTCTGCACATTAAAATTCCGATCTGCAGAATACACTTCGTAATTATCTTTATAATTATCAAAGTCTAAACCTCTTGGAAAAAGATAAAGTCCAGTTAAAGGATTAAAGTACAAACCACCTGCAGGACGGTTCTTTACCTTTTGATTGATAAAGTTCACGTTAGCATTTAAAGTAAGCTTATTATCAAAAAACTTGGCAGTTTGATTGAAAGCAACATTGTGTCTATTTAATTCATTAGTGGGTACAATACCCTTTGCATTTGTATTCGAGTAGGAGAAATAACTTTGCATCTTTTCAGTACCTCCACTAATCGAGATGGAGTTTATAAAACTAGATCCCGTTTGGAAAAAAGGTTCAACGTGGTCCGGGGCATCAACTCGAGTTGAGCTCCAACTAGTCTCTGTTCCTTCTCCTGTTTGACCATACTCATATTGTAAATCTGGGAGTTGAGAAACAGACTCTGTGATGTAACTGGAGGAGAATGAAATCTTTGGTTTTCCAGCTACTCCTTTTTTAGTAGTAATAAGAATTACTCCGTTGGCCGCCTGGCTACCATAAAGTGCCGCTGCAGAAGCACCTTTCAGAATGCTCATTGATTCGATGTCTTCTGAATTGATATTCGAGATACCATCGCCACCATCAACACTACCGCCAAAAACACCGGATTGGTCTCCTGTATTGCTATTAGTCATTGGAATACCATCAATCACGTATAAGGGTTGGCCATTTGTGGTAGATTTATTACCACGCATAATAACTTTAGCAGAAGAACCAATACCTGATCCTCCCCTAGTAATAAATACACCCGCAGATTTTCCAGCTAAGGAATTTATTACGTTTGCATCTTTTACAGTGGTCAATTCATCTGAACTGACTTCATCGACCGCGAAGGTCAATCCTTTCTTCTCTCGAGAAATACCAAGTGCCGTTACGACAATTTCCTCAAGTTCAAGTCCTTCTT
>JBLHRR010000064.1:0-27457 GCA_047626155.1 Saprospiraceae bacterium | reverse complement strand
ACCCATTTTAATTTTTGCAACGCAATATGAATCATTAGATTTTTTAGATAATAAAAATATTCTGGTCGCGTCGGAGAAAACGAAATATTTTCGACAGCCAGCGAAACGATTGAAGGTGAAATGGTGATTTAAGGAAATCCAGTTTAATATTAAAATAATTTATCCAAAATAATAATAAGTCATGGCAATAAAGTATATCAAAAAAGGAATCACAGAAGCGGACTCTTCTGCTAATCAAGCAAAGACTCGCCAAATCGTAGAAGGTATTTTGAATGATGTAGCGACTCGAAGAGATGAAGCGGTTCGAGAATTATCCAATAAATTTGACAAATGGAATCCTGAATCATTTCGACTTTCAGCCGAAGAAATTCAAAGCATTATAGCAACTGTTCCAAAGAGCACTCAAGAGGACATCAAGTGGGCACAAGCGCAAGTTCGGCGTTTTGCACAAATTCAAAAATCTGCCCTTCGAGATGTAGAAATTGAGACCATCCCAGGCGTGATTTTAGGACATAAAAATTTGCCTGTCAACAGTGTTGGTTGCTATGTGCCAGGAGGTCGATACCCTATGGTAGCATCTGCACACATGAGTGTGTTGACTGCAAAAGTTGCTGGTGTGAAAAGAATAATTGCATGTACGCCGCCTGACCCAAAAAGCGGAATGCCTCCTGCGGAAACGGTGACAGCGATGCATTTTGGAGGAGCGGATGAAATTTATATTTTAGGTGGTGTTCAAGCAATGGCTTCGATGGCTTACGGTTGTGTAGGAATGCAACAAGTGGATATGATTGTAGGGCCAGGGAATCAATATGTGGCAGAAGCAAAACGACAATTATTCGGACAAGTCGGAATTGATTTATTGGCAGGACCAACAGAGACACTGGTTATTGCAGACGAAACCTGTGATGCAGAACAAGTTGTAACTGATTTGTTAGGACAGGCAGAGCATGGCCCCAACTCACCATCAATACTTTTAACGACTAGTGAAGATTTGGCGATGGCGATTGAAGATGAAGTCAAAAAACAACTAGCAGTACTTTCGACTGCTGACATAGCGGGTAAAGCTTGGGAAGATTATGGTCAAGTAATTTTGGTAGAAAGTGAAGCAGAAATGGTAGCGGTAGCCGATGATATTGCAAGTGAGCATGTTCAAATTAATACTAAAAATCCAGATTACTTTTTGGAAAATATGACCAATTATGGTGCATTGTTTTTAGGCAATCGAACCAACGTAGCCTATGGCGATAAAGCAATAGGAACCAATCATACTTTGCCAACTAAAAAAGCAGCTCGATATACCGGTGGTCTTTGGGTTGGGAAATTTATCAAAACCTGTACTTATCAAAGAGTGACGACAGATGAAGCATCGGCACTTGTAGGAAGTTACTGTTCTCGCCTTTGCGAAATAGAAGGATTTATGGGGCACAAAGAACAGGCAGATTTACGAGTAAGACGGTACGGCAAAAAGGAAGAATTAGTGTAACTGTTCAGTAGTTGGCTTTTAGCTAACTGCTAAAAGCCAACTGCCAGTAGCCAAAGCAAAAGGCCAAAAATTGGATTCTGGAAATATGTCACACACTCAAATGACTTCGAGTTATTTTGTCAATTATTTTTTTCAAAACAAAACGAAAAAACATGGAACAAATAGGAATTATTAATTGGTCAATTATTATTATTTATCTCCTTGCTAATCTATTGTTAGGTTTTGTTTTGTCAAAAAAAGTAACAACTGCTGAAGATTTTTATCTCGGCCGAAAAACCACGCCTTGGTGGGCAATTGGAATTTCTGTGTTGGCCACTTATGTAAGTGCCATGACTTTTTTAGGTGCGCCTGCTTGGTCATATAAAGAAGGACTGTCGGTCATTGCTATTCATCTTAATTATCCTTTGGTGATTATTTTAGTGATGGCATTGTTCGTTCCTTTTTTTATGCAAGCTGGAGTTGTTTCTATTTATGAATACCAAGAGAAAAGATTTGGTAGTATTTCCCGAAATGTAATTTCCATCATTTTTATAATGACCCAATTATTGTCTTCAGCAGCGGTGCTATATGGTTCCGCCTTAGTGATAAGTTATATAACTGGGTTTGGTGTAATAGAAAGCATCATTGTCGTTTCTATCATCACTTTAATTTATACCTCCCTAGGTGGAATTACAGCAGTCATTTGGACGGATGTTTTACAATCTGGTATTTTTCTTTTAGGGGGATTGATCATACTTTTTGTGTTGTTGAAAAATATGCCCGAGTCTCTTGGTGAGACACTTTCCAGTCTCAAAACTCAAGGCAAAATAAACCCAATTGATTGGAGTACCGATTTTTCAAAAACGACTACAGTCTGGGCGGGTATCTTTGCGATGACCATTTATCATGTTACCGTTTATGGTGCCAATCAAATGATGATGCAGCGAACGCTAGGTGCAAAAAATATGGGCGATGCGAAAAAGTCTTTAGCTTTGATGGGCTTTGCTGCATTCTTCATTTACTTTCTATTTATTTTCATTGGCGTTTTGTTCTATCAATATTATGATGGTCGAACTTTCGATAATGACAATACTATTATGTTGGAGTTTGCAGAAAAAGAAGGCTTCAATGGTTTTATTGGAATTATTGCAGCAGCAGTTTTAGCAGCTAGTATGTCAAGTTTATCTTCAGCCTTAAATTCTTTCTCTACCGTTTCAACAGAAGGGTTTTATCAAAAATATATTAAACCCGATGAAACGCCAGAACATTATTTGAAAGTCGCTCGCTGGTCAACAGTGATGTGGGCTGCTTTAATAATTATTCCTGCGATTGCATTTACAAATTCTACCGGTTCGATTTTGGAATTATTGACAAAAGTAGGTTCCTATTTCGTAGGGGCAAAATTAAGTATGTATGGCTTAGGGTTTTATTCTAAGCATACCACCGAGAGAGGATTGTTGATCGGAGTAGTTGCGGGATTTATTGTTCTTGCTTATGTCGCTACTCAAACTGATGTCGCTTGGCCTTGGTATGCGGTGGTTGGAGCATCTGTAAATATTGTTGTTTCGATTGGTGCAAGTATAATGTTAGATGGTTATCAAAAAGAATGGTCACCGTATTCAATTCCAGGTCAAAAGGCAAGATTCATTGCAGAAGGATTACCAGAAAAAGAAAATGGTTGGTATGTCGTTCCTGGGAAATTGGACAAAGTGAGTTATTACTTGTTAGGATTTTTTGTTTTGACTGTTGTCTTTTTGTTAGGATTCTCCGCTTGGATTTAAGCTTGAAAAATATTGTATAAAAATGAAAGTAGAACCAATTTTAAATATAGAAAACACCAAACTCGGCGAAGGACCTGTTTGGAATTATCAAACACAAGAATTGCTTTGGGTTGATATTCCAAATGGATTGCTTCACACTTGTAATCTTAAAACCAAAACCAGAACAACCGATTCCTTTGGACAAATGTTAGGAGCAGCCATTCCTTGCGATGATGGGAGTTTATTATTAGCGATGCAAAATGGTTTCGCATTTTTCAATCCAAAAACAAAAGAATTACAAAAGCTAACCGACCCTGAAAGTCATTTGCCACTCAATCGATTCAATGATGGAAAATGTGACCCCGCTGGAAGGCTTTGGGCAGGAACAATGGCGACTGACCCACCGCGGGATGCCCTTGGAAGTCTATATAGATTGGATGCGGATTTAAGGGTTACTAAAATGCTTTCGGATATAAAAGTATCTAATGGATTAGCATGGACAAAAGCGGCGGACAAAATGTTTTACATTGATACTCGTCAATTTAAAATGATGTCTTTCGATTATGATTTAGCGACTGGGAATATTGAGAACCAACAAGATTTTTTAGTCTTCGATGGAGAATTACCCGATGGAATGACCATAGATGAAAATGATAATTTATGGGTGTGTTTTTATTTAGGAGGCAAGGTAGTTTGCTATGACTCTACCACAGGAAAAGAATTGGAAGTGATTCGTATACCAGCACTTTGCACGACCTCTTGTACATTTGGAGGAGAAGATTTAGATACACTTTTTATTACGACAGGTGCAAAAGAAGGAGATGAATTAGGGGGAACTTTGTTTGGGGTTAAACCTGGCGTAAAAGGACGTAAAGTTGATTTTTTTAAAACTAATCACTCTTAGCAATAATAAAAAATTAACTTCAGAATCTGCCCTGTAACTTTATGACCGTAACGACCATAGGGAGAGTAGGTTATGAAGTTTCAGGGAGTGTAAAGATTCTGAAATTGTTTTTTGTGTAATTCTTAAATTTTATGGAAAATAAAAAAGTAGCATTGGTCACAGGAGGAAGTGGCGGAATCGGTTCAGAGATTTGTAGACATTTAGCAAAGGCTGGTTATCAAGTCGTGGTAAATTATAATTCCAATGTTGAAAAAGCCGAAGCGACTTTGAATAGTTTGGAAAATGAAAATCACGCCATTTGTCAAGCTTCTATAACAAATAGTTTACAAATTTTAGAAATGGCTGATTTTGTAAAGAATAAATATGGTCGTTTGGATATTTTAGTGAACAACTCAGGCGTGACGAAACCCGTGGCTCATGATGATCTGGAAGGATTGGAAGATGAATGGATTGACCGAATATTTCAAATTAATTTTCGTGGAGCCTTTGCTTGTGTTCGAGCATTTAAATCACTTTTACAAAAGGGAGAAAATGCGATCATAATCAATATTTCATCTATCGCCGCTCGTACCGGTGTGGGAAGTAATGTTGCTTATTGCGCTTCAAAAGCTGCCATGGATTCCATGACTCGTTCATTAGGAAGAGCATTAGCTCCAGAGATTCGAGTCGTTTCTTTATCTCCGGGTTGGGTGATGGGAGAATATGCTAGAACACTTCCAATGGAATATATTCAGAAACAAAAAGATAAAACACCTTTAGCAAGAATTGCGGAAGCAGAAGATGTCGCAAAGGCAGTCGTTTCCATTTCAGAAAATTTCACTTTTTCCACAGGTTGTATTTTTCCAGTTGATGGAGGAAGACCTTTGATGTAAAGGTGATGTAAAATAAACTTATGGCAGATTTTCAAAAAGAAAAAGAAGTCGTTCGAAAATATATAGAAGATTTCGACAAAGCTTCCGACAGGAATATAACAATAGTTTTGCAAAAGCATACTGCTAAGGATTATCATTGGCGTGGGATGCATCCTTTCTATGAACAATACGGTGCAAAGGAGGTCACTCATACTTTTTGGAAACCGTTTCGAAAATCCTTTTCACCAATCCAACGACGAGTAGATATTTTCTTCGCAGGTGCAAATGAATGTGATGATGGCAAAACCACATGGGTCGTAAATGTTGGAAATTTCCTTGGACTATTTGACCAGGATTGGCTGGGGATTCCTTCTACGGGTAAAATGGTTTTTCTTCGCTATGCAGAATTTCACAGAGTAAATAAAGATGGAAAAATAGAGGAAACAGCACTCTTCTGCGATGTGATAAGTGTGATGCATCAAGCGGGACATTATCCTTTGCCTCCGATGACTGGAGCAGCGTTTTTATATCCAGGCCCTCGAACACATGATGGGTTGCAATATGAAAAACACGACGCTGCTGAAGCAGAGAAAACAATGAAGGTACTCAACCAAATGATTGCTGACCTTGACACACTCAATACTAATGATGCCGGAAAATGTCCTCCTGAACTCCTTGCTAAAACATGGCATGACGATATGATTTGGTATGGCCCATTTGGCATTGGAGCATCATATACCATTAAAAGGTACCAACAGCAACATCAATATCCATTTCGTGATAATTTGTACGATAAGGTTTTTAATGGACACATTGCTCGATTTGCGGAAGGTAATTATTGCGGGTTTTTTGGTTGGCCAAATTTGAATAATAAAAACAATGGTGGCTTTTTAGGTATGACTGCTAACGATACAAATGCGCCGATGCGAATAGTGGATATTTATCGAAGAGAAGGGAATAAATTAGCAGAGAACTGGGTCTATATTGATCTTTTGCATTACCTGTTTGAACAAGGGTTGGATGTACTGGAAAGAATGCGAAAAATAAATAGAACAGAGTAGAGTTGCGAAGCGAAAACTGAAGGTGGAGTAAAAGGTTCTGAAATTAATCGTTATAAAACATAAAATATGTCAGACAAAACAAGAATTGATCGACGTAAGTTTTTGCAACTTTCAGCAATGGCATCTGCTGGTACTGCTATTGGAAGTACCAATGTTTATAACAATGAACACACGAATCCTCAGAACCTATCTGCCGTTGGCAACGGATGGACAGCCCGGGATTTAAAAAGAAAACCTAATATTCTAATTGCTGTTTTGGATGATGTTGGATTTGGAGATTTAGGTTGCTATGGGGCGGAACACAAAACCAATTGCATGGATGCTCTTGCTGAAGCAGGAACTCGATTTAATAATTTTCACGTCACCGCTTTATGTGCGCCTACGAGAGCTTGTTTATTGACGGGAAGAAATGCGCATGCCGTAGGGGTTGGAAATATAGCGGAGTGGGGTAGGGATCATCCTGGATACAAAGGGTGGATACGACAAGATGCAGCAACTTTGTCGGAGATGCTTCGGCCAGAAGGTTACTCAACATTGGCTTTAGGGAAGTGGCATTTATCTTCTCTTGACGATCAAAATGGAACGGGTCCTTTTCATCGTTGGCCGACAGGACGAGGTTTTGACCGTTGGTATGGCTTTCATGGAAATGCCATGGATCATTGGCATCCAGAGATGTTTGAAAATACAGTAGCAGCATATCCTGAAAAAAATGCAACGTATCATTTAAGCGAGGATTTAGCAAAACGAGGTATAGAATATATTCAGGATCATTTAGCGGCAGCACCTGAAAATCCTTTTTTTATGTACCTCGCTTTTGGGGCTTGCCACTTTCCTCTGCATGCGCCATCTGATGATATTCGTCGGCACAAAGGAAAATATGATGAAGGCTATGAAGCTGTTCGACAAGCGCGTTTTAATAAACAAAAAGCACTCGGTCTTATTCCGAAAGATACCAAGCTCTCCCCGCTCAATCCAGCAGTGAAACCCTGGTCTGAAATGAGTAAAGATCAAAAGAAGTTGGCGTCCCGAGGACAGGAAATATACGCTGCTTTTTTAGAACATACAGATCGTCAATTACAGAAGGTAGTAGACTTCCTAAAAGAGGAAAACCAATTTGAGGATACCATTATTATGGTGATATCTGATAATGGAGCGGCACCTGGAGGAAATCCTGTTCCGGCGATTGATGTCAGAAGAACAGCTTATTTAGGTGCAGAACCTTTCGAAGAGAAATTAGCAAACCTGGATTTAATGGGGAGCGATGATTCTTATGGCGGTTCTTCAACCGGTTGGTCTCAAGTGAGTAATACTCCTTTGAAATGGTACAAGGCGGATACTTATGGAGGCGGTACCCGGGCACCTTTGATTGTAAGTTGGCCAAATGGGAATATACCTAAAAATCAAATTTGTAAACAATATACACACGCTATTGATGTGGTGCCTACTATTTTGGATTTAATCAATCAACAATTTCCTGCAAAAATAAATGAACAGGAAATGCTACCGGTTCAGGGAACGAGTTTTGCCTACGCTTTTGACGACCCATTGCAATCTACCAGAAAGAAAGTACAGTACTTTGAAACCTTAGGCGATAGAGCGATATGGGCAAATGGATGGAAGGCGGTCACCAGGCATAAAAAAGGAGATCCCTTTGAGAAAGACATTTGGGAGCTATATCATGTCGCAGAAGATTTTTCAGAGGTAAACGATTTAGCGGAAGCAGAACCGGAGAAATTGAAGGACTTGATTAAGCTTTGGTTTGAAGAGGCGGAACGTTATGATATTTTACCGATGGATGATGATACCTTAAAACTCTATGCCGCTGCGGTACCACAACCCAAAGCCAGACATGTCTTTTTTCCGGGAATGACGCGATTGGATCGATTAAGTGCGCCGGATATTTGTCAATTCAATAGTCGTTGGAAAGCAGCCATTAACTTTTCAGATGAGCGAGCCAATGGTGTAATATTAGCTTCTGGAGATAGTGGGGCAGGGTATGAGCTTTATATGAAAGATGGCTACTTGATATTGAGTTATGTCTATGTTCGTAAGGAGGAAACAAAAATTAAAGCTACTCGGCGTATCCCTTCCGGAGAACAATTGTTATATATTGAGATGGAAAAGAAAGGAAAAGATGGTGCAACAGTAAGATTCATGTTGAACGATGAATTAATAGGCTCAGGAGAGCTTCCCAAGATGTGGCCCATCTATACTCCAAATTCTGGATTGCGATGTGGTGAAAATAGACATGCTCCTATTAGCCGAGATTATGAACCTCCTTTTGTGTTGAATGGTTTGAAGAAGTTAGTGGTGGATGTTGATTTGTAATTAGTAAAAATTAAAAAGAATGAGTACAATTGTAAATGAAAATAACAAGCAAACGGTATGGGATTTCTGGCAAGTACTAGACGATGCGAACCCTGGAAATGTGGAAAGCACCGTTCGTTCTGCGATGGCAGAAAATGTTAGCTGGCATGGCCCTGATCCTATTAATGATCTGCAAGGAGTCGAAGCCTTTATCAGCCATTTCTGGCAACCACTGCAACAATCGTTTCCTGACCTTAAGCGACAAAGCCATCTTTTTGTTAGTGGCCAATCCAATGGGCGTATCGATGGAGATATTTCCCTTGATGGTCAAATGTGGGTGAGTGGTACTGGATATTTTAATGGTACTTTTGAAAAAAGTTATTTGACGATTCCGGCCACCGGAAAAGAAGTTCATATTCGATGGGGAGAGTTTTGTAGAATGGAAGAAGGAAAAATAGTCGAAGTATTCTTATTGTTAGATTTAGTTGATTTGATGCAGCAGGCAGGATATCAGGTATTGCCACCAAGCCGAGGGAAGGATGGTTTGTACCCAGCACCCAAAGCAAATGATGGCGTTTTATTGGAAAAACAAGAAATAAAACAATCTGCTTACAGCCTGGATCATATTCGTCGTTTTATCTTCGAAGGCCTGAATAGTTACGATCAGTCGGAACTAAAAAGCATGGGAATGGCTGACTTTTTTGATTCGGAAGTACAATGGTATGGACCAAGCGGAATAGGCGCTTGTCTAAGCTTAAAAGAATTTGAAGACTTTCATCAACAACCTTGGTTAATTGCTTATCCGGATCGGCAAGTTCAGGATTTGGATGCTTTGATTGCAGAAGGAAGCTATAGTGGGGGATCGGCTTGGGCAGGAGTGAAAGCCACACATACGGGACCATATATGCAAGTGCCGGCTACAGGTCATTCGATTAATTTTAATGGCTTGGATTGGTGGAAAAGAGAAGGAGAGATGTATATTGAGAATTGGGTTTTCGTAGATATGATTCATCTGTTTCGGCAACTTGGAATTGATTTATTTGAGCGACTTGCGGAACAAAAGAGGGTAGGGGGTAAATAAGCGGATTATTATAAGATACTAAAAAAAAAACAATACACATGCAAACAAGTACTGCTAGAATTCTAACGACCCACGTAGGCAGTTTACCTCGTTCGAAAGCGGTAACTGATTTAATTTTTGCCAAAGAGCGCGAAGAAGAAGTTGATGAAACCCTATTTGATCAATCGATAAAAGAAGCTGTTGATGCCGTTGTTGCGAGACAATTGGCATCGAATGTAGACATTGTTAGTGATGGGGAAATGAGCAAAATTAGTTATGCTACTTATATCAAAGATCGAATTACTGGCTTTGCGGGTGACAGCGCTCGTAATGCACCAAAGGACTTAGAAGAATTTCCAGGCTTCTTAAAACGAGCTGCCAAAGGAGGAGGAACACCAACTTATTCCCGTCCCTGCTGTGTCTCATCCATAGAGGTGAAAAGTACCTTGCCACTAGAGAAAGACTTAGCACATTTCAAAACAGCAGTAGACAAGTATAGTCCGACAGATGCTTTTATGAATGCTGCTTCTCCTGGTGTAATTGCATTGTTTTTACCAAACAAACATTACCAAACACAAGACGAATATCTAGAAGCATTGGCAGAAGCCATGCGACCAGAGTACGAAGCGATTGTGGCCGCGGGTTTTATTTTACAATTAGACTCTCCGGATATTGGATTAGGACGGCATATGATGTTTAAAGATGAAACGGAGGAAGATTACATTCGATTGGCTAATCAGCATATTGAAATGTTGAATTATGCTTTGCGAAATATTTCAGCGGATAGAGTGAGGATGCATGTTTGTTTCGGAAACTATGAAGGTCCTCATCATCACGATGCCCCTATGAGTTTGGTATTGCCCATTGCTCTAAAAGCAAAACCACAAGGCCTGCTTTTTGAAAGCTCTAACCCGCGCCATGCGCATGAATGGACAACCTTCCGGGATGCTTCGATACCAGAAGATAAAATTTTGATCCCAGGTGTTTTAGATTCTACTACTAATTTTATTGAACACCCTGAACTCGTTGCTCAGCGTATTGAGCGTTTTGCTAATATTGTAGGAAGAGAAAGAGTGATTGCTGGTACTGATTGTGGGTTTTCTACCTTTGCAGGTTTTGGTGCGGTAGATGAAGATATTGTTTATGCGAAATTGGCTGCGATGGGTAAAGGGGCAGAAATTGCGAGTAAACGATTGTGGGGATAGTGTTAGAGGATTGCAAGTTTTTTAGGCCGAAGTCCCTACATGGCCGATGTCAACTAGGTTCTCATAAAATTAAACGTTAGAAATATTATAAGCTATTGTAATATTACTGTTACGAGCAGTGGCAGTCGAAATAACTTCAAAGCGAATGGAGCAACCGCCTGACAGATTTCTTCTTTTGTTTATCTAACAACAGTAATTGATCTGGCAGATCGTATGGTGGTTGGTTGGAGCTTAAGTGATAACATTACGGATGAAGCGACTGTATGGTTTTACAATGATAAAAGAAGACTTCAATCCCCCCAATGTTTTGGGAAACTTGTACTAATCCAATTTATATCTTCTTTATCGCTAATTAAAATTAGCCATTTATCATTTTTCTTTTGGCGTTTAGATGTGTTAGTAAAAACAGTGTAATAAAATAGATTACCCTTCAGTACTATTGGATTTTGAAAATAGCCAAACTTCTTAATTTTACGCTGAATATGTTTCTCAACTTCATCGACTGTTTTGCCTGACATCATAGGGTTTTGACTATAGTAATCTTGCATTCTAGCTCTCATTACAAAGGAAAACCTACTGGCTTCATAAACCCAAACCAATTTACTCCTATGAATTCCCGGTCTTCTAATAATGTTGTTTTAACTTCTTTTTCAATTAGCCAAACTTTAAAAAAGCGTCTAATTAGTTCACAACGTTCTGTCTCAGATGTATTACCCCGCTTATTATATATCTCCCAAATTACTGGAATGAAAAGACCATCGGTAATTAGTAGGCCAATAAAAAGTACATTATATTCTTGCTGCTAATTTCCCAGTCCGTTCGATCTAGAGACATATAAATCGGACCTTTGAAATCAACTAAATGAATAATTAGTCTGATAATACCAAGACAAAAGGCATCAATGTTTTAAATTTTTAAAACCTAATCAATCGAGCATAAGCCGTAGTTATTTTAATACTCTTTTGGTTTAGTACTGCCCCGACTTCTACTCTACATTTATACAGACAAACCGTTCGGTACCTAAGAATGCATTGAACTAAGAGCATAAATACTTTTACCACACAAATACGGTGGTTTGGAAAAAATCTTTTAATTTCGCCAACTAGAGGGAGCTGCGTTCTCATAATATGTCTGAATTTTAGTCGATCCAAACATACGAGATTTTTCGCAATTCCCTCTTTTTCAACCTCCTATGGAAAAACTGTACAGTACCTTAACATTTGTGTTACTAAATCATCCTTATGGAAATTCAAATTATATTCCTATTTATTGGCCTCCTTTTAGGGGCGCTTGTCACTTGGTTTATCGCAAAGTACCATTTTACCGCTTCTGCCAATGTCCTTACCCTTGATGACGTAGCACAACAATATGTACACAAAGAAGTTCATGAAGCTTTACAGGAGCAAGCTGATTTGTATAAAGACGACATCGCAGAAAAAGAATCGGAACTTCGACAACTCACCAGCGCACTATCTGCTAAGCAACAAAACTGTATCCACCTGGAAGAACGCCTTTTTGAACAAAAAGAAGAAGTGGAAGCGTTGCAGCAAAAATTCCAACTCGAATTTGAAAATGTTGCAAATAGGTTGTTAGAAGAAAAGTCCATTCGCTTTGCTGCACAAAATCAGAAGCAATTGCAAGATGTTTTACTCCCTTTGCGGGAAAAAATAAAAGACTTTGAAGACGGCATTGAAAAACGATTCATAGAAGAGACGAAAGACAAAGTATCTCTCCGTAAGGAAATTGAACAACTTCGCGATCTCAATCTTCAACTCAGTCAAGATGCTAACAACCTGGTGGCAGCCCTTAAAGGCGATTCCAAAACACAGGGGGATTGGGGCGAAATCCGCCTCGAAATGTTGCTCGAAAAAGCGGGCTTGAGTAAAGATATTCACTTCTCTACACAACAATCTTACAAAGATGATGAAGGCAAAGAAAAACGACCTGATTTTATCATTAACCTCCCAGGGGAGAAGCATCTGGTGATAGATTCCAAGGTGTCTTTAGTCGCTTATGAAAGATATTTCAATGCAGAAACAGAAGAGGAAAAACAGTTGAACCTGAAAAGCCACGTCGATAGTATTCGGAAACACATCAAAGATTTGGCAGGAAAAAATTACCAGAATTTATATCAAATTAACTCCCCGGACTACCTCTTGCTTTTTGTCCCTATAGAACCTGCCTTTTCTGCCGCCATTCAAAAAGACAATAGCCTCTTCACTGAAGCATTAGATCGAAATATTGTTTTGGTAACCACCTCTACCTTATTGGCTACCATGCGCACGGTCTCCTTCATTTGGAAACAAGAAAAACAAAAGCGCTCCGTTCTAGAAATAGCCCGACAAAGTGGAAAGCTCTATGACAAATTTTGCAATTTCGTAGACGATCTAAAAACCATCGGTAATCGACTAGATGGTGCCAAAAACGCCTACGACGATGCCATGAATAAACTGACCCTTTCCAGTAAAAAAGGAGACACTCTTATCGGCCGTGTAGAAAAAATAAAAGAACTAGGCGCCAAAGCAACTAAAAAGCTTCCTCAGGATTTATTGGACAAAGCTTGAATAAGGGTGGATAAGGGCTTTCCACAAATGTAAGTTGATGCGAATTAAGGAAACCTTGATCTGCCACACCTACCCTGATCTACTTTCATCTACCCACGAAGTATGACGAAGAGCCTTAAATATCCTTTTTTTCATTTCAAATATATCCTTATCTTTGTACCATATTAGAGGTGCTTTCTTGAAACCTATCTAAGAAAACTAGGCATGAATAATTTACTATTTCTGCGAACCTAGTTCCGTTCTCCAAACTTGTTTAAAGTTACATTCATCCTCAATAGCCTTAGTCAGAGGTTTTGTTAGTCATCCCTGCTTAAACGGAGACAACTAACAAATTCGGCAAGATTATTATATGTATAACGCGTTATAAGTTGTTGGTTTATTACGTTTTTTTGCGTTTATCGCTTAAATAGATTAAGGCGTTGTAAGTCAGTAGTTTAAATGTTTTTTATCCCTATTTGGAAAAAAAACAATCATCTCGATTTAAATTCAAGAAATAATGAAGAAGCCCCTTACGATCGCACTGTTCTGGCTATTTTGCAACAGCATAAATGCACAGCTGATTATCAATGAAGTTTTCTACAACTCACCAGGCGGTGGAGCCGACCCGCTGGAATTCATTGAAATCTACAACAATGCCCCCTTCCCAGTCATGGTCAATGGATATACTATAACGGATGCCATCAACTATCAATTTCCCGATACGGTTATTCAGGCGGGTGATTTTTATGTCATCGCAAAAGACAGCCTTTTTATGAGCGATTCTTTTGGAATTGCATCTCAGCAATGGAACCTAGGCGATAATCTCGCAAATGGAGAAGATATTATTATACTGAGAGATATGTTAGGCGCGGTCTTGGACTCCGTAGCTTATACAGATTCCTGCCCTTGGCCGGAAGACGCAGATGGGGATGGCCATTCGATGGAGCTTTGTACTGCTTCTCAGGATAATAATATAGGAAGTAATTGGCTTGCTGCTGAAACAGAAACACCAATAATCATTGATGGTGATGAAATTTTCGCAACCCCAGGTACGGCAAATACGGTTTGTTCGCCACTCGCCAATCAGTTGGTAATTACAGAGATTATGTACAACCCACCGGAGTCGGGGAATGACACAACAGAATTTATTGAAATTTATAATGCAGGTACTGAACCTATAGAATTAGATGGTTTAGTCATGTCTGGAGGAATTGATTTTATTTTCCCTGATGAGGAAATGGACGAAGGAGATTACATACTTCTGGCTTTCGATGCGGATGCACTAAGAGGTACCTATAATATTCCAAACTCAGTGGAGATTTATCAATGGGATGCTTCCGAAGAGCTTTCTAATGCTGAAGAACAACGAATGATTATTAGAGACGCATCTGGTTATAAAGTAGATGAAGTTTATTATGATCAATCATTGGTTTATCATGAAGAGAAGGTCGATGGAGTCGGTGGTGGTCATTCCCTGGAACTATGTGATGTACAGGCCAATAACCTTCAACCTATGAGTTGGAAACCATCTCAACACTACACGGGTGTTGTGACTTCGAATACAGAGGTTTTTTGTACACCAGCTGCTGCCAATTCTCTATACTGCACCACCGCAGATCACGTTATCATGATCACAGATGACGGTTTTGTTCCGAATAATATTGATATTCTGGCGGGGCAAATCGTCCTGTGGATTAACAATACAACTACAGAACATAATATAGACGGTACAGGGAACTTCCCAGCCTTTATGAGTGGAGAGGCCGATTGTGGCCCTTGGTCTTATTGCTTTATATTTGATGTACCTGGAGATTACGGTTATACAAGCGATGGCTTAGGGTCAAGCATGGCTGGAAATATTGATGTAGATGAACCTCCTTATGGAGATATCGTGATTACAGAAATACTCTATCACCAGCCTGGTGGCGATAACAATTATGATTTCGTAGAATTCTACAATCGTAGTGAAAGTATCATAGAACTTGGGGAGTATGAATTCACGGATGGTGTTGTTTTTGACTTTGACAACATCGCGATGGATCCCGGAGAGTACCTTGTTATAACAAAAGACGCAGAGGCCTTTACAGACGCTTTCGGGATTGATGCATTTGAATGGACAAACGGAGGGTTGGATAATAATTCAGAAACGATAACATTGTCAAATGGAACAGCGATCGTAGATAAGGTTACTTTCAACGACAATGCGCCTTGGCCAGAAATTGCAGATGGTGAAGGAGCGTCTATTATGCTTTGTACTCCAGAGTCGGATAATGCAAACCCATTGAACTGGCGTTTTTCTACAACACAAACAAGTGTAGCTACCAGCGCAAATCCTAACTTATACATTCACGCTACACCAGGAGCAGCAAACGATAGTTGCTCTTCATTGCCTTCCATTTTCTTTGGAGAAGACATCCCCGTATTTGTTCTAGAAGATGCCGATACTGTAATTGTGAAATTTAAAATGGCCAACTTAAATACAACTGAAGAAGCCTTTGTAGATGTAGTTGTTGATCCTTCTTCAACCGCAATGTTGGGCACGGACTTCTTCATACCAGAAATGTTTGTTGACTTTGAACCAGACGGATTCGGTACCACTACCATTGGTCGATTGACGGTCATTATCGTGGATGATACAGAACAGGAATTTACAGAGAAAATCGTAATCCGATTAGAAAATCCGGTCAATGCTACCTTAGCCACAACCGGTACAGCCTCTATTGACATCATCGACAACGATGGTTTTAATCCAGGCCTTTATCCTGAAATGGAAATCGGAGCAGTGACTACGGTAGATACAGAAGGTGTGAACCCATCAAATGGAACCATTACTGCCTTGACTGGAATTGTTTATGGTAACAATATACACCCGGATGGAGTTGAATTCACGCTTATTGATCAAGACGATAAAGAAGATGGGATTCGCGTTTTCAAATTTGATAATGCCCCCGACTATACTGTTCAGGAGGGAGATGAAGTAATCGTCTACGGAGTAATCACACAATTCGATGGATTGACACAAATCATCCCAGACAATATTGTAAAGCTCTCAGAGGGCAATACGCTTCATGCTCCGGACTCTATTTCCGCAGTTGCTTTTGGTGAAATGGAAGAGTCTAAATTGATTGCGATAAAGGGATGTGTAGTGATAGACGACAATCAAAATGTGGGGCCAGCAAGGCACTACTTTATTATCTCTGAAGATACAAATATGACCTATCTCATGCGAGTAGATGATGATACAGACGTACCAGAAACCATAGATTTACCAGATATGTTTATTGTAACCGGTATCGGTTCTCAAATCGACCCTGGTACCGCGCCTTACAATGCAGGTTACATGATCATGCCTCGCTATGCAGCGGATGTGGTGGAGACCGAAGCCTGTGAGGTTACTTCTACTTCTAATTTGGAAGACTTGAGAATAAAGGTTTTTCCAAATCCAGCGACCAACCAGTTGTTCATCAACACAGATGTAGCGCTTGAAGAGCTTGTCGTGTACAATATGTTAGGTCAGCGAGTGATTTCAAAATCTGTAGACCAAATGGAAAACACACTGGACATTGAAAAGCTGACACCGGGTTGTTACTTCCTCACTTGTATTCATCAGGACAAGATGAGAACAGTGAAGTTTGTGAAGGAATAAATTTTTCTTTTGACATAACTAAGTATTACACTAAAAATAATTTCCCGATTTTTTAGGTGGAAACGATTATATAAATCACTCTCCCTTTGGTCATTTTGATTTACATAATTGTTTCCAAATCGGGATTTAATTTTTCGTTGTTACTAAATGCTTTAAAACGAAAAGGGCGATGAATTTTAATTCATCGCCCTTTTGCGTTTGAGTAATACTACTTCTTGTTGGTTAAAATTATTTTACGAAGCTGACTTATTGCCAAAGAAATTTCCAATAAGAGAACCGGCACCACCACCTACAAGGGCAGTAACAGCACTGGTTATCATGCTAGAAGAATCGCCGCCACTAGAACCCATTAGCCCAGCCATTCCAGCCAAAGCAGGTAAGACATTTCCGCCGACTGCACCAGCAATGATGTTGGTTAGAACGCTAAGTCCATTTTTTTTCAGCATGTTAGTTAAGAAGCCACCGCCACCACCGGCAATAGTGTTGATGAGAATAGGTAAGAGACTTTCCATAATTCGTTTTGTTTTGATGAAAGAATAAAATGAAAATAAATCTTGAGTTAGGTGGGGTCTCTTAAACTAGGTGGGTGCTATCAGATAGGTGAATGTATGAAATTAAAATTTAAAAAATACTGTTATTGCGAATAATTTTATGGCAAATGAGGCTGTACGCGGTATATTAGGTTGTTTAAGTCTTATTTGGTAAATGGTTATTATAATTTCAACATCTCTATTAATGCTGAAATGAGCAACCACAAGATTGTTTTGATCGGCGTGGACAATGGGATAGAAACAATCGAATCAACAACTGAAGACATAGTCGCTGGAGATGTCTATGTAATAAATGGTCAATCCAATGTAGTGGCTGCGGCCTCTATTCATCCTACCGATTTAAGCACTTATATTCGTTCCTATACAAATGCCCAAGCGCTCCGAATCCCCCTAAAATGCAAACAGGCCAATATTTATCACAAGCATGATCGCATAAAATATAACGAAGATGGAGGTGGAAATTCCCCAGAATTTATAGTGCGATTTCAAATATTGGAAAGCTAAGGTTAGTGCTTCTTGATTGTCTTCCTTTAAAGCTGCCTTTGTAGTTAGCGCAAAGCGAAGAGAATAAATCATTGGAAAAGCAAAAACGCCGAGAAAGAGGGCATAGAAAAGCATAAATAGACTAGCGATCCCTGATCCTCCGGGAATAGTGCTAGATAGCATTGCAGACATTGCGGTGCCCATAAAAACCATGGAAAGTAAGGAAATTCCGAGTATGGCTAATCCTACTATGGATAGAAATTGGGCCCATTTTGCAATCTCTTTCAAAAATATTCTGATGTCTCCATTGATGGCCAATTCGCCAGGAAAATCGCTGTCTAAAGGTTGATTGTAATCCATTTTGTTTTTTTTACTGAAATTATTTTTTGTGTAATACTAATATAAAAAAAGCGTCCCGATTATTACTAATCAGAACGCTTTTAAATTCTTCAATTGTTAGTTAAGTTAACAATTTATTTACAAAAGTGATCGTCAGTTGCTTACTCAACAATCATCACTTCAATTCTTCTGTTCGCAGCACGTCCTTCAGCAGTACCATTGTCAGCAATTGGTTTTCCATCTCCGAATCCAAAGGTAGCAACTCTGCTTCGATCAATGCCTCCTTTACGAACCAACGCTTTAGCTACAGCAGAAGCACGGTTGTTGGAAAGTTTTAGGTTTTTGGCAGCATCACCTGCATTGTCAGTATGGCCACCGATCTCTACTTTTACGTTAGGATAAGCTTTCAATACGGCAGCGAGGTTTTCTACTTCAATAGCTGTTGTAGGATCAATGTTAGCAGAACCTGTATCGAAATTCAAATTTTTGAAAATAACGGTTTTACCAACAGCACTTTCTGTACCTCCCAATAATTTGTGTAAGCCCTCTCCAGCAGAACCTGTAGCGAGTTTGATATTTGCAAGAGCTTTGTTAGCAGATTCTTTCATCGCGTTTGTAGCAGAAGCAGCAGCGTCACCTACAGCGTTGGCCGCATTACCTCCAGCATTCGCAGTGGCATCCACAGCATCTTCAGCAGTTGCAGCTACTAGGTTAGCAGCGTCACCAGCTTTGTCAGCGGCAGTTTTGGCAGCTTCTGTAGTCGCATTGGTGGCATCAGCAATTACATTATCTTCACCAGAGAAGTACTTGTAACCTGCAAAGCATAATCCAAGGATAATAGCCAATGGCAATAATCTACTTAGCATAGATTTTCCTTCGCTGGCAGCTACTGTTGCTGCACCTGTAGCAGCGCTGGCTACACTTTCAACCGCTTCTTTAGCCTTATTACCCATGTCGGCGAATCCAAGTAAGTTGCCCATACCTTCTGGTAATGCACCTTTTATGAATTCTTTTTGACCGCCTAGTAAACTCATCAAACCACCAGCATTTAAGCCAGACGTTGATACTTGCTTACCGATCATTCCAATGAGCATTGGAGCAGCCATACGTAATACTGAACCCATAGCATCTTTGCCTAGGCCAGTTTGTTTGATGAGTAAATCTGTGATTGCCTGAGTTTTGTTGCCCATGAAAAACTGGAGTAAAGTTCCTCCGGTATCCATCATGGAATTGGTCGAACCTCCTCCGCCAAGTAAAGAACCGAGATTGTCGAACATGCTACCATCATGACCTCCTCCACTCAATAAATCCATGATGCCAGCAGCTCCATCTTGGGTAGAACCTTTTTGCATTACAGAACCAAGAATTGCAGGAAGGGCCGCAGCCATACCAGCAGAAGCTTTGGATTCGTCTTCTCCAAGGAATTTCCCGATTTGAGACATAGCAGCGCCACCTAATTGGCTTTGTACGAGGTCTAATAAATTAATAGCCATAATTGTCTGATTTTAATTTAGTTAATGTGAAAAATTAGTATGTTTTGTCCTTGCCAAACAACAAGAATAAAAGCTACACGCAGTTACATTTGTAATGTTACTGATTCTTAATAATCAGTAACAAGGGTTTTCTTTTGTCGATCTTATAACTAGCATTCATTAAATCAATGATTGAATATTGTCAAAGGAAGTTCTTTTCTTAATGGTATTATATAGGGATATACTAATGTATATTTTAGTTGCTGAACTAGGTTATGTCCATCTGAATTCGTCTAATGATGTGGTACTGTAACTTGCGAATTTATTTGTCGGTTTGAAGGTGTTCGACTAGTGGGTCTATTTTTTCGCACGGTGAAATGTGGTTGTTTTTTCTCTGTGTATGTGTATTTCAAATGCGAATGTAGGCTTTCTTAGATATAAAATGTAATGTTTACGACCTTTTTTCTCTTTCGAGCCCCCTGTCTATCTCCCCGACTTACGAGTCCCGTGTTGCTTTTTGCGAGCCCCGATTTGTTACTCGGGGTGAATATAAGCTTAGCCCCTCCGGGGTTTTGACTTGTGTTTTGTAAATAGTGGAGGAGGGAGTTAAATAATCAAAATCGAAAACCCTTGGCATGGGAATCACGATAGAAGGTTTTGACCCGCCCGCCGATGCAGTCAGCTTGGTTTCTATTTAGATTGTCATTCTAATTCTAAGTCTAATTTCCTTTAGCCGGTTGGGACCAGTAAACGGCTAGGAGGAAGGCGGAGATGAGGTGCCAGATGCCCCACCAGGCGGCGATCATGGCCATACCTCCAATGCCGTTGAAGAAATTGAAGATGAGGATGAGGGCCAGGCCGGAGTTTTGGATTCCCGTTTCTATGGAGATGGCACGTGCGTCGTAGTCAGAAAGTTTTCCGACTTTTGCTAGGGAGTAGCCTATGAGGAGGGCGAGGCTGTTGTGTATTAAAACGATAAAGAAAACCTTTTGTAGGTGGGCCATGATGTTGTCCCAGTTCCCTGTGGAGGCGAAAATGACGAAACTGAGAAATATCAGGATAGAAAGGATTCGGACTGGTTTATTTATTTTAGTTACAAAGTAGGGCGCATAGTGTTGTAACAACATACCTGCAAGTAACGGTATTGCAATTAAGGTGATGATGGTGGTGAACATATCCCCTGCATTGACTTGCAATTCGGGGGGTAAACTACTGACTTCCGGAATGAAACCAGACCAAAAGAAAAAGGTGATGGGCAGCAGAAATATGGAACTAAGGGTTACAATAGAAGTCATGGATATGGAAAGTGCGGTATTTCCCTTGGCGAGGTGAACGGCAAAATTGGAGACATTTCCTCCAGGACAAACTGCGATGAGTACCATGCCGATGGCCAGACTGGTAGGTGGTCGAAGTAAATGAATGAGGATCAAAGTGAGGATGGGTAAGAAAATCAATTGAGAGATCAGGCCAATAGCTCCTGCTTTGGGTTCAGTGAATACGCGTTTGAGGTCCTTCATTTTAATATCCAGTGCTACTCCGAACATGAGAAAGGCCAGGCAGATGTTGAGAATGAGGAGTTGGTCTGCACTAAAGTTTATTTTTACAAGATCTATAGTATCCATAAGACGAAAGGTAGTGGAATATTTTTGAAATCTTGAAATTGCTTGACATCACTTGAAAGTGATGTCACAGTTTTTATCCGATTTATAATTTAGCTTCCTCAACTCTGAAACTGCCAGCGGTTTTTGACGTATTATTATTTTTCGAATATAAAACTAAGAACCAACAAAGATGGCAAAAGTATTTAACTGGGGAATTATTGGATTAGGAAAGATAGCACATCGTTTTGCAGATGATTTGCTGTTGATACCCAATGCGCGTTTGCATGCCGTGGTTTCTTCTTCTACTGATAGAGCGAGGGAATTTGCCCAGAAGTATAAAGTCGCTTATGCCTACGGAAATTACAACGACATTAAAAATGTCCCAGATCTCGATGCGGTATATATTGCATCTACTCATACTTCTCATTGCGCACATACTTTGCTTTGTTTGAAAAACAACATCCCAGTCCTTTGCGAAAAGCCATTTGCTATGAACGCAGTGGAAGTAGAACAGATGATTGGCCTTGCTCTGGCGAAGCAGACTTTCTTGATGGAAGCGCTTTGGACCCGTTTTTTACCAACGACCATTAAAGTGTTGGAAATGATAGAAAGTGGAATAATAGGAGAGGTGTTATCTTTGAAAGCTGATTTTGGTTTTCAAGCTTCTTTCCAGCCGGATCGCCGATTGTTTAATCAGGATCTTGGCGGCGGGGCTTTACTGGATGTAGGGATTTACCCCGTGTTTTTATCGTTATTACTTTTTGGAAAACCAGATAAAATCAAAGCCATGGCGACCATAGGGCCTAGTAATGTGGATGAAAGCTGCGCTATGATGTTGAGCTACGGCGAGCAAAAAATGGCAATGCTTCATTCTTCCATTATAGTGGATACCCCTACTGAAGCTTATATCTTTGGAGAGAAGGGATGTATTCGAATCAACCGCCGCTGGCATGAGGCAACCTCTGTAACGGTTATGCTAAAGGGCCAAGAACCAAAGGATTACTTTTTTGAATTTAATAGCACTGGCTATCGGTATGAAGCGGAGGAGGTCATGAGTTGTGTACGAGCAGGGAAGCTGGAATCAGATATTTTACCACTGGGATTCAGCCGGAATCTGATGGAATTACTAGATCGTATTCGTTTGGAGGCAGGCATCTTTTATCCGAGGCATGATCAGTTTACTAAAGAGATGCTGATAGAAGGAGATGGCGACTTTTCAATGAATTAGGGAGCCTCATTATTGGCCATTCCCGGCCCGTCACTATACCCTGGCCCTCAAATGCGGGGTCCTCGAATGTTGCTCCAAGGTTGTTTGTGTGCTTATACAAAGCAGCCGAAACAAAAAAGTCAGATTGCCTTTGCAACCTGATTCGATAGCCACCTCTCGATGGCTTCTTGTTACTATATACAATAACCCAAACTTTCGTGTTAGTATGCCAACCTTCTTACTGTGAGCCGTAGAGCAGCAGAGATAACTGATTTCAGTTAAGGCCAGTTATAAGAATTACTTATGTGTAAAATTGTTACTGACATACAATCAAAATGATGATAGCATCAAAAAAGATTGATTTAAATTAGCTAGTCTAAGGGACGATTTTTGAGTTTAGTTTTAGCGACCTAAAGAGTTTATTTTTTGTCTAAAAGAATTCACAGAGCTTCACCTTTAGGTGTAACCTGCCTTCTATGAAAGTATTATTGACCAAGCTGCCCTGCCTGTTAATGTGACATATTTTTTGTATATTTGACTAAGATTTTTTTTCTTGTGGCCTAACTTAATTAGCCTCAGCTAAAAATTTCTACAATACAAGATTATCAAACCAGCCCGCCCGCCCGTCTGCGACAGTCGAACTGGTTCCGGTCAGTCGGGTTATTTTTTGTCTAATACTTAAGATGAATAGAATAAAAGATTTATTGGAAAAGTCTGCGTTCGGTGTCTGTAGCTACCTCGGAAAAAAAATGGGAGTGGCCTCCAGCCGGGTCAGAATGTATTTCATTTACATCTCTTTCGGAACCTTAGGTTCTCCGATTATCCTTTACCTTTTTGTTGCTTTTTGGTTAAACGTAAGGAGCTATATTAAGAAGAGCCGGCGTTTGATGAGTGAGTGAGAGACGATAGACTTTATCGAAACGTCGCAAGCAAATGCCTGCCCTGAGCTTTTCGAAATATAGGAGCGCTACGTCTTTTCGAGCTAAAGAGCGTTAACGTAGGGCTATTGAGTTAAAAAATATAGTTGACGGACTGCCAACTTATTGCCCGAAATGAAACTGCACAATATTCGCCCCCATCTTCAGCGCCTGCTGACGAACGGATTCATCATCTTTGTGAACTTCCTGATCTTCCCACCCATCTCCTAAATCACATTCATAAGAATAGAAACAAACGAGTCTGTCTTCATGGAAGATACCAAAACCCTGTGCCGGTTTGTCGTCGTGCTTATGGACCTTAGGAAGACCATTCTGAAAAGCGAATTTCTGTTTATAAATGTCGTGACCAAAAGGAAGCTCTATGAATTGCGATTCTGGAAATACCATTTTCATCGCTGCACGCACATAAGGATCCATACCATAGTTGTCATCAATATGAAGGAAGCCACCAGCGATGAGATAGTTACGTAGGTTTTCGGCTTCTACTTCAGAGAAGACGACATTTCCGTGGCCCGTCATGTGGATAAAGGAATAGTTGAATAAATCTGCGCTGCCTACTTCTACTGTTGCGAAGTCGATGTTGAAATTGGTGCCGAGTTCTTTATTGCAAAATTCTGCTAGGTTAGGAAGGGCCGTTGGGTTGGAATACCAGTCGCCACCACCATTGTATTTTAGCAACCCCATTTTTAGGGTTGGAGGTTGAGCAGTGAATAGGAAGATTGTTGTTAGAAAGGTGATTAGTAATTTCATGTTTTTAATTTTTTTGGTAACCGCAACGGCGCAACGAAAACGCAAAGGAGCGCTACGCTATGTATAATTTTTTTTGCTTTGCTCAAAGCCAATACTTTTTTACGACTTAGGAAACATTCATTTACAAATTAACCAAGTTCAGCGTGTGGCAACCCACAATACCTGCGGTTTCAGTTCGTAATCGGCTAGGTCCGAGGCTCACTCCGGTGAAGCCCGCCGCCTTTGCAGCTGTCACTTCTTTTGGATGAAAATCCCCTTCCGGGCCTATTAATAATATAACGTCATTTCCTGCTTTGTATGTTGTTTGCAGCGGGAGGCGATCCTCTTCATTGCAATATGCGATGTATTTGCTGAACGCTGTTTCTTCTGCCAAGCCTTCCACCCATTTGCCGAAAGGCTGTAGCTCATCAAGTATCGGCAAAGTGGCCTTCAGTGATTGCTTCATA
Organism: Saprospiraceae bacterium; assembly: GCA_047626155.1. Classification (GTDB taxonomy): domain Bacteria; phylum Bacteroidota; class Bacteroidia; order Chitinophagales; family Saprospiraceae; genus CALGLS01. Next base: position 2,871 of record JBLHRR010000064.1, on the reverse strand, counting down.
GCAGCCAGCAGAATTTTCTCCAAGCGATCATTCCGTATCGTTTTACGTTCTGACCGTTGACATAATATAGGAGTGATACGGTGAATTCCAATTTCCGTTGCTTTTTCGAGGAACCATTCGAGGCGATTGATATTTTTGGTCGGTGCAATGGCAATATGGATCCGGGCAGGGTGGGGAAGGATCTCGGCTCGGATATCTTTAATCTCGATCAGGCATTTCTTTTTATGGCTTTCTACCAAAATACCCTGATACCAGTTGCCTTTTCCATCGACTAGATTTATGGTATCGCCGAGGCGCTTTCGGAGGACCTGGGCGCAGTGGGCAGCTTCCTCCGCTTCGAGGATGGCCTGGCTACCGGAGATGTTTGGCGTGTAGAAGTATTGCATGGGGGCGAAGATAAGATTTTCATTATTAACTTGCGATTGGTACGTTTAGCTCTTAGAAGAAGCGCATTTTTCCCTCTTGTTTAGCGTATTTATTCATGAAGAGCGTCACTATTGGCCATTCCCAGGGCGCTATTATACCGCGGCCCTATACCGCGAGTACTTTGGATTTTGCTTTAAGCATGCGAATTGAGCGCATTGAAGTTGAGGTTGAGGTTGAAATTGAGCTTGTAAAGGGGCATCCTTGGATTAAATTCCTTACTTTTGCCCGCTATTTGCAACAAAGGAAAGCTGAATGTGGTTTTCTTTCTTGTTAAAGTAACTGAACGCGGAATAATCCGTTTTCCAAAAGGAACAAAAGAAAATAAACAATGGGTTTACTTATCACGATTGGACAATTGATATTGAGTTTGTCTATCCTTATTATACTGCATGAATTGGGGCACTTTATCCCCGCTCGAATGTTCGGAACAAGAGTAGAAAAATTCTACCTGTTTTTCGATCCTTGGTTTGAGTTATTCAAATTCAAGAGAGGCGATACGGAGTACGGAATTGGATGGTTGCCTTTGGGTGGCTATGTGAAAATTTCCGGGATGATTGATGAAAGTATGGATCGGGAGCAAATGAAGCAGCCGGCTGAGCCCTGGGAATTCCGCTCGAAAAAAGCATGGCAACGATTGGTTATCATGTTGGGTGGTGTGACGGTAAATTTCATTCTTGGGTTTTTCCTTTACGGAATGGTCCTTTTTACTTGGGGAGAATCGTTTATGCCGACTAAGAATATCGTGGACGGAATCTATGTGGATTCACTAGGAATGGAACTGGGTTTGCAAGATGGAGATAAGATATTGAGAATAGATGAAGCGCCTTTCGACAAATTCAATGATGGTTTGGTGAAGCAGGCTATTATTTTCAATGATGCAAAAGTGATAACAGTCGACCGAAATGGCTCGGAGGTGAATTTGCCAATTGATCCGGATTTCATTGGAAAACTGACCGCTTACGAAAATAAAGGCCAGGGACTATTTGGCCCTCGTTATCCGGTAGTGGTAAAAGAACTGTCGGAAGACGATAACTACCCCGCAAAGAAAGCAGGTATACTTGAAGGTGATAAAATTATTGCAGTCAACAATAGTCCTACACCTTTTTACCACAACTACGAAAAGTTAGCCATTGCCAACAAAGGCAAAAAAATAGACGTTTCTATTTTACGAAGTAGAGACACTTTATCTATACCACTTACCCTGTTGGAAACGGGTCAGATGGGTGTAATCGTTCAACTCCCTGAATTCGACAAAGAGAAATATTCCTTTTTCCCTGCCATGGTAGCCGGTACCCAAAAAGGCTGGAGTTTCCTGGCGGATCAGATCACGGCCTTTGGCCACATGTTTAAAGGAAAGATCAAAGCCTCTGAAAGTCTCGGTGGTTTCGCTTCCATTGGAAAAATGTTCGGTGACACCTGGGACTGGGAACGCTTCTGGAAGATGACGGCTATCTTGTCCCTCATCCTTGGTTTTATGAATTTATTGCCTATCCCTGCTCTTGATGGCGGCCACGTAATGTTTTTGTTATACGAAGTGATCAGTGGCCGAAAGCCTTCCGATCGGTTCATGGAAATTTCAACTATTGCGGGTTTTGTGATCGTAATGGGCTTGGTATTGTATGCGAATGGAATGGATGTGGTGAGGTGGTGGAAAGGGTAGGGGGGTAACCGCTACGGCGCAACGAGGACGCTACGCTTACGACGTATAGGAAGATAAGACTTCAATCTTATCTTCCTATACGAACTGAACACACTAATTAACTAGTTCACGAATCAACGAATCCACCAAGAATGACCCTTTTCGAATTCTATAACATTCCAATTACATTCATTCCGGACGAGGCTGCTTTGCGCAAAACCTTCTATGCGAACAGCAAGAAATACCACCCGGATTTTTATACCTTGGCTTCGGAGGCAGCGCAGGAAAAAGCATTGGAATTATCGACCTTAAATAACGAGGCTTTCAAAACCTTATCGGATTTGGATCGTAGAATAAAATACATCCTAGAGCTGAAAGGCGCGATGGGGGAGGAGGGCCAAAACAATATGCCACAAGATTTCCTTATGGAGATGATGGACATCAACGAAGGTCTCATGGAATTGGAGTTTGATTACGATGCAGCGGCTCATCAGAAGGTCGTGACGGAGTTGGAGGGATTGGAGAAGGGGCAGCTAGCGGGCGTCTTACCAGTACTAGAATCTTATGTGGATGGGGAGTCAGAAGGAGAGAGCTTAGCAGCTGCGAAAGGATATTATTTTAAAATGCGTTATTTGTTGCGGATTAGAAAAAATTTAGATAAATTTGCGTCGCTTTAGAGGGAATTTGTTTCTCTAGTCTATCACTAAAGCGAAATAGTACCTGCCCTTGTGGCGGAATTGGTAGACGCGCTGGATTCAAAATCCAGTTCCTTCGGGAGTGGGGGTTCGATTCCCCCCGGGGGTACT
>JBLHRR010000063.1:0-27852 GCA_047626155.1 Saprospiraceae bacterium | reverse complement strand
TCAACCGCTCACAAACCATCAGCACATTACTCCCATCCCTTAACTTAGTCGCCAAAAAATAATACTTCCCTCCAGGTTTTATTCTAAACTTATCATAAATCTGAGAAGCCTTCAACGGAAAATTACGCGCAATAATATTTGCCTTTCCATCAACAAGAAATTTCTTAATTAACTTTTTTCTTAATTGAATAACACTGACTTTCCTGAACACCCTCCCTGGGAAAGTGATCATTTCATCTGCAGAAGTGAAGAAATTACTATTAACCCCAATTTTAGAAAGTCCCATTTGCGCTGCCAAATCATTCTGAACACCTCCTTTCATAATCGATTTATTTGGCTCATATATATAATCCAAAGGATCACTTAACGTCAAGGCTACATTTTCGCTTTTTCGCTTTTCAGAACTAGACATAAATTCGTCAATCTCATCTTCCCCCTTAATGTCAACACAAACGATAGGAATATCTGACGGGACAGCTTTATTACTCAAATGTATAATCAATTCCTTACATTCATTCTTAACCGAGACAATAAAAACCCTTTTAATCTCCGCCATCTGTTTCATAGCCTGCGTCAAGTCTAACATAGGAGACAGCTTCACCAATACATCGGCTGACTTCTCAAATAAAAGATCTTTTATCTGCGTAATATCTGGCTCAATGTCTTCAAACAAAAACACCTTTTTATTTTGATCGCCACGTCTCGCGGGATCGATAAAAATCCAATCCACCGTTCCAGTGAAGTCTTCTAAAAATTCCACCCCATCTCCAATATGAACCGCAATATGATCTGCTTTTAATTGCTTAAAATTATTGGCTACACATTCCACCAATTCTTTATTCTTTTCGATATAATAAATACGTTTAAAGCTTTTAGAAAAGAAATAAGAATCTACTCCAAAACCTCCGGTCATATCTATCAAGCGATCTCCATTAATTAAAGACGCTTTATATTTCCCCGTTAATTCTGAAGAGCATTGCTCCAAAGAAACAATATTAGGAAAGACCAAACCTTCCGTTTTCGACCAAGAAGGAATCTTCCCAAATATTTTCTTTCTCCCATTGATTTGATTGATAATAAACTCAGGATCAAAATCGAATTGGTTCCGAATTTTCAAAACGACCTTGTCTATCCGTTCATTTATGTTTTCCTCAATGAAATCATTTATTTCTTTATTCATTTCCATTTTGTGAAACGTATTTTTTTATAAACTGAAACCAAGAAGATTCACAAAAGGTGCGCCCAGTACGTTCGTACGTTTACTAACCTCAAAGGTTTAACGCGTGCCCAATCGCATCTCCTAACATAATATTTACATTTACCTCTATTCGTAATTATTCCTCACAAAAACGTAAAAATTTATGACATTACCAAAGAAACTCAAAAGCGAAAACTAAACCCCTAAAGAACACCATCGCTGGGAACCTTTGCGTACTTCGCGCCTTTGCGGTGAAAAAAACACACTAAAAGGCGAAACGACAAACTCACCACTATCCCAAAAACAAAAATCGGCAAACAACCATAAGTCATTTGCCGATTCCCATATAAAAGCTATGTTATATATCTAGCTCTGCTAGATGTATAACCTAGTGCTGATGTCCACCCGCGCCATGCGCATGTCCATGCTCCAACTCCTCAGCAGAAGCAGCACGTACTGATTTCACATCAATCTCAAAATTCAAAGTGATGCCCGCTAAAGGATGATTACCATCCAGCGTAACTTCCCCATCCTCCACAAGGATAACCGTGAATATCTGATTTCCAGATTCACTTTCAGCCTGAATTTGAGAACCCTCCTGCAAGTCTTCGATGTGCGTTAACTCAGTAGCAGGTACCCGATGCAATAAAGCTTCATCTCTAACACCATATCCTTCCTCCGGTATAAGAGTCGTTTTTATTTTTTCTCCTTCTATTCTACCATTCAGGGCTTTTTCCATACCTGGAAGTAAACCACCTGCACCATGAAGATACGACAATGGCTCTCTTTCTAGAGAAGTGTCAATTACGGTTCCTTCATTATCTGATAAAGTATAATCAATGGAAACCACGCAGTCTTTTTGAATATTCATTAGTCTTGTTTTATAAATTTTAAATAACAAAAGGCCAACAATAAGCCCCTGTCAAAAATAGTAATTATTTAGCAGTGGCAGTTGGCTTCCCTCTATCTTGCATTATAGGGAAGCCAACTGCTAACTGCCATCTGCTAAAAGCTAAAGCAGCCGATTAAAAATCGAATTTAAACGATGCCCTTTTCAGTCAAATAACGCTCTGCATCCAAGGCAGCCATACAGCCCGTACCCGCAGCAGTTACTGCCTGACGATATACTTTGTCCGCTGCATCTCCACTCAAAAATACACCAGGAATGTTACTATGAGCAGTTCCAGCTTTAGGCATTAAATAACCTGTTTCGTCATGGTCAATAAAGTCAGTAAAAATACCCGTATTCGGATTGTGGCCAATAGCAACGAAGAAACCTTTCAATGGAACCACTTTCTTCTCTCCTGTTTTATTGTTAACCACTCTTACACCTTCTACTTCCTCAGCACCTAGGATTTCATCCGTTTCTGTATTCCAGTGGATAATGATATTTTCTGTATTCTTCACTCTGTCCTGCATTACTTTAGAAGCACGCATTTCATCACGACGTACAAACATGTGTACGGTTGGGCAAAGCTTAGCAAGATAAGAAGCTTCTTCAGCCGCCGTGTCTCCAGCACCAACTACACCAACGTCCATTCCTTTGAAAAAGAAACCATCACAAACCGCACAGGCAGATACACCCAAATTGGTCAATCGCTTTTCAGATTCTAAACCCAACCATTTTGCAGAAGCTCCGGTAGAAATAATAACCGAATCGGCATGTACTTCTTCTCCAGATTCTGTCCATACTTTATGAACTGGTCCTGAGAAGTCAACTTTGGAGATCATCTCGTATTTTACAATTGTCCCAAAACGTTCTGCTTGCTTACGGAATTCATCCATCATTGCAGGCCCCATGATCCCATCTGGGTAACCTGGGTAGTTTTCAACGTCGGTTGTAATCATCAGTTGTCCACCTGGTTCAGGGCCAGTGTAAACAACAGGAGTCATTCCTGCTCGTGCTGCATAAATAGCTGCTGTGTATCCAGCAGGACCAGAGCCAATGATCAGGCAATGTATGTGTTCGATTTCTTTACTCATTTTGAATATTTACTTTGGTAATGGTATTATTATGATACCTGCTTTTCAAACAGGCTGCAAAAGTATAAATTTTTTACTCTTTATGGAGCCTTTTTCTGTTAGTAGAAAGTTAATGACTTAATAAATAAAAGGGAACTGCCCGTTCTATTCTGCTTTTTAGCAGCTCCTTGTCCAAATTCAGTCGATTAATGACGGCTATAAGTCCCCATTTTCAATCATTCATACATTTAAAAGTTACTTTTGTTACGTTATATAAATATAAAAGGAGTCAGAATAGTTTACAAACTAATTAAAAGAAAGAGCAGCTGAGTCGTTTGGACGACAGGTAGCGCTCTTCGCGAAACCCACGCTAGCTCAGCGCTCTCTGCGGCCTTTGCGTGAGTAAAAGCGATATAGTGTGAATGAATCACGCAGAGAGCGCAGAGGCCGCAGAGCGAACGCAGCATATTAACGCGTTCCCCACGATCGGGAATTTTCTATTATCCATTTTCAATTTTCAATTAAACAGGTTATGGCAGAAATATATCACTTCTCTTTCCTCTTCACCTTAATCGGCCTCGTCGGTTGGTTCTTTGTGAAGCATTCCTCAAAGTTGAGCACTGTTTTGCAAATGGTGTTTTTCGTTGCCCTGAGTTCTTATATGTTTTCGGTTATCTCTGCGGAGGTTTCAATGGACTATAAGCTCAGTATCTTATTTCGGGATTTACTTATTATCAGTGGATTGGCAGCGGGGTTCTCTATGCTGAGAAACAATAGAACTGCTTTCATTCTAATGATTCTTGGTTCAGCAGTGGCTTATCAAATGTATTTTAAAGCGCAGCTGGTACAAACTTTTGCCACTCCTCCCCTTTCGAAAAAAGTAACTATCCCTACAATCGATAAAAATGCTTCTGAAGGTTTAGATCAAAATGGAGAGTTATTGTTGGAAATAGCGGAAGGGCAAAATTTGGATGTTCTAAAAAACTTGGTTGAGCAATACAACTTGGAACTAAAGCCTGCCTTCACCATGCAAGATGAAGCCGCTACCGAATTGGATGATTACTACACCGTAAACATTCCAAAGGCTTTTGAAGGCAAACGTGCAGAAATTGTTACCGCATTACGAAGCTTAACTGCTACCGTTGATTATGTAGAAGAAAATGAAACGATTACAGTCAGTCCAATCAAAGCCGAACCAAGTCGAAGAAGCCCTCGTGATTATAAAATAAACGATCCGGAAATTGATAAACAATGGAGTTTTAAAGAAACAGGTGTTGCGGATTTCTACCACCTGCTTCGTTCCAAGAAAATCAAAGTAAAAAAGAAAGCTCATATTTTCATCCTTGATACTGGAGTAGATGGCAGTCATGAAGACCTTGCTGGAAACTATGAATCGCTGAAATCAAAATACGATAAGGATGGCATTGGCCACGGAACGCATTGCGCCGGTATCGCTGCCGCTGTTTCCAATAATGGAATCGGAGTTGCCTCATTAGCCATGGATAATTCTTTTGTAAAAGTAACCAGCATCAAAGTGCTAAACAACTACGGGGGCGGTACCCAAAGAATGATCATTAACGGCATCCTAGAAGCTGCTGACAATGGCGCAGATGTAATCTCTATGTCCTTAGGTGGCGTTTCCAGAGATCCTAAACAAAAAGCTTATTCTGATGCGGTAGCTTACGCCAATAAGAAAGGAGCCATCGTAGTAGTTGCTGCCGGAAATAACAATGGAGATGCGAAATTCATTGCGCCTGCAAATGCGAAAGGGGTTATCACGGTTGCTGCTGTAGATACCTTGTTAGGAAAAGCTTCCTTCTCTAATTATATTAATAATATTGAACGAGGGATCGCTGCTCCTGGGGTTAATATTTATTCTACAATTCCTGGCAATCAGTACACTGCTTTTAATGGTACTTCTATGGCAACGCCTTATGTGGCTGGTCTTCTAGGTATCATGAAAAGTTTGCAGCCTGACTTGACGACAGAGGCGGCTTACAATATTTTAAATTTGACGGGGAAGGCGACGAAAGATGTTAAGGTGACGGGGAAGGTTATTCAGCCAGCGAGTGCTGTAGGATTGTTGTTGGAGAATTAGGGAAGTTTTGATTGTGTAGAATTGTTGTATGTGCTTTAACGGAGAACGCTCGCCTTTGAATACTTCCATAGTTATAGGAACGTAATCTACCACTTTCGTCAAATGATTTTAAACTTATATTACCCATTATGATAGATATATCTCCTGCTGAGAATCAAATTCACAGTGTCACCAGTTTTCAAGACCTTGTTTCCACGCCTTTTCATGGAGCAATTAATGCGATGTGTTGGACTCGTAAACTAATAGGTGATTTTTCTGAGATTGTTAATCAGATAGAACTAAAGGAAAACATGGCGGAACTTGATCAAGACGAGCTTCGCGAACTTAAGTTGACTGAGCAAGGGCAGCTTGCTCGTGAAATTCTTTTAAGTGACTTGAAGCTCTTGAAGGAACATGGCGCATCTTCAATCCTTAATGTGATCAAGTGCTATGAGAGAGATGATAGCTACCCGTTTTTTCCAACCGATGTTTATTCTTTTCATGTAGATCGCTCTACTGTACCAACCGATACTTTTTTATGCACCTACTATGGCGAGCCGAGTGACATATTGCCAAATTCACAAGGCATACAAAAAGTGCTTATTCCCGAAATTCGTGAGGAGCTCAAAAAGTTATATGATGGAGCGGAGGAAGGTTTTGAATCGTTTTTGAGTGAGTATTTCTTTGATCTGCATTATCAAGCGAAGCCTGAGGCACGGCCTATCAGCTTAGGTCTGGGTCACTTGTGGAGGTTGGCGGTTGATCATCCTGAGAGTCGGGTTCTTCCTTGTCTTCATCGTGCGCCGGAGGAGAAGACTGGGGAGAGGAGGTTGATGGTGATTTGTTGAGTGGGAATTGATTAAGTATTTTTGATTTAATAGCTAACTGTATAGTATGTTTCATTTTGGAACATACTGAAATATGTGGATGCATTGTTAGGGAAGCTTGCGATATTGCTCACATTTATAAGAATAATTACAACCAAATAACATTATTGAAAGTGCTAATATGATCCACGTGTTCTTCATCATTGTGTTCAACGATTAGATATGTACCGTAGCGAAGAAAACTAGCCTCAGAGTCCCCTCGTAGCTATGGCTGTATATCTGGTATGTGTGTGCATTCTATCTATTCAATTTCAATATATTTACTTATTGAAGTATCTTCGCAAGAATATCGTATTTTAATTGTATTTCCAACATTAATGGCAGTTATTGCCTTTTTTCCTTTAATAGATTCTGAACTCTTATATTCATTATCATTTACCTTATATTTATATTTCATAAACCATCCTCGTTTCGAAATTTTATATTTATCAATAACATATGCTGTGGTTTCAATTGAACATTCACCTAATAATCTTTTTGATTTTTTAGACCAAAAAAATCCAATTGTAAATATGGTTATTAAGAATATTAATTGGATATAACTTGATCTTTTCACAACCTAATTTTTATTACTCATTATTAGTAGAACTCTAATATTATTAAACGATAGTCATTCAACTAGTCTTTTTTTTCTCAAGAATTTTATAACTCTTTTTAATAATTTTTTTTGTTGAAATCTATAAATCAAGAATGATAAGACTATAATAACGGGCATTATTGTTAAAAAGGGTATTCTAAAGATAATTATTTCCTCAAAATAAATTGGTGCGATTAACATAAATACCATTATAGAAATTCCAATTACTATTAGCCCATATGGATAGCTTTTTACAAATTTAATTCTGTTAATTTTATTATCAATCTCCCCTTGAATTTTTACTCTTCCAAATCCATTAATTAAATTAATAGATAATGGTGAGACTAATACGATCTTACTCTCTTCTGATTTTGTCACAATAAATTTTGGTAACCATATGGTATTATCATTTCGATGGTTTTTTAATCCATCATAAACCTCATTTTTAGTTTTCAAAAGGTAATATTCTTTTTCAAAACTCATTTTTATATTGACTTATAATTCAATTACTCAATACAAACTTCATCAGATGTATTTGTATTGTTTTTTCTCTTGATTGCCCATAATGTTTGTATATCCATAATTGGGGGTGTATCCACAACTGTCAAGAAAAATACATCTCTTAAAATACACGCAAATTATATTTTCGAAATACGATTCTAAGCTAGAAAAATAAACGTTCTCTAAAATAGACGAATAGCCATAATCAATACAAACATCGGCGAGAGCCAAGTCAATTGATTATCGCAAAAATTAAAAACCAACAGGCAGTATAACTGATTTAAAGTATACCCAACACTCCAGCCCTACCCCCTTTTATTCTTCCGACTAGCCCGATTCTGAATCTTATCCCCCCGCGTCTGACTCTTCTTATACTTCTTCGCCAGCTCTCTCCAATACTTCCCCGGAGCATTAACCTTTGAATTCTTCTCACTCTTCTCATGAAAGGCAGCCCCCTTACCCGAATCCTTCTTTCTACTATTTCTATTCGGATCCTTCTGGCCATGTTGTTCCGGACGTTCCTCTGGCGTCAATTGAGTTTCGATATCTACCTCTTCTGGGAAAGGCAACATTGGGATTTCATAGTCCATCAATTCCTCAATAGCTACCTTAGCTGGTAATTCTTTTTCTGTAAAGAATAGAATGGAATTACCCGCTTGCTCCGCACGGCCTGTACGACCGATTCGGTGCATGTAGTTTTCTGGAAAATTCGGTGTATCAATATTTATAACATGACTAATTCGATCTAAATCCAAACCACGAGCCATTACGTCAGTCGCTACTAGGATTCTGTTCTTTCCATCGTTGAATTGCTCAATGGAGCGGATACGATAATTCTGAGTTTTGTTCGAGTGAATAATCGCCATTTCCGCAGCGAATTCTGGTTCTAATTTTGCGAAAAGCCGATCCGCATTTTTCTTACTAGGAACAAAGACCAATACTTTAGTTAAGTCCTTTCTGTTTCTCAACAAATGCGCTAAGAGATTTACTTTCGTATAAAAATTCCGTACGGAATAGCAGTGTTGGGAAATGTTATCCAGCGGTGTTCCACTTGTCGCAATTTCTATTTTGACAGGTTTATAAAAGAAGGTTTTTATCAATTCATCAACTTCATCAGTCATCGTTGCGGAGAACATGATGTTCTGTCGGCGTTCCGGAAGCAACTCAAAAATGTTTGTCAATTGGAATAGGAATCCCAAATCTAACATTACATCTACTTCATCAATAACCAACTGTTTGCAAGACTTCATCGAGAACGACCTTCGCAAACCGAGGTCATAAAAACGACCCGGTGTTCCCACAATAATATCAGCTCCCTGCGCCACCTGTTGTCCCTGCGTATTGATGTTGGTACCACCATAAACCCCAACCACTCGGAGACTAATATATTTTGTTAGTTTCTCCACCTCTTCCACCACCTGCAATACCAGCTCCCTTGTTGGAACCAGAATACAAACCCTCGGCGCCGTTTGCTTAGCGAACTTAAGGTCATTGATAATCGGCAAAAGGTAAGCAAAGGTCTTTCCCGTACCAGTCTGCGCAATACCTACGATATTCTGACCAGAACGTACCACCGGATAGGATTCCTCCTGAATCGGTGTAGGATGATCAAATCCGAGTTCGTCAACCGCGGTTTGCAATTGCTTAATTAATCCAAGTTCGTTAAAGGAAATCGCCATTTAGAGTATTAGTTTGTAAAATTTCTGCAAAGGTAAGTAAAAGGAAGGAATAAGAGGGTGGATCAGGTTAGATGATGGCTGATCAACCCTATTTTTCCTCCTCCTTCTTCCCATACTTCACCTGGAGTCCCTGTAAGAAATATCTTAGAAATTGATCCTGACATTCCCGGTATTGCCGTTGGTCAGGGCGTCTGAACAAAGCCGTCACTTCCGGTTTGCTCACATGCGCCTTAACCAGCATAAAGATGTCCAAGATCTCTTCTACCTTCAGGTTCAAAGCAATTTTCAGCTTTCTAAAGATGATGTTGTTGTTGATTTCCTGTTCTGCTTTTGGAGTAGGACCTTCTTTCTTTCCACGGTGCTTTACGATGAAGCCATTGAGGAAAGTCGCGAATTGAAAATCAGTGAGTCGTCTGAAACTTGGATCCTCGTCTTTTTTGAGCCAATCAGAAACCTGCGCGCGGGAAACTTCCATTTCTGCTAATGCAAAAAGGGCTATCATTTTATCGTCAGACCAATCGAAGGTGTAGCGAAGACGGCGGAGGATGTGGTTATTTGTCAATTTATTTATTTTCTCTGAATGAAGGAAGATTATAGTAAGCTGCAATTTATGGAAAAAGCGGCTAAATGTGTGATCGGTGAGTATAAACGTTAAGTAAACCTTTGAGGTTTTACTTAAAGGATACAAAAACGTGAATTCACTTTTGCTCTGTGAACCTGTGTCTCACACTGAAAAAAGTATTCTTGTAGGAATGCATATTAGTAACGTCCTAAGGCCAATCAAAGCCACATAAGATTCCGTTGGGTTCTTGGCCTTATAAAATTGGCCGTTAAGAAAATCAGCAAAGCGTAGCTTCAAGAGCAGTCCAGAGCCTTTTAAGGCGACCTTGGACTGCGAGCGGGAAGGCTGCTGGTTTTTAGGTCAAGTTTATAAAGCCTTGGCTTTTTGGTGCTTTTTTGCTAAGAAAAAAGTACGAAGAAAATAACAATAAATCTACAAAACCTAGAATGAGTAACCAAGTCTTTATTTAGACAACTCACCCAGTATCACCCACATTCATCCTTACATACCTAACAAAGTGCTTACTTTACAGTATCGTACTATTTCGTTTTCACATTTGCTCTCTGTTCTCTCTGCGTGATCATAGCACACTAAACCCCACACAAGGAAAAGTTACAAAATCCCCTCCACCCGTTTCTTAAATTCCTCCTCCAGCCCCTTCAAAATCCACTCCCCATGCCCTCCTTTTTTCACCTCCCGATTAATCCCCAAATTCAAATCCTTCAAATGACCTTCCTGAATAAAACGCCCCGGAAGCACCTTGCTGAAAAACGCCTTTCGGTGAATGTTTTCCGGAGGAGCCAATTCCTCATTCGCCACCTGAACAAGGCAAGTGTATTTCGTCTTTTCATCAGGGTGCCATTCTATAAATATGTCATGCTCCGCTTCTAAAAACAAAGCAGCACAAGGCCCTTTTACATCAATCGCCAAACCGACTAAAATATCAGAAGGATCATTCGCTTTTAAGCCTTTTGTCAGTGAGCCAAGCTCTTCCTTTAAAATATAAGCTTCTCTTTTTTCTAAACTTGTTTTACCCGCTCCATCCTCCACCGGAACTTCCTCATTGTACCAACCGTCTCGAAACCAAACACTATGTACACGTAAGTCAAAGTTCTTAATATTTAAGATCTGCTCGTATAGCAGAAATACCGCAATCGGATTCTCCCCAAAGATGCCCAACTGGCAGTGGTTAACCTTTGGATGCAAGCGAGCATATATTTCTAATTTCAAATCAAAGAATTCATCTTTGCAGGAATCCAGCTCCGCCTCCATAGACGTTTCATAGGGAAGCATATCCAAAACGGATAAGTCAAAACGCTGTTCCAAATCGACAACCTTCTTAGAAAAGGCAGCTACCTTTTCTTTTGTCGCAAGCAGAAAACTATAATCCCTTGCCTTAACTGCATCCGCAAAGAAGGCCTCCTTTTGACGCTTTCTTTGATCTTCATAAATATCCAATTGATTCAATAATCGGATGTAGGTATTTCCTTCTTGCATGGAGACTAACATCCTTCTAATTTCAGAAATGTAGTCTGCATTCGTAATTTGTTCCAGGGCTTCCCAGAACAAGTCAACGCCAAGCGGATCTGCTTCTGTGTAGATTTTTAAAACACCGTTAAGCATCTTAATATCCACGTTTAATCGATCTTCCTGATCAAAGTTATTTAATGCAGCAGCAAGCGGTGCGGTGAGGGTATCCCGGATGCTTCGTTGAAGATAGCGGGCTCCGTATTTAGGATGGTATCCAATTTCTGAAAAGTGATCCAAGACCGATGGATCGATTTTGAAATTCATATTTTTGAAACGGATACCCTCTAATTTTTTAAGCAAATTGATTTCACGATCTACCACAAAACGCATGGTGTCTTTGTCAAGTGGTGCGAAAGGAATAACCTGATCTATTCTGTTGTATAATTCAGGTCGGAAAAATTTCTGAACAGCCGTGTCAAAAAACTGCATCACTTCTTTGGAATCTAAACCTGGCTTCCAGGAAATTCGATTCCCTTGCATTTTGACTGCACCAATATTGGATGTAAGGATAATAATGCTGCTGCAAAAATTGACGACTTTACCAAGCTGATCGGTTAGTCGCCCGTCCCCTAAAATTTGTAAAAACAAATCATAAACCGAAGGGTTCGCTTTTTCAATTTCATCAAAAAGCAATACACAAAATGGATTTTGACGAACGGCTGAAGTCAGCTGCCCTTCTATTCCTCCAGGATCTCCGATAAGCCGGCTCACCGCATAAGGCCCTGCATATTCGCTCATATCAAAACGAATCATTCTGTTCTCATGGCCAAACATAAATTTCGATAAAACTTTCGCCAATTCTGTTTTACCCACTCCGGTGGGACCAACGAAAAGGAAGGAAGAAATAGGTTTCCCTGTTCTAGTCAATGCTGTTTTTACAGAAGCCAATTTATCGACAACAATATCCACTGCGTTTTCCTGGCCGTAAATATTCGTATTGAACTTAGATTTAATAGCCGGAATGTCCATTGGAATATCCGGATCTATCATAAAAAGAGGCAATCCTGATTCTTCACTAAATCGTTTGATCACTTCCTTTCTGTTGATGACTATGGCCTTATCCGATAAAGTATTTCGTTGATTCATCAACATCGTTTCCAGAAACCGAATGGGCTTTCCTGGTAATCCGGAGTAGGGAGAAAATCTTTGGTTCAACCTTAAAATTTCATCAATTGCGGTACTAGCAAGTTTTACCGATTGTCCATTTGTATTAGCTTCGGCTAGAAACTTTTGCTGAATCATTTTTTCTAGTCCTTTTTTCGGAGTTTCTAATTTTACAACTTGAAAATAGGAAAGATAAAGCGCGCTCCGTAATTCAATTTTTGCTAATTCCTCGGTTGTACATTCACTGATGATTTTAATGCTTCTTTTTTTCAGAAATGGAATAAGAAACTCGGCCATGCTGACCTCGTTCCCCATATACTGGCCGACCTCAAATAGTTCTTTTAGGTTGGTAATAAAAAGGTAATCATTGGTCTGAGCGAGCTCCTCACAAAGTTCTGTTAAGTTGCTTTCCCAACCAACATCTCCACCTGCAAATTCTTTTATTAAAGTAGAGGCCGTGGTTATCCAAATACTACTTTCTTCAGACTCTGTACGAAAAGCCAACTCTTTCACCATTGCCGTTTTTCCAACACCTGAAGGCCCCACCAAAAGAATGTTTTGTTGATAACTTGAATGATAATTAGTCGTTAACAAATTCATCTCTTTCTCTCTTCCAAAAGCTTGTTGATGAGATTCTGTGATGCGGTAAGCTACTTTTGTTAACAATAGTTCTCCGTCACCATAATTTTGTTCCTCCAATTCCCGTGGGTTTGGAACGGAGACCTCCTGGTTGTTTTCAAATAAAGAAACGGCATCCCACCAAATCGCAGAAATAATGTTTTGAACATTGCTAAGTCGCTTTTTCCTAGAGAATTCCATTCGTACGATATCAGACAGTTGGTCGATCAAATCTCCTTCGGTCATACCAAAGCCTTCAATACCAAGAGTAGGAATCATCCCCCAATAGCCAGCCCCTCTTTCCTGAGAATAATAATCGAAATTTAAACTAAAGGCAGGATAACTTAAGTCATCGCGTGCTGCATCGAAAGAGACAGTTAAAGTCCATTTTTCGAGAACTCCATCATTGACCTCATTTAAGAGCTGCTTCAGGACACCTTTTTGTAAGACTTCTCGTTCGAGCAAATGGGTATATTGCCCTCCCAATATTTCTAACTGTGGCTTTATATGCAGGAGCGCACTGTCCATAATTGGGCTAGTAAATTCCAAGCCGGAATGAAACCGCAGTTGAAACGCTTTGAAAGGGATGGTTACTTGTTGAGGCATAGTAGAGTCTAAAGTACTTTGAGGAACCGACTTAAGGCTGTCAAACGAGATTCCGTGTTTTTATAGTTCCTCAAATAGGTTTTCAAATAAGGATATCTATAAAAATAAGTTCGAAAGATAGGGAGCCCATAGTGAAAAGTGGAATTTTAGTCGAGAAAAATAAAATAGAAGCACAGGATGACTTAAATTTGTACCGTCTTTGTTTATACACCAAATAGTATTTGTACTTAATCAATAGCACCATGTTTACATTTCAAGCCAATATCATAAAGAGAAAAAAAGTCAGTGTCGTCGCCCTTTTTATTGGGATTGTAGGTGCCGCTATTGTTGGGTATCTCCTTCCTCCTTTTTTGAAGTACGGAAAGGTAACTATTATCGAAGACTTCATCAGCCAAGTTGGTCTCCAGGGGCAGAACAGCTATGTATATCTAGGTCTTTTCACCATATTATTACTGACGATATTGCCTGCGCTTAAAACGGTCTTCCAAAAGAAGGTTGTGAATGGCGGCTTTGTCCATTTCGATGAAGATAACCTTAAAATTGTAAAAGGTAAAACCAAATTTCTTATTCCTGGGGAAGAGTTACAAGAGGTAAATTTTGAATTAAAAAGCGCAAAAAATAAGAAGGCTACTCCTGGAGGTTCTTTTATGAAAATTCCAACTCAAAAAGGTGTATTCATCTGTGAAATTGATTTCAAGGAGGAAACACAGCAAAAGGACTTGGACAATATGATTAAGGTGCTGAAAATCAAGCACGAAGTCAATGTTGAGATTAAACAACTGAGATAGTCTTCTTTTAAAAGGGCGTTTCTATTGATTTAGGCATCATCAACAAACTGTAGATCATGTATAAACTTTGGAGTTATATTTTAATAATTACTTAAACAGACAACTTCTTCTCAATTACCACCACAATTCTTACCTTTCCAATTCGTAAAAAACAATATTTAAGATACGAGTTAGTGTGAAAAATACACTACTTTTGACATTGTTTAGCATGGATACTTCAGTATAGTCATTAAACAAAAACCATTTTTAGGACTTTAACGGGTTCTGAAATTTACTATTTTGCACTCCTTTTGATTGTTATGGCCAGGCAAAGGAGAGGTAGAATGTATTTTGTTCCTTTGAATTTACACTGTATTACTTGCGTGGAATTTCTTCAATAAAAATCCAACTGATGATCGCAATTGTCGATAGTGGCTCTACGAAAGCTGACTGGCATGTTTTACATAAAAATGGAGATATAGAGAGTGAATCAACCACTGGTTTTAATCCTTTCTTTCAGGATACTCAATATATATTCAATAGTCTAAGCCAACAACTAAATGGAGCACACTGGATGTCACAACTAACGGAAGTGCATTACTATGGCGCTGGTTGTTCTGATGATTTCAGGTGTGAAATTGTAGCCGAAGCACTTCGTTCACTGTTTCCACAGGCTAGTGTCCATGTAGAACATGATATTTTAGCTTCTGCCAGAGCGACTTGTGGTGCTAAACCTGGAATTGCCTGCATATTAGGTACGGGTTCTAACAGCTGTTTGTACGATGGGAATAAATTGATTGATAATGTTACCAACCTTGGCTATTTATTAGGGGATGAAGGTAGCGGAGGTCATCTAGGGAAAAAATTGCTTCAGGGTTATTTCTATAGGGAATTACCCGAGGACATTAAATACGATTTTGAAACCAACTTTTCTATCAAGGGGCGTGAATTTCTAAACGAAGTTTATGGCCATGAGAAGCCGAATGTATACCTGGCTTCATTCGCCAAATTTATTTCGAACCACAAAGAACATTTTTATATTCAGAACATGGTGAACCAAACTTTTGGAGAATTCCTGGATCGTCATGTTCGAAAATATCAAGGCCACAGCAACCTACCTGTTCACTTTGTAGGATCTGTTGCGTTCCATTTCAAAGACATTTTGAGGATTGCTATGCGTGAGCGAAACCTAAAGATGGGCATTGTTATTAAAAAACCGATTAACAACTTGGCACAATATCACTTACTGGGCGATCAGTTTGTACCTGCCGAACAAAACTAAGGTATACTAACTTATGAGCGATAAGATAAAGAGAATTGCAGTTTTTACTTCTGGTGGAGACGCGCCAGGAATGAATGCCGCCTTACGTGCGGTGGTAAGATATGCGACTTACAAGGATCTTCATGTCTATGGTATTTACCGAGGTTATGAAGGAATGATAGATGGCGACATCAGGCGACTTGAAACCCGTGATGTCGGTAATATTATTCATAGAGGAGGAACTGTTCTGAGAACGGCTCGAAGCGATCGCTTCCGTACAAAAGAAGGCCGACAACAAGCTTATGAATCCTTAATGGCTTCAGATATTGATGCCTGTGTAGCTATTGGTGGTGATGGGACTTTTACTGGTGCTAATGTATTCAGCAAGGAATATGACATCCCTTTTATTGGAATTCCAGGCACCATAGATAATGATCTTTACGGAACGGACAATACTATTGGTTTTGATACTGCTGTAAATACCGCCATAGAAGCAGTAGACAAAATAAGAGATACCGCCGACAGTCACAACCGTTTGTTTTTCATTGAGGTAATGGGACGGAATTCTGGATTCATTGCACTCAACACAGGGATTGGCTCTGGTTCTTCTAACATTCTAATCCCGGAAAGAGAAACAGATATAGACGCTTTGGTTAAAATCCTTAAATCGAGTTCCAAACGAAAAAAACTGTTCAGTCTAGCTATTGTGGCAGAAGGTAATAAACTAGGTGGCGCTACCAAGATAGCGGAAATGGTAAAAGAGAAATGTGACTTTTACGATATTAAAGTAGCTATTATTGGACATTTACAAAGAGGAGGTTCTCCAACCGCTGCGGACCGGGTGTTGGCTAGTCGACTAGGTTGTTCTGCTGTAGAAGCATTGTTGGACGGAAAGAAGAACTTGATGGTTGGTGTGGTCAATAATGTAATTAAGTATACCCCGTTTTCAAAAGCAATAAAAGCGACGAAGGATCCGAGAGAGGATTTGATCCATATGGCGGAGGTGTTAGGGATCTAAGAATATGTCACTGCAACTCTGTCTGCCCTGAGCCAGTCCGACTGTCGCTAGACGGGCGGGCTTGTCCTGTCCAATGGGACACAACGACCGCTACGTTAATTTACGTTATAGAAATCGTTGCGTTCCTTTGCGCCGTTGCGGTGAAAAACACAAACAGGCGGAAGGCCGATTACAATTTCACTTTCCTCAATACCCGATTATAAGCCTCCGATCCCCTACCCGACTCTAAGTAATACATCTTCCCATTATTTACTTTTATAGATTCCACCATTGCACAATCAATTAATACCGGGCCACTGAGTGTTCCATCTACTAACTTCACTTGTCGAATTACTTTTCCTTTAGGATGATCAAACAAGGTGTACGCGTTTCCTAAATATTCATCTAGGATAACATCCCCTTCCCATTTTTCTTCTTGTTGGAAAGTTATAGGAATAGCTGATAGTTCCATTCCTTCCTCATCGTAAACTTGAATTTTATTTTTCAAATGATTGAAGAGCATCATTTGGGATCCTACATTTAAAACAGGAATAATTATCGGTTTATAAAACAAATTTATCGTACCGGCCAACTCCATGTCGCTTTCTAATGTTCGTTTTAGCTGCAGCTGCTTTTCTTCCCAACTGATATTGAGGTAATCTATGTAGCCGACTTTCCCTCCTATTTCTTCTCGGTATCTTCGTCCAAGGTTATCATCATTGGCAACTTCTGCCATAATGAAATCCTCAGAGCCACTTCTGTCAAAAGCTTTGAATATAAGTAATTGCCCAACACAATATCTAAATCTATAAATCAGCAAACTATCAGTCAATGCCACGCAGGGTTCTATTTGGCGACTGAATTCTTTTCTTGTTCCTCCTTTAACAATATGTAGCCGTTCATTCTCAACACTAATTTCAAAGTGGTTCATTCGCGATACTAAATGAATTTCACCCAAACAACTCTTATGAAGAAAATCAAAATGACGGATATACTTTATCGAGATAGAATCCAATGCATTCCCCTTATCATCAATTAAGACCAATGCATTCCTACTTTTAAAACCCGCTAAGGTGGCTATCAATATCTTGTCTCCAATAAAAACATAATCCCTGACCGTATAAGTCGATTTAGTAATGGTTTCTATAATTGGTTTAGCCGAGACAACGACATCAGGTAACGTCGCGAAATAAGGATGTAATTGTATGTCCAACCATTTATTTTCCGGTTTCTCAATACAAAGAGCCGAGGTTTCGTAACCAACATAAGTAAACTGAAGTAAGGCCGGCCATTTATTAATCTGAAGTTCAAACTCTCCTTTTTCATTGCTGGTCACTCCCTTCTGACTACTGATGTTAAAGACATTTACCAAAGGCAAGACCGTCTCTATTTCAGCAATGGTAATCCGGCCACTGATTACAAAGGAGCTATCCTGTTGTGCCGCTAGTGGACAAACAAATAAGAGAAGAATGATAAGAAGGGCAATTTGTTCTTTGATCATGGTAGCTAAGTTACTACATTACCGAGTCTTCCAAAATCCAAATTTACCTCAATAGTCAGGTTTCTGGAAAAAGAATAGGCTTCCTCCTCCCTTGATTCCGCTGCAAACTTGTCATTCTTAAACCTTTTCGTTGTTCTTGAAAAATAAGAATCGCCAATGGTATCATAAAATGAGGAAAACGGATCATTACCTGCCAGGTCCATTGAGAGAGACTTTCCAACAAGTAGCTAAAATCTAAATAAGAAGTATAGCGTGCAAAGGTGGTCGCAAACCCCCAGAAGACGATATAACTTAGGGCTACTTTTGCTATTTTACCAGGAATGAAAATAGCAATACTAACCATGAAATCAATGATCCCAGCAGCTAACAATAATTGAACAGCCGTGGCTTCAGAAACCCCAAAGGTGTTTAGGATCATTTCCACAAAATTACCTGGCCGAGGATAGTAATTAACAGCATACAATCCATGACAAATAAAAGTAAAGGCAATCGCAACTTTAGCAATGAGTCGATAAGTGGCTGCCTTCCACTTGGGGTATACCCAGAAGTATAATAACAATGGACTTACAATTTGAGTACTATATTCCAACAGTTGCCCCAGACTAAAAAATTTCTCTTTACAATATAAGCAAGCCAGGAAAAACAATCCTGCTGCTCCAAGGAGTAAAATCTTAGCCGTCCATTTCGGCACTTTAAAAATAAACGCAGCAACTATCGCACAGAGCAGGTAGAAAACTCCAACGCCTTGAATACTGTATTGTATGCCATCATCCAGGGCCATGCTGGTAATGTATCGTTCCCAGGGCGTGTGAAAAATACCTTCTATAATTCGTTTCATCCAGAGTTCATCCCAAAGCAACACACGAAAAGGAGCATCCCAAAACAAGTGTTGCCACGCTCGTCCAAGGAAGACGAAAACGGTGGCAGTTTGGATTAGTCGGAAGGACTGGATTAGGGACATTGGTGGCTTTAGTTAATCTGGCGAATAGTAAATTTGTTAATTGGAATTCTTATTTGCTCCCTCACTAAGGCGTTTTCAATACAAAGGCACCTAAGGAATCGGCATAATTGCGCAATGCAAACCCTATCTTACGATTCTAAAATTCAATAGATTCAAAATATGTCTTTTATCACAATCTACATAACCAACGAAAGTGAGCCCTTATCAGTCGTCACCTCCTATCTTTACTTTCTCCTTCCTTTCCGATTCATGTCCAAAACTGCATTTTGAATGCCTTCTGGGCTAAGATAATACATCGGGAGAATTTGCTGCAAAGCCATCACCGTCATTGAACTATGCCAAAAAGTTTCTTTTAATGGATTTAGCCAGGTCATTTTAGGAAAGTGTTCTTCCAGGGCCATCCAATTCATTACGCTACTTCGATCCAATTCGTAAGGCGCCATGTCCGCATCACCAATTACAAAAACACTATAGCTCTTTGGGTGTTCTAACAGTTTATCTACAGAAATAAAATTGCGACGACTTACATCGCTATAAACACCACCGTAAATAGTGTTGTGGTAGTAATAGGTTTTTAAATCATGCGCAAAACGAGTTTTCATTTTTGAGAAAAGCTTAGTCACTGATTTAATATAACCCGTCATGGAATAACCTCCATTATCTATAATCAAAATGACTTCCACCTTCTGATTGAATTTTTCTTTTTCATAAGGTAAAAACAAACCACCTTCACGAACACCTTCCGTTATCGTTTTAGGAATATCCAGTTCAGTGTCTGTTGTTTCGTCATAAATTCCCTTAAGCGCAGCCAATGCCGCATCCACATTATCGTCTTTAAGTATTGACTTTGTATCCACCGGATAAAATTGTCGGCTGTTGACAACTTTACGTGCCATTTTTCCGCCGCCACTCCCCCCTACTCTGATTCCTCCTATCGCTGCTCCGTTATTCCCATAAGGTGAAATCCCACCACTGCCAATCCAATGACTACCACCTGTATGTTTTCCTCTTTGTTGCTCTGCCACCTGTCTCATTCGCTCCAAGAGTTCTTCCAAAGGAATGTCCCGATAATCAGCGGCCTGTTGTAAAGTGCTTTCTGTGTTTTCTGCCTCACCATCTGTAACTGAATCTGCGAGATCAGGATCATCCTTTTTCAAAATATCCTTTCCCGAAAGGACTTTCTGTATATCATAAGTTGTCGTATGAATTTCATCAAGGTACTGATCCACCAAATCAAGATCACTTTTGTCTTCAAGATCCGCCGCCTCCTCAAAATAACTGGTTTTCCATTCCTGGAAAGCAGCAGATCGGATGATGGCATTTTCCAATTTCTCTCCTGGCTTGATGTCTACTCCTAAAAAGTAATCATAAAAGGCAGCGGCGAAAGGACCAAAGTCGGTAGGTGTCGAAGTGATCAGGCCACGTAGCAAATAATACAAATCTCCTAGTGTACGAACCAACTGCTTGTCCATTGCTTTTCTTACAATCAACAAGGTGCGCACGTCTGCGGGAAGCTTGTGCTTTTTGAAAGTAGCTGGAAGTGTTTGAAACATTTTTTTAGTTGAAAAGTGAACCAACCTGTTCCGATCAGGCGGGTTTGTTTATTGGTTAATTAGTATTCCCAATATGTAAAACCTTTGTGTTCCTTGGTGACCTCCGTCTGAGGGCGGACAGGTTTGTGGTTTGAAAAACCTGCAAGCGAAGCGAGAAACAACTCAAGAGAAAACGTAACGCCTTGGCAGTTACCCCTTCCCAAATCGGCGTTTAAGCTTCTCCAAGTCAGCCTGCGTCTTCGCCAATACACCAAGTCCTTCTACTTTATCCACCTTCGTTAAAGCCTCTGCCTTTTCAAACGCCTTCAGGTATTTTATCCAACTTAGCAACTCACGAGTAGCTGGTGCTCGTTCCAATCCCAAACTCCTCATTTGATAAAACAAGGAAATACATCGATCTCCTAGTTCCTCACTCAATTCCGGGTGATGCTTTTCTACAATTTCCTTCATCAATGTCGGTTCCGGGAAATTTATATAATGGTAAATACAACGTCCTTTGAAAGCGGTCGGTAATTCTTGTTCTCTGTTACTGGTGATCACAATAGCTGGCATATCCTCCTCAGATACTTCAATGACCTCTCCGCTTTCCGGCATAATGAATTTGCGATGACTTAAAGCATATAACAAATCATTAGGGAATTCTCTGGGCGCTTTGTCTATTTCATCAATTAATAAAACAGAATTGGGCGTAGCAAAAGCTTTCGCGGCAGGACCTTTCAAAACATAATCCTCCAAACGCTCTGTGCTTCTTCCCCCGGTGCTCAGTTGTTTCCCTATTCCTTTTTCAGAACGTTGTGCATTGAGCACTTCCACTTGAGAATCCCTTAGGTATTTTACGTGATCGAATTTGGCTACAAACTGCTCTACTGAACTTTTGGAACCAACGGGGTATACAAACATTTCGAGTCCTTGATTTTTTGCAAATTGCAGCGGTAGTTCCGTCTTCCCCGTACCAGGTTCCCCTTCAATCAATAAAGGCATACCGATGCTACGAGCCATGTGAAATGCTTGCGCGAGTTCTCTATCGCAAATGTATTGTTGAGACCCAGTCCAGATGTTCTTTAGTGCCATTTTTAGTTAGTGTATTGGTTAATTAGTATCCTCAATAAGTGAAAACTTTATGTTCCTTTGTACCCTTCGTGGTTAGCAAAAAAAAACTTCAAGCGAAGCGAGTAGCGTCTTAGTAACGCCGTTGCAGTTATTATTCAAACGTTAAATGAGCAACTAAGCCCCAATCATTAAAGTCTTTAGTCCAGTTTTTCTCTACTACCTCAATCCATGTGTTATCGCCCAGTTGTTTATGATTCACTCGAATCCATTTTTTAAGTTCAATAAGTGTTTTTGTGAATTGATCAAAGCCTCCCGTAAAAGGAAGTGAAATTGATTTTATGTCCCTTGTATTATCTTGCTCTGATGCGATTCGCATTTCATCATGAATTGTATTCACAATTATTAAACATTCAATACCGTCAATTGGTTTATAGCGAATTTCTAGGGCTTTGTTGAAGTCATCAGAAACTTGCTCAAAATGTTGAAGCAAATATTCCTTTGTTTCTATCGCCCTAGTTTCGTATTTGGATTTTAATTGGAAAGGTTCAGATTTATGGGCCGGATGTGTTTTAACTTTCGCTACTATATATATGTTTCTGAGGGGAAACCAATCTAATAGTGAATGACCATGTTCCTTGAAATATATAAAGTCTTCTTCAAAGGGAATATGTGGAGCACTTCTAATCTCAAAGATATCAGCTGTTTCTTTATCAACATAGAATATACCTCTTCCAATTTCACGTTTAAAAGATTCAAGATTCATTTCTTTCTCATCACACATAGGGATTATCCAGCAATAATCGTTTTCAAAGATGCTTAACCGATGTGCTCTTAATTTAGAGAGTTGGCTACGTATTGGGTCCACATTGTATTCCAATTCTAAATACTTATCCAACAATGCTATTGCGTCTTCTTTACTTATCAATTGTCGTTTACTTTGAAAAATACTTTAAATTCTATCGCTCTTTTCGTTGCCTCCTTGTGGTAGCGTAGCAGTTACCCACACTACAAAAAAGACAAAAAGAAAGCCGTACCCGAAGATACAGCTTCTTACTACAAATTATATAAATCCTATGAACATATCCCAATTAGGGCCATACTCATAGCACTACATAATTACTATTCTATTTGTGCTCCACCTGCGCCTTAATCGAAAGCATCTCTCTGGTGGTGTAAGCATTCACAATATACAAACCATTATGGAATTTAGTAACATCTATAGCGTGTCTCTTATCCAAAATATTTCCTGAATCATACATTAAATTTCCAAGTATGTCAAAAATCATCACTTTTTCCAACTCATCACCACCATTCAAGTGAATGTTCAGTAAGTCATCTGTTGGATTTGGATAAGCGATGAGTGGGTTATCTTGGTTACGAGCTTTAGTATTGATCTTTATTTCTAGGTCTGCACCGGCAATAGTTACGTATTGAGCGGCTGCATTCATGGTTACTGGGGAGTTATTGAAGTTGAGGTTGAAGCTGATTTGTTCGTCTAAACGAAGGTCTATATCCTCAATAATAATGAATTCAACGGTCCCTATAATACCAAATCCATTTGCAGAGACTTCACTAGTCCTAGTATAAGCAACATCAAATTTATTTTCTAAATATCTGTCTTTTGAAAAGCCCAACATCGGTGAGTTATAACTCGCCCAGCTGTTGTCATTAAAAGTAACACCCATTGTTCCTTCCTCAACAATTTCTGCATTATAACCTAAGGAGAAGGTGAGACCATAAATATCGAAAGCTGGTGTTCCTGGAGTACCCAACATGATGTCAATTTCCACCAAATCTCCAGGGCCAGGATTTGGAGTACGAGGAATGAAATACATTGGAATATTTTCCAAGGTTGCTACAGGGCCCGCAACCAAATTACTGGTATTTCCATAGTACGCATTAATCGACATGGTATCCATTCCTGTTATCTCTCCATCTCCATCAGTGTCTACGTGCTTTTTAATGGCACCCATTGGTCCATCCCAATCTTCACTATATTGTCCATACCATTCTGTACTTGGGTTAAGACGGCTTGGTCCTATTAGACCCGTGGAGAAACCAACTGGAAGTATGTCCACCATATTAACAACTCCGTCATTATTGGCGTCACCTGGAAATACACAATCCATTACACATAAAGTATCTGTATTTGCAGAAGCAGGGATGTCAATTAAGTTGACATATATTTTAGTTGTTTGACAAGTCCCATTTGGTGCACAGTATTGAATCTCAAATTCGTCAACCAAATCAAACTCATCCGTTGGAGGAGTATAAATTAAAAGATTGTAACCCTCTACTAATTGTCCATTCAATGTATCCGTAGAATTACCAGGATGGTATTCTACTAAGCCGCCCATGTCTGATTCATCACCAGCAGGACCAGTGAATGACCAATTCTCAATTTCAGCAACGTAGTCAATTACTAATGGTGTATTCTTAGCCGTCTGTAGGTTAAATTCAGGAGCAGCAGGTGCGTAATTAGAAGTCGTAACATAGATGGTTGCTGTTTCACAACTTGGCGTTCCTAGTAAACAGGAAGTATATTGAAAAGATTCAGCCCCTTCAAAACCAGCGTTAGGCGTATAGGTTATATTTCCTAAACTCCTATTAACTGTTCCATTGGCTGGTTCTGTATTTGACTGTACATAAACAAAGCTTCCATCGTTATCTAAAACATTAAAAGTAATCGGCTGATCAATTGCAGTCGTCGCAAAATCGTTGACAGCAAACGTATTTTCAGTAGCTACGTCTAAAGTATTAATTTGGTAGGAGATTATTTTAGTAACTCCTTGGTGTTCATAATAACAAGTAAAATTATCTGTTCCTACAAAGTCGATATAAGGTTCATATCTTATAACGCCATTCTCATCATAAATTTCTGCATTACCATTATTAGGAAGTGCCTGAAAACCGAAGTCCTCATGCATTGGGATTATCAAATCAATAAAACCATTTTTCTTAACAGATAATTCAATGTCCTCTGATGTAGAACTACTGTCGTCATAAAATATCGTAACCATTCCAATGTCACACTTGTCTGCATCATCACAAATGGTATAATGGAATTGAGCGGCTCCTTTGAAGCCTGGATCTGGTGAGAATAAAATGGTGGAATCCGAATCAACAGAGATAGAGCCATTGTTGGCTAAAGTTGCTATTTTAATGTTATAAATACCACTTGATGAAATGTCATTTTCAATTACGTTGACCGATACAAGTGCTCCTACATTAGCACCTACATAATCATTAACTGCAACAACAGAATAATCTACAACCTCAACTTCAAAATATAAACAACCAAAAGTATTGTCAGGTGTAAAATTATAGCAAATTTGAAAAGAGTCTAAACCTACAAAATCAGTATCAGGTGTATAAGTCAATCTATTTTGCCAAATACCATTGAGGATTCCTAGATATTCGGAGTCGGTCACCCCGTTAGAAGGGGAAGATGGATTGTCAGGCCAAGGAAAAGAAGCAAATTCGTATTCGAACTCGCCATTCATCATGATCTCATGGTGCTGATAGTTTTGTGCAGAACTAATCCAAGAGGAAAAGACCATGCACAGGCAAGCCAGCGCCCTTATCAATGTAGGGTTTGATATATTCTTCATTATGTTCGGATTTAAAATAATTTGTGCTTAGCGATTCGATACAGTTACAATTTGTTAAAAATTATTTCCTATTTCAAGGACATAATCATATAAATGTGAAATCTGTTTTGGTCAAAAAAAGTAAATCGCTCTAGTATCTAACTCAATATCAATTACTTATAAAGTATTAGCCGTTCTATATGTTATTTTTTGTGAATTATATCTACTTTTACACCAGTAAAAATAGTTATTTAGGTAGAATTCACATAATGTTTTTAACTTATTTTATATTATAATTTCATATTCAACTGCTTTTACCGGTTAAACCAGAAAGCGTTTTAACACTCTAATCTTTATCTTCGTCCCAAAATAACAGATGGTCTTCACCTAATTCTATGGAAAACAGTAAACTCTTCTCAGCACTCTCCTACTTTGATAAATACGAACAGAATCGATTAAGGAAGTATATTCATTCGCCTTATTTTAATAAAAATGAGGCGCTGATAATTTTATTTGAAGAAATAATAAAATTTCATAATAAAAACAGAGAGGGTAAAAACCCTAAACCAATTGATGGTGAATTATTATGGCTGAAAATTTATGAAGAAAAATCTTTTGATGATGTAAGATTTCGAAAATTGAGATCCGACCTTTTAAAACTAATAGAAGGATTTCTAGCTCAACAAGTCTATGAAGGTAACCCTCTGCATCAAGCTGCTTATTTAATTGAAGCAATTGGCAAAGGTAAAATGAAAAATCTTTATGATAGCTCTATAAAATCAGCACGACGCTTATCATTAACTCAAGTACACAAACCATCTGACTACTACTATTTTAAATATAAAATTGAACGGAATTACTTTGATTTAAGTCAACAGGAACTAAGGAAAGGCGCGAATGATTTTATAATTGAGGTAGGTGATAATTTAGATCGTTTTTATCTAGCGGAGAAGTTAAAATATTATTGTTTTATTTTAAACAATCAAAAGTTTTTTTCTCACGAATACAACCATCTTTTTATAGATGAAATTATATCTCATATTGAAAAACACAAATATGAAGATGTACCTCCTATTGCTGTTTACTATCAAATTTATTTGACTTTAATTCAATCTGAAGTAGAGGAGCACTATTTTAAGTTAAAAGAACTTCTAGCAAAATATGGTAAATTATTTCGTTCAGAAGATATTCAAATCATATATGAACATTCTCTTAACTATTGTATAAGGAAAATAAACAAAGGAAATTTAAATTTCTATGACGAGGTATTCCATATTTATGTAATACTGCTTGATAGTAAATTAATATTCAATGAAGGTGAATTAGCCCCGTGGCATTTTAAGAACATTTTAACTGCCTCTATTCGTATGCGTAAATATGACTGGTCTGAAAATTTTATTAAAGAATATAGCGACTTCTTACCTGATGCTGACAAGACAAATGCAGTTTCTTTCAATCTAGGTCGATTGTATTTTTACCAAAAGAAATACGAAGATGTTATTTCATTACTTCAAACAATAGAGTACGATGATATAATTTACAATCTAGGAGCCAAAACGATGCTGATAAGAACTTACTACGAAATCGAAGAAATTGATGCTCTTGACTCATTACTAGAAAGTTTTCGGATATTTTTAGGACGACAAAAGAAATTATCTGCACAGAGAAAGCAAAATTATAAAGACTTTATCAAATTCATCCGAAAATTATCCCGAGTTATCCCAGGAGATAAGAAATCAATCAAAAAAATCAGAGCAGAATTTGACAAAAGCGAAGGCATCGTCTCTACAGATGATTGGCTAAAAGAAAAAATCGAAGCCCTCGAAAAAGGCAGAAAATAAAACCAAAGAAGCCCTTTCGCGACATTCGCGAAAGGGCTTCTTCATAAATTCCAACAATCAGCTTACGCCAACTCCAAAGTAGCCTGATGATCCAACTCCCTAAAGTCCACCACACTCAAAGAAGAAACTCCCTGCTCCGGCATATAAACCCCGTAGATCACATCCACCGCCGCCATCGTCTGCTTGTTGTGCGTAACAATGATAAATTGTGACTCATTGGAAAATCGTCTGATAATCTTATTGAACTTCTCAATATTCGCATCATCCAAAGGTGCATCCACTTCATCAAAAATACAGAATGGAGCGGGCTTCAATAGATAGAGCGCAAACAACAAGGCCGTCGCCGTAAGTGTCTTCTCCCCTCCTGATAGCTGAGAGATACTCACCGGACGTTTTCCTTTAGGTTTCGCCGTAATGGTGATCGTAGATTCTAACGGGTTTTCTGGATCGTCTAGTTTCAAATCACAATCATCGTCTTCGGTAAAGAGCGTACGGAAGGCTTCAATGAAATAACCACGTGCTTTATTGAAGGAGTCCATAAACTGCGTTGTCGCCGTTATTTCAATTTCCTTGATGGTATCCAAGAGAGATGCTTTTGCCGTTAGGATATCCTGACGCTGGGTATTGATACCTTCGTAGCGTTCATTCATTTCATCATAAGCTTCAACCGCCATTGGATTAATCTCTCCGTAATTATCTAATCGACCTTTGATCTTGTCTACTTTTTCCTGAAGTTCTTCAACTGGTAAATCCGTCTGTAGCTCCTGCGTCATAACGTCTTCAACTGTAATGTTGAATTCAATTCTAAGTCGCTCTCCTATCGAAGCCAGGTCAAGTTTGAACTCGTTGAAACGATCTTTTAGCGACTGGATCAATTGCTGTGCATCATTCCGACGCTTATTCATGCTCCGGAGGCTGTCGTCAATTTGATTGATGTCGCCACGGGCAGAGAAGTAGCTTTCTTCCGCTTTAGTCAGTTCTGTTCCTTTAATTTCCTTTTCTTCGTAGAGGCCGAGAAGCTTATCTTGAA
>JBLHRR010000062.1:0-27974 GCA_047626155.1 Saprospiraceae bacterium | reverse complement strand
AAGAATAACTTTTTCTTATATGTAAAAAGGGAGCCGCCTTGTTACAAGACGACTCCCTTTTATTATCAATGATAAAGATTAAACTAAAATATTAGTTTATATCCCACCACATCTTCGTGCTCAAATCGTTAGGATTTGTAACAGTGAAGTTAGAGTTACTAGTTTGCTCATCGATAGGATAAGGCAAACGTACAGGAATAACATCATTTACCGCTGCTACAGGAATAGTCAGTACAGGATGATCCAATCTTCTCCATTCAGCCCAAGCTTGTGTTCCGTTCATGTAGAACGCAATCCACTTCTGCCATCCTAATGATTGCTTCCAGTTGGCAGCATCATAAGCATTTGCAGTAATGTAACCATCTATGGCAGCAACATCAGTGAAACCCCAGTAGTTCATAGAAGAAGTAACACCCGCAGCATAAGCAGTTGCAGCGTCTCCAGTAAGGTAGCCTCTTTCATATGCTTCAGCAAGTAAGAAACTAACCTCTGCATGATCCATAAGAACCGCAGGAGCATCAGCTGTTCTTAGTGAAGTATGCGGGCGAGAACAAGTAGGCTTTAAAGCAAAAGCGTCATCATCCAATAAACCAGAAGGCATTCCAATAAAATCACCAGAAGCGTTTACTTCTGCAAAAGCGTCCAATCTTGGATCACCCATTGTCGTCAAGTTGTCAACTAGGATATCTGTTACACAGAAATCATCTCTTGTATTGATAATTGCATCAATGTATAACGGATTAGCAACTGCAGGAGCTGGGTCAAAGTTAAACATTGCATTTTCATCATTAGAGGCGATAAACATTTCAGGAGTCATTCCAGAAATAGCAGCACTAGCAGCAGCACCATCAACGTCAGACATTCTCATTGCAATTCTAAGCAATAATGAATTAGCAAACTTTGACCAGCTAGCAACATCACCACCATAAATTAGGTCAGCAGAACCAAAAGAACCAACTCCAGGTTTCATAGAGCTAACCGCAGCTTTCAATCTTGACACTAAGTCAGCATAAATTGCAGACTGGCTGTCATAAACAGGGTTAAGGTTGTCAACAGGATCTAAAGCAGTAGAATAAGGAATGTCACCAAAAGCATCAGTCAAAGAATGATACGTTAGCACATTTAATACTTCAATAACTGCCAATTGATTTGCTTTTAAATCAGCAGCAAGACCTTCATTTGCATTAATAATCTCAGTGGCTGCTTTCAGCTCATTAAGAACATTAGCATAAAGGCTAACCCAGGAACCATTAAAGCTATTACCATCAACAAGGAAACGCGATTCTTCCGCGTACTCATTCTGAGCCCAGTGTTGAACAATTAGCATAGGCCACTCTGCATTGAATACTCTACTCCAAAGTCTGTTACTCAAGACATATTGAGCCTGTGAGACTAAGTTTTCAGCAGGGACTGCTGTTGGCTGATTTGGATTAACGTTTTGGTCGGTAATATCCGAACAAGCGCTAAAAGCAAACAAAGCCGTTCCTGCAATTAAGCAGGCGAAGTAATATTTGATTTTATTTCTCATGTTAAAATGAAATTTATTTTTTGAAAAACAATTCTACAACAATACATTTGCGTAAAATGCAGAATTGTTTTAATTTAATCAACAATTATAATTTAAAGCTAAGATTTACACCCCAAGATTTGGTAGATGGAATCTGTGCATTTTCTAATCCCTGTACGTTACCAGCACCTGTGATTCCTTGTGGATCTAGGTAAGGTAAGTCAGAAGAAAGAATAGCCAGGTTACGTCCGTAAATTCCAATCTTAACATCTCTGAAAGTTGTACCACTCAACATGCTATTAGGCAGTGAGTAGTCCAATCTTACTTCTCTCAACTTCACGAAGCTAGCATCATGAACGTTAGGAGCAGCTCTTCTCCAGAAAGTCTGGTAGTAAGTCTGAGGGTCAACAGCGATATCGTTAACAGAACCGTCAGCTTTCACACCGTCTAGGATCATTCCATCCTCACGGATGTTATCTTGACCGTTGTAAGATACTGTTTCAGGGTGCATTCCAGAGTACTTAGACCACTGTAAAGAAGTCGAGTGGATCTTACCACCTTCCTGGAAGTCAAACAAAGCACTTAAAGAAAGACCTTTGTAAGATACAGAAGTATTAAATCCACCGATGTAATCTGCAACTGCAGAACCTAGAGCAACACGCTCGTCAGTGAATGTGTAGTTTCCGTCTTCGTCAACAACAATTCTACCTTCGTTCTTAGTGATCACTCCATCTTCATCTCTTTCAAAGTTCTCACGGATGTAATCTTGACCGTAAATAGCCATGTAAGTTTCACCAGCAGCAACTCTTAAGTCAGCAGCCCATGTACCTCCAAGATTAATACTTTCAACATCATCGTTAAGTTCAATAACTTCGTTATTAATTCCTGTGATATTCAAACCAAGATTCCAAGTGAAATCTTTAGTTTTGATAGGAGTAGCAGTTACCATTACTTCGAAACCGTAGTTTCTCATTTCTCCAGCATTAATAGACTTAGAAGTAAATCCAGAAGAAGGAGCTACAGGAGCGTTAAAGATTTGATCTTTTGTACGTCTATCGTAATAAGCTGCATCAATTCCAAGGCGGTTGTTGAAGAATCTTAAATCAAGACCAAACTCATATTCCGTAGTTAACTCATTAGAGAGTGTACGGTTGTTCAAGTTGTTAGGCACAGAGAAGGTAGGATTACCAGTCTGTAAAGTCTGTGGTCCAAATGTGTTGTAAATTAAGTACTCACCTGCATCATTACCAGCTTGAGCCCAACTCGCACGAACTTTAGCAAAAGAAATAGGGCCTAAATCCTGCATTCCTGGTAAATCAGTGATAACTGCACTCAAAGAAGTTGAGTAATACTGGTAACTATTATTGTCAGGATCAATTGTAGAAGATGCATCGTGACGTGCTGTTAAATCCAAGTACAACCAGTTTTTGAAACCTAAAGAAGCGAGTGCAAAACCAGAGTTAATTTGTCTGTTGAAGCTTTCTCCTGAAACAGAAGCAGCTGCAGCAGAGTTTCCTAAGTTATAGAATCCTTCAAGAGCGATTCCACCTTCTGTATTAGAAATTGTCGTAGATCTTGTACGCTTCATGATGTTTGATCCAATACCACCTGTAAAGGAAATATCACCAAAGTTCTTAGTATACATCAATTTCGTTTCAAAGTTATTCTCATTGAATCTTCTTGCAACCTCTCCATATCCTGAAGTTTCAACAGATGCATTAGGAATACCTTCTCTTGAAGAGAAAGCATAGAAGTCAGTTCCAAGTCTACTTGAAAGCGTAAGTCCTTCCATCAACTTGATAGAAATATTCGCTGCCCCATAGAAACGGTCTCTATTATCTTCCTGTAAGTAATTTTCTCTTACCCAGTGTGGGTTGTCAAAAAAGTTAGGATCAGAATCGTAATTGATGAAATTGTTATCAGCATCCTTAACAACACCATTGGTGTTCCAAGTAGCTTGACGACCATCAACCCAAGTGGAGTTTTTCAAACGATCCAAATCCAATTGTGTCTGCCACCACTGAGTGAAGGCTTGCATTGGGTTACCGTTGTTATAACCAGTAATGTTTCTGTTTTCAGCTTCTGTACGGACGTAGTTTCCGATTAAGCCAACAGTAATTCTTTCGTGTACCTTGTACTGAGAGTTAAAACTAAAAGTATTCTTTGATAACTCAGAGTTAGGGAAAGTACCTTCTTGGTTCAAGTTACTATAACCTAAACGGAAAGATCCTTTGTCGTTACCACCAGAAAGTGCAACACTGTTTTGGTAAGTAACACCAGTCTCGAAGAAATCTTCGTAACCACTAGCAGGAGCAGACCAAGGACGAGTTTCGCCAAAGTTTGATGCTTGTGGATCCCAAGAATCCCAGTGACGTACATTTTGAGCACCGTATTTAGGTCCCCAAGAACCATCCTTTCCGTAAGCAGGGTACAATACAGTAGCTCCGTCAATGATTACCTCATTGAAACCTGACTCAGTGTCAGCAATAGAACCACCACCGTACTGCTGCTGGTGAGGGATAAGGTTAGTTACTTTGTCCCAGCTAATACTGGAGTTAACATCAACACCAAATCCTTTTCTGTTTTTACCAGTCTTAGTGGTAATGATAATTACACCGTTTGCACCTCTACTTCCGTAAAGAGCAGTTGCAGATGCACCTTTCAATACAGTCATAGATGCTACATCATCAGGATTGATATCCTGTGCAAGGTTTCCATAATCGTAAGGATCAGACTCTCCACCAAATCCACGTTGCTGTGAATCAGTTGCAAAGTTATCATTAGAAATAGGAACTCCGTCTACAACAAATAAAGGCTGGTTACCACCTAAGAAGGAGTTGGACCCTCGAATAGTGATTCGGGAAGAACCACCAAGAGAAGAAGGACTACCTTGAATCTGAACACCGGCAACCTTACCTTGTAAAGAGTTAATGACGTTAGTTTCTCTTGCGCTGGCAAGCTCGTCTCCGCTAATTTCCTGAACAGCATAACCCAATGATTTTTCTTCTCTAGAAATACCAAGAGCGGTAATGACCATTTCGTCTAAAACAACACCAGTTTTTAGTACAATGTTAACAACGTTATCTGCTGTAAGTTTTACATCTTGTGTAGCATAACCAGTATAACTGACTACAAGTGCATCGTACCCATCGGGTACATTCAGTGAATAATTACCCTCGATATCGGTAACAGTTCCTATAGCGGACTGGCCTTTAACGACGATATTGGCACCAATCAATGCTTCTCCATCCGCATCGGTGATAGTACCTGTGACTGCTCGCTGTGCCATAAGGGAAGCGGTAGCCAACAACATGAAAACTAATAATTGAAGTTTTTTCATAATTGTGATTAAATAGGTTTAGTAAAAAAAATTGATTAAAAATTCAAAAATTCCTTAATTAATAAGTCAAAGCTACGTCAAGTCACATCGGAACATGCGGACAGAGCAGTAACTTAACCATTCGGTATTAATGACGCAACGCTAATAGAAGAAATAGTTTTACCGAACTACCATACTCATTAATATGAGTATAAGTGTCAGTAAATGGTTTAACTGAGCGAATTGATGGGATTAATGATTTGTTGTAGCACAACGCTGGAACGAAGTGCCGTGATATTGTTCTTGTCTATTGTAGATCAGTTGATTATGACCTTTCGTTCGCTGTAATTTCGGTGCAATTAAGCACACTTTTGTGGTTTAACTTGCAGCAAAGGTATATTTTTTTGCTTAATATAATACACCTGCTGGCTTTTTTTTACAAACCAATTTTCACAAATCGAATTAAGTTTTGTAATCTTTCTTATTGTCTTTGCTATTCCTAATAAGATTTGGATTTTTAGAAATCAGCAAAACAAAAGTGTTAATGAACCCTTAATGTTTAGTTAACAACTAATTTGCGTTGGTTTAATTTTAATCTAAAATACTGCTTATTTCCAAGCGGCATGTTTTTTTTATTTTTGTAATCAATATCACAGGACATATTGGTATTCATTGATAACTTGCAGCAAATTTAAGAAGAAGACTACATAACCTAGCTCAGAATACTCAATTATGTCTCAAAAAAAAGAAGTTCATCTTAGTCGGTATCGCTCTATCATGGAGCTAAAATGTCCTAGGTGCAGAACTGGAAATCTCTTCATTACTAGTACGACTTCCTTTCAAAAACCGTTTGACATGGCAGAACGCTGCCCACACTGTAAACTTCTTTACAGCCCGGAGCCTGGTTACTTCTATGGAGCGATGTTTATTTCCTATGCTATTTGGGGTTGGTTCTCCATTCTTTTCTGTTTAGCGCTGGTCTTTTACTTCAAATATTCTGTAAATGCTACCTTCGCAATTTTGATCCTTCTTTCTGCGATTATCTTTGTTTGGTTATTTCGTATTTCCCGATCACTTTGGATCCATTTTAACGTGAAATTTGATGCCTCAAAAGCGGGTTAGTTTTATTTGGCCGTTGTATTATAAGTCTCTGCTTCCTACTGCCGTTGTTATGTTGGGTTAAAGATTTAACGTATTTTTAACCGCAGTTCCCATTCCCCATACAATATATCCTTGCTGGTTTTGCTTTATTATTCGATTGCAAAAGAGTAATGTCTTGTCTTTTATTTCCGAGACAGCATATTTCGGCCTCAGGCCCTCTTTATAGTGATTCATCAACGGAACGAATTCTTTAACACAAACACTACCTCTGGATGAAACCTTACATACTCAAACCGTACTATTTGAAACTCTCTTGTTTACTATTTACTATTCTTACTTTTTCTAACATTACTTTTGCACAACTCAACGTGCAGGTAACTGTAAATAGTGGAACCTCTACAACCACCTGTGGAGATACATTCGGAGCTGCTGATCCTCAATGGCGGGTCAACGTCGGAAACCTTGGATGGACGACTTACCCTTCTTCCGGATTCTGTTATCAGGATCCTCCATTCTTACAACATAACGAGCCATATACTTGCCCGGCAGATTTACCTAATTACATTCAAGTTTGCTTTCGGGCATTTGAAGACGATGGTAGCTTCTGTACACCTAGTCAATCTTGTGATGAAACAATATGTGAGTTTTATCTCGTCCCTGAAGTTGGGGCTTCTGAAAATCATACCTTGTCTTTGGTAACAGGGCTTTCCTCCTGGGGGGAGGTCAACTTTACACTTGAAGTAAATGGGACTTATCCAGGACCAGTAAATGATTACATCTGTAACGCTATTGATCTTGGTGTTTTAAATCCAGGTACCTCAATCGGAGATGCCGCTACTTCAGCTTATACTAATGTATGTGGCTCTAATGATTACGAACCTAACCCTTCTCCAAATGGATTTTTCAATGAGCAAGCGGTATGGTTTGCTTTTACAACGAATAATGATCCGAACCTGGTGATTTTTAATGCTTATAGTGATCCGAGTAATACTGGTGATGAAATCAATTTGCAATTCGCCGTATTCGAATCGGATAATGGCAACTGTTCTGGTAACCTAACCCAATTGTTTTTTACCTCCGAAAATGCGGATGGATTTGATGAATCAGATATAGAAGATTGTATGGATCCAAATACCACTTATTACGTGATGGTGGATGGTACCAACGTAAATGCGCAGGCACAAATGGATGGTGTTTTTGGTTTTGAAATCGTAGATGTGGGGGCAACCTCTGGTGGCGATTTCAAATGTGATGCACTGGACCTTGGCCCGATCCCAGATAACGGTTCTGTATCCGCACTTAATCAGTCGAATCATTGTTCATC
Organism: Saprospiraceae bacterium; assembly: GCA_047626155.1. GTDB lineage: Bacteria > Bacteroidota > Bacteroidia > Chitinophagales > Saprospiraceae > CALGLS01. The sequence continues at coordinate 20,723 of JBLHRR010000062.1, read as the reverse complement.
ACACCCTTTCTTTGAGCCAGATCCAACAGGCTTTGTATCACAAAGATCAGTTTGGTATGAGGTGACTGTTCCCAGCTCGGGACACATCATTATTGAGGGAGAAAGCGATCCTACAGGTGTAGCACCTATTGGGATTCAAATTGGAACCTTCTATTCCAGTAATGATAATTGCAATGGTTTCTTTTCTCAAATCAGATCTCGTTATACCTTTCAGGATTTAGATGAAACTTTGACGTTGCAATGCCTAGATCCGGAACGCCCGATCTGGATTATGATTGATGGAGATGGTGACTTTACAACTGGGATTTTTAACTTAACTGTTTCCGACGGAGGAGCTATTCAGCCACAGGGGACTACCGAATTGAACCCCATTTTATGTGCCGGGGAAAGTATTGTTATTGGTGGGGTGAATTTTGATGTAAGCGGCCCTTACTCAATAACGATTGATGCTTTTAATGGCTGTGATTCTGTTGTTTTTGGAATCGTAGAAGTACTCCCACCACTTGCGTCAACAACGGATACAATGATTTGTGCCGGACAAACAGTGACGGTTGGTAATGATATGTATTCTGTTAGCGGAATGTATCAGGATGTTTTAACTACTGTGGATGGTTGTGATAGCATTGTTACAATAAACCTTACTGTCACCTCAGATCTTACGATAACAGCAACACAAACGGTAGAAGCAAGTAACTTCCAAGTAGCTGATGGAGAAGCAATGCTGGTGGCCAGTGGAGGTGCCGGTGGCTTTACATATGAATGGTCAGATGGACAAACAGGAACTACCGCAACGAACCTTGAAGGAGGAATCAATTACTGCGTAACAGTAACAGATGCCATTGGTTGTACTGCAGAAGATTGTGTGCTTATTCTTTTTCCTAGTAATATAGCTACAACTATTGAAGATGTATTGTTGGATTGCCCTGGTTATACCGATGGTGTTTTAAATTTATCCGTAGCTAACGGCGCTGCTCCTTATGATTACTCCTGGGAGAATCTTGCTAACCCGACGGTGAATGGTGCGGGCACAATTGCAACAGAAGGAGGTGTCGCTATGATTAACGGATTGGCTGCGGGGACCTATGGTTTTACTATCTCGGATGCTTTTGGGTTAACCATTGCTATTGCGAATGTAACGGAGCCAGCGGCTATATTTACAAGTTTAAATCCGACACTTTGTAACGGAGGAATTTTATCTGTTGGGATGTCAAACTATAACGTTTCTGGTCTTTTTTCCCAAACCTTGACTTCTTATCTTGGTTGTGATAGCATTGTTAGTGGAATGCTTACTATACTTGATCCTATAGGAACAGTTTTGGAGGAGACCCTCTGTTTTGGCGAAACCTTAACCGTCGGTAATACGGATTATAACGCAAGTGGCCCAATCAATGAAACCATCCTTTCCTTCAATGGTTGTGATAGTACAATCATTGGAAACGTAAACATAAGCCCTCAAAATATTACTCAACTAGACGCAACTCTTTGTTTTGGTGAAAGTATCATAATAGACGGTATAACTTATGACCAAACAAATTCCTTTTCAATAATAACAACGGCCTTCAATTTATGCGACAGCTTGATAAACGTAAATTTAATAATACAAACTGATGTTATTTCAAACCTCAGTCTGCTATCAGAAGCAAGTGGTCCTGGCGTTTCAGATGGGATAGCAGCGGCAAACCCGACTGGGGGTGGGGGGAATTATACCTACCTTTGGTCAGATGGCCAAACCGCTATTACGGCTACGAATTTACTGGCTGGCGAAACCGTATGCGTAACTGTTACGGATGATTTGGGCTGTGAAGTTTTTGAATGTATAGAGATTGCGTTTCCGAGTAATATTGAAATAACCGTCGTCAATGACACCTTGGATTGTTTCGGCGATATTAATGGAAGTTTATTGTTAGACTTTCAATTTGGTTTCGCTCCTTATGAATACAATTGGCAGAATACCGATAATTCTTTAAGTGGTTCTGGCACAGTGAATACACAAAATGCAGATGCGGTTCTTAATAGTTTACTTCCTGGTACCTACTTCATCACCGTAAGCGATGCCTTTGGGGAAGCCACTGCGGAAGTTTTAGTTGTAGAACCCTTGTTACTAGAAGGTGCCGCTTCAGTTACGCCTAACTCTTGTTTTAATGCCTGTGATGGCTCTGTTTCCATTTCTATAAATGGAGGAACAACACCGTATCAATACTTCTGGCCCAATGGTTCTGTAACTGCAGTACTAGATGATTTGTGTTTTGGGGGGTATGAAGTTACGGTTGTGGATGCTTCAGGCTGTTCCATCATCGAAAGTATTGATGTGGATCAGCCGGAAGAATTGATAGTTACTACGGCTAGTTTGAAAGACGTCACCTGCAAAAACGGAACAGATGGAGAAGCGATTGCATCCATCAATGGAGAAGGAGCTATTTACTTGTGGGACAATGGAGAAGATACACAATCGGCAGCGACTTTATCAGCAGGGGTACATACTGTTACAATAACAGATGGTACGGGCTGTACAGCTATCGGATCAGTAAACATAACGGAGCCAGATGAACCGCTGGAAGTTACAATAAATCAATTGTTGACCATTTCTTGTTTTGAAGGAGCAGATGGCTCTTTGTTGGCCGTTCCGTCTGGAGGAGTCGCTCCTTATTCATACAGCTGGAACACTGGAGCGGCTAATGCCTTAGCTAATAATCTGGCAGCAGGAACTTTTGAAGTTACTGTAACGGATGCTAATGGTTGTTCATTTATCGGTTCTGAATTCATAACAGGTCCCGAAGAGATCATGGCGAGTTTAAGTACAAAGGAGGTTACTTGTCCAGAAGGAGAGAATAGCGGACATATCAGTATTGATACCACTTTTGGAGGAGGAGGAGCGTATTTTTATTCCATAGATGGACTTAACTTTTCTACAGATACGGCCTTCCTGGACTTAGCAGAAGGGGAGTACAGCGTTTTTGTTCAGGACATTGAAGGTTGTATCGCAGAATTCCCAGTAATCGTTATAGGCCCCGACGAAATTTTGTTAGAGCTAGATGATACACAAACAGTAGATCTTGGTGAGAGCGTCAGCCTGGACCCTATTTATATTAATGACAATTTAGTTTTTCAATGGACTGGACTAGAAGCTACAGACTGTATCAATTGCCCGGAAGTACAAACCACACCTACTGGGACAACGATCTACGAATTAACGGTTACTGACACAACGAGTTCTTGTACAGCAACTGCTCAGCAACGTGTAGAAGTATTGTTGAAACGAGATGTATATATTCCTAACGCTTTTTCTCCCAATGGAGATGGCTACAATGATTTCTTCTACGTGAATGCCGGACCAGAAGTAGCCCGAGTGAATAGTTTCAGAATTTACAACCGTTGGGGTGCCGCTATTTATGAAATGACAGACATTCCTGCCAACGATGTTCGCAATGGTTGGGATGGAAGGTTTAAAGGAGAGAACGTAGAGAACGGCGTTTACATCTATGTCGCGGAAATTGAATTTATTGATGGAGAGCTACTGGAATATGAGGGAGATGTGACTGTTGTAAAGTGATAGAAACCTATGCTAAACTTGTCGAGAGTAGATGATAGGTCGTTTGTATCTCTGGGTTGCTCTAAATTTTTATCTTTGTGCCAATCAAACATCTTTTCCAGATTCCATACTTATATGGGCACAAGGCATATTGTTCAATATGAAAATTAAAGAATCCAATTCTAATTCATCTTCTAAAAACAAAAATCGATTAATCGGATTACTAATAGCCTTCACTGTCGTTGCTATTTTTATTAAAATAAATTATAAAGGATCAGTTGTCGAAAAAAAAAGGGAGGAGACTATTATTGATTCCCCTTTAAATTCGCTTTCTAACGTAACTATTATACTTAATAGAGAGAATTACGAAAAGTTAAAAGCAAAGAGAAATGAGGCAATAGGCAAAAACGGGATTGATCCAGGAGCTGGTATTCTTCTTTCTGACGATGAGGATAAAGTAAAAGCAGACATCTGGTTTGGAAATAAAAAATTCAAAAGCAAAGTACGACTCAAAGGAGATTGGACTCAACATCTGCTGGGGGATACCTGGTCATTTCGAGTAGAGCTGAATAGCAACCAAACTATTAATGGGATGCGAAAATTTTCATTGCAACATCCGATTACTAGAAATTATGCAGGGGAATGGTTATTTCATGAGTTATTAAAAGCGGAAGATATTCTTCATCTTCGATACGATTTTGTAAATGTTACCTTGAAAATAACAGGGAGCTTACAAGAGGAAACGAAAATCCTTGGTGTATATGCGCTAGAAGAATTTTTTGACAAACAACTCATAGAACATAACCGCCGACGCGAAGGAATTATCCTGAAATTTGATGAAGATCCAATATGGAGAGAGCGACGGCGTATAATGGCTCAAGGGGTAGGGTTAGCAGATTTAAATGATTTCAAACTTAGAGAGCTCCCTAATTTAGACATTCTTCCTTTTGGAAAAAAGAGGATACTTTCCGATTCCGTTTTGTACAAACAGTTTCTTACCGCCAAATATCTTTTACAATCTTTTGTTGACAAAGAGCTACCTATTAGTCAAGTCTTTGATGTGGAGCGACTCGCGATGTATAATGCAATTTGCAATATTTTGGGGGCGAACCATGGCTTATTTCATCACAATTATCGATTCTATTATAACCCCATAACTTCTAGATTGGAACCCATCGGATTTGATAGTGATCCCATAAAAAAAGTATCCTTCTTTCTACCGTTCTTAAATGCTTTTGAAGATGAGGAATATAGTGCGGCTTATATGGCAGCGCTGGAAAAAGTTAGTGCGGATAAATATTTCGATGCATTCATAAATTCACCAGAATTAATGAAGTGGGTGGCCGTACTTCAAAAAACATATCCTGAATATCACTTTAATACAGCTTATTTACAGCATAATAAAACAGTCATACGGACCTTGTTATTTCCTGAGAACTCCTTAAGTATCTTTTTTGAAAACCAATCAAACAATACGATTACATTAAGTGTTTTGAACCACAATAGATACCCCGTTGAAATTATAGGATTGAGTAACTTAGGTAATCGGAAATTTGGATCGCCATCTGAGCAAATTATTATTGGCCCTTCTGGTAAGGAAATAGTAACATTCTCACTAGATAAGAATTACCAGTATTTATTCATCAAAAAGAAAAAAGATAAGTTTAAAGTTAAAGGGGAATTGAAAGAGATGCAGGTGGATTATAAAACGATTGGGACTAGTAAAAAATTGAAAGGCAAAATATTAGAATGGCCACTTTCAAATCCGGAAATACAGAAGACTGACATTTTTAGACAAAAGTCAAATGTACAACAATACCCATTTTTAAAGGTAGATTCTATAGCTAAAACCATTCTTTGCCAAAAAGGACACTGGCAAGTTAGCAACCTTCTTATTCCTAAAGGCTTTACATTTATTGTAGAGGCGGGAGCAAGTTTTGACTTCTATTCTCCTTTTTCTAATATTGTTTCTTTTTCTCCTGTTCAGTTTTTGGGGACAAAAGAAGAGCCCATTTCGTTCTATAGTCACGTGGGCGGAAAAGGTTTGTTAGTAATGAATTGTCAAGACACCTCTGTGATTAAACATACTAAATTTGACAAACTTTCTTCAGCTCTTACGGAAGGATGGTCTGTGTCTGGAGCGGTTAATTTTTATAATGCTCCTGTCAAAATGCGCGATTGCATCTTTTTAAATAATAATTCTGAGGATGCACTAAATATAATAAACAGCTATTTTAAACTCGATAATTTGATATTTCAAAATACAAAATCAGATGCTTTTGATGGCGATTTTGTGGAAGGGACAATAACGAATACCTTGTTCAGGAATATTGGAAATGACGCAATAGATGTCTCTGGGTCTACCATTAACATTGCCAAAGTACACATTATCAATGCTGGTGACAAAGGAATTAGTGCAGGAGAAAAATCCACCATTATTGCAGAAAACATTGTTGTAAAAGAAAGTGAAATTGCTATAGCTTGTAAGGATCAATCTGTTCTAACACTTTCAAATGTATTGTTAGAAAAAAACAAATTAGCCTTTACTGGCTTTCAAAAAAAGTCTGAATTTGGCTTTGCTACTATTATTGCTGATTCTATCCAACTCAAAGATAACGCGCTTGATTATTTGATTGAAACAAAGTCTGTACTGCAATTAAATGGGGAAAAGGTAAATACAGTAAATGATGTTATAGAGCGTATGTATGGTGTAGAATTTGGAAAGAATAGTAATTAAAAAGAGGAAGTTTAATTTAAAATATTTATTATGAATAGACTTTGGAATAAAAAAACATTTATCATATCCTTGACTCTCCTTAGCGGAGTTTTCTTACTTTCTTCTTGTTCAGAACAAAAGGACGGCGATTGGGATGACAATATTAAGTTGTCAAAAAAAGAAGCAACTTTTGATGTGCTTTCAGATTCAACAACTTTTACAACAGAAGGGGATTGGTGGTGGATTTCTGATATTTTTCTAAATGGAGTAGCTCAGGAGGGTCTAGAAAACATTAATACTGCGGAAGATAGTTTTGAAATTTTAAGTGATGAGTTTATAATACGCCGAATTAGGAAAACTGAATTGTTTGTAAAGATGGAAGAGAACGTAACAGGAGAAATACGTGTACTCGAGGTTGGATTTCAAGCCGGGAATTATTTTGATGGAGTTACTATAACTCAGAATGGAGAGTAATTCTACAACTGCGCCCGCTGACTCTTAATATAAATCTCCTCATCCTTATATTTCGATGGACACTTCATCAACATATCCGTCGCAATAAAAGTATCGTCCTTCATTTGCCCAGTCAAAACGATCGACTCTGATTTTTCAAAATCCTGAGGCTTGGCAGCCAAAAGAACTACCTTTCGCTCCTCACCCTTAGAATCTTGCAGATGGAAACTAAAATAATTAGGATCAACTTGCGGCTCATATTTCATCTCCTTATCCTTAGCCAATAGTCCCGATATCTTTACAACAGCTCCGCTCGCTTCTGCTTTCGCAAAGGAGGAATAGGTACTTACGTCGCCAGTTAAACTGATTAGCAATCCGATGGCAACGGCGATCATTCCTATAGCTACGATGTGGGTCTTTTTCATAATTTAATGATATTTATCTAAACACAAAGATACAAAAGGGTACGTTCACTTTCAATCTCCTTAAAAGCTTTTACTCAAATGTGACTGCTGCTGCATGGGTAACCACAACAGCGCAATGAAAGTGCTAGGTTTCTCTCCGCTCTGAAAGGATGTTGTATGTGAAAATAGGACTTGAGTACTATTACCTAATCTACACAGCCATCCACAGGAGCTTTACTATAATCAATCGTTACATTAGAACAAATTTCTTCAATATAAGTTTCGTCTCCGTATTCGAATAACTGCCCAACTCGATAGTAGTAAAGCTGATTCTCAAAACCATAAACGTAAGTTTTGGACTCCCCGTTGAGCCAAACTTCATTATCTCCGCCATTTAAAGTCAAAGAACCTCCACCTAAATTAAAAGCTTCATTTTGTTTTCCTTCAATGATCACCACTCCGCCACTATCAACAAGTATCAAATTACCAGTTCCCGTTAAAGTCAATTTCCCACCATTACAAACCCAGTAGGTCAGACTGTCTATGTCATTAGATAACTCTTCACTTGATGATACAACGGTAGAGAACTCAGGAATTTGATAAACATCTGGATTGATACAACTTGATTTAGGGTCATCGTCCGTACAGCTGCTAATCATCCCTATAACAAGAAGAAGAAAAAAAGTTATTTTGTTCATGCTTTCTATTTAAAATCAAAGTAATCAACCAACTAAAACCTGGCGGTAATTCCACCAACCAAATTAGTTCCATAAGTAGGGTAGCGGTTCCAGCGTTCTCTATTGTTAGAAGCTAAATTGTTGAAATCGATAAACACACCTATGTTTTTAACGATTCGATATTCAGCTCCGAGATTCAAATCAACAAGTCCATTTAGATGTCGTGCCTCCCTAGTGTCAGCTGCGTTATCTTTATAGGGCACGCCATTTTCAAAATAGAATTCTGCTTTTAGCACCAGCTTATTAGCTAAGGTAGTATATCTGGCAGAAATATTTGTGTTAAAAGATGGCAAATGCCAGGCTTTTTCCTCGTTTTTTGGACGGTAATAATTTTGACCTAAAGTCATGGTGATTTCCAGGTCTTTGATTGGAGTAGCGGTTAGGGAGGCGGTTAGGTTGTAAATATCAACCGTGTCGTAGAGCACTTGGAAGCGGGTAGTATCCAGCGGAAGTGAATTGTTTAAGAACAAAGCCAAGTCGTCGGTAGGTTTAAATCCACCTTCGATTTGATAATCCAACAGGGTAAGATTTCCTTTCACTCCTCCGTAATAATGAAGGTATCGAGAAGGCTTTAAAGCCAAAGCATTTTGTGTCGCAATCCATGGATTGTACTCGCTCAAAGTGAGCATGGTATTCTTTTGTAAATCTCCTGTTACACCAACATAAGCCGCTAATTTCGTTCCTAGGATATTGACGGCTAGTTCAGCATCCGGAAAAATATTGGCTATCTTTCTTTGGCTACCGTTAGCTTCTGGTACTTTGCTGTCAAAGAAAGCCAGATTCGCACCTGCCTTAAATCGGAACTTGTCGCCATGCCAGGTGAAGCTGGGTTTGACGTAGAATATATTGACGTCACTTGCTGTAAGTAAATTGTTAGGATTGGTGAAGTCTCCAATTAAGTCTAGTTTAAATGGGTGTTTTTCATCAAACCATTTGGTACCACTTAGGTTGACTTTGACACCCGTTTCTTTCGCAGTGTATTTGTCAGTCAAGTGATAAATATCAATATTGCCGTTGTAGTTGATATCGCCATAATTTCTCTCACCATTAAAGACATAAGCTTTACCATGGATTTTGTTGAAATGCTGACGTATATCGGAGCGATCTCTGATTTGTCCCGGCTCTGTATGGTCGTAGCCATAAAAATGTAATTGTCGGTTGTCAACCCCAAAGTTTCCGCCAACAGCCAGGCCATTATCCAAATAATACGTACCATTGATTTCCCCGCTATTGTTCATAAAACGTTGATGCTCCAGTTTTTTATAATTAGCCGCCTGGTGCTTCAGATTGATTCCAAAGATGTATTGTTCGCTGTCAATAAAGTGATAGGAGAAATCGCCCAAAGAAGCACGAGGTATTCCGTAGCCCGCTTTTAGATATCCTTTGTAGCCCTTTTCCTCTTTTTTGGCTGCCATTGCCAGAGGTCTTAGTTTTGGCGGCTGATATTCAAGTTGTAAAGATTTTACTGGAATTTTGTAAATCAGATCTTTAGAAGCATCATCTGCTGGTGGCAATAGAGGTTGCAATCCAAGTTTTTCAGAATCTGCCAATCGAGCTTCAAAATCTTGAATGACCTGTACCTCCTCTGAAGGCAAATCTGGTTGTGCAAAAGCGCTAAAAAAGAAGAAAGAACAAACTATAGAAAGCGATATTTTTTTGAAGATATTCATATTGTATTTTTAAAGGAAATCAATAAAAGAAAGAAGGAAGTAGATTGAATGATCAAAATCACTTACCTCCATCCGGTATTTCCATTTCAAGCTCTCCCTCATTTCCATTCTCAGGGACCAATCTGTTATTGGCTGCGTTCTGTCCTTTAAGTAATTCCAATTTAGCTTTAGCGATTCCTACTAATTCGGCATCGTCATTATAGTTTTCAATCAAACCTTCGAGTACCGCTTGTGCATTGAAGAGGTCTCCTTTTTCAGCCAGCACATCAGCCAGAAGAATAACAGACTTGGCGACCCAGTAAGGATAAGCAGAACTTTCCTTGTTTGCATTAAGGCAGAGTTGTTGAGCTAAATCTAAATCTCGTTGTACATAATAAGTGTAAGCAATGAGGTATCGAGCCTCTGCCGTTTTTTCATTATTGGAATTTTTGATAACACTGTTGAAAGCTTTAAGCGCTTTGTTGTAATCTTTTTGTTCAAAAGCAATTTTACCGATGTAGTAATTCGCATTCGCTTTTTGGTCGCCCGTAGCCTGAGTGTTAGCAGCTACTTTTTCAGCCCAACGAATCACGGATGGCATGTTGTTCATACGGTAGGCGGCTTGCATCGCTCCTTCCTGAGCTTCATATCGATCAGATGGATTGTCAGCAGCTTGTTCCCACTTGACAAAGAGTTGGTAGGCCTTCGGAAAGTCTTCTTCATAGTTGTAAGCAATCAATGCAGCTTTCTTTAAAGCCTTCGCATAATAAGCGCTAGAACCACGACCAATGACCAGCTCATAATCTTTTAAAGCACTGGTGTACTGCTTCAAAATGGAGTAGGAATCCCCTCTGCGATAAAGCGCCAAAAGAACATTAGAGCCATTCGGATATTTACTGATATAGGCGGTATAACCTGTAATAGCTTTTTCGTATTTCCCGCTATTAAATTGCGAATCGGCAGCTTTAAAACTCAAAGCCTCCTTATCTCCATCGGTAACTGTCAATCCTGGAATCGTTTCTATAAAAGCAAAATACTCTTCTGACTTTCCTAAGTCGTCCACATAGATTTCTTCGAGTGCCGCAAGAGCCGCTGCTGATTCTGTAGCAGAAGGATTGTGGGAAAAGACTTGTTTGTAATAATCTATGGCTCCAGCCAAATTCCCTTGATTGTAGGAAATAAGACCCAAGCGAAGTAAGGCCTGATTGTACAAGGTGGAATTAGGGTATTTTGTAACTAATTTTTTAAGGGCAGTATTGGCCGGGTTAAATTGCCCAATTTCCAAATAGGTGGCACCCAATTGCACTAGAGCATCGTCGGCATATTCTGAATTAGGATAATTGTCAACAATATCGTCCAATGCAATTATCTTGTTAGTAGTTTTTCCTCTTAGGCCCTCAATGACCGCTTTTTGGTACATGGCATAATGAAAACCATTGTATTGATTCTTAATGGCATCATCATAATAATCAATGGCCTCGTTGTATTTCTTTCTTTTAAAAAGGCAATCTCCTGCTCTCAATGTAGCATCTCCAAGTAAATCTTGCTTGATATAATTATTGGAAATGAACATCGTGTTTTTCTTAATACCTGTTACTGCCTTTTGAAAGTAAGTCAACGCATTTTCGAAATTTCCTTGTTTCAAGTAATTGTAACCCTGTGTATAGTTGGCGGTATGAACAGAAGCCTCGTCGGGCAAATTATTCAAGGTTTTAGCTAACGTAAAATACTTGTTAAGTTCACCGATACTGGTGTTGTATTTTTTATCCTGATGAGCGAGATCGCCCAACCAATAAAGCGCCATTGTTTTTGTTCTGGTATTAACGGGGACATTTAATGACATTTGCAAATGTACTTTTCCACCTCTAAAATCTCCCTGCCGAATGAGTTGAACGCCACGTAGATAAGCTACCTTTTGGTAAGTCTCCTTCATTCGAGGTGTCTTATCAGGAATATTATTTAACAATCGTAATGCATTTTCATAATCTCTGGTGCTGAGGAAAAGCGAACTCATCATATCCTGAGCTTCTGCATAGTAAATCGAGCTTTTGTCTATTTCTTGTAAGGCTTTCAAGGCTTCTCTGTCGAAATTCAATTCATAGGACAATTTTGCATAATTGAAAAAGGCTTCCTTCTGAATTTCTTTATCAAAGTTCAACTTAGAAGCGTTTTTAAAAGCATTACGTGCTGCCGCTTTGTCGTCTTTTTTTAGATAGCAATCTGCTAACAAATACATTGCATTTTGTCCAATGGTATTCTGAACATTGCCTAAAGCTTCAAAATTCTTAGTAGCTTTTTTAAATTCACCTGCTTTATACTGTACAAAACCAATTTGGTAATAATCCTCCGGTCTGAGTTGAGAAGCACTTGATATATAAGTTTCTAAATAAGGTTGTGCCTTGTCATACTCTTTGGTTTCAAAATAAGATTGCCCCACCAACTGATTAAGCTCAGGCAGCTTTCGCAATCTGGAGTTGCTCAATTTCGGCTCCGCATAATCAATGACCTTATCATATTCGCCCTGAGCGAAATAAATGGTTGCCAGATAGTAAGGGATATGCGGCTTATATTTGTTAGAACCCTGCACTCTTTTGAAATACTTGGCGGCCTGATCGTATTTTTCATCATAGAAATAACAAAGCCCAGTATAGTAATTGGAAGGGAAAGTGTATTTAGAATCTGTTTCCGTATTCTCTCTGAAATAGCCTTTAGCTACAGAAAAATTCTTTTTAACAAAGTTTGCATAACCTCTGTTAAAACTGACTTCTGCTCGTTGACTTTTCGGCAAATCATAAGTATTGATATTTTCAAATAACTGCAAAGCCCGGTCATAGTCTTTGTTATTGAAATAATAATTAGCCATTTCCACAATCGCCTGATTAGCTAGTGGGTCAGGAGCGTGGGTTCGGGCAAAATCCAAAACCAATCGTTCCCCATCCGGATGGTTCATACGAACCGCACTTTTAGCAAAATGTAATTCGGAAAGGGTCTTTAGTAATTTGTATTCCGGATCATTTGTTTCTTGCAATACGTTAATGGCCTTAGCGAATTCTGTCTGCGCCAAACCATATACATTTTGGTCATAGAAATTCATCCCTCTTTTGTACAAAAGGTTCGCCTCCGTATACAAGGAGGTTTTTTGTGCTGAACAAAATAATGGAATCGTTAGGAAGAGCAGGAGTTTGAAAACTTTATGGATACTCATAGGTGGAATGGGTTTCGTATTGCTTAACTTCTAATATTACTAATACGTTATTTAGGCGATAAGTGTTTTAACTGTTTGAACCGGACTGTTATTGTGGGCGAATTTAGGGAAAATTTGTAGGAAATCGGATGGAAAAGGGAGTACAAATGCTTATCGGGAGATGAAGTACTGATTTTCTTAAGTCCGCGAGATAGGCATTGCGCAGAGCAAGAGTTGAGTAAGCCTTTCATATAGATAAGTTTATCCTTAGAATTGGGCTAGATTTTTTGGCATATTAATGCTGCTCGAAATCGCTCCCTGAAAAGTAAGTGCATTGTTATTCGTTAAAGGCGTACCAATATGCGGGTTTAAGACATAGCCCTCAAATGTATTAGCTCTGCCCAAATGCCAACTCACGGAGTTCAGAAAACCAGCCAAACACAAATAAAAAAGGCGACACTTAACAAGCGTCGCCCTTTTCTATTTTTAAAAGATTTCTAATTTAAAAATGTGATTCAACATAACGGTACGGTAGGGCGGAAACCGAATTACCGAACACCGGATGCCAAAAAAACTACACCTTAAATTCCAAAATCGTATTTGCTATAATATCGCAGCACTCATTTAATTGCTCCTCAGTAATCACTAAGGGCGGTGCAAAACGAATGATATTTCCATGCGTCGGTTTTGCCAAAAGTCCATTGTCTCTCAAAGCCATGCAAATTCTCCAGGCAGTATCTGAGTCTTCTGTATCATTAATCAAAATGGCATTTAACAATCCTTTTCCGCGTACAAAGTTAACTAGGTCAGATTTTTCTGCCAATTCACTCATACGTTTTCTGAAAATGTTTCCCATGTTTTGAGCGTTCTCCTGTAGCTTCTCGTCTCTGACAACTTCTAAAGCTTCCATCGCGACGGCGCAAGCCAAAGGATTACCACCAAAGGTAGACCCATGCTCACCAGGTTTGATGCTTAGCATTATTTCGTCGTTAGCCAAAACTGCCGATACTGGGAAAACGCCACCCGAAAGTGCTTTTCCAAGAATCAAAATATCCGCTTTTACCTGCGGCTTGTTTTCGCAAACAGTTGTACAGTCACAGTTACCACAAGTCGCCAATAACTTTCCAGTTCGAGCGATTCCAGTTTGAACTTCATCAGCTATCAACAATACATTTGCAGCTTTACAAAGTACATGTGCCTTTTCCAAATAACCTTCATCTGGTACAAAAACACCAGCTTCACCTTGAATAGGCTCTACTAAGAAACCTGCAACGTTTGGATCTTTCAATGCTTCTTCCAACGCACTTAGGTCGTTATAAGGAATGATAACATAGCCAGGCATGAAGGGTCCGAAACCAGTGGTGCTTGAAGGATCAGTAGACCCCGAAATAATAGCCATCGTACGTCCGTGGAAGTTTCCGGTAACGAAAATGATTTTGGCTTCGTGCGCTGGAGTTCCTTTCACTTCATAAGCCCATTTACGACAAAGCTTCAATGCTGTTTCCACTGCTTCAACACCCGTGTTCATTGGCAAGACTTTGTCATATGCAAAGTACTCAGTCATGTACTTTTCGTACGGCCCCAACATGTCATTGTGAAATGCACGGGAAGTCAAAGTCAACACCTCCGCTTGTTTTTTCAAAGCATTGATGATCCTTGGATGACAGTGTCCTTGGTTAACGGCAGAATATGCTGATAAAAAATCGTAGTATCTTTTTCCTTCCACATCCCAGACAAAAACGCCTTCTCCTTTAGCTAATACAGCCGGAAGTGGGTGGTAATTATGTGCTCCATACTTATCCTCCAATTCGATGAGAGATTCAGAAGTATGTGGTTTCATTGTTGTCATGAGTTGTGATTTTTAGAATTTATTAAAAGAGGGTTGATCAACCCTGACCTGGCCCCTAAGCTTCAGAGGGTAGCTTCGAGAACTTTATTTCAAGAATTGCTCCACATCATGTAACTTCAAGTTAAAGGACTCAGCTACAGCTTTGTAAACGACTTTACCATCAATTATATTCAATCCAAGTTTAAGTGCCTCGTCTTCTTTACATGCTTTTTTCCAACCTTTTTCCGCCAAACGGATTGCATATGGAAGGGTCGCATTGGTCAAAGCCAAAGTAGAGGTATAAGGTACTGCACCAGGCATATTGGCTACACAGTAGTGTACGACATCGTCAATAATATAGGTTGGCTTAGCGTGAGTAGTTGGCTTACAAGTTTCGATACAACCACCTTGATCTACTGCTACATCCACGACAACAGTACCTGGGCTCATATCTTTCAACATCTCTCTGGTGATCAGGTTTGGTGCTTTTGCACCCGGAATTAACACTGCTCCTACAATTAGGTCGTGTGTCTTTATCAAGTTGCGAATATTAAGTTCGTTTGAATGCATTGTTATGACATTTGCAGGCATTACATCACTGAGGTAGCGTAATCTTTTCAGACTGATATCCAAAATAGTCACCTGCGCTCCTAAACCAGCCGCCATCTTAGCCGCTTGCATTCCAACAATTCCACCACCTAAAATAAGTACTTTCCCAGGAGGAACACCAGGTACACCACCCAATAATACGCCACGACCTCTTACAGGTTTTTCTAAATATTTAGCTCCTTGTTGAATAGCCATACGACCTGCTACTTCAGACATGGGTATGAGTAGCGGCAAAGTACGGTCTTTTAGTTCTACTGTTTCGTAAGCCAGACAAGTAGCACCACTTTTTAGCATCGCCTTAGTTAAAGGTTTGTAAGAAGCAAAATGAAAATAAGTGAATATCAACTGACCCTTTCGAACCAATTTGTATTCTTCCCTAATCGGTTCTTTCACTTTGATGATCATCTCCGCTTTTGCATAAATCTCTTCGATGGTCTTCAAAATTTTAGCGCCAACATCTGTATAGTCTTTATCAAAAAAACCAGATCCGTTTCCGGAACTATCTTGTACAAATACTTTGTGGCCTCTTTTGACTAATTCCAAAGCGCCAGCTGGCGTGAGTGCTACGCGACTCTCGTTGTTTTTAATTTCGGTTGGTACACCAATAATCATTTGATGATGAATTTTTACTAAGTAATATAATCATACCGGATAGACGATACATTTTAACATGGCAAATATAGAAAGGGGTAAGTAGATTCTTGCTATAATAGGTCTGTTTATTTTGATTACTATTTTTAACAAAAAACTAATTCAGAATTTGCCTTGATTAGAGAGCAGATTGGTAGGATCAAAAGAGAAGGAAATTAGGAATATTAAGAAGGGGTTAAATTTAGAAAACGCTTCATTATAACTATCTATATATTAATGAGTTACAAATAAATTTAAATCAGTAATAGTCATCCCCAATCGCGTTTTTCCCATCTCATAGAGTTGAGCTATCGCTGCTTTCCCACTAAGGCCCAAGTCCACCGTAAATTCGTTGACATAAAGGCCAATATGTTGCTGCATAACGGTCGGGTTCATTTCCTGAGCAAATTGACTGACGTAATCCATCGTTTGTTCTGGTTCTGCTAAAGCAAAGGCTACGGAACGCTTGAGAATCCGATCCACTTTTTGTTGAATCTCAAGAGGTAAGCTACGTTTAACCGCAATGCCACCTAAGGGAATAGGTTGCTGCGTTGTGGATTCCCAAAATTCGCCAAGATCCTGAACTTTAATCAGCCCTTTATCCATATAAGTAAACCTGTTCTCATGGATGATCAAGCCGGCATCTAACTCACCATTTAAAACGGCAGATTCAATATCAGAAAAGAGCATTTCCTGCTTTTGAGTCGCTTTTGGGTAAGCTAAACTCAAAAGAAAGTTGGCGGTAGTATATTTTCCTGGAATGGCTATAGTAGCTTCGTTGACTTCGGCTGTTGTCATCTTTTTATTAGAAATCAACAACGGACCACAATTTTGACCTAGAGCAGAACCCGCATTTAGTAACACATAATCATTTGATACATAGCCATATGCGTGGTAACTTAGCTTTGTGATATCTGGTTTTTTAGCGAAAGCGAGCTGATTCAATGCTTCTACATCTTCTAGGAAAACATCAAATTCTAGCCCTTCGCAATCCACTTTTCCATGGATCATCGCATCAAAAATAAAAGTGTCATTGGGACAAGGGGAGAACCCGAGAGATAATTTCATACTTTTGTGTGGAATTTTAGAATTGAAGAAGAACAAAGGTAGCTTATAATTGACTTTATCATGCCCAAAGGCAAATATACAACAGTTAGCAATTGGCTTCTGTTCATTGCGAAAGGGGGAAGTTAATAATTCACCTACAGTTAAAAGTCTATCTTAATAAAGTAAAATTACAACAGTTAATACTTGACTTCGCTTTAATACGAAAGTGGGAAGTTAATAGTTAGCGGTTAACAGTTAATAGTCTAACAATTATGGATAAAAAGAAAGGGTCACACACAGATAAAAGGAAAGGATCAAAGAAAGGGAAAAGGACAGGGAAAAGTGCAGCAAAAGGGAAAGGAGGACAGTATACCCCGAAAAAGAAAGGGCCATATGTAGAGCAAAGGAAAGCTTCAAAGACAGAGCAAAAGAAAGAATCAAATACAGAGCAAAGTAAGGATTCAAATACGGAGCAAAGGAAAGAGCCATACGTGGAGAAAAAGAAAGAGTCCAATATGGAGAAGAGGAAGGAGTTGAACGCCAAGAATCTCAATATCCTTTTTGAGGACAATCACCTGATTGTGGTCAATAAGCCTGCGGGCTATTTGGTGCAGGGAGACGATACTGGCGATACGCCATTGTCGGAATCGGTCAAGCAGTACATTAAGTTGAAATATAAAAAAACGGGAGATGTCTACCTCGGGGTCATCCACCGTTTGGATCGGCCGGTGAGTGGTGCTATTATTTTTGCGCGAACCAGCAAGGCATTGACGCGTATGAATGAAATGTTCAAGGATAAAAAAATAGAGAAGAACTACCTCGCTATTACCAAGCAAAGACCAAAGTTGTTGGAAGGCCGATTAGAGGGTTACCTTTTGAAAGACAGCTTGAAGAACAGGTCGAAAGTTTATAACCAAATTGGTAAAAAAACGAAAGAAGCAAAGCTGTCAATTACGGATTATAAATATCAGGGTGAGATTGACGGGTACATCTTGTTGAAGGTGATGCCAATTACGGGGCGTTCCCACCAAATACGAGCACAGTTGGCGCATGCTGGTTGCCCAATTGTTGATGATTTCAAATACGGATATCCACATTCCAATCACGATGGTTCCATTCATCTGCATTGTCGATCCATGTCCTTTAAACATCCAGTTAAAAAGGAATGGATGACTGTAAAGGCTGGTTTGCCTAAGGCCAATTTTTGGAGACAGTTTAAGGAGTTGATTAAGGAATCGGAAAGGGGAGAGCGAAAGAGGAGTTTTAAATTGGAGGATGAGGGGAGTGGAAAGTAATAGATTCGGATTTTGTGGATAGAACAGAGGAATGTTAAATCAAGGACTTAGAACAGCCCGTTCCGGCAGGCGGGTTTCTCGACTCGTACCTCGCTCGAAATTGAAAATGTGAGTGTTCTGTTATTCCTCGACTTGTTCGCAGCTCAGTCGCTCGGAATGACAGGTGAACTGTTCTTCTTTTTTGGCTGGTTCGTACCTCACTTGCTGCTTTGATTATGAGGAACGAAATCCCTTGGGATAAAAAGAGATTAAATTTTCCAACAATATTTAATGGGTCAACCAAGGGGGGCGAGGATCCTCTCCTTTAGGAGCTGGAGGTAAGCAGAGCCATTCCGAATCCCCACTTTAATGCAAGAACCCGCCGGACAAAACAGTCCCGACAGGTTCTAAAACACGCGCTTCTTGGACTTACCAAGCAAGTAAAGTAGGAGAGGGCCATCGTTTGTAACGGCCTTCTCAGGACATTTTATTTCTTCAAATTCTTCAGTAGTCAATTCATTTGCGTACATAGAATAAAAATGGTTATAGAACATTTTTATCTTCTGTTCTGAAGTGGATTTATACAGGTAGAATAAATATTTATAACCAACCAGTTCAAATTCATAAGCCAATCTTGGGACATCTTTTATTGGGGTAATTCCAAGGATACACTTCTTATGGCCGTTTATTAACAACCGCAATTTTAACCTGATTTTTTCATTTGCTTTTTTGTTAGGCGTACCTGTTACTAGGTACTCTTTTTTTTCAACGTCCATTTGGTGTTTGGTTTTCTTTCGATGCTCACTCGAATCCGGAAGGTTCTGCATTCCAATTAGTCAACTGAAATACAGAATCCTTTGGGTATTAACTTTTAACTTAAGTTCAGGAAAAGAGTGAAAATAATTTTAATTTTTCTAGTTCAGTTCTATCAATTAAAGCTGTAGAAAGAGGTTAGTTTGTAAGTACGAATGCAGTGGAAATGCTTTTTACTTTTTGAAGTTATTCAATTACAAGGAGCAAAAAGAAAAGAGCATTTAGCATCTCAGGGGTTTATCGCGCTAAAGATAGTAAAATGATTTTGAGAATTCAAAACAATTGATGGAGGAATTCCCCGAACGGCAATTCAAACAGAATAAATACTTTAAAATACGGAATAAAATGTCGGGTTCCGATGAATTTGTAATGCAGTTGTTAGAAGTAATTTGAAGAATAAGAAAATTTATAATAAACCTCTATCAATCATAAGTTGAGTTTTCATAATGGAAACCATCGCGAGTGCATCAGTGATTTCACCATTCATGACCATTTCCACCGCTTCTGAAAAAGGAAGTTTTTTTACGACCAAATCTTCTGTTTCTTCCGGCTCTGGTTCTCCAAAAGAAAGTCCTTGGGCAACGAAAGCCAAACCCGCCTCATCCGTAACACTATTGGAAGTGTGGAGGTCTAATATCTTAGTCCATTTGGTCGCTTTAATTCCAGTCTCTTCTTTAAGCTCTCGCTTTGCAGCGTCCAAAGCAGGTTGACCAATAATACCACCACCTTCCGGAATTTCCCAGCTATAGGCATTTAAAGTATAACGATATTGCCCAACCAACCAGGTGTTGTAATTTTCATCTAATGGGACAACTCCAATAGCAAGATTTTTAAAATGCACCAAACCATAGATGCCTTTTCCACCAGAAGGATTCAAGACGTCCCGGTGGCTTACTGATATCCATGGGTTGTCATAAACCGTTTTTTCAGTAAGGGTTTTCCAGGGGTTTTTATGGTCTTTCATCTGCTAAGATCTGTAATACTTAGGCGTAAGTAGCTAGTGAAAATAACAAGGCGCTTTCATTTTGTTTGAAATGAACCTTTTTGTTTATTCATGTCTTTCGGGGTTAAATTTCAAACGATGGCGGAACGCCAATTGACCATCTGTCACCAAATTTATTCACCTGTTGAAAAGCTCCTTTTTAAAAAGGCATTCCATTAATCAATTTCTCCATAAAGCTGATAAACAAAGATGGCTTTAAAGCAATGGCAAACAAAAAACCAAAGAGTGCTCCATATAAGTGCGCATCATGTGCGATATTCCCGCCTCCTTTTTTATCTGCCCAGGTTGAGTAAACTATATATCCGATTCCCGCTACGATTCCAGGAATTGGAATAATACCATATAATTTTAAAATATGCCAAGGCATAAAGAGAATGAAGACAAACAAAATTCCGGAAACAGCTCCTGAGGCGCCTATCGCCGAATAATGTCTATTGTCTTTATGCTTTAGTAAGGAAGGAATATCCGCAAAAATAATAGTTAGAAAATAGAGTAGTAAATAATTCACTTTCCCCATTGTCATTCCGAAATATGTAGTGAATTCGTCCTCTACAATCTCTCCAAATTGCCAAAGCACGAACATGTTAATTCCAAGATGCATCCAATCTGCATGTACAAAGCCTGAAGTAATCATCCGATACCATTCCTTATTATGGACTTCTGAATACGGATGGTGTTTTAATTTCTCAAAAAGAGCCCGGTCCTGAAAACAACGGTAAGAAATCAAACCTGTGATGATGACAATAATAATCGTTAAACTCATATTTTTATTTTTTGTAAATTTATTTTAAGTATTTAAACTATTAACCGTTTACTTTTAACATTTCCTGTAATGAACAATAGAAAA
>JBLHRR010000061.1:0-28396 GCA_047626155.1 Saprospiraceae bacterium | reverse complement strand
ACTCTAAATAACAACCCTCCTACAATACCGCCAGCGAATATTACCATCAGCTCTGGCACTTGCTGGTAGTCCTTTCCAAAAAGTCCCAGAAGAGGTTCTCCAAAAAAATAAAAGAAGGCAAATAGCAGAATACTGATTCCGGAAAAAATCTTCAGATAATTTAGGTAGTAATTCTTCAGATAAGCTTTATCTGTTTCTGCGGCTCTTACCAATTTCACAAAGTCTGTTGTAATGATCGCTATTGGAATAACCAACAAGCTAAAAGGAATAATGGTTGCCACTTTATATTGTGCAACTAGAGGCTCAGAATCTTCCAGCATATTACCCAATAACAATATATCTACAGCGTATAACAATTGGGCAAAAACACCTCCGATACTTACAGAAAGACCATATGAGATATATTTTTTAAAATCAGGTAAAGTACCACTTCTATTTTTAGATTTCTGAAACAAATTCAATTTAAACATAAAGAAAAGCCCCACTAAAAAAGGGATACTTACCAAACTAATCACATAGCCCGGCCCTTGAAATAAATAAGCCATTGTTACATTACCAAATACCAAAAGGACATTATTGATATTTTCTATTTTTGCAAAAAGTCGATTGAGACCAAGCAGGCGACAATAAGCTACCACAAATTGAAAGAGCAACAGACCTATCAATTGAAAGCTCAAAATAGAAAGATAAAAAGTTGCTCCTGGTAGGTTCTGGGCTATTAGTGGTGCCAGCAATAACAATATAACCACAAGTAGTCCTGAAAACTGCAACCCCTTCCACAATGTTTGTTGCATCAGGTATTTTTTCTGCGACTGATTCTCACTCAGTGCTCCGTATCTAATCAACCCTTGATGTATCCCTCCACCCATAAATGGCATCAGAAATCCCAAAATACTTACGGCGTAAACGAAGTTACCGTACTCGGTCTGAGACAACAAATTAGTGACAACAATGACTGTTACTAAGTTGGCGACTTTAGAAAAGAAGAAAGAGAAGAGGACGTGGGCGCCTTTTCTACTGAGGAATGATAATATGAATTCTTTTATGGACAAATAGTTATTTTTTTTTGCTGCTACTTTTTGGTTTCCATGAGCCTTTTCTCTGAGGTTAAAACATGTCCTTAAAAGGCCATCAATGTATAGTCCCTAAAACGATTTTTCAAACGAATAATCCAAAGCAATTTCTCCTCAATTAAACCTTCAACTTATAACGCTCAACCGCCCCCAACAATGTAAGTACCATAGATCGCTCCACCGGATTTCCGCTTTCAAATAATAAACTTACATCTTTTGATAACTCCTGATCTTCAGCGATCAAATGTTTCCGCTTTTCATATTCTGCTCTAAAGAAATGTTCTATTTCCGGGTATTGCTTATTCCAAAGGGCATAAGGAGTCATGGTCAAAAGATGTGCTGTTCCGGTGTAGCGGCGATAGAGTTGTTCTAATTTCAGTGTGTACAAACTCAGTTTTGTTTTCCAATGCGCTGTTGGTTTCATCCGCGTACGTTCCCAGGTGAATTTTGTAACTTCAGGATGAAACTCGTTGATCCACTTGAGGTACATCTTTTGATAATACTTCATCTTTGGAGGAATAGAAAAAAGTAATTTTATTAATTCCCCATCCATAAAAGGCGTACTGTGGTAGCCGTAAGGTGCACAAATATACGTTCCCGTAACGCTAAGGTTGAACATGCGATTGTAAAGGGCATAGCTTTCCTCGTTCGCGTATTCTTTTGCGAAAGCATTCATCTCTTTTTCAATCTTCGGAAATAACTTGTTAGAAATAAGCTTAGCTGCTACATTGGGTCCCAAGTTCTCAGGAGAGGTAAGACAACTTCCGAAGACACCGTCACCAATCATTCCGGTATGGATAAGGCCTGTATTGGTAAAATCCATTTGCTTTAGCCCCCAGGCAAAATGTGCCGAACTGGTATAAAAACTCAAGGCATCATAGGCCTCCAAATTGTCTTCCAAATCAAATAAATGTTTCGCTTCATCCAGTGCAAAAAACTGTAGGTCCTCCCCCATTGATTCGGCTATCTCCCTTGCAATCTTCTCATCATAATAATTCGACTGACTGAAACAAAAGGGTTTTATTTTGTATCCCATTTTATGCGCCAGCATGATGGTCATTCGGCTGTCTAAGCCCCCACTTAGGGTTCCTATGGATTGATAATTATATTCCTTGTCCTTATCCATTTCCTGCCGAAGGGCACGGACAAAGTGCTCGTTGATTTCGCCAAGAAGAGTCGCTTCTGATTTATTAGAAAAAACAATATCGTTGTAGTCAATGTATTTGTGAACTTGCAATTGATTGGATTCAAAAACCAAGGACTCTCCGGCCAGCAAGCGATGGACCTGATCCATGTAAGTTTGATTGCCAGCCATCGCTCCGTAGGTTAACATATTATAGGCTGCGAAACGATTCAATCTTGGAGGCTGTTCTTTTTCATTAAAATAATCAGTCCATTGAATCAGCGAAGGAACGATGACCAAGGTACTTCCCGATTGACCATAGTAGATTCTTCTGGTACCTACATCGTTGTTAAAAACGAGCAACTTTTCTGTTTTTTTTTCGAAAACGAAACCGCTGAAGTCTCCTTTTAATTGTCCGGGAAGATTGGTTTTGTATTTTTTATATAAGGTCAGAAACAGATCAGGCCAGGAAGGAATAGCAAAATTATTTTTTAATTCTTGTAGATTTAAAATAGGGCCATCAAGTCCGTAAATGTATTGTTCATTTTCTACAAACAATTTATCCTCTTGGAACTTAGTATTGGTGTTATGAAAAAAATCGTATTGAGCAGATGCGGCAAGACTACTGATGTGCTTCTGACATTTAATGGCTGGCGTTGCACTATTAATCGAATGTTTTATAATCGTAAATCCTATTGCCATTTGATTACTTAGTCTGTTCCTTTTTTACAATCCGTTGATAAATATGTTTAAACCGCTCCCCTACCTCCTCATAACTAAACCGTGTCACTGCCGATTCTCTAATCTTCAAACGTTCATAATTATCCATTTCATCTAACATCCCATTCATCTTCTCCAACAAAGCTTCTTCATCTCTTGCCGGCACCAATCGCCCACTGGCCTCATCAATCATTTCAGAAATACCTCCCACGTCTGTTGCCAAAACAGGAAGCCCCGAGGCCTGCGCTTCTATAATGACGCAAGGTAAGTTTTCAAAATTACTAAACAAGACAAAAAGGTCATGAGCTTGCATTTCTCTAGCGACTTCGGTATGCGGAATTTCTCCTTTCAGATTAACGACTTTTTCTAACTCTAATTGACAAATGGTCTGTTGATGCTCCGCGATATAACCATTGCCTACAATCGTCAAGCTAAAATCAGAACGCAAAGCTGATAGCTTCTTCACAACACGCAACAATCCACTTACATTTTTATGAACATCATACAAAGTAGAAATATGTAGCATTTTTTTGATCGATGCATCCCCAGTTTTTTTCTTTCGATTACCTCCACCTCCTGAAGGAGAACTTTCGCCCGCTGCGATATCCTGGGATACACTCCTTTCCCTGACACCAAACAACTTAGTATCCACCACGTTTGGTACGACTTCATAGGGCCCTGGCAAACCAAATTGCTGCATGGCCTTTTTCAAGTCGTGAGAAACCGGGCAAAGCAAACTGGCGCCTCTCCCAATCTTTTTAATCACGTATTTCTGATAAGGTGTAAACCAAACCGGATTGATCGGCAAAAAAGCCGTCCAGTGCTCTGTGAGGATATAAGGGATATTGTATTTTTTTTTCAATTCCAATGCGAAAATCCCAGCCTTGTAAATCACATTGAGGTGGACCAAATCAATTCGGCCCATTTCTTTTAAAATGGCTTCATAACCTAAGCGATGTGCTTTCAGGTAGTTCTGATATCTTGAAAAAACAGAGAATCGTGATGACTTAGGAAAATAGACCCGTACCTCGAATAAGTTCTTGTGCCGACTGCTTTCTACCTCATAACGCTTTGTTCCTTCTTCCGCCAATACATATAATACTCCTACGCGACAATGCAGGGAAACGGCCTCTGCATGTCGTTGTACAAAATCGCCATTCTGCAAATATTGGCGATTGGGGTACCAGGAGGGAAGAAAAAGGATATGGAGCATGGCGCGAAGTTAACAACAAAAAATAAACTTAGACTACTGCCATCATTTAGTTAAAGCCAAACGACCACAGGAAGAGTGCTTTAACTAAATGATGGAGTGTATAGTAGTCTAAAAAAAAATTGTGTCATTATAAATGACGAATCCTCGCTCATTTTCTACGAATACTCGTCCATTCCTTATCCTTAGTCAAGACGGCTTTTAATGAGGGGGGGAAGGCTGCATCTTGTGAATGAATTAGGGAGGTAACCGCAACGACGCTACGAGCGCTACGAAAACGTTACGATTTTTTCAACCACAAACCTGTCCGCACGATAGGCGGAGAGCACGAAGGAACACGAGTTTTTTTTACGCAGAAGAGCACTAAGTAACAACGAAAAATTAAATCCCGATTTGGAAACGATTATCTAAATCAAAACGACCATCGGGAGAGTGGTTTATATAATCGTTTCCATGAAAGAAATCGGGAAATTATTTCTAGTGTAATACTAATTACCAATTCACGAATAAACCTTTTAACTAAACACGAACTAATTTTTTCACTAAAAAAGATACATCATGAAAAACGCAAAAAGAATTTTCAACCTACTTAGTTTAATTGCTTTATTTCTAAGCGCTTTTTCTCTACAAGCCAATACGCCAAACCATTATATGGAAGGTGCTCAACTTCGGGTGACTGCTAAGTCCGGATTGAAATTGCGCGAAGAGCCGAGTCTTAACTCCCGGGTATTTACGACCATGGATTGGGGCGACGAAGTAATCGTCCTCAACACCTTGAACTTTGAACGCAACCAAACCATAGAGTTGGTAGAAGGCAATTGGGTTTACGTTTCCTACAATGGTTTCAAAGGATTCACTTTTGATGGTTTCCTTTCTGACCTTCCGCTTCCGGAAAGCAACTTCGATTTGTTTGAGTTGATTGACTTGAGCTACGATGTAATGGAGCAGAGAGACAGTATTTTATCTGAGGAGGGAAGTGAACAGAAAGTACGCATCTATGAAAATGGTTTCGAGCTACGCAACTTCTACGGAGAAGGTGGTTCTTTCACAGAATTGGTATTGCCGCAAACCCGATTGAGTGAAGCGTATATGCTTTGTCAGAATACCATTCCTGGTTTCCACGACTTCATGAAAAACATCAGAGTGAAAAGAGATGAGGAGCGCCACATTGTAGAATACTATAGCGATGATGAGTTTACCGAGATTAAGATTCGAGAGGTAGGAGATGGCGTTGTAATTAGTTTGTTTTCGGGTTGTTAAAATCTGATGATAAAATATTTAAACTAAAATAACACCATAGTTAGATTTTGTTCTATAGATTAGAATGCACAGTCGATTTTTTCGGCTGGGCATTTTTTTTTGCGAGCCCCGTTTGCTACTCGGGGTGAATGTAGAGTCTTACGTTGCGCCCTTGTGGTAAAACCCAAAAAAACAAAACCGGAAACTGACCTTTGTCAACTTCCGGTATTTGTGATAAATTACTCAGTATAGTTTTTTTAAAAAATTACTTTTGACCACGTCCAAATGTTCAAAAACGAAAGACTAAATTGAGTGGTAACCATTTAAACTTATTCTTTTTAGTTGGGGCTTTATAGCTTTTTTGTTGTCCCTTCTTTGATGATACAAATATAGGGCGGTTGGATTCCTCGGGCTAACGCAAAAATGGCGTTTTTAGGCTATTCAATTCTTTAAAAAGACACCTAACAAATTGAATAACAGCACACTATTCAAATCCTTTTTGTTACATCCAGCTGCTAAAAAAAATATTTGCCAAACGATTTGCTTACTTTGATGTTTTTAATAGCCGTCCATATCAACAAAAAAAAGAATGCCGGAAATTGACCTTTGTCAACTTCCGGTATTTCCCATAAATTACTCAGTATAGTTTCTTTAAGTTTTCTTTGACCACGTCCAAATGTTCAAAAATGAAAACTAAATTGAGTAATAGGTAACCACGAAAAATTAAATCCCGATTTGGAAACGATTATGTAAATCAAAACGACCACAAGGAGAGTGATTTATATAATCGTTTCCACCAAAGAAATCGGGAAATTATTTTTTGTATAATACTTATCATTTAGAATTATTCTTTTTAGCTGAGGCTTTATAGCTTTTCTTATTCCTTGTTTGATAATACAAATATAGGGCGGTTGGATTCCTTGGGCTAACGCAAAAATGACGTTTTTAGGTTATTCAATTCTTTAAAACATAACATAACAAATTGAATAACAACACCTTATTTATTTATTTTTGCTATACCCAGCTGCTAAAAAATCTTTGACAAACGATTTACTTGCTTTGATATTTTTTAATGGCCGTCCAAACCAACAAAAAAACAAAACCGGAAATTGACCTTTGTCAACTTCCGGTGTTTGTGATAAATTACTCAGTATAGTTTTTTTAAGCTACTTTTGACCACTTCGAAATGATCAAAAATGAATGGTTAAATTGAGTCATAACCATTTAAGCTTATTCTTTTAATTAGAGTTTATAGCTTTTACTTTTTTGTTGTCCCTTGTTTGATAATACAAATATAGGGCGGTTGGATTCACTGGAACAACACAAAAACTATGATTTTAGGTTATTCAACTCTTTAAAAATCGCATAACCATCTGATTTACAATAAGTTATTTGTTTATTTTTGTTATATCCAGCTGCTAAAAAAACACGGAATCCCGGCTAACGGCCCGGCAGATTCCACAAAGAATCTTAAATAAAATCCATGCAATACCAATATACCATAAACGGAATGACCTGTGGAGGCTGTGAAGCCAAGGTGAAGAAGACCCTAGAAGCGGTACCTGAAGTTCAATCTGTAGACATTATTTCCTTTAAAGACAATTTGGCGCGATTAACCGCCAAAAAGCAACCTGATTTAGCATTCCTGCAAAACACTCTTAACTCCGTTGGTAATTACACCATCCAAAGTACAGGGCTAAATAATAGCCTTTCCAATAATAGTAATACTACTGTTACAGAAAAAAAGGAAGATATTTCTTTATTTAAATCTTTGTATCCATTACTGCTTGTGTTTGCTTTTCTAATCGGTGCGGTTCTCTTGCGTCAATTCTATCTAGGCCAGTGGAACGGCATGCAAATGATGAGTAACTTCATGGGCGGATTCTTCGTCATCTTCTCTTTTTTCAAACTCCTGGATCTTTCTGGTTTTGCCATGGCCTTTCGCGGTTACGATCCGATCACGAAGCTGTGGCCGGGTTATGCTTACCTTTATCCTTTTATAGAATTGGGCTTGGGAATTGCCTTCCTTTGTAGCTTCCAGTTGTTTTGGGTAAACCTAATTACCTTGGTAGTTGTTAGCATCGGAACCATTGGTGTAGCACAGAAAGTACTAAACAAAGAAAGTATTCAATGTGCCTGTTTGGGAACTGTTTTTAATTTACCAATGACGAAAGTTACACTTACCGAAAATAGTGTAATGATTGTTATGGCTGTGGCGATGTTGTTGGGTTTGTAATCACATCCAGCCCTTCTTAGAAGATTCTACTTTCCATAAAAGCACATCCATTAAAGCCTGTGCTTTTTCCAATTCGATGTACGGGATCCTTACGTTTCCGGCAGCCGTGAAGATTTTCAAATTGGCGTAACCGTTTCTTTGTTGAAAAATACTTTGTGTTATAACAGCGCCTTGTATTTTGTAATATTTCAACAGGGTATACTTTGTTACAAATATTCCTTTTTGAATGCGGATGCCTTCTTCACTAACGAAGTAGCGATAGCGCTTCCAGTAAATATAGCTGGTTACAATAACGAGGGCCGTCCACAAGAACAATTGAACAGAGATACTTCCCGTTCTCAGAAACTGAGAAATCGAAAAGGGGATCAGTGGCAACAAACCGATGAGCATAACTCGTTTGTTGATGATCCGACAATTAATGCCGTGGCTTTCAAATTCGACGGAGGCCTCCTTAGGCATATATGCCTGACGAACGGATTGTAGTTGCTCTTCGTAACAACCCGGAACGTAAAAGGATTGTTTTTTTCGCAAAGCAGCGCTGGAGGCTTGCAAAAGGCGAATATCGTACATTTCAAAAATCTTCTTGAGTGGATTGGTGGTCCATTCGATCATTTGTATTTTCTGCATAGCTGCTGATTGCTCTTTTCTATTGAGCAAACCTGCAATTACCTTAAAGCCTTTCGTTGTTTTTAAAAAGCGTAAGTCGTAGTAATTCAAAAAAGTCATCACGAAAGAAGTAAGCAGTAAGAAGACAATAAGAGTCGGTGTCAGGTATATCCAAATTATGGTATCGCTTAGTGTTTCTTTCCCTTTGTTGAAAAATTCAAACAGTCCTCTTACAAATCCTTTCTTCCCGGTATCTACAATTTCTGCCAAGGCAAAAATAGCCGCAACAATAATCCCTAAACCACGCAAATGATTTTGGCCGACACCTATTTTCAAAAGGTCTTTCAGACTTAACTGCAATAGCGTCTCTTCGACTACAGCTTCTTGTACTTCTTGGTCGGTCTCTTCCCCTTCATTATCTTTAGTCACTGGAATTTGTGCAATCAAAAAATTCCGAATGGCTTCTGCCTTTTCTTTTTTTAAAGCTAAAATCGAAAACTCTTTTCCCTTCGATCCGGCCGTATCAATTTCCAAACTGACCACATTAAAGAACTGATGAATGAGGTTTTGCTGAAAGCTAATGGTCTGAATTCTTTCAAAAGGAATGTTCAATTTGACCTTCTGAAAGATCCCTTTTTCTATAACCAATTCTTCCCCTTTTACATAAAAGTAAAATTTGAAATAAGAAATAATAGAAGCCAGCGTTGAGCCCAAACCAAGCACTAGTGCAAACGCTTCAAAATAAGCAGAGTCAGATGAAGAGCTGCCCTGACGAAAGAAAATGATAATCAAAAAGGGCCAAAACTGTTTGATCAGTTTAGTAACAAACTGAAACAGAATTAACAAGATCGCCACTGGAGATTGGCGCTCGGGTTGCTCCCACTGATAACTTTGTTGCGCTTCTTCAATCATTGGTCGTTGTTGTTTTTTGGATAATGTATTCCTTAAGTTGTGGCGCTGTTTCACCGCTCAGGCCAGGAATACTCAAATCACTGCTTTCTCCACCAGCTGTATAAACGGTCAGGGTATGCAAACCGAAATAACGGGCAATAGGCCCTTGCTTAATTTCAACATGTTGCACCCGATTGAATGGAATAACGGTTGCTGATTTAAACAATACCCCCTTTCGATAAATGATGTCTTTTTCGCGTAAGCTATAACCACGAATCTTGTAATCTTTTTTGGTCAGCCACAAAGACAGCAACAACCATAAAAGCCAAAAGACGGGGATGCCATACAAAATCGGGTGTTCCCCTCCTTGAGCAAATGGTAGAATTAATGTTGGAATCAAAAGGAAAGTAAAGAAAATAACGGTGCCTATATAGCTGGATTTTAGCCAAGCAGGAGCCAAAGGTTCGTAACTTACGGTTTCTATCTGAGGTAACTGGGAGATATCTATCGTGGTGTTGGTAAAGATCATTTGCTTATTTATTTATTTATTCGGCGAACCGAAGTATTACACAAAAAATAATTTCCCGATTTCTTTGGTGGAAACATTCTACCGTGTTTTCCACGTCTTGGATTTTGATTCAAATTTTGATTAAGTTCTCTTATATTTCCCAAACTTACAAACAATTAGTAAATTCAAACAATTTTTAAGACTAAGCTTAGTATGGACTCTTTTAAAAGCAGTTTTTTATTGATACTCCTTTTCTTGTCTTCTGCTCTGATAGCACAAGATAGGCTTCCTCTTACGGCACCAAAAGAGCTGACTGAAAAATCACTTAGCTTTTTTGAGTACATCGTCCAGGACAGTATTTCGAAGATGACGATGGTGGCTGATTTCAATACCCTACGGAAAAACAAATACAAAGAAGAATACTATGAAGGCCACCTTAGTTTCCTGGACCGAAACAATTTGTTACAAAGCTTTCCTACCTCCTTCCGGTCCAGAGGGAATTCGAGGAAAAAACTTTGCTACTACCCTTCCTTAAAATTAAAGCTCCCTAAAAAAGAATTGAACAAGCAGGGCTTAAACAAGGACAACAAATATAAACTGGTTTGCCAATGTAGCTACGGCAAAAAACACCAACAAACGTTGCTGCGGGAGTTTCTGGCTTATAAAATTTTCAACTTGATATCTCCTTATAGTTTTCAGGTTCACCTCATCCAAATCGAATACATCGAAATTCCAAAATCAAAAAGAGACAAACGTTTTGGTTTTTTATTAGAATCAAAAACAACACTGGAAAAACGGCTGAATGGAACAATTGTCGAGAGAGAAGAGGTTGTTCTTGACCGCATATCCAGAAGGGAAAGTATCCGCATGAGTCTGTTTCAATACATGATTGCAAACACAGATTGGAACATCCCTGCGCTACACAATGTAAAACTACTATTAGACAAAAACGAAAATCTCATCCCCATCCCGTACGACTACGATTACGCTGGCCTGACCAACACCCCATACGCCACAGCCAATCCGGACTACCCCATCAAATCGCACACCGACCGGTACTTTCTTTCCAACAACTACACCGCTGCCGAAATTAATGAGCAACTGATTTATTTTCATCAACAAAAGGAATCAATCGCAAAGCTGATGGAACAGTTTAGTTTCTTAAGTAAAAGATCCAAGCGCTTTGTTACCCGATTCATCAATAGGTTTTATAAAACCATTGAAGATGAAAAAAAGGTGAGGCAGCAATTGATAAAGCAAAAAGGCAGGTGAGGGAAGGCGGTGGACGCTTATACGGTAAACGGTTTTACGGTAGACGGTTCCCGCGATCGCAGGCCATCTACCGTAAAACCGTCTACCATTTAGAATCACGAAATTTGTCAAAAAGTTAAAAGCTGCTTCACTATAGTGGGAAGTTAAAAATTAAGTAACTGTTCAGTGGAGTAGAGTCTAGCTGTTGATGGGAGGAAAGACCGAAGACGGAAGTCCGAATAGTTACAAAATTAATAGCTAACAGTTAATAGTTGTTTCACGTTTCACAATAGTGGGAAATTAACCTTAAAGTTAATAGTTTAAGTTTTATCCCTACCTTCACCCTCTTCAAAAAAACAGTCGCAACAAAACACCATGGTCAACCAACTTACACCTACCTTTATTTTAGGAATCATTGCTGCCTATTTCGCTGTGTTAATGGCCGTTTCCTGGTTTACTGGAAAGTCGGCAACCAATAAAGATTTCTTTATTGCCAATCGACAATCGCCTTGGTATCTGGTGGCTTTTGGAATGATCGGAGCTTCCTTATCGGGCGTTACTTTTATTTCTGTTCCGGGTTGGGTCGCAGGCAGCCAGTTTTCCTACATGCAGATGGTTTTCGGGTATTTGTTAGGCTATCTGGTCATTGCCACGGTATTGATGCCGATGTATTATCGCTTACAACTAACTTCAATCTATACTTATCTAGAACAACGATTCGGAGAACAGTCTTATAAAACAGGAGCCGCTTTTTTCATACTTTCCAGAACGATTGGAGCTTCTTTTAGACTATATCTGGTGGCCATCGTTTTACAAGAGTTCGTATTACAATATTTCGGAATTCCCTTTTGGCTCACCGTAGCACTTACTATTCTATTGGTTTGGATTTACACTTTTAGAGGCGGCATCAAAACGATTGTAATAACAGACACTTTACAAACCTTCTGTATGCTGCTGGCCGTCATTCTAACCATTGGCGCCATTGGTTCTAAAATGGAATTGTCTACTGCTGAATTGGTCCAAACTATTAAAGCATCAGAATATTCACAAGTCTTTTTCTTCGAAGGCGGATGGATGGATACCAATAATTTTTTCAAGAAATTTCTAGCGGGAGCTTCTATGGCCATTGTAATGACGGGTTTGGATCAGGATATGATGCAGAAAAATTTGAGTTGTAAATCTATAGGTGATGCACAGAAAAACATGTTTTGGTTTAGCATTGTATTGGTCTTTGCCAATCTATTGTTCTTAGGGCTGGGTGCTTTATTGTATCTCTACTCTGCTCAAATCGGCTTGGAGATTCCTTCCAGAATGGTTGGCGGAGAAATAAAACCTGCCACCGATCTACTATATCCAACAATAGCGCTACAACATCTAAGTCCAGCCATTGGAGGCGTCTTCATTCTTGGACTCATCGCTGCTGCCTACTCTAGCGCTGACTCTGCGTTAACGGCCCTAACTACTTCTTTTTGTGTAGATTTTTTAGGCTTTGAAAAAGAAGAAAATAAGGAGATGGATAATCGTAGAACGAGATTACTGGTACACATTGGTTTTTCTGTTCTACTCTTCTTCGTTATTCTATTGTTCTGGTACATCAATGACCAGGCAGTTATTTCTCAAATATTTACGGTGGCCACTTACACCTATGGCCCCTTGCTGGGGCTTTATGCTTTTGGCTTCTTTTTGAAGCGCCCTATTATTGATCGTCTGGCGCCCTATGTCTGTATAGCGGCACCGATCATCACCTTCTTCCTCAATAAATATTCGGAGCAGATTTTCTTTGGTTATAAATTCTCTTTTGAATTGCTGATTTTGAATGGCCTGATTACCTTCTTGGGGTTATTTGCCATTTCTTTTGGTGCGGAGGG
The DNA here is from genome assembly GCA_047626155.1 of Saprospiraceae bacterium. Classification (GTDB taxonomy): domain Bacteria; phylum Bacteroidota; class Bacteroidia; order Chitinophagales; family Saprospiraceae; genus CALGLS01. Next base: position 15,671 of record JBLHRR010000061.1, on the reverse strand, counting down.
GGAAGAGAGTGTTGGGCATTGAAAGTCCTATAATTAAAGTAATTACAAGAAGATATTTCAACTTCAAGAGCAACCTCAATCTCAACTTCAATTCCCTTAATACGCGAACCGAGTGTGTTGAAGTTGCGGTTGAAATTGTAGTTGAGATTGTAAAAGGCCTTCCTCGTAATTCTCTACCAAATATCAAAAAAAAGAGTACAACTCTCTCATTCGAGAATTGTACCTTAATATATTGAATCTCTAAACTAATACGTGTTGGTGCAGGAATTTTGATGGATAGCTCTTCCTTTTTTAGAACAGAAAGCTATCCAAGGTTCCTTTGATGTTATTACCTCTCTGTTTACGGGAGGTGCGCAAAGTTGTTACAATGGGTGGAGGTAGACAAGGTATTTTTAGAGAATGGTAGTGGTTTTGGGCTTAGTGGTTGCTATGGATTATTGGAAGGTCGAAAATCTCAAAAAATTGAACATCCGCGATATCAGCATTTCACCAAAAATAGAAAGCCCTTAGAAGAGAAAATAGCATTTCTTCCTAAGGGCTTTTTTTATTAAGACTTCGTTTCCGCCAAAATTCAGATTACTTCGGCATTCTTTCCGTTTCTAAGATTATCATCAATCCACCGGATTCGGCGAATCCCCCACATACTTCTTTCCAAAAGCCAGATTCATCCCAAAACGAGCAGTCGTATGCTGGTGATTAGTTGGGTCTATCAAAGCCAATAGATTATCACTAGCAGCAATGATTTGGAATGGACCAAATTTCAAAGCCAGATGCGCGCCCAGATTCGGACTTCTGTAAACATAAGAACCCGTCAGACCGAAGTCAACAATCTTTCCCAAATGTGTAGTAGCATCTATGGCAAGTCCGTTATAAATCTCTCCTCGATAAGTTTCCAAGTATGACAACACACCTAGAGATAAAAACCGATGCGCTTTATATCGCGCACTTAGGTATATCTTTGTCGGAAGCATAGTCGAATATGAATTTCCTGATTCTACAAAATCAAAAGCATTTTCTAAACTATCTAACAAACCTTCTCCGGCATCTCCACCATCAAGAGCATCGTTGAGATCTACTCCTGAGAAATCATAAGTTCCTTTTGCCGTATAATTCTTCGCATTGTTTTTCCACTTGATTCTTCCTAGATCAATGATACTGGCAGAGAGCATTAATTTATCATTCAGCAATACTATATTCGCGCCAAGATCAAGTCCCAAATTAGGAGCCTTAAAGAGTCTGCCAAAAGATAAATCTTCATCTTCAAAGTTAACTTCTACATCTCTATCGTCCACCAGCCCTGCTACGCTAAACATACCGCCGGCATTAATTTGATAATCCGCTTCTACCGCCAATTGGTAATATTCTGAGTCAGTAGTTACTTTAGCATCGGTTTTACTGGTTGATACATTGGCCAAACCACTTAACAATTTTATCCTTCCTCCAACAGTAACCTTACTAATTCTCATCATAAAGCCAAAAGCGGTTTCACTATATAGGTTTAGCTCTACATCAGGTCCAATTTGTAAGGTCTCATCCAAGTATGCCGCATTTCCATTTGCTAACAAATTCACCAATCCTTTTGGATAAGCAAAGAGTGTGTTTTGCTTTATCGAATGAGTTACCGATGCACGCCATCTTTCTTTGCCATACATGGATCTAAAAGTGGTCAATCCTAAATTTTGTCTGACAAAGTTGTGGTCTTTGGCGTTAGAAAGAAGTGCCGCCGTATTTAAGACAGTTGTCCCCTCTGCGTTCTTCATGATCATTCCATTATACGATCCAATGGAATTACTGACGCCTCCATAAATTTCAGGAAAGGAATAAATGGTTTTCCGATCCGGCATAAAAGAAGGATTCACATCTGTGCTTTGCGCAATCCCATTCATAAAATACAAACTCATTTCCTGAGCTTCCACCGTCAATAGCTGGCAACAAAGCAGCCCGGTAATTAATATATATTGCTTTAACATTTTTTATTTTTTTTGTTGTATTAAGTAGGCTTTTGGACGTTTACTAAACTTTAAAAGTTTTAGCAAATGTATCCCCGAATCATCCACGCCTGTGAATAACAATACATTCACATTACTCTTTCAATTTAACCTTCATCCCAACTTTAACTCCTATTTCATGGCTCGTCAAAATCCGAACAGATGTGTTTCCTTCATTTGATGTAGAGAGTCTTGCTCCGATCAACATCTTCTTACTGTTCTTAATCTGAGCAACTCTGGCCTCATCAAAATTGACAAGACTGATCGTTTGCTTTGTTCCGGTCACCAAGCCATTGCCATCAATATCGGCGCTTGCGACAAGCTGTTGAAAATCGGTGTACATGGAATCTATTTTATTATCTGCTTCATCCAAGAAGTACAATTGAAGATCTGCCTCTATAGGCATTCCATTATCTACAATGACTTTAAATTCGATGGCCTCCACGTTATCCAAGTCCTCTAAATCCATATCCATAGATTCTTCGATTTCAAAACCAGAAGCAGTTCCATATATCGGCAACTCTGTCTTGAAAGCAAAATCCAATTCACTATCTTCTGTCATAAAGCCAGTAGTCGATCCATTACTTTCTGGGTTTATGATTACAGAAACATCGTATACAATTTGACTTGGCTTTGCGTTGAGAATATCCGCGATATTAGAATTACTTGAATTCAGCTCAAATGTCGTTTCCTTCGAGACACCTTCTTCCATTAAGGAAGGATAATTTAGCGCAACACCATTATCTAAATCAGTACTTTCTAACAATATACTTTCACCGGTATTTGTAATCACTCGCAATTCGCCTAAGTTCGCTGTAGTTGGAAAACCAAAAGAATTATTCACCACTAAAGACAGCTTCGGATCAGCAAAGGTCAAGTTGCCACCTACCCAGTCATCGTAAAGTTCGATGTTCAAAGTATCTTTTGAAATTTCAATAGTATCCGTATCCCAGCTTCCTTTGATGTAATCATAAGCCCAGCCCTCTGCTTGTCCTACAATGGGTAGAATTTCTACATTATTTCCACTCGCCGTAACCGCCTGGTAATACAACTGCATCTTGTTATCCGTCAATGAAAGGGTGTAGCCCGTCATATCAATTGGGTCAATCGTTGCTTCTGCCGGAGCACTGCCATCATAAAATATAGTTTGCGTGACATTGAATACTGCACCGTCTTTTGTCAAATTCGGTAGCGTAATCAGTACATCCACATTTTCCATGAAGGGTGATTGCATAAAGAAAGAAAGACTTCCCTCATTTAATCGCATCTCGTCTACTTTCAAATCATCGAATAATTCGACTTCGATTTCAAAAGAATTTTCAGGAATCACTAATGGAAAGTTCGGAAGCGTATCATATAGATCCGCAACACGCTGGGTGATCTGACTATTTTCATAAACCAGCGTCATAGACCCATCGTCATTAATGACCAGTGAAGACAAATCATCCTCAAAGTCGCTGTCATCTAAAATGTCTTGTAATGTAAGAGAGCCGTAGACGAGCGGGACCGCCATCTCACCATTATAGTCAACTCCCTCGATGGGCTCGAAGTCCTGATATTTTTTGCAGGATGTGACTAAAAGGCTTAAAAGAAAAAACAGACCGAGGCCTTGTTTTAGTAAATTCGTTCTCATAGTAAGGTAATTTAATATTTCACTAGCGAGCAAGAAGCCGCAATAATAAAGCTAACGCTGCTTTTGATTTTGGAACAAAAACAAGATTAATAAAGGTTAGTAATAATGGGTGAGGTGTGTTAGTTGAATTGGAAAAAACAACAATCAAGCCATTGGCTCCTTGACTCGCGATAGTCGTTCGGAATGGCAAGTAGAATATCCTCATCCTTTTGACGCGTTGCCCATCCGACAAGCTCAGGGTAGAATGCTTGAAATGACACAGGAACGAGCTAAGGAAAAATGAAGGGAACAAATTTCCTGTCACCCCGAGCGAGCAGAGTTTACCCTGAGCTTGTCGAACGGGTAGGAGTGAGTCGAGGGAAGATGACGATTTCTCCTCTTTTGTATTTCGAGCGAGATACGAATCTACCTCTATAATAGACTTTATTCCAAAATAGTTTGTATGTCCTCAAATGCTAATTCTCGCCAGCACTTCAGCTTTTTGTTCGCCCGTAGCTAAGGCTACGAACTCAAAAAAGAGCTTCGTTCTGACAAAAATTATCTATTTGATTTCTGTACAAAATATTTCAGCATAAAATCTAATGAAATACTTTTTGAAGACAGTTTGATTGGTTTGAAAAAACCCTAGTAACAACAAAAAGTTAAATCCCGGTTTGGAAACGATTATGTAAATCAAAACGACCAAAGGGAGGGTGGTTTATATAATCGTTTCCACCAAAGAAATCGGGAAATTATTTTTTGTATAATAGCGTTTATTCCAAAATAAAGAGTTTCCTTTTATTGAGGATGCTAGGCTTTGATTTATCATCATCGGTTCGCTTCCACCCGTTGTGTTACCAAAACAGATTTGGAATCTTCTTCTGCTAACTCCATTCGCAAATCTTGTTCATCGTAATCCAGATATTTGCTGTCGGTCAACAACTCAAAAATAACTGGAGCATTCAAAACATTGAGACGACTGCGAAGTAAAATCAGCAATTTCAGAGAGCGGTTATGCAACTCAATTTGCTTGAAAGTAATTTCGATGGAAAACAAGCTTGATTCAGTAAGCGTATTATTCTGACTGGAAAGGAGCGATTGCCTAGACAATTTACTCAATTGATATTCTATATATTGGACCCTAGAATCCAATATTTGAAAGACGTCATTAAACAATGACCTCGAGGGTAGGTTATCCATGCTTTAGTAGTGTGTATTTGTAACCGAATGTCGCTGAAATTTATCTGAATTTCAGATAAATTTCATTTGTAAGTAAATGGTTAAAGCAGGTTTTTGGAATGATTTGTTTTGACAAAGTCGTACTGTCAAGTACATCAATACATTATACAATATTAGAATATGTTTTACACATTAACAAGCATTTACTAACATTATTTACCTAAGCCTCTCCCACTAGCATGCATCGGACAAGTATACTTCTTACCGATAAACATCATAAATCGCTAACTATCAATTAATTAAAATCAGACCATCGTGAAAGAAATCATAGGATATATTTCTTTTAAAAAAACCGCTTTATTAAGTGGTTTACACAAGAATCCGGTTATTAATAGGTGAGTATCGGTCCTTTTCTTTTCAGCAGCAGCTGCGCTACCGATGTAAAGAAGGCTATCCATCTGCGTGACATAAAACTCTTGGCGATAGGCTTTAAAGAAACCATCCAATGTATTTGTGCCCAGGTCTTCATCCAAGATAAGGACATCAGGAAAAGTCATCAGATTACAATTGCGCAAATAGGCCATTGCCTTCATGGAGGTTTCCACAAAATGGCCCTGTATCGGTAGTCTATTGGAAAGGAGTAATAATTGATTTTGAATAGTCGCTTTACTTGGAGCGCCTACGAATAGCATTTTAATTGTTGGGATCATGATATTATTTCATTTATTTCAAGGGAGATGACTATAATGTAGGGCAGGCCAAAACAGACAAAAATGCATAGCTTGGGGATGTAAGGAGAAATAAATGTCCGATTTGAGTTCGAAATATTTGAGCTAACTGATTAAAAGAAGTGTTGACATAGCAAGCTATATCAAAGTTTTTTTTTAAAAAAATCAGTTAGCTCAAATCGTTTCCACTCAAACCGACAGTTATTGACCCTGAGCTCCATTACCAGAAAGCTATCCACTGAATGAATTAGTACGGCTTTGCCGCGATGTGTTTATTGTTGGGGGAAATAAGAGGAGAGAAGTAAGTATTTATTGATAATTGTTGTTGTTGCGAGTTGGCTTCAAAAAGAGCCTAACTACCGTTCCTTGCCGTGGGATACTTTCTATTTCTACGTGACCACCATTTTTTTCAATAATGGTTTTCACCAAATAAAGTCCAGTACCTAGTCCGCCTTGACTTACCGACAATTTGGAAAAAGGTTTAAAAATGGAATGCTTGTTTCTTTGCAAGTCAAAACCTTTACCATTATCTACAATTTCCACAACGGTGTATGCCTCGTCTCTATAAGTACGTAGCTGAATTGTTAGTGCTTCTTTTTCTTTACGGTATGTCAATGAATTGTGCAAAACACAAAACAGCAAACTGAATATATTGAATTTATTATACTGAATATTCCTTACGGCAAAACATTGTTCAAAAACAGGTTGAGCAACTTCAATATCATCTATCAAATGATTCTTCACCTCTTCAATCAAGTCATCAAGGTCAATTTTTTGCCCATCTAAAATCTGCTCCTTCTGGGCATTGGTCAACTCAATCATTTTATTAATGATCCGTTCGATCTTCAGCGCGGAAGCTTTCATATGTGACAACGCATCTTCTTTTTCCTGCCCATCATAGTGCATCAGCAAGTTAGAATAAGCCTTAATGACGACCAAAGAGGTCCGCATATTCTGAGCCGCAGATTGCACAATGTCTTGCACATTCAGATTCGATGGGTCTAATTCAGAAGTTCCCCTTTCAAGGGCTATAATTTTTGCTTCCAAATCATCTTCGAAACGCTTGGTCTCTTGTCGGAAGTAAATCGATTTTTGCATGTTCTATTTTCTGTAACAACGAAAAATTAAGATAAACCACTGCACATTTTAGCTAAAGCAAAACGACCACAGCGAGAGTGTTTAAATTAAATTATTGAGGTATATTTGTCTAAATTATTTTTTGTGTAATGTTTAATTACTTCAACTTACGACAAGGACAAAGCGGTGTTACAAAGGCTTCACTATTTAAGGTATAATTCCGTGACGGGGAAAGTAGCGGTAAAGGACTGCCTTTATATTTTTTGTTGTTCTCAAACGCTCCAGTCTCTAGCTCCTAGTTGTTGAATCACTTGCACTTGTTCGTAGGAAGCCAAAAGCTAATGGCCGATAGCAAACTGCTGAGTTGTTACATATATTTCATTCGCATCAATTCCAGCGCTCCTTTTTTTAGAAGTTTTTCAAGGCTCTTTTCACTGTACTCAAGATAATTGTCATCATGTAGTAACTCCCTTACCTTATTTAGGTTTTCTTCGCGGAGCCAGTACTTCATGGTCTGCAACTGTTTCAATTCATTGTTGCGGGTATTGATCTGCTGAAGCATCCACTCAAAATTTTGGGTGAGCGAGGTGGCCTTATCAGCGGCAGAACCTGGTCTAGTCGACCGACCACAAACGCAATCGTCTAAGTTGCATTGTGCCTGATATTCAATGTACTGAATTTTGGAATCTAAAACAGAATACGCCGCCGAAAGCATCGGAGATGTGGGTAAATTAAAGTTCATGGGTAATGGGCATGTAGACGACAGACAAACTATGGGCGTTCGCCAATCATTTGATGAATAAGTATTCTTATAATTTCTATTACATGCTCAGATTCAGAAGAGGTATCTAAAAGATTATTAGGAAGATTGTTGTGTTTCATTTTCAACTTTCAGACAGTACAAATATATTAATTTTATATTTAATATCAAAAATTAAAACTATCATTCTCTTTTTTAATTTAACCTTGAGATAAAAGGCTTTATTTCTGGGGGGAATGAATCCATTAACCTAAGGCCAAATAAATGATTCCTCATGGAAAAGTATTTCCAAAGTCTAAAAATTCCCACATTCAAGCTATATTGGCCCAAAGAGAAATCACCAAATAAAATATTATGAGTCAGATCACCATAAAAAGCGGCAAAGGAGAAGTAACGCTAATAAAAAGCGGCCGTTTCGTAGGATTAAAAACTAAGAAGACCAGAGGCATAGAAAAAGAATCTTTCATTAAGAAAAAAGTATTCGATAACCTTGGTGGCTTCAACATCGTTACCGTCGAACGAGATGGAAAGGAGCTTGATGACAAACTCGATGATATTCGTAAAGAGGGAAGTGTAGAAGTTGGTACACACGTTTATTATACCCACGGCAATAGCAACCGCCCTGTTGTACCCACTGGCGAAATTTATATCATCTTTCAAGACGGGACCAGTACAGAGGAACAAATGCTCGTCATTGATGAATACAATTTAGAAATTGTAGAACGCCGCGATGAATATCGTGTGATTGTAAAGGTCACCGCTAAATCTCCAAACCCACTCAAAGTTTCCAATTATCTTCAAAATATATCTCTGGTCAAACTAGCAGAACCAGACATTGACACTTTCGTGGAGGAATACGATTTCAGTGAACCCAACGACCAGCTCTTCCAGCATCAATGGCACCTTCAAAACGAAGGACAAGTCGTCGATGTCAACTGGCCACTAAAAAAAGGAGCTGATGCAAAAGTGGTTGACGCATGGAAACGCATGGGAAACATGGGTTCTTCTAACATTAAAATTGCAATAATTGATAATGGATTCGATTTAACGCATCCCGATCTAAAAAACAAAGTGCATAAACCATATGATCTCTGGTCGCAGTCCTCTCAAATCGAGCAGGGCGATCCACGTTTTACGCATGGTACTCCTTGCGCCACCGTGGCCCTAGCAGCCAGCAATGGCAGCGGAATCGTGGGAGCTGCACCCAACGCAAAATTTGTCCCCATCAGTGGAACTTCTTTTAGCCTTCGAGCCACAGAAGCAATGTTTAATTATTGTATCGAAAACGATGTTGATGTGATCAGCTGCAGCTGGGGTTCTACCGATCCGTCTTTTAACCTCAGTTCTTTAAAAGAGGAAGCTATTTCTAAAGCGGCCAAAGAAGGGAGAAATGGTAAAGGCTGTGTCATCGTTTACGCTGTTGGAAATGACGACTTGGATTTTGTCAGCTTCTATGCCGCCCATCCCGACGTTATCGCCGTGGCAGCAAGTACCAGCAAAGATGAACACGCAAATTATTCTAACCGAGGTAGAGAAGTAACAATATGTGCACCTTCTAATGGCGACTGGCCCATTACGGCCGGCCGAGCTTGGTGGGACGAAGGCGTTTCTTGGGAAACCGGTGAGTACCGCTTCTGGAGGGACGGCCTTTCGAGAGGCGACCGATACAAGCATTTTGGAGGCACTTCCAGCTCCTGCCCTCTTGTCGCTGGCATTTGCGCTTTGATCCTTTCGGTAAACCCAGACTTAACGGCTGCTGAAGTAAAAACAATCTTAACAAAAACTGCAGATAAAATTGGTTCTCCTTCTGAGTATAGCAATGGCCATTCTAATAAATATGGCTATGGCAAAATCAATGCAGATCGTGCGGTGGCAGAAGCCATTCGTATGCGTGATGGACTCGGAGAAGAAGATCCAAAAGTAAAATATGATATCTCTACGGGTAGAGGAATATTTCGCTTTAACGTGAGTCGACAAGACGGCAAAGGTTACGGTGTTCAGGTCGGTGCTTTCGCAGAGTATGGTAATGTATTGATCCAAGCAGAAAAACTGCAAGGTTCTTTTAATGAACCTATTATTGTTAGCATTAATGAATTGAATGGAAAGACGGTTTATAAAATTGTAGTGGGCGCTTTTGCTAAAAAATCGGAAGCGGTGTCTTTGCAGAAGCGGATGTTGAAAGAGGGTATGAAAGGGTTTCTGCGGAATTTGAAAGATTTACTCTAAGCAAACCTAGGAGGCTCGCGTTCGCTCTGTGACCTCCGTGCGCTCTGTGTGAGGAAATATACTAAGTCGAGAAACAAATGCTCTATCCTTTTTTTTTCGAGGCGTACCTATTGCGATTAATAATCACGCAAAGAGCGCAGGGCCAACTATACCCAACAGTAATTTTACATTAAGCTATATTTCTTTTAGGAAAACATGATGTCACTAGCTATCCAAAATCAGTTCGCATAAAGCATGGCATATCCACTCCTTGCTCCGCGAGAGGATATGTCATATTGATTGGTACGCCCCATGTGCCTCAATTACTCAGGTTTATCTATGCTTTGATGCATTTAATCTATTTCCCCTCAATGAACTACCCCGACCCAAGATGTTATTCGACATAATATTATAATTTAAAAAACGACATAAAGTTGTTGGTACTTCTTTGACATCAATGCAATTTTTTTAATCTCCATTTCAGAAGGGATACCTTTTGTCGAGGTATTAATTAATGTAACCAGCCATCTGAAATAGACTAAATAGCCATTCAAACCCAATCCATTTAAATCTTTCAACAAGCAAAGAAGAAATTTTACCGCCTTAATTAGGTACCCAAAAGATGAACACTACGTCTTAACATCTGTTAGAAATACACGTAATTTCTTCATAAGATGACGATAATCAGCTCCTTTTTGAGCTAAGCGAACTATCTTTGCAGCCGAATTTTAGAAAGACAATAATGATAAAGACAGATATATTAATAATTGGAGCCGGCCCTACCGGATTATTCACCGTTTTTGAAGCGGGATTGCTAAAGTTGCGAACGCATCTAATTGATGCGTTGCCGCAGCCCGGCGGGCAGTGCTCGGAGATCTATCCGAAGAAGCCTATTTTTGACATCCCCGGTTTCCCAGAAGTCATGGCAGGTGAGTTGGTGGATAACTTAATTGAGCAAGGCAAGCAGTTTCAACCCGGCTTCACCTTAGGCGAAAGAGCGGAGACGATTGAAAAACTGGAAGACGGTTCTTTCATTGTCACAACCAACAAAGGCACCAAACATCATGCGCCCATCGTAGCCATTGCTGGCGGTCTGGGAAGTTTTGAACCCCGGAAGCCCAAGTTGGAAAATTTGGAACAATTCGAAGACAATGGCCTTGCCTACATCATAAAAGATCCAGAAGTCTATCGAGATAAAAAAGTCATCATCGCAGGTGGTGGAGATTCTGCATTGGATTGGAGTATTTTCTTGACCGATGTTGCTTCAAGTGTTACGCTCATACATCGTAGAAATGAATTTCGAGGAGCGTTGGATTCTGTGGACAAAGCTATAGAATTAAGAAGGTCTGGAAAAATCGAAATCATTACTCCTGCCGAAGTGGTGAGCTTAAATGGAAACGGTTCTTTAAAATCCATTTCTATAAAAAAGGAAGACAAAATTTTCGAAATGGAAACGGATGCTTTTATTCCGCTTTTCGGTCTTACCCCAAAACTTGGTCCCATTGGTGACTGGGGTTTGGAAATCGAAAAAAACGCCATCGTTGTCAATAATGCACTAGATTACCAAACGAATATCCCTGGCATCTTTGCCATTGGCGATGTCAATACTTATCCGGGTAAATTGAAATTGATACTTTGCGGTTTTCACGAGGCGACTATTATGTGCCAGGCGGCTTATAAGATTATTAATCCGGGGAAGAAGTACGTTATGAAATATACGACGGTTTCGGGGGTTAATGGTTTTGACGGAAGTCGGAAGGAGGCGGAGAAGGCGGTTGTGAAGAAGTTGGATTAGAGGTTAGTGACTTTGTTAAATGGTTAATTAGTGCGCTCAATTCGTAAAAAAACTTTGTGCTTTTTGTGCCCTTTGTGGTTAATAAAAAACTATGTCTGACATCAAAATAAAAGTAACCGACCGCGAAGGCATCGTCCACGAACTGGAAGCTCCAACGGATATGAATATGAACCTTATGGAAATCTGTAAGGCTTATGAGTTGCCTGTTGCTGGTACTTGTGGCGGGATGGCGATGTGTGCTTCTTGTCAGTGTTATGTTTTATCGGCGCATGAATTGCCGGAGAAATCTGATGATGAAGAAGCAATGTTATCGGAGGCGTTTTATGTGGAGGATAATAGTCGGTTGGGATGTCAGATTCATTTGGCGGATGGGCTGGATGGGCTGGAGGTGAAGTTGGCTCCGGAAGATTAGTGTTATAGAATTTTGAATTCAAAAAAAATGTACGCGTTTTAAACCTCGTTTTCTTTTTTTATTAAATTTTTCAATTTCAAAATATTTTCTTTTAATCTATTCGTTGGTCGAAAGTTTTCCGTTAAATGAATTCCGATTTCTTCATAAAGTTCTTCACGAATCTCTTTAAATATTTTGATTTCTTTCTTTGATAAGTTTTCTCCGTTCCAATCATCAATCTGTCTATTGATTTGATTTAAATTCATGAAATATGAGCCACCTATTGTCTCAGGTACCATTTGGAAATATTTTAAAATTTTGGTTCTTAGCATTTTTTGAAATCTATTCCTATTCTCTTTATCTGATTCATTTGTTAAAATCGCTTCTGTTTCTTCAATGAATAATTCCTCCCAATTTTGGTTTAGACTTTTTGATACAATTTTTAATTGAGCAATCAGCCCACTAGCAGGCATTGAAACTCCATATTTATCATTGATTTGATTTGTCAGCAGATTCATAAAGTCACATTCCCATTTTGAGCCTAATTCGTAAGCTCTTATAAAGTTTTCCACTTCATTCCAATCATTCGTCCCCATATAAAGTTCAGGTCTTTTCAAAAGTCCAGAGTATATTTCTAAATCCCAAGCTCGCATACTTTACTTGGCTTTTGACTTACAATTTTTAATTGACTTTCTTTTTTCTACTTCTACATGAGAACTGACCCTATGTACAAACATGACCACCCAGATCTTCCCATTATCCACACAAATATAAACATAACAACTTATACCAACAGAAATTTCCCATCCTACCCACTCATCAAGCCCAACCACTTAATCCCCCTTTCGTACCGCTCCCTCTAAAACCCCATCCACTCCCTCGAAAGCATTAACATATTAAAAAAATGGATCAATTGTTGCATGAAAAATCAATGAAACCACAAAATAAATTGACCCTTAATTTTTATATATCCTTAAAAATCTTACTTTTGTACAAACTGGCATGCTGGTTTTACAGAAGGATTTTATTCACTAACGAAACACTAAAAACATACCGATGGGAAAGATTATATCTTTGCTAAACCACAAGGGTGGTGTAGGTAAAACTACTAGCGCAATCAACATCGCAGCCGGTCTGGCTCAACTGGGCAAACAGGTTCTCTTGATAGATCTTGATGCTCAAGCCAATGTAGGTCTCTCACTTGGCATTCCTCGACAAAAATTTACCATTTACGAAGCGCTTCGCGGCGAATCGGAATTGATTCCTTACACTTATAAGGAAGGTCTCGACGTAGTTACTTCTACTTTAGACCTTTCTGGTGCAGAGATGGAATTGATTAACGAAGCAGGTCGGGAATACATCCTTAGAGAATTGTTTGAAGCTGTTCAGGATGATTACGATTTTATCATTTTGGATTGCCCTCCTTCTCTTGGCTTGTTAACGCTAAACGCTTTGACTAGCTCTGACTTTGTATACATTCCTCTTCAGACGCAGTTCCTCGCATTGCAGGGCTTGGCGAAAATGAAGCAGGTTATCGATAAAGTACGTTTCCGTTTGAATAAGAAATTGGAAATCGGTGGTGTGATCGCTACCATGTACGACTCTCGTAAAGTATTGAACCGTGATGTGGTTGACACCATCAGGAAGTACTTTGGCGAAAAAGTGTTTAAGACCCTTATCAGAAATAATATCTCTCTAGCAGAAGCTCCGGCGCAACGTCAGGATATTTTCAGCTACAACAAAAACAGTAATGGCGCTAAGGATTATATGAGCTTATGTAAAGAAATTCTGGAACGTACAGGCCATAAGGTACCTGCTCCTGCTGTGAAGAAAACAGCAAAGCCAGCAGTTGTACAAGCTCCTGTTGCTAACAATGCTTCTGCAGAAGAAGAAATTGAAGTAACGCTTTAATTGTTCTTGTCTTAAAAAGCTGAATTATTACTTGTTCTCTTTTTTGAACGAGTGTCTTAAGCAAGTACGGAATTTGTTTCCGTGTAATTTTTAGTAACAACAACAAAATTAACTTGAATATTTGCCATCAAATTTATGGCTGTAACGACCTTAGGAAATGGAAGTTATAAATTTGATGGAGTATGTAAAATATTCAAATATTTTTTTGTGTCATACTTATATTATGAAATCATTTATCAGCGGGTTTGAAAGCATATTCGGTGTTTCTGCAGAAGAGATCGAAATGGGCGTCGCTGAAGATCAGGTGGAAGTACTACCTTTCGAGGAATCTCCAGAAATAGTACCTAAAGCCAAGTCTACTCCGAAGCGCAAGCGATACGGCAGAAAAGTCAGAAAAGCGGCGACAAGTGAAACTAGAACGACGTCAAAGAACTTTACGTCGGATTTGGAATCACTTTTCCGTGATGCACTGACGGACAGCTTCGAGGAAGCATTGCTCAGCGAAAGTGAGGCAGTCGAAGAAGTCCAGGCCATCGAAGAAAAGCCTTCTCATCAACCCGAAAAAAATATAATCCGAGAACGAAAGGCGTCTCCAGAAGACAAACCTGTTCGCGCTCGACGAAGAATCAGTACGCCAGGTGGCAGTGGGCTAGACCTACTCATCAGACAAACTTCTGACGAAACCATTCTGGAATACGAATCTCTTACAAAACGTGTGTCTTTTGTTTTTGACAAAAAGAAATTGAAAAAACTAAAGCGCATCGCGAAGCAAAGACAATTATTCCTAAAGGATGTTGTCGGAGAGGTTGTCGCTAAATTTATCAACGAATACGAAACCGATAACGGTGAAGTAACATTGGATTAAAATCAAGCGATCTACTAGAAACAAATAGTGTAATTTTAGAATTACATTGTACTATAAATGCCCACTTTAGAAATTCGGTTAACGAAATTTGGAGTGGGCTTTTTTTATACTTAGAAAATTGGCGTTCCTCCAATTATATTTTCACCGCAACAGCGCAACGTTAGTCCTTATTCCCTTAAAAAACTTTGCGCTCTTTGCGCCGTTGCGGTAAAAAACAAAACTGCCTTGGCAGTAATTAACAACACAACATCCATGCAAGGACTCGCTGAATTTCGCATTTTCTACAACCACACCATCCATCCGGAACTGGTGCGCATGGAAATGAAACGCAAGCAATTGCTTTGGCTTTTTCTATTGTCCATTTTTCTTCTAATCGCAGTCATTGGCCTGGACATTTATCTCGGTGCTTTCGCTTTCGCCCTGGTGCTAATGATTCCACTAGGCCTTTGGACTAGCTTTCTTCTCTACCGAATTCAACGATTTCGGTCTACCTTCAAACCTCAGGTAGTCGATCTCATTCTTGACTTTGTAGACGATGATGCTAACTTTGGAACCTTATCCTACGATAGTAAAAAATTTATTGACAAGAAACGTTTTATGCAAAGTGGCCTCTTTGGAACGCGTATTCTAGAATACAATGGCGAGGATTTCATCAGCGGAAAAATCGGAGAATTGGATTTTGAGTTGTGCGAATTGTCCGTAAAAGCATTGTCGCGGGTAAAAACTGACCTGGATGAGGTATTCAGAGGCGTTTTTTTACATGCCACGTTCAATACCCAGACAGAGGGCGCCGTTATAGTATGGCCGAGGGAAACAAAACAGTATCGGTCAAAAGCGATTAAGAACTTTATCAGTTCCGGCGGTAAAAACGTTGATCATTATATGGAGGTCGAATCTTTCCGAGAATTATTCACCACCTACGCCACTTCGGAAGCACATGTTGATAAAACCCTGAATCGGGAAATGCAAATTGCTTTAGCCGACTATAGAATACAAACCGACAAAGCGGTGTACTTTTCTTTTATGGCTGATAATGTATACATCGGGGTTACTGAACCGAAAGACATTCTCGAACCGAGTATTTTTAAAAATAATACTGACTTTGAATTGGTTCAGGAGTTCTTTGAGGATTTGAGAATGTTGTTTAGTATTGTGGAGGC
>JBLHRR010000060.1:0-28552 GCA_047626155.1 Saprospiraceae bacterium | reverse complement strand
ATGTTACCGCAATGGGAACGACGATAAATTGCGGCCCCGGTCCATTTTTCGTAACAGCGAATTCAACGACTCCTGGAGTTACTTATTTCTGGACGGATGCAGATGGTGTGACGAGTACGGAGCAAAACCCAGAAGTATTTGGAGACGGTGGTACGATGAATACAGAAATGATAACCTTAGTTGTAACAGCGCCAAATGGTTGTACTACAACGACGACAGTTACAGTAATAGAAGATACAACGCCACCAAATGTTACCGCAACAGGAGGTACAATCACTTGTACAAACCCTACGATCACTTTGATGGCTAGTTCTACTACAGCGGGAGTGACTTATTTATGGACTGCTCCGAATGGAGCGACTTCTACAGATCAAAATCCAATGGATACAGATCAAGGAGGAACTTATACGCTTGTTGTTACTGCACCGAATGGTTGCACCGCAATGACTACGGTGATGGTGATTGAGGATACAATGCCACCGAATGTTACTGCAATGGGAACAACAATAAATTGTGGCCCCGGTCCATTTTTCGTAACAGCGAATTCAACAACTTCAGGGGTTACTTATCTCTGGACAGATGAAGATGGCGTAACCAGTACGGAGCAAAATGCAGAAGTATTTGGAGATGGAAATACGATGAATACAGGAATCATAACCTTAGTAGTCACTGCTGCAAATGGTTGTACTACATCAACGACAGTTACGGTAATCGAAAACACAACGACACCTAATGTCACTGCAATGGGCGGAACGATTAACTGTGTTAATGGATCGGTTATATTAATGGCGAGTTCAACTACAACTGGCGTGACTTATTCATGGATTTTCCCGAATGGTTTTAGTGTTGCCGATCAGAATCCAAGTACTGATTTAGCCGGATCTTATACGGTTGTAGTGACTGCACCAAATGGTTGTACTGCTAGTGAAGAAGTTATTGTTACAGAAAACATGACTGCTGCACCTACAAGTGCGTTTATTGTTAGCAATACTGGATTGATGGCAACCTTCACGGACAATTCTACGAATTTGCCAACGACTTGGTTGTGGGATTTTGGAAATGGAATGAATTCGACTGAGCAAAATCCAGTACACGATTATATTACGGCGGGGACCTACACGGTTTGCTTAACGAGTAGTAACGATTGCGGAGATGATACGACCTGTGAAGCGATTACCGTCATGATAACTAATCCTAATGACATCCTTATTTTTGATATAGGAACAGTGACTGGTCAGCCAGGATCAATCATTCAGATACCCGTTCGTGTTGAAAATTTCACAAACATTGTTTCTTTTCAAAAATCAATTCATATAGCAGATCCTACGGTTGCAAGGTTGGTGGGTGTGAGTGGTTTTAATTTAACAGAATTAGATATTACTGATTTCTTCTTAGCTAGTGACGATACTTTTACAGCAGCTTGGTTCAACTCAGAAGGCGTAAGTGTTCCTGATGGAACAGCGATCTATATGCTGGATGTAGAACTATTGTCGACAATGGATGAATGTACCGAAGTATTCATTGATGGGGTTCCTACTTTTATAGAAGTAGCGAATATAGCCCCAGACGGTTCCATCTCACCGATTCCTTATGTGCTGAAGTCAGGAGAGGCTTGCGTTCTTGCTAGAGTTGACATCTTAGGTAGTGTCATTCGTGAAAACGGAGATCCATTGGCAGAAGTCATTGTGGAATGTACGACTGCTCCTGCGACCATTACCGATGTTCTTGGCGATTATGAGTTCCTTGATTTAGATGGCGGTCTGGATTATACGGTGACGCCGATGCGAAATACAAATCATGTAGATGGGGTAACAGCTATTGACTTAGCGTTGATCCAACGACATATCTTGACCATCCAGTTATTGGACTCTCCTTATAAAATGATTGCTGCAGATGTAGATATTTCTGGATTGGTAAGTGGGATTGATTTGGTGAAAATTCAACAATTGATTTTACAGATTACAACGGAGTTCCCAGATTTCAACTCTTGGCGTTTTGTAGATCAAAAGTTTATGTTTACAGATCCTGCAAATCCTTTTCTTGATGCTTTCCCAGAGGCTATAGACTTCGTGAGTTTAGGAAGAGATACTGCTGACAATGATTTCATTGCTATGAAATTAGGAGATGTGAATGAATCTGCAATGGGACTTCAACAACCGGAAGAAGAGGACTTAAACATGATGATCTCCGAGATCGTTAACGCAGATGGTAGCCGGACAATTGAATTCCGTTCTGCTGATGCAACGGCTATTTCTGCTTATCAATTTGATATTCAATTTGATCAATATCAGATGTCATTGTTAGAAGTCATCCCCGGTGCATTGCCTGGTTTGAATCCCTCTTTCTTTGGAAAGAGTAAGGTAGCGGAAGGATTGATCACCACACTTTGGTATGATCCAACTGCGACAGAAGGTGGCTGGGAATTGGCGCAAAACGAACTGCTATTTAGTTTGAGATTCGAAGCACCGGCTGTAGTTACTAATTTAGCAGAACGTATTCAGACTGGTGTTGCTTCCATGAAGTCAGCAGGCTATAGACACAATGGAGAAGCTATGAAAATTAAGTCAACTTATGGAGAAGAACTGACTGCTGTCGAAGACTTAAATTCCGAACAATTGATTAGCCAATTATCCATAACACCTAATCCTTTTCATGAAAATGCAACCGTCTTCTTCAACTTAAAAGAAGCAAATATAGTCGGCATTCAATTGCTTGATGTGACGGGGCGCGTGCTTGAAGACCGCGAGGAATCGCTTGGAGCTGGAGCACAAAATATCCGTATAGATGGTAGCGATTTGAGGGGAGCAGGTATGTATTATATCAAAGTTCAGATTGGAAGTGATTCTATTGTTAGGAAAATTGTTTTTCAAAATTAAGTGACTTTAAATCGCCTTCTTCTCGCGGGAGGAAGGCGACTTTAAACCTGTTGAAATTGAATTTGTTTGAACGAGATACTTATAAAATTATGCGTTTATTAATCTTCTTTTTTTTATTTTTCACAATAGCGATCCAGGCCCAAACGCCAGTCCTGACCGCCTCTCAAGAAGTCACTACGGCTGGAGGAACTGCGACCGTTTTTGTAACAGTTGATTCCTTTGAAAACGCGGTGAGTCTACAGTTTACGCTAAGCTGGGATAGTGATATACTTAGCTATGAATCAACGGGTGATTACGGCCTTACCAATTTGTCTGGTTTTAATTTTGGGGAAACCCAAATTGCAAATGGCTTGCTTACTTTTGTTTGGTTCGATGGCCAAGTTGGCGGAGTCACTCTAGCAGATGGAAGCACCGTTTTTTCTGTCACTTTTAATGCCATTGGGGAATTAGGGGAAATGTCAGATGTTTTGTTTGTGAATTCTCCAACACCGATTCAGATTGGCGTTATAGACGGAGTCGACATTAATGAAGTTCCTGGATTTTTTGTAGATGGCCAAGTTCAAATTATCTCAAACGAAGTGATTTTACAAAACGAAATCATTCCTATTGATTGCTTTGGAGCGGCCACCGGAAGTATTAACATAGATATAGCAGGCGGCCTCTCTCCTTATGAATACAACTGGACTGGCCCGAATAACTTCACAAGTATTGGTAGTGACTTATCTGATTTGCTAGCGGGTGAATATTCTTTAACGGTTATCGATCAACTGGGGAATACGACTTCAGAAACCTTTACTGTTCCTCAGGCAACTGCCATTCAAATAGAGGAGCTACTAATATCGGCTTCCAATTGTAACCAGCCTACAGGTTCGATTACTTTATCGGTCAGCGGAGGGATGCCTGATTACAGTTATGATTATGGAAATGGTTTTGTTAGTCAATCCAGTCAAATGAATTTAGCAGCAGGTAGTTTTACTTTGCTAATTCAGGATGAAGCTAATTGTCAAATTAATACTTTGATAGAGATAATTGAAGCCAATAGCCCAAGTGTAGATTTAGGGGAAGACAGCTCGTTTTGCTCAGGTGAATCACTTTTACTCTCCGCAGGAATCGACAATACATTGACCTATGAATGGCAGCTAAATGGCTCAACGCTACCGGCAACAATGGCGGAGTTAATGATCACTGATACAGGAAGCTATGTCGTGTTTGGCACCAACGCAGAAGGCTGTTCGGCAAGTGATAGCATTCAAGTAAGTGAAGCCCTTTCACCCTCCATTAACTTAGGAGAAGACAGCTCTTTTTGTACGAATGGAAGCATATTGTTAGACGCAACGACAGGATTAAGCTATGAGTGGTTTTTGAATGATAATCTCCTAAGTCAAACAACTGCGACACTGAATGTCAATGAAGCTGGAACTTACATTCTCATTGGCACCAATGCTTCAAACTGTACCAATAGAGATACCGTAATTGTTAACCAAATTGCTTTACCAACGCTTTCAGTTAGCCCAGATACTATCCTTTGTATTGGCAGTAGTACTCTGTTGACTGCCCTCAGTGATGCCGTCAATTTTGAGTGGTTTTTAAATGGAAATCTATTAGCCGATATGGATAACCAACTATTAACAGATCAAACGGGAAGTTATCTTGTGGAGGTAAGTGATGATGACGGTTGTTTGAACAGCGCCGAAATTATTGTAAATCCTGCACAAGAAGCTCAGGCAGATTTAGGAGATGACTTCGCTATCTGTTCCGCTATTGAAACCATACTTATCGTTCCATCAGGTGCATTAACTTATCAGTGGTCTTTTGATGAAATGTTATTAAACGCAGCTACTGCTAAACTCGCCATTCTGGAAACAGGAATTTATAGTATTACAGTTACCAGTACTCAAGGTTGTATGGCCAGTGATACCATCCAAATTAATGAAGCAACCGCTGTTGAGATTGATTTGGGGCAAGACGTTGAGGTTTGTCCAACAATACTTACACGTATACTGGTAGATTCGAGCTTTGTCACTTACGAATGGTCTTTTGAAGGTGCTCCTTTTGGAGAAAACGATGCAGAAATTGAAGTTTCTGAACAAGGTGTTTACACGGTTGTAGCAAGCGATAATAATGGTTGTATTGCCACGGACTCCATTTTGGTGACAGTCTTTAACGTGAGCACAACGGCTGGGCCAGATACGACGATTGAGGCGGGAAGTCCCGTCCAGTTATTTGCTACTGGAGGTCTTAGTTATGAATGGTTAGGGGATTCGGAATTGTCTTGTTATGACTGCCCTGACCCTATTGCGATGCCTTCGGAAACGACTACCTATGAACTTAGTATTATTACGGAAGAGGGTTGTATCAGCGAAGAAATGTTTAGGGTAAATATTTCCGAAGAGCGGGAGTTGCTAGTCGATCTAGTCAACTTCATTTCTCCAAACGGAGATGGTAAAAACGATGTGCTTTTTTTCGATGGTTTAGATAATTATCCAAGCAGCAAATTCTCCATATTCAATCGCTGGGGTGATTTGCTTTTTAGTAAATTCAATTACCAAGGCGATGGTATTTATTGGGATGCAACCTTTAAAGGGAAACCATTGCCAGCAGGTATTTACTACTATATTTTAGACCTTGATCAAGTGATTGCCCCGATAAAATCTTCCTTGACGATTGTTAGAAAGTAGTGGCCCTTTTTACGCGATTTGCTCACACAGAGGCCACAGAGAACACAGCGTGATCGCAAGAAAGGTACGTTATAACGCCAATCGTTTAAATGAAAGATTAAGTTTCATCTTACGACAGGTCCGAAAGGACCGGCCTTATAAAATTGGCCGTTAAGAAAATCGGCAGAGTGCTGTTTTAAGAGCAATCCAGAGACGTTTACGTCGACCTCGGATTGCGAGAGCGAGAGCTGACGGTTTTTAGGCCAAGTTTATAAAGCCTTGGGTTTTGGTTCTTTTTGCCAAGCAAAAGAACATAAAAAATAAATTACGACAAGCCTTAATTGAACTGAATTTTCTCAGCTTGAAAAAAAAACTACAAATATATGCTACAATTTTTTCTAACAATAGATTTACGGTCTAAAAAAGCCATCAATTATAAACTACCAATTGAAACAAAAAAATAGAATATCGCCAATTATGAAATATCTATACGTCCTATTTTTCCTATTCCCCATTACCTTGCTTGCACAGCAATTGCCAAACATTACAGCCTTTCCTTCAGGACGTTTTGCATGGAACCCTGCAATGACTGCACCATGGGAATACATAGAATCACAGGCGATCTATCAACAAGAATGGCTTGGATTTGAAGGAGCACCTCAGACGCTTTCTGCCAGTATTCAAGTGCCATTATTAGATCAGAAAATGAGTTTGGGCGCCCAGCTATCTCAAGATAGGGTAGGGCCATTAAAGCAATCGACGATTTCTCTAATGTATGCCTATCAGATCAGTTTGAGTTATCACAATCGTTTGGCTATTGGAGCAGTGGTGAATGCGAGTCAATTTCGGTTTGATGGCTCCAATTTATTAGCTTTTGATTTAGATGACAGCAGCTTAGGTATGGATGACAGTCGGGAATCTCAATTCAATGTTGGATTAGGACTTTTCTACACTAGTGTTAATACAGAGGAAAATGACGAGTCTCATCTTTTTGCGGGATTAAGTGTCCTGCAAGCTTTACCAGGTGATCTGTACTTTGAAGAGGAATCGGCTCCGGCAAATTTAAAAAGGGACCTTCATGCTTATGGGCAAATCGGTTACCGTTTTATTCAGGAGAATGGCTTTGTTGAACCCAGTTTACAGATACTGTACGCCAGTCCAAATATTGCTCATGTTCAATTGGAAATTAAGTATGAAATACTAAACGCTTTTTGGACCGGTCTTTCTTTAGATTCAAGCTTTAGAGCAGGTTTTCAACTGGGGTTTATTTTACCAAACATAGGAGATGGATCTTTCCGGATAGGATCTATGGCAAGTTATAATTTGTCCAGCGCAGGTAGCGAGCAGGGAATGAGTTTTCAGGCTTTGATAGGTTACAGATATGAGTTATAAATCAAAATAGTATATGCTTTTACCTCATATAATACTTGATGTCTAGTTATTGTGTCTATCTTCCCGATAATCGAATTTAGTCGAAAAACGTTTAGTCTATTTTGCTTGTCGTCGTCGAAAACCTAATTAATGAAAACTCTTTTGCCTTTATTACTAATCGCTTTTTCTACTTATACGCTAACTGCACAGGTTGGAACGAAACCAACACTTGAGAATTTTAATAAAGCAATGGAAGCGGTCAATCCCTCTAGAGGTCAGATAGATTCAATTCTGTCATTGAGTAATAAGTATATTTTTGAGAATATAGATACTTGTCTGATTTTGGCAAAGGTGGGAGCTGATTTTGCTGAAAATAGATTTGAGGGGAAGACGGTTCATGCGAGGTCTATGCTTATCCTAGGAGATGCTTATAGAATTAATAATAAATTGATTTTAGCAGAAGAACTCTATATAAAAGGACGAGCATTGCACTTCTCATTAGGGAATGAAACGCTAGCCGCTTTAGCTGATAATAAATTAGGATTCTTGAATAAAGATAGAGGAGATTATGAGAAAGCAATTGAGTATTATGTAAGTGCTTTAGCGATATGGGAAGATAAAAAAGATACTGCAAGACTCTATAAACCATACCTTAATATGGCTGAAGTCTTTTATCTGTTTGGTCGATTAAAAAAAGCCTATGAATACAATGCTATAGCTTTATCGTTTGCAGAAATAACCAATAACGAGCGAGTAAAAGCATTTGCAATCAGTAATCAGGGAATACTAGAAATGGAAATTGCGAATGACTTTATCCGCATTGCAGATACGATTTCACTTCATAGTCAACTGTATAAAGATAGTGCTCAAATTTTTTATCGAAAGGCGCTTGTAAGTCAGGAGTATTCATTAGGGCAAGCAAGAAGCTCCAATAATAAGCATTCAATTGTTCTTTTTTTAGGTAATATAGCTGATTTGAAAATAAAGACCGGAAACCTTGAGGAGTCTATCCAGGTGTCTAAAGAAGCTCTAAAATTAGCTCACGAATACGGTATGAAGGAAATGATTATTGGTAATGAAACTAGATTGTCGCTTGCCAATTATGATTTCGGAAAATATGATCAATCCATCTTTCATGCAAAAATCGCTTTAGCATTAGCTGAAGAAGCAGATCTTAAAAATGGAATATCTAATGCGAATAAGCTACTGTATAAAGCTTATAAAAAAACAAGACAATTTGGTAAAGCACTTGACCATTATGAAAAACGAAAAAAACATCAAGAATACACCCAAAGCAAAGAAACTAACAATGCTATTGCAGAGATTGATGTCAAGTATCAAACAGCACAAAAAGAAAAATTAATTATAGAACAGAAGAATGATATTCTTGAATTAGAATTTGCACAAGTCAAAGTAGAGAAACAAAGAAATTATTTCATGGGTGGGGGCTTAGCATTGGGGATGTTTGCTCTTTTAGGTTTTCAATTGCGGAAGACTGCTAAGGATCGAAATGATAAAAAAGATTTTGCGGAAGCACTAATTTTTGCGCAAGAAAAAGAAAGAAAACGTATTGCTCGTGATCTTCATGATGGCATTGCCCATTCCCTTTTGCTTATTAAAAAACAAATAGGAGCAACAGATAAAACGACTGTTGAAAATCAAGCATTGATTACGGAAACATTGGAAGAGGTAAGATCGATTTCTAAGGATTTACATCCCCTTCAATTGGAACAGTTTGGTTTGACAAAGGCCATTAAAGATGTTGTTAAAAAAGTAGGGCGTTCCAGTGGTCTTTTTATAACGACGGAGTTTGAAAATATTGACGATTTATTATCTGAAAAAATGCAGATTCATTTGTTCAGAACGATTCAGGAAGTGCTGAGTAATATTGTTAAGCACGCAGAAGCTACCGCAGCCAAAGTCCGTATTCAGTCGGTCGAAAAAGAGGTCATCATCTCTATTATGGATAATGGAAAAGGCTTTGATTATGAGTTGGCAATTGTAAGATCCAAGAGTTTGGGTTTACGCACAATGCTTGAAAGAATTTCCATCATTAATGGACAATTAAAAATAAAGGAAAATAAACCTACGGGGACAGTTGTTGAAATAAAAATTCCGAAGCTCAAACACTAAATAAACAAATAGATGTCAAGTATAAATGTATTTAATGCCGATGACCATCCCATACTTAGAAAGGGAGTGACCGAATTGTTAAAAGAAACAACCGATATGAAGTGGGTCGGCAGCGCCGAAAACGGGAAAGATGCATTGGATAAAATACGGGCTATTCAGCCGGATATCGCTATTTTGGATATTGAAATGCCCGGTTATACGGGGATAGAAGTTGCTAGGATTTTGCTTAAAGAAGGTACCAAAACCAATTTCATAGTATTAACCCTTTTCAAAGATGAAGACTTCTTTCACAGCGCTATTGAAGTTGGTATAAAAGGATATTTATTAAAAGAAAGTAGTGAAAAAGATATACTAAATTGCATACGTTCTGTACATCGAGGCCAGCTTTATGTCAATTCAGATTTGACTTACTTATTGCACAAACAACCAGAT
This sequence comes from Saprospiraceae bacterium, assembly GCA_047626155.1. Lineage (GTDB taxonomy): Bacteria > Bacteroidota > Bacteroidia > Chitinophagales > Saprospiraceae > CALGLS01. The sequence continues at coordinate 19,083 of JBLHRR010000060.1, read as the reverse complement.
TTTGAAAACGATCGCCTAGGCGATCTTTCCGCCCATGAAGTAAATATTTTGAAGTTGATAGCGATGCAAAAAACGACTGCTGAAATCGCTAGTATGCTGTTTATTACTCCTAAAACTGTTTCCAATCATCGAGGCAATATTAGTAAAAAGCTAGCATTGAGTGGTCAGCAAAATGGGTTGCTTAAATGGGCTATTGAGAATAAAGATGTATTAAGTCATTAGGCGAATACATGCTTAAAAATTACAATAACCGACTAGTCCAACGAAATCGTTTCCCAGAAAACTTAGAAAGGAAAACAGCAAAAATAAAAAATGCCCGACTCTCGCCGGGCATTCAAATGTTTACCTTACTAACTTATTAACTAACCTTTTTCTTTATTAAAATTTAAAATTAATTGTTCGTTCCTGAGCACGTTTTGCCCCATTGGCAAAACGTAATTGTAAATGTGTGTTTATACGTAAAATGTTTGTTAACTGCTCTGCCCCGCCATTTTTGGTTGATGTACTTGAAGTACTGTTGTTGTGGTCATGGATATATAAAAAACGGTTAAAGCAAAAAATAATAGGAGGTGTTCTAGTGTATATGATTACAAAAAAGCCTTCTTATTAATGGGAGGGTAATAACTGGTCGAAATAACAATATTGTTACAAGACGAGTGGGGGGAAAATTGTGGGAGGAAAAGGATAGTTGATAAAGAGGAGTTATCAACTGCGTAACTGAATAATTACAATACAAAGATAAGCGCGTTCCGTATAATTGTCAAGCTTTGATACAAAATAAAAGTGGCTCTTCTATCCTCTTCTTTTCTTTATGTTCGGGAGAAGTTCCGTAAAGAATTGTGAACCAATAGAAAATACATATTGATTTATTACAAATCAGTTTAATAAAAATATGATTTTATTTTGTTCTAGGTCTTTTTCCTGACTTGCAGACTGGCTAGTTGTGACGGGCAATCAATTGAGTTTGTCTTTAGCTGGCTTTTCAGTATATGCTTGCTCTTGGTTGAAAAGGTAGTATATCTGAGACTTCTAGGACGTAGACATAGGGCAGAAGAAGATTTGGTTAATTGATTTAGTGTAAATCGGGAGAATTCTTCTGAAGAAGGGAGTAGGTTTCTCGACTCTGTTCGGTCGTTAAGTACCTCCTCTTTTTCCAAAAAAAAGCCGACTGCTGTATGAACAACAATCGGCTTTTAAGCTCTTTATATAAAAGAGTAGAAAAATTAATCTTGCGCTACATCAATTTTCACTGTTTTGATTACTTCCGGGTGGAAAGCAACAGTAACATCGTATAGTCCTAGCTCCTTAATTTCTTCAGGAATGGTAATTTTTCTTCTTTCGATCTCAATATCCATTTGCTCTTTTAATGCAGCAGCGATTTGAATCGTGGTAATACTACCGAAGATTTTTCCGCTGGTACCTGCTTTTGCACCGATTTTGAGAACGTTGTCACCAATTTTTCCAGCAAGCTCCTGATAGAAGCCTACTTTCTGTGCCTCTTTAGCGTTTTCTTCTTGCTTAAGGTCGTCCAGTTTCTTACGATTGGCAGCATTGGCTATGATGGCCATGCGTTGAGGGATAAGGTAGTTACGTCCATAACCGTTTTTCACTGTTATGATTTCGTGTTTGTCTCCTACCTTAACAATATTTTGCAATAATATGATTTCCATTATTGATTGATTTTATATTGAATAGATAAATTGGTAATTTCTACTTAAGTAAATCAGCTACATAAGGGAGAATAGCCAAGTGGCGTGATCTCTTTATAGCCGTAGCCATTTTACGCTGATACTTAAGGGAGTTACCGGTTATACGTCGAGGTAAGATTTTTCCTTGCTCGTTGATGAATTGCAACAAAAAGGCAGGATCTTTATAATCGATGTGCTTGATACCGAATTTACGGAAACGGCAATATTTTTTTCGTTGAGAACCGATATTCGGATTGCTCAAAAATTTTATATCATCTCTGGATGCCATGTTATTTCTTTTTAAAGATTAATAAATGAGAATTACTCTTCCTCATTGGAAGCAGCGACTGGAGCAGGAGCCGGGGCTGGTTTTGCTTTCGGCTTCGGCTTCGACTTTGAAGCTGCTCTAGCTAAAGGAGCTGCTTTATCAGCTTTAGTTTTCGCCTTACCAATTAAACCGGCACGTTTGTCAGCATTGTATTTAACGCCGAACTTGTCTAGTCTAACTGTTAAGAATCGCAAAACACGCTCATCACGTCGAAAAGCCAATTCCGTTGGAGCAATCAATTCACCGTTTATCACGCTGAGTTCGATGCAGTAATAAATTCCAGAGGTGCGTTTTCTTATCGGGTACGCCAACTGGCGTAGGCCCATCTCATCAAAATGTACGATTTCTCCACCGGCAGTTTTGATGGCGTCTACATATGTCTGAGCTGTCGATTTTATTTCATCGCCCGACAGCACCGGATCTACGATAAAAGTTACTTCGTAATTTAACATTGAGTGAAGTATTAATTATAAGGTTAATAAATTAAAAACGGCTGCAAAGGTAATTAAATAGTTGTGGTTTTGCAAATTTTCCTGCTTTGTATTCTTCAGACTGATTCTATAGCCAGCTCCATACCCTTATTTCACCCCTTAAAGCCTATGAAAGTAGCCAAAAATTTCCCTTTCTTTACTTACCTTTGGTGGCATGCAGGTAGAATCTATAGATCAACAAATTCAAAAACTTCAGCGACTTTTAAAACTGGAGAAGGAAGAGGACTTTGAACGATACAGGAAAGATGTACTGACACTTTCCCTCAAGGAAAAAAGAAAACGGGGGCTGACCTGGCATCCACTTACCGTTAATAAACAAGGTTATACTCTTGGAGACCGCGCTTTTGTGATTGTAGAGCGGAACAAAGATACCGACAGTTCGCATCGCTTTAAAAGTGGTGCACCTGTAGAATTATATTCTCTAGCCGATGACAAATTCAGCAAAACCCCTCAAAGAAGCCAGAGTGGTGTTATTCATTTCGTTGATAAACGAAAAATGAAGATCATTCTAAACAGCAAGGACTTCCCGGACTGGTTAACGAATGGACAGTTGGGCGTTGATCTTTTATTTGATGAACGTACCTATATGGAGATGGAGAAAGTCCTGAATCTTTTACTAAAGACAAAAACAGGGCGGCTTTCTGAGCTGAAATCTATTTTCTTTGGCAACCTCCCACCCCGCTGGTCTGCCCCACCTGAAATACACCATGCTTATTTGAATGAGGGCCAGGTGAAGGCTGTTGCCAACATACTGGCTACTGAAGACCTTAGTGTTATACATGGCCCTCCAGGTACTGGGAAGACGACTACCCTAGTGCATGCGATTAAATTGATTTGCGAAAAGGAAAAAAATGTCATGGTCACGGCCCCTAGTAATGCGGCAGTTGATTTATTGGTAGATCGCCTTTCGGAAAAAGGATTGAATGTGGTTCGGATGGGAAATATTTCGCGAGTCGATGAACAATTAATTTCTTTGACTTTGGAGGGACGACTTGCCAGCCATCCGGATAGCAAGAATATTAAAAAGGTCAGAATACAAGCTGCGAAGGCGAGGCGAGAAGCCAAAAAATACAAACGCAATTTTGGCCATAAGGAACGGGAAGAACGACAAGATGCTTACCAAGAAGCACGCGAGCTGGAAGACTGGGCCCGACTACTGGAAGATCGAATCATTTCCGAGATTCTTAGCAAGGCGGATGTCATTGCCTGCACATTGATTAATGCGACTCATTCCAGATTGAAGGAAATTAACTTTAGAACGGTTGTTATTGATGAAGCAGGACAGGCCCTGCAACCTGCTTGTTTGATTCCGATTAGTAAGGCTTATCGAGTAATTTTAGCAGGTGATCCTTTTCAATTACCTCCTACCGTAAAATCCAATGCTGCGCGAAAAGGTGGATTCGGAATTAGTTTGTTAGAAAAAAGCATCAAATACCTTAAGGAACTTAATTTTTTGGATGTGCAGTATCGAATGAACGATATGATCATGCAGTTTTCCAATAAGCAATTTTATGACAATCAACTAAAAGCAGACGTGACGGTGGCTGCACATTCGCTAGAGATTCCAGATACTTGTCCTATTCAATTTATTGACACCGCGGGTTGTGGTTTTGCGGAAGCCATAAATCCGGAAACCGGTAGTCGACACAACGAAGGGGAATTTTTTATTCTCCGAGAGCATTTTTTGCAATTGATTGATAGCCTGACTCAACAAGATTTGCCGCTACCTTCTATTGCAATTATCTCTCCTTATCGCGCTCAGGTGATGCACCTGAAAGAGTCTTTAGAACAGGATGAAAAGTTGATGGACTATGCGAAACATCTAGATATTAATACCATTGATGCTTTTCAAGGGCAAGAACGGGATGTCATTTATATTTCCCTAGTGCGCTCTAATGAGAAAAGTGAGATTGGCTTCTTATCGGATTACCGACGAATGAATGTCGCGATGACACGAGCGCGTAAACAACTTGTTATTATTGGTGATAGTGCTACAATTGGAAATGATAAATTTTATGGGGAGTTTATTGCGTATACCGAAGAGGTTGGGGGGTATCGGTCGGCTTGGGAGTTTATGAGTTAGCCTAGCCGGTAAACCAAATGAGTAAATATAAATGGCACCAGGAGGTCTTTCGACTTCCTGGTGCCATTTATATCTAGTACCATATATATCAACTCTTCTCCCCTTCAAGAATCTGCGCCGCATGCTCCTTCGACTTCACCTTCTCAATCACCTGAGCAATCTTCCCTTTTTCATCAATCACAAAAGTAGCGCGATGTACCCCATCGTATTCTCTTCCCATAAATTTCTTCAAGCCCCAAACCCCGTAGGCATTTAATACGTTACGTTCAGTATCGGCCAACAATGGAAAGGGAAGGTCGAATTTTTTAATGAAGTTTACGTGTTTTTTAGAAGTATCGGGGCTTACTCCTAATAATTCAAACCCTTCTTTTTTAAGCATTGCATAATTATCTCGCAGATTGCAAGCTTCTACAGTGCAGGTCGGTGTATTATCTTTTGGGTAGAAAAAGAGGATGAGTTTTTTTCCTTTGTAATCTTTTAGGGAAATTTTCTCTCCCGCTTCGTTAAGTTCGCTAAAATTTGGAGCTTTGTTGCCCACTTTCAGATGCGTCATGTTTGTTTTATTTAAATTACAATATGATTCTAAATCCTTGTGCCTAATTAAAAACACCCGATTCCGAAAAATGTTTACCACATCTTACAACCCAGGCAATACTATTTTGTCTTTAAAACGTTAGTAAGAGATTCGTAAGTAATCTGTTCAAAATAGTCATTATTCGTGACCAATTACTTAAAACCAAAAACTTATGAGGTATTTACTTTTTGCTTTTTGTATGCTCTTTGCTTTCTCTTCAGAGGCAAAGCAGCCCGTTCTTTCTGAGAAAGCGATGAAGAATCCGCCGCCAAGAATCATCCGGACTTGTTGTTCCTTTGGTTCTGAGGTAGGTGTTATGGGGTTGCCGGGCGTAAAGATATCAGATATAACCAGCGTTGCAGCTTTGGGGCCTCACCAATATTTGGGCAATGAATTAGAAGGTAATGGCATCATTTATACCCGTCGCGGTGGTTTCATTGACATGGGCCATCTACGTGATCAGGCCGATTGGACGGCTTACCTTTTTTCTCATATAATGAAGCACAAAGAACGGGGTGTCATTGTTCAAAAACTAGGTTATGAAGGTGGTGCTAAAACGCTGACGGTACTCATTTCAGAAGAAATGTCAGCCGAAGACATTATGTTATTGGCCGGAAAGGTGGCCTATGATTTATCCGTTTGGCACGAAATAGCGACCTGGTTTGGCGCTTCTTACATTCCTATGTTGCCAGAACGTTTTTCTGCATTTTCAGTAGAAGACGCTTATTCTAATTTGCTTGGCGTTCATCTCGGCATTGCCGCCCTAAAAAGCGAACTTCCTTATGAAGAAGCCATGACGCAACTTATTTATCAAACCCTAGATTCACTTGATGCTGTAATTTCTCAACAGGATACACACGACGCTATGGAAGGTGTACATAATATTTGGTGGACTCGAAATAGGTCATTGCCTTCTAAGAAAATTTTGCTCTATCGGCAGTTGGATATTTATCCAGAAGTAAGCCCTTTGCTCGTTCCCGGTTGGGAAAGTGGTTCTGTGGTTTCTCCCTTAAGCGTACCTCTTTATACCTGCTCGAATGATGCTTCTTTGAATCAATATTATCATTTAGAGTTTAACCTCAATATTCGATTCCCTTATCGGGAGTTATTTCCAGTACGCAAAGGCCGCTGGGTGACGCCGGATGATTTTGGAATGTTGATTGAAAAAGTGGGAGAGCAATTAGCGGATGCGGAAATCAAAAAGCAGAAACTGGAAGAAAGGAAGCAAAAAATTGTCGAGCGTAAAGCGGCACGTCGGAGCCAGCAATTGGAACGTAAGGCGAAGCAGGCGCGCTAGCTGTTTCTCACTTTTAGATGTAGAAAAAAATAGCCCTAATGAAATGATTCACACTAGGGCTATTTTTTTTAGAACTTATGGTTACAAATAATTAAATAGAAATATTCTCCACGATCTCCAATCCATAACCAATCAACCCTACTCTCTTCCTTGGTGTATTTGTCAGCAATCGTAATTTTCGGATACCGAGGTCATTTAATATCTGTGCGCCAATTCCGATGTCTTTTTGTTCATTTTCCAAATAGCGATTTAAGAAAGGATCGAGTGGCTCTCCACTTTTTTGTTGTTTGCTAAGGGCGTTCATAATTTGCAGAATAGCATCATCGCCATCACTGTAACGCAGAAGTAATAACAATCCTTTTCCATTTTGAGAAATCACCTCTAATGTCTTATGCAATTCCTTCTCCATCCCTTTAATCAACAAGGCGAATAACTCTCCGGTATTGGAACCTGCGTGGACACGAGTAAGCACCGGTTCGTCAGCCTCCCATTCCCCTTTTTTAATCGCGAGATGAAGCTGTCCTGTTTTTGTTTCCTGGAAGGCGATGACGTCAAATTGGCCATAAGCTGTTTCTATGGTGATCTCTGATTTTCTTTCAATCAGCCTTTCCTGACGCATTCGATAAGCCACCAAATCTTTAATGGTGATGATTTTCAAATCAAATCGTTTCGCGATTTCCATCAATTGCGGCAAACGCGCCATAGTCCCATCCTCATTCAAAATTTCAATCAGCACCCCTACCGGTGAATAACCTGCCATTACAGCCAAATCTGTAGCAGCCTCCGTGTGCCCCGTTCTTTTCAACACTCCTCCTTCTCTGGCGATCAATGGAAAGATATGCCCCGGACGGCCATAGTCTCCCGGTTTTGTTTCAGCCCTCGTCAACGCCTTAATACCAGTGGCCCGGTCATAGGCGGAGATACCTGTTGAGCAATTGTCCAAACGGTAATCAATAGAAACAGTAAAAGCCGTTTGATGCAAATCGGTGTTGTCTTCTACCATTCTATTCAACTTCAATTCCTTCGCACGCTCTTCCGTGATGGGGGTACAAACAAGTCCCCGACCGTGAGTGACCATGAAATTTATCATCTCTGGAGTGGCGCATTCAGCGGCAGCAATGAAGTCTCCTTCATTCTCCCGGTCTTCATCATCAATGACAATGACTACCTTTCCTGCCTTGATTTCGGCAATCGCCTCTTCAATGGTATTGAGTTCGAATTCCTTATTCATACGGGTCGTTTTTGTTACTGTAGTTGAAATCATGCGCAAAAATAAGTTTTTATAGAACAGTGAAGGAATATGTGGGCTAGAATCTTTTCAAAAGTCAGTCTTTAATAACAACCGAATTTGGAGATGGTTTACAAGAGGTATCGTTCTTTTCTAGGTTTAAAAAGTTAAATTTGTGAAGTCGATTCAGGGCCTCATTCTCTTTCATCCCTTAGCGTGAAAACCCACCATATCTAATCAAAGCAATAAAAACCATGCAAATCAATTCTAAGCTTCCCAATGTAGGTACCACCATTTTCTCTGTTATGTCGGCGTTGGCGAATGAACATCAGGCCATAAATCTTTCTCAGGGCTTTCCAAATTTTGATTGTCCGGAGGGCTTAAAAGAGCGCGTCAACTTTCATATGCAAAATGGGAAAAACCAATATGTACCGATGGCCGGGGTTCCGTTATTACGGGAGCGGCTTGCACAAAAAATGGAAGGGATGTATGGACAACCTCTGGATGCAGCCACAAATATCACCATTACGGCAGGAGCTACCCAAGCCTTGTTTACAGCCATCGCTGCTTTCATTCGTCCTGGTGATGAAGTCATTTTGATCGAGCCGGCTTATGACAGCTACCGCCCATCTATAGAAGTGGTGGGTGGTGTGCCAGTAATTTACGAACTGACTTTCCCTGATTACCGCATCAATTGGGACGACTTCCAACAATGTATTTCCGAAAAAACTAAAATGATCATCATCAACACGCCCCACAACCCCATTGGGAAAGTTTTGTCGGAAGATGATCTATTGACTTTACAGAAAATCACAAACGGAACAGACATAATCGTACTCAGTGATGAGGTCTATGAACATTTAATTTTTGATGGAAAAGCACATCAGTCTGTTTTGCGCTTTCCTGAACTATTCAAACGTAGCCTTATTGTTTATTCTTTTGGAAAAACGTTTCATAGTACGGGTTGGAAAATGGGTTACTGCGTGGCGCCGGAGCTATTAATGAAGGAATTCAGAAAAGTGCATCAGTTTAATGTTTTTTCGGTAAACTCTTTTGTGCAGTATGGTATTGCCGATTTCCTAAGCAATGAATCTTTCTATTTAGATCTACCAAATTTCTACCAACAAAAGCGAGATTTCTTTCAGGAAGCCATGGCAGGTTCTCGACTGCGGGCTCTAGGTTCTGAAGGCACCTATTTTCAACTATTTGATTATTCGGCAATTAGCGAAGAGGCTGATCTGGCTTTTGCAAAACGAATGACTACGGAGTTTGGAGTGGCGGCAATTCCTGTTTCTGCTTTTTATTCAAGTGGCCGAGATGAAAAGGTGATACGGCTTTGTTTTGCTAAAACGGAGGAGGTGTTGAAAGAGGCCGGAGAGATTCTTGGTGGATTGTGATCGCTTGGCTTCTCGCGTTGCTCGAAGTGGATTGAACCGAAAATCAAAATCAAAATCCAAGATGCGGGGCACAGTGCTTTCATCTGAAACTTTGTTTTTTTAGCAAACTTCTATAGCGTTCTATTACAAAAAGTGTAATTTTTTTTTGTACTGCACTTAATACAGTAGTTTATAACAAGATACAACCTTATGCAAAATTACGTCCCTTCTAAAAAAAAGCTCCCCTACCCTATTAATAATGATTTCCGGGAATACCTCAGTCAATACAATCGAACGATTGACCTACCTTTAGAGTACGAAGACCTCCTTCGATTTACGACTGCAATACCATTGTTAGATTCTAACGACGAAGATACGCTTTGGAAGACGGTCTATTACAGTGAAGGAGATACCATGGAAATCAACAAGGCACTTACGCATATTTATGCTTTGCTCAAAACAGATGGAAATGACGAGGTGATTGACCACTTAACTGTAGCACGGATTGACTATTGCGTCTTTGGAAATAGCCGTCCTTTTCGGATAAGGATTATTAACCGCTTGAATGACAACTATGATCATTTCTATGTAAAGCGAGCGGATGCTTCTCGTTTGTATGGCCTGGAATTAGAGGATTTGCTTTCGCCCAATCGAGTGATTTATCTAGTAGATAAGGATACGCTAATTGAGGAACATGTTGCAGGAGTACCCGGCGATGATTTCATGAAACGCTACTTAGATGATTCCGAATTTAATCAAATTAGAATTGCGAAGGAATTTGTAAAATTTAATGAGCGCTGCTTTGTTCGGCTATTGGGGGACATGCGTTCTTACAATTATGTAGTTGATATTACACCCGACATTGAAGGTTCACAATTTCGTTTACGGGCCATTGATTTTGACCAACAGTCCTATGAAGGGCGAAAAGGATTTTATCTGCCACAGTATTTCAAAGACAATAATCCAATCATCTTCCTCGGTATTAAGCATATGAAAATAGAAACCGTTCGGCAGTATCAACTGGAGGAGCGAAGTTTGATCGCTGCCCGGGTAAAGACCTCCCGCATCAAATTTGACTACTTGATGCGACTCATGGTTGCAGATCGGATTTCTTCGCCAGATAAAGTAGCACAGCTAAAAAAAGAACTGGGCCATCATCATAACAGTACCGCTTTTGATAATTGCAATTCTATGGGAGAAGTTGTTTTGACGAATATTCAGTTGTTGCTGGATAAGGATTTTCGGCAAAGTATTGATATTTAAAAGGGTAAGTTACTCTCCCAAAATACAAGCTATCGCCTGTTTTTCCAGATTTTCGTAGGCAATAGGCTCCTTGTTGGTCGTTCGGCAATATCCAACCAGACAGTATTCGACATTTCTTTTCCTATAGAAAGGCCTCCCCCCTCTCATTTCTTCTCCATCTAATAATTCGTTGCAAAAAAAATAGTTCTTCTTTGCAACGAATCCCATTCTCAACCTGATTAACTAATAGACAAACGAAAATATAAACGAAAATATAAAGCTATAAGACGTTTTAATGAGAAGCTCCCTGACGAAATCAATACCGTCAACACCCCGGATTGGTTTCACAGGGGCTCTTTTTTCTCAACGAACTCAGACTTAGTTTTTAAGATACTTAATTATGACAAATTACTAGCTCTTCAAAATAATTAGTTATATTTAAAAGCGGTATCAATTAGTTAGTATTACACAAAAACAAGATTTGAAAAAATATTCCCAACAAGAAATCATAGCGGGTTGTAAGAAACAAGACCCCCGCTTTCAGAGAGCACTGGTGGAACAGTACTCGGATCAGCTTATGGGAATCAGCATGCGTTACACCAGAGATCAATCCTCTGCCAAAGATATTTTACAGGAAGGCCTAGTCAAAATCCTAAACTCTTTTTCTACCTATGAAGAACAAGGATATTTCGTAGCCTGGATGAAGCGGATTGTAATTAGAACAGCTTTGAATTATTTTGATAAAGGTTGTTTTAAAAATGAGTTATACACTATTAGTGACCAACCAGAAAAATCAGTTGACCCCAGTATTTATAGCGATTTGGCAACAGGTGAATTAATGAATATTATTAACAGACTTCCGGACTCTTATAAAACGGTTTTTAATCTAAGAGTCATTGAAGGTTACAGTCATAAAGAAATCGCTGAAATATTGGGAATACAGGAAAGTACCTCTCGTTCAAAATTAGCAAGAGCTCGAGAAATACTTCAAAAGTTTTTATGTAAATCAGAAGCAAGAAGACTTAAGCAACAACGAAAAATTAACTTATAGAAGTTCAAGGCTTTGATTAAAGCTAAACGACTGCAAGGAGAGTGCTTTGACTAAGTGACAACGAAAAATTAAATCCCGATTTGGAAACGATTATGTAAATCAAAACGACCACAGGGAGAGTGATTTATATAATCGTTTCCACCAAAGAAATCGAGAAATTATTTTTTGTGTAATTATTAAATTATGAAAAAGTTCGAAAAACATCTACACGATCATTTCGATGGGCGTGAGATAAATGTGGATAAAAATGAACTGTGGGCTAACATTGCACCACAGTTGGAGCCTGCTAAAAAGGACAGAAAAAAGAGTTGGTTCTTTTTCTTTCTCGGACTGACTGCCGGAGCGGCTTTACTTGGATTGTATTTGTTTACGCAAGTCGAAGAGAAACCAGTTGCAACTGCAAAACCAACCGCAACTGCAACCGCGAGCATAACAACAATCTCAAGTACGGAGGTGGCGAATGCAAATCTAAACACAGTTTCAACAGCAAATACCAACTCACTTTCAAACACAAACGTAACTGCTACGAAATCCGCAAAACTCAGCAGTATTGCTAATACGCAAACAACAAACAACACAAATCCTCCTAACACCGAAAAACACAACACTGATTCTACAAACGCAGTTACAACAAAAGAGGTAAACGAGGCCATCTTTCAAACTTCCATTAACAATACGAATACAAACGAACGCAAAACGGACCTTTTTACAAAAACACTCCAGAAAGAGGAAACAAGGGTTCCGCTGGAAAATGACTTGCTCCCCATTTCAAATCTGCCTATCAATCAGTTTGCAAATCCAGGAATCGACCTTGACAAACTTCCGCTGATTCTCGAAAAGCAAGAAAAGGGCCTCATCACTCCCACGCCAAGTAAATCCAACGTTCGAGTTGGCCTAGGCTTTCATGCAGGGGTCAGTAAAACACAAACCATGCTTAGAGAGCGCAGTCAGACTGAGTTTTTGTACACCCAGTTGCGCGCTTCTACAGAAGACCAGCTCCAAACGCTACATCTTGGCCTCAGTGCGGTGGTAGAAATCAAAAGGAACATATACCTTCAGGCGGGCTTAGAGTATAGCCGAATTGATTCCAAGTTAAATTTAGATGATGAATTAATTCTCATTGATACGGCTCAGTATATCATCATTCGACACGGTAATTTTATAGATACCATTGGTGCAGGAGATCGGTACATCGTGAAGGAGTTTAGTGAAAACAATAGTCGGAACAGTTTCTACCTTTTGGATCTACCGATTTTATTTGGTTATCAATTTGGGAAAGCACGATGGAAGGCGGGTATTGAAGCAGGTGCTTGTATTAACCTCAGGCTTCGGAAGGAAGGGCAAGTTTTACAACAAGATCTTTCAATCTACGACATAGAACAAGATCAAAACAAGTGGTACAAAACAAATGTAGGCATCCGGCCTCATCTGGGACTGGTTTCTACTTACGATTTGTCTTCACATTACCAACTTTATTTTAGTACTGGTATTACATTCAATAAAATATTTTCAACAAACAGCAGCCCAATCGCTGTAGAAAATTCCATGTTTGGAATGCGAGTGGGCGGGCGATATTATTTTTAGAGATAAATCTTAAATGTCATGCTACGCTGTAGGCTGGTTTTAACCGGTCTACAGTTTTTAAAGACCATAATTATTTTAGCTAAATCAATTTTTGGATTACAGTTTCCTTCTGTTTTCCTTTGATTGAGATACCTACTAAAGCAAAACCCAGTTCCTTTAAGCAGGAACTGGGTTTCTATTTTTTTGGTATCTCAATAGGCATTTATCAATCCGTAGTGAAATTGTTGGCAGATGAATAAAAGTAAGTAGTGACTCAATCAACTTAGATATGTCTTATCTATAGGATAAAAATTCATTTTTTTCATATATTTATGCAGTATTCTTTAGCATTCCTTCAAAACATAAATTTCAATGAGACGTAATAATTTAGTTCGCTTACTTTTAATGTTCGGGCCCATGATATACAATGGTGTTACCCGTTTTTTAAACAACCGTAAAAGGCAGCAGCAGATGGCGCCACCTCAACCAAGGCCCTCCCAAGAGGATGACTTTACGGATTATGACGATGAGAAGCCAGAGGTAGAGAAGCCGACTTACCGGGAAGATGACATGGTATAGGCTATAGCGTGTATCGATTAAAAAACCTATGTCGCTTTTCGCCAGATGAGTTCTGGGATTTCCTGATTTTCTCCTATGATCTTTGCTACTTTCAAATGATATAAAACACTCTTCACCATTTTATCACTGACCCAACCGTGGATGGCCCATCCTGTGCTGTGGTACCATCGGGCGACGTCCTCTAACTTTTGATCATATCGTTCGCTGACTAATTGAATGGCCTCTTTATCATTTGATTGCATGAAAAGATCGCAACGGTCGTGGAGCGTACGAAGTGTTCTGATAACTGCTTCTGGTTCTTCCTTAAGAATGCGATCGGTAGCCGCTACAACGAAGCAAGGCCAGGGCGTTCGGTATTCTCCAACGCGTCGGAGTTGCCCACGGTCCACATAGGGTTTGGTCGTGAATTTTTCCCAATAAAAAACATCGCTTTCCATTTCCCCTAAGGAACCCAGTGCTCCTTTCAGGTTCTTTATCACTCTGAATTGCTTTTCGTCTAATTGGTGCCCTTTACTATTAGCATCTACAATAGCCATCAAATGGGACCCGGAACCGAAGCGACTGATTGCATAACGCTGAGTAAATATTTCGGAGTAGTGTTTTAAGTCGTTGTCAATACCAGTATGGACCCCCCAGGTTAGCGGCGTGGTGACGTATTCACTAATGATTTTACTGGGATTTCCTCTGATGATGTCTGTGATGATCCCTTCAGTTAATAGGATGCTCATATCGATTTCGTCGTTGCGCAAGGCATTGGTCATCTGTCCCGTTCCGCCTTTGAAAGTAGTCCAATCTAGGTTGACCCCTCTGCCGGCGAAAAGACCTTCTTCACGAGCAAGATGGATAGGGAGATTAAAATGTTCGGGTACGCCTCCGAGTCGAATAGTTGTGGCTGTCATAGGTGCAAAGATAAACTCTAATTGGGAATTGAAGAAATAAAGGAGTACTCAAAGACCAAGCGTCGTTTTGAAGCTGTTATCCACATAATTTTTAGTACTTTTGCACCGTTTTTAGGGATAGATTCCTTACCTATGGTAGCCGAGTCTGTTTTACTATTTCCTTCTTTGATAAACCTGTCCGCCCTTTAGGGAGGATGGCGTGGTTCTTCAAAACACCACATCCGTCAAAGAATTATTATTTATACAAAATTTCTAAAAAACAATTAAAATGTTAAAGCAAATCGTATTGGGGCTGTTAGGCCTTTTTTTAGTCCCCTCTATTCTTTTCGCTCAGAAAAATGATCCGGTTCTATTTACAGTTGAAAATACAGCTGTAAACCTCTCTGAGTTTCAATACATTTATTCTAAAACGAACGGAGATAAAGCTAGTTTTTCCGAAGCTTCTCTGCAAGAATACCTCGATCTCTATGTGAAATTTAAGCTCAAAGTACAGCGAGCCAAAGACATGAAACTGGATACCATTCCAACGTTACAGAGAGAATTAGCAGGGTACCGACAGCAATTGGCCAATTCTTACCTTGTAGATAAGGAAGTAACGGATCGTTTGGTTGATGAAGCATATGCCCGATCTAAACAAGAAATTGACATTAGCCACATCATGGTAACTTTAGCTCCTAACGCTAGCCGCGGCCAAGAGAAGAAGACATTGGCAAAAATCAACAGCTTGCACGCGATGTTAGAAAGCGGTGATTCATTCGAAAGTGTTGTCAAGGGGCATACCGAAGATAAATACACCAAAGACAAAGCTGGTCGCCTTGGATATTTTGTTGCAATGTTCCGACAAGGTTTTTATGATATGGAAACAGCTGCTTACAGCTTGACAAAAGGTCAGTACTCCAAACCTGTAAGAACAGTGGCAGGCTATCACATCATTAAAGTAAATGAAACAAGAGTAGCACGTGGAGAAATAGAAGTTGCGCACATTTTGGTTCGTAACAAAACCGATTTAATGAAAGGAACGAGCCCACTGGCAAAGGAACAAATCGAAAGTATTTACAAAATGTTGCAAGCGGGTCAAAAATTTGAAGATGTTGCTAAGGCAAATTCTGATGATAAAAGTTCTAAAGACAAAGGTGGTGTAGTTGGTCCGCTAACAACCAATAGCCCGGTAGATGAAACCTTTAAGAATGTGGCTTTTGCCATTACAAAAGATGGCGACTATTCTGCTCCTTTTGAAAGCTCCGTGGGATGGCACATTGTTAGAAGAATCAGCAAGAAGGCAGCGGAACTAGAAGATATAGCGAAACGTCGATTATTGACGAAGATTCAGGAAGGAGGTAAGAAGAAAAGAGGATCACAGAAGTTTAGTCGTCAGCAGATTGCTAAAGATGCTATGATCAACCGAATCAAAAAAGATGGTCAGTTCAAAGAAGACAAAAACGTTTACAATTACTTTGTTGGAAAACTGGACAGTACCTTCTTAACACATAAATGGCAGATCCCAACATTCGAGAAAAATCTTCCAATTATGAATTTCGGGAACAGCATGTCTGTTTCTGTTAAAGACTTTGCCGATTATGCTAAACGATCTTCTTTGCGTATGCGCCAACGGAACATTTCTGAATTAAACTCAACTGTTGAAGAAATCTACGATGGCTATGTTGAAGAAATGTGTATCAAGTATGAGGAAGGCCAGTTGGAAGCGAAATACCCTGAGTTCAAATCATTGATGCGCGAGTATGAAGAAGGCATCTTGTTGTTTGAGGCAACGAAGCTATTGGTTTGGGATAAAGCTTCTCAAGACACTGTTGGGCTAAAAGCTTTCCATGAAAATAACAAAGCCGATTATATGTGGGGAGAACGAGCTGAGGTAAGTGTTTATACTGCTCAAGCAGGAATGGAAGATAAAGTTGACGCTTTAAGAACAGCTGCTGCCAACGCTGACCCTGCTAAGGTGAAAGCTAAGTTCCTAGAGGACGAATCTAGTTTTGCTTACGAAACAAAAACCTACGAAAAAGGCAAAAACAAGAACATGAAAGACATGGCTTGGAAGATAGGTACTTTGAGTGAGTCAAAAGTTAACCCAAGAAATAAGGCAACTAGTTTTATGAAAATTGAAAAACTATTGCCTCCAGCTCAGAAGGCCCTGAAGAATGCACGAGGATATGTCATTGCGGATTATCAGGACTTTTTAGAGAAGGAATGGTTGATCGAATTGAATAAAAAGTACAAGGTCAAAATCGAAGACAAGGTTTTAAAATCTATGGTCAAGAAGTAAAACTTATGCTAGCAATACAAAGATTGATTTATTCACTAGCTTATAGCGTAGGACTATTGTTGTTAATAGGTCTGGTAGCTTGCCGTCCAGGAGAAGAAAGTACGGACGCCAGTGTTAAAGAAGATAAAGTCCTCGCTCAGGTTTACAACAAGATGCTTTACCTCTCTGATATGGAAGGGATGTTTCCCCTAAGCTGCAGTAAGGAGGACAGCAGTATAATTGTAACCAGTTTTATAGAGCGGTGGGTACGAGACAATGTACTGATGCATCAAGCGGAAAGAAATATTCCTAGTGATTTGAATATTGATGAGCTGGTTAGGGATTATCGTTCTTCCCTGATTCGTCTAAACTTTGAGAAAAACATGGTGGACATCCTGATGGACACCCTTGTAACTGAGGCGGAGATGGCTGCGCATTATGAAAAAAACAAAGAGCAGTTTCAGTTGTCCTCTACCATTTTGCGTTGCTACCTGATTAAAGTTCCGAAAGGTATCGAGAATATGGATGAGCTGAAAAGGGTATGGCCAGGAAAAACAGAGGAAGGCTTTACAGATTTGTTGGAATTTGCATCGCGCTATGCGGATATTTATATGTTGGAAGATAGCAGTTGGTATAAAGTGGATGACATTGCGATACAGATGCCTAAGGGGACGATTACGCCAGGCAACTTATTAGTAAACAAAGACATCACTATGGAAGATAGTGATTTCCGATACTTCTTCCGGGCGAAGGAGGTCGTCATGGCTAAAAAAATTGCACCGATGTCTTATGTGAAAGAGCAAATATCAAAAGTGATTTTGCACGATCGGAAAAGAAAGTTATTGAAAGAGAAAAAGGAGGAGATGTATGAGCGGGAGTTGAGGAAGAATAATATTAAGGTGTTTTAGTTAGTGACTCATTCGTTAATTGGTTGATTCGCTAATTAGTCCCCTCATTTCACAAGAAAAAACGTAGCGTCTTTCGTAGCGTCGTTGCGGTTACTCTTCACTATTTTGTTTAAAAGAAGAAAAATAAAAAAATCAATACAATGATTAAGCGTTATTATTTATTTTTAGGTCTTGCCTTGCTTTTTTGCAACAATGCTTTTTCGCAGGAGCGAGAAGTTATTGACAAGGTAGTTGGCGTGGTGGGTAATGAATTAATATTATTATCTGATCTGGAAGAACAGTACAATTACATGTCTGAGCAACAGGGTGTGGTTCCGGATAATTTCCGTTGTAGCATCATGGACAATTTATTGGCAAATGGCTTGTTGCTTTCCAGAGCAAAGTTGGATAGTATCCCGGTAACCGATGAAGAAGTGGAAACACAACTAACCGCTCGTTTTGATCAGATTCTGAATTTGATGAATGGCGACCCGGAGCAGTTTCAGGCTTACTACGGACAGACCATTCCGCAGATGAAAGAAAAGATGCGTAATGATTTGAGAAACCAGATGCTTGTTGAAAGGATGCGGGAATCCATTATTAGTAGAATTGCAGTGACTCCTGCAGAGGTTCGTTCTTTTTTTGAGCAGGTACCTACTGACTCTCTTCCTTACTTCAACTCAGAGGTAGAATTGGCAGAGATTGTTTTCAAACCTAAAGTAAATGAAATTGAGAACGAGAAGGCTCGTGCAAAACTAGAAGAAATCAAAACTAGAATTACAGAAGAGGACGAAGACTTTGCCGAATTGGCAAAACTTTATTCTGGTGATTTAGGTTCTGGTCGTGCTGGTGGTGATTTAGGTTGGGCAAAAAGAGGAAGCTATGTTCAAGAGTTTGAAGCAGCAGCTTATAATCTGGAGAAGGATGAAATGTCTGGACTGGTCAAAACTGTTTTTGGTTTTCACCTCATTCAGATGTTGGAAAGAAGAGGAAACAACATTCACCTTCGCCATATTTTGATCAAACCAGAAATAACGAAGACCGACCTCAAGCTTGCAGATGAAGAACTAGCTAACATTCGTGAGCTTATTGTTACAGATTCACTTACTTTTTCTGCAGCTGTTAAGAAGTATTCTAATGAAGACCAACAGAGTTATACCAATGATGGCAACCTGGTAAACAATGCTACCGGAAATACCTTCTATGAAATCGGTGATCTTGACCCTGAAATTTATTTCACTATTGACACCATGGAAGTGGGTGATGTTTCTTCTCCTTTTGCTTTCCGTAGTGGACCGAGCGAAACCTCTTACCGAATTGTTTACCTCAAGTCGCGAACTAAGCCACACAAGGCGAGCTTGGCAACAGATTATACGAAGATAAAAATGGCAGCCATCGAACAGAAAAAATCAACAGAGCTGAATGACTGGGTACAAGAAACGGTTGGTGAAACTTATATTCAGGTGGATGGTACTTATGATTTTTGTCCTTTGATTAAGCAGTGGACAGGGAGAGAGATGAAGGAGAAGGAGATAAAGCC
>JBLHRR010000059.1:0-28721 GCA_047626155.1 Saprospiraceae bacterium | reverse complement strand
AGTAACAACGAAAAATTAAATCCCGATTTGGAAACGATTATGTAAATCAAAACGACAACAGGGAGAGTGGTTTATATAATTGTTTCCACGAAAAAAATCGGGAAATTATTTTTTGTGTAATACTAACGACTTGGCGCGAAGGTAAATTATATTTGGTTGAATGGGGAAATAGTTTAGTAGTTAATTGGTCCGCTCAATAGGCGAGCAAAACGTGGCGCTCTCCTTGCGCCGTTGCTGTTACCTTTCTTCAACAAAGACTTCCTTATAAATTCCCAAAACCCCCTTCGCCATTTTTGACTTTGAAAATTGTTCCACCGATTTCCTTGCCCGTTCAGCCATTTGCTTTCGAGCAGTATTGTCTGATAGTAGTAGACGGACATGCTTTGCCAGTACTTCATCTTCTGCCCGATTGGCCAATAAGCCCGTATTCTCATGTTCTACAATTTCAGGAATACCGCCTACGTTCGTCGCCACAATCGGAACGCCGCAGAGCTGTGCATCTAAAAGGGTTGTCCCTAAACCTTCCGTCTGACTGGAGAATAACAATACATCTATATTTGAAAATATCTCCGTGATGTCTTTTCGAAAACCGGTGAAAGTGATTTTTTCATCTAAACCCAATTCCTTCACATAAGCCTCTATTTCTTTTCGCTGCTTCCCTTCTCCGATGATAAAAAAGTGTGCCTTTGTTTTTTCCTTAAGCAACCGCTCGGCAGTTCTGACGAAAGTATGATAATCTTTTTGCTCCGTTATAGCGGCAACATTGGCCACGATGGCTATTTCATCAGGTACTTGAAATTCTTCGCGCAATTTATTTTTTTGCTGTTTCGGAAAGCGATTCAAATCTACGCCGGAATGAACGACCTTTATTTTAGCAGCTTCATTGACTGTCTTTGACAACACTGCCTTTACAAAATGAGAAACGCAGATCATCGCTTTGATACCAGGGTGGTTGTATTTCCATTTTGACAAAGCGCTTCCACCTACTGGGAAATCAACTCTCCGATGGAGCACCATCGGGGTACTCATTCTATAAAAAGCGGCAGCCATACATGCAAAAGTATGGGCATGAGAATCATGGAGATGAACAAGGTCAAAATTATTACGGGAGCTGTATTGCGATAGTTTGCGCGCGACCAATGGGTTTACAGAAAAGCGCTTTTTATAAGTCGTGCAAATAATGTTATTCTTCTTGCAATAAATTTCCAGCGGACTGTCTTTAGGACAAAAGGCTTCCTGACTAATTCCTTCCGTTCTTAATTCCTCTATCAGGTAAGCGATCTGTTGTTCGCCACCCCGCCAGCTTTTTGCAGAAGATATATGGAGGATCCTCATGGTTGGTTTTGTTTTAAGCGGCGAAGTTCTTTGTATTTCAACCAGATCATTTTTACGTTTCGGGAAGCGATGATCCAACCATTTTTACCATCCAAAAAACCTGCTTTTAAAACGATTGTTCGGAAGAAGCGAGCAATTGCAGAGAGGATCGTCTTGAGGAAGTTTGGCGACTTCCCTTTTTGGTACATTTCTTCAGCGGCCAATTTTGCATAACGCTGAATGCGCTGCTGATGTTCTTCATGTGTATTATAGGAATAGTGATACAACTTACCTTCTATTTTTTGCACGGAAGTTTCCGAAGAAAACTTCAATTTTTCGTGTACAAAATTTCCAATCCAGTAGCAATCTTCTTTATGAAACAAACGCACTTTCCAGTCGGGATACCAACCACTGTGTTTGATCCATTGCCCACAAAAATTATTAATGCGATCCAGGCTATAGACTTTACCACGTTCTAGTCGAAGGTTCTTTATGGATTGGAATAATTCTTTGGAAAGGACTTCATCGGCATCAATGGAAAGTATCCAATTTGCTTCTACTTTACTGTTGGCGAAGTTCTTTGTTTTAGCGTAACCTTCCCAGGTTCGAGAGATCACGGGTACACCTTGTTTTTCACAAATAGAAACCGTCTCATCTGTGCTATTGCTATCCACTACGAGTATTTCCGTTACTAATTTTTGTAACGATTCGAGGCAGCGACCGATATTAGCTGCTTCATTATGGGTGATGATGACTGCGGCTATTTTTTGCACTTATATTTTGTGGTTCTTTTATGAATGCTGGATTTATTAGAATACTTAAGTCTGGCCTAACTCCAATAACAAATCCGTTTCGGAGGTTATTCCAAAACGGATTTGTATAGGAATTTATGTTTTTTCACTCAGGCGCACCGTCTGCGATCCAAGCTGTAATTTTATCAATAGTACATGAATTCAATTTATCTGAACCTGTAGGTCTAGGCATTGCCTCAAAACCATCTTCGTGCTTAATAGCACCTTCCACACGTCCAACATCAACAAAGGCCTTAGCCGACGCATAGTCATGCATAGATCCTTGTAGCATTGCTTCTGTTTCGCTATGACAGCTAGTTGTTGCACAACTTGTGTCTAAAATTTCTTTTATATCAGCACTATAAGTCAATCCTGTCGTTACACAGCCTGCTGGTTCTTCGTCATCACTATCGTCTTTGCCACAGCTAACAATTAAAAGTGCTGATGCTAAGAATAACAGGCTCAATAATTTTTTCATCGTCTTAGAGTTTTAATTAGGTATTCAATTATTACATTAATATTACAATTCGTCAAATGTACAAATAAGCAACGAAAAAGAAAAGCAAAGAGTGTCGCCTGCAGGCCGATATTAAACATCCTCCGCTTGTTAATGAGCCTCCAACAATTGTTAATAGCCTGTTAAGCCACTTTTTTTTATGTAGAAAGGGAAGTACATTTGGAGGAGTTGTGCTAAAAACATTCCTCCAATAATGTCCGTTTAAAGATTCATGAATAACAATACCATAAAAAAAGTGATTTTACTTGGGGCCATTGCCATTATGGGGATATTGGCTATTCAGACCTATTGGGTGATGAATACCTGGGACTTGAATGAGGACGAATTTGAGCAAAAGGTACATTTGGCCTTGTTGAATGTAGCAAAATCTATGGTGGAACTGAGAGGAGGAACCCTCCCTGATGATGTAATTTCCAGACCAAAAATGTCCAACTATTACATTGTAAATTTGGAGAATGAAATTGATGCCAATGAATTGGAGTATTATCTGAAGCGAGAATTTCAAGACCTGGGCATGGCGGTCAACTTTGAATATGCCATCCATGATTGCTCTACCAACGAAATGGTTTATGGAAAATACATTTCATTTACTGAAGAGACAATAAAGGATCTAAATTTGGGCGAACTGCCTACTTATAAAGATTTGACTTATTACTTTGGAGTGAAATTTCCAGATCGCTCTGCCTACCTCCTTGGGAAAATGCAGCTCTCTGTTTTCTTTTCTTTGATCTTGTTGTTCACCATTATCTTTTTCATGTACGCTATTTTTGTAATCCTCCGGCAACAGCGCCTCTCGGAAATGCAGAAGGATTTCATCAACAATATGACTCATGAATTTAAAACCCCCATCTCTACTATCAAGATATCCTCAGAGGTTTTCCTAAAGAACCCCCTCATTCAAAACAATCAACGCTTGCATCGCTATGCACAAATCATTAAGGAACAAAATGAGCGGCTCAACGATCAGGTGGAAAAGGTTTTACAATTGGCAAAAATAGAGCGAGAGAGTTTTAAATTGTACAAAGAAGATGCGAACTTACATCAGATACTAGAACCTATTTTAGATAGCACCCAAATAATCGTCACGGATTATAAAGGAAAATTAAAAATGGAACTCCTTGCCGATCAGCCTGTTGTTTTCGCAGACAAGTTACATTTGACCAACATCGTGCACAACCTGTTAGACAATGCCATCAAGTACCATAAGAACATTCCTGACATCATTGTAAAAACAGAAAACATGGATGGCCAACTCTCGCTTAGTATCATTGATAAAGGAATCGGAATCAAAAAAGAATACCAGCAAAAGATCTTAACAAAATTCTTCCGAGTTCCTACTGGAAATGTACATAATGTAAAAGGTTTTGGATTGGGGTTATACTATGTGAAAAATGTCTGTGATGCCCATGGTTGGCGCATACAAGTAGATAGTAAATTAAATGAAGGAACAGAAATAAAAATTGTTTTAAACTGAGAACGCGTAGTTGTTCAGCAATTAGCTTTAGCTTCCCACTATCGCGCATTAGAGGGAAGCCAACTGCTAAAGCCAGTAGCTAAAAGCCACGTACTGAATGGATACAAAAAAACTAAAAGCATGAAAGCACATCTATTATATGTCGAAGACGATGAAAGCCTGAGTTTTGTAACTAGGGACAATCTTGAATTGCAAGGCTACAAAATAACCTATTGTGCCGATGGTCTAGAGGCGATGAATGTCATCAAAGAACAATCTTTTGATCTTTGTATTCTGGATGTTATGCTTCCAGAGGTAGATGGCTTCACACTCGCCAAAACGATTCGAAAAACAGATACGCAAGTGCCTATTATTTTCCTCACCGCTCGCTCGCTCAAAGAGGATCGGATACACGGCCTCAAGTTAGGTGGTGATGATTATCTGACGAAGCCTTTCAGTATTGAGGAGTTGATTTTGAAAATAGAAATCTTCTTGCGCCGCAGTAAGATATCCGGGCCTAACACTCAGTCTACATTCCAAATTGGAAACTACGAGTTCGATTATAAAAACCTACAATTACAATCTGGCGATTACTCCAAAGTCTTAACCCAACGAGAGGCGGACTTGCTCTACCTCTTTCTTCAAAATAAAAATGAAGTATTGAAAAGAAACATCATTCTAGAAAAACTCTGGGGCGAGGATGACTTTTTTATGGGGCGTAGTTTGGATGTTTTCATTTCTCGTTTACGAAAGTATTTAAAGAAAGACGAGGCGCTTAAGATCGAGAATATTCATGGGGTGGGGTTTAAGTTGGTGGAGCGGTAACAAAAGACAGAGGGTGGATCAGGGCAGATAAGGGTGGATGCGGTAGATCAGGGTTCCCTTATCACGCGAACTCAAATTAGTGGAGAACCTTAGTGGGAAACCATCAACTACCCTGATCTGCCTTTATCAACCCTGATCAACCCTCTTTTTCAATCAAGCAGCAGCGACTTCTTCTTCGGATATTTCACCGAGTACTTAAAGTTTACTTTCTTGGATTCGTTCTTTCCTAAATTCATCTTCCAACGTAGAATCCCTATGCCTTTATCCAAATTTGCCCCACCGGAAGACTCTTGTTTTATTTCGACATCGCTATTGGTTGTCAATGGAAACTGATCTTCTATAACAAGGTTTACACTTTGCTGTTTCTTATTTCGAATTTCAATATCCCAGGAGCGATAGTCCGTTTTCTTATTTCCTATGAATTGCTTTTCACTATAGTCTTTTTGTTTCTTCCTATCCACGACAATGCCTTTGTCACGGCCAAGTGAAATATCCAATGTATCCTTTACGACTTGTACATCCAGCATCGACTTCCCAAGAAAGGTACCTTCGAAAAACAAATTTGCTTCACCCGTCAACAAATCAAACTCTTCCCAATCCGTGACCTGTGCGGTAAGGAAAGCATCAAGTTCATTTTTTGGTGCGCAGTAATATTCGTAATAAGCCGGGAGTTCATGCTCCTTTGACTTGGATACTATTCTTATCAATCTGTGGAGAAATCCCTGTAAACTTCAAAAGGCTATTTCCGGCGGGGATGGCAGTGGTCGCTTCCCTTGTCACCTGTGCTCCTACCCGAAAGACCGTGACCCGTTTTGTTTCGGATTTGACTTTCACTTCATTGGGAACGAGGTTTGCAAATAAAGAGGATAAGAAGAGAAGGGGCAGTAAGGTTAATGTTATTTTTTTCATAGACTATTTTTATGGAGAACGTATAAACTGTCTTCTTCGCTCCTTCTTGGGCCTCAAGTGAATAGACAAGTACCTTACTATACACTTTTCACCAACGCCTACTCTCAGTTTTTTTCTTTTTACAAATAAGCACGTAAGGTTATTGAAACTCTCTTTCCGTTATACTTTTTAAAACTAGGTACTTCGTGTGTCCACTCTTTATTTGTATTCCATGGCACAACTATTACTTCTCCATTTCTTATCGTTATATCCTTAAATCCTTTCTTTTTATATTTTCGCATTCTAAATATTCTTTCTTGACCAAGCGAAATAGTTACAATAGGACTATCTTGATACAGATCTTTAGTGTCATCTCTATGAGCACCAATGTAATGTGCTTTTTGGCCATCATACCAATTCAATAATAAACCATTCAATCGATTATCAATATTAGCACAAGACCACTTTAAGAACTTTTTAAGGTTATCAGGAATTGGTAAAGCATTATTTTTCGAACCCGTATAACTATAATTTTTCCCATAAGCTTGTTGCCATCTTGGTGTAGGAATCTTTTTACCATACATCTTTACTTTATGAAATTCTTCAGGATGTTCATTCCATATTTCCGTAAAACCATTATAATCTAAATTAAATACATCAATGATGTTTGATGTATAAATTACAACATCTTCATCTAGTTTTATTTCTTCAAATATTTTTTGATTCATTTTTTTCTTATTTTCTAATTAGACATAACACCTTACTCAATCACTACATGTGGTACCTTTTCCAAGTCCCAATCAATCACCAATCCTTGCGCCAATCGTTCTGCTACTTTCTTTCCGTACAAGTGTTCACACAAGTAAAGCGCCGCCTCAAATGACTTTGCACCACCCGCCGAAGTAATGAATTTTCCATCGTGAACAAAGAGCACTTTATCACGCACATCCAAGGTTGGGAACATCTTACGCATCGCAGGTATATCAGAAGGAAAGGTGGTAGACACTTTTCCTTCGAGCAAACCAGCTTTCGCTAAAACGAATGCGCCATCACAATGAGAGGTTACGTAAGTAGCTTCTTGGGATGTTTCTTTTATGAAATTCAACATAGCGGTATCTTCCAGGTCAGAATCCAAATGGTGTTCTGCGCTGGGGATGACGAGGATGTCTATTTTAGGTAGGGTATCTTTTAAGTAATTAAAATCTGGGACTATATACATTCCTTCAAAGCTGCGGATGGGGTCATTTGTTTTAGCAACTGTAAACACGTTCATGGCTTTGATGCTGTCTCTGAAAATGGTGTGTTGGAAGATATCATAGGGCGCTGTAAGTTCTGTGTTATAAACGCCATCCATAATCAGGAGTCCGACGTTGTAGCGATCGGAGAGGAGCTTTGTTTTTTGGATTTGGAAATTCGTTGTGGCTATTGAAGGAGCGGTAGTTCTTTCGTTTTGGCTACAGCCTAAAAAGAGGGCGAGAGTAATTAGATATACAAGTTTGAATTGCTTCATGGGCTGTTAAAGTTTATTCTGTCATTAAACAACTCTTCATCATTACTTCTATATGTGGTGCGACCCCGATGGGGTCGGAAACAGCTTAGGCTATCAAAGTCTAACCTACTGTTACCTTATTAACAAATAACCAACACCTCCTTCTACTCCACAATCTTAATCCCCATATTCCGCATCAAATGAGTAGCGTTAAAACTCTGACTCACCCCTTTCTTAATCGTATAATCAAAAACCAACTCCTTTTTATTCACCTCTACTTCCATACAAAGGTTTTCTACCGCCCCTCCATATTGTGCTTCCAATAAACCCAGTTCCAAATCGTGCGTTGCGATGATTCCTCCGCCCCCACTTTCAATTAACTGTTTAATCAAAGCCTTAGATCCGGTATGTCGATCATTGGAATTGGTTCCTTTTAGTATTTCATCTAACAAAAAGTAAATATTGTCTTTCGCTTCTACGGCTTCGATGATGGTTTTCAAACGCTTCAATTCTGCATAAAAAGAAGAAGTACTTTCGTGCAAAGCATCTTGCGTGCGCATACTACTATAAATTTGCAATTTCGGAAGCGACATACGTTTGGCACAAACAGGAGAGCCTGCCATTGCTAAAATAATATTCAAACCAACGGTCCGTAGAAAGGTACTTTTCCCCGCCATGTTCGATCCGGTCACCAACTTGATGTGCCCACTAACCGGAGACTGAAAATCATTCGCGATTCGTTTATCTGCTGCTATCAAAGGATGTCCCAGTGCAACGGCATTCAACTGCTGCGCTTCTTGTATTTCGGGCATTACCCAATCCGGATTATTGTACCATAAAGTACCAAAAGAACTGAGGGCTTCAAATTCTTTCAATGCATCAAACCATTGCGGCATTTGCTCCCGCCATTCCTCTTTCCATATTTCCAGGTGACGAACATAACGTAAATCCCAAAGTGTGACGATGTTCAAAAGAATAGCAAAAGGATTGTACCTAACATTTAGTTGGCGGATTAGATAAGACAAGCGATTTATGGCTTTAGAAGCAGATTTATCATTTGCAATAAATTGTTTGCGCAGCTCTTGCAATCGAGGAGAACTGAAGGTCTCCCCTTCTACATGCGCCATCAATTTTCCATAAACAGAAAGCATTTTTTCAGCATGAGTGGTTCTCATATGTGTTTCGTTGACTCGCTCCAAATGCTTCTTCAAAATCCCTCCAGGAACAATCAAAAAGAGCAAACCCAGCTGCCAAGGGATGTAATAAATACTAAGGTATGCTGCCAACAAAACCCATAGCGGCATAAGATACATAGCAGCGATCAACATTTTATTATCTTTCACATATACTGGATCGTGCAACCATTGTTTTAATATTGTCACGTGCTCCAATTGGTCAGAAGCCGTAGCACCATGCGCTTGGAAATTTTGACGCCAGTCCAGCTTATCCTTCAATTCTGTGATGGCAGCTTGTCGCTCTAAAATAACGGGCGTTGCCGCAGGGCTTAAAAGCATTTGTGCCAATTTTTCTTTACCAATAGCTGTGGAGGCACGGCAACTGAATTGAAAAAAGGAATAAGGACCAAAGATATCCATATCTATGCTATTGGCGTGCATCGGGTCCTGGAAGGAAGTCCCAGGGTCGAAAGCAGACCAGTCCATATTTTGAGCGGCTATTTCATTCTGATTGATCGTAGTCAGCTCCTTATTATGTCTTTGCTGTCGCTGAATATCCTGATGCCAATTGACAAATCGAGAAAAAGCCAACAAAAAGGCCACAATGGAGATCACTCCGAGAACGATGTGTTGACTAAAGGCGAAGATGATCACTCCGATGGCCACCAGAAAAGCGAGGAGGCGAACAAAAGAGAATTTAGCGTATTTCGCTTTAAGGGCTTCGGCTTTCGATCGAAAATCAATCGTGCGGGTTTCGTATATTTGCATTCTTTCCATACTTTGCCAAAAATAGGTTTTATTTTTTTCTTGGTTTAGTAACAACAAAAAATTAACTTAGATGATTGCCGTCATTTAGATAAAGCAAAACAACCAAAGGAAGAGGGATTTAGCTAAACGAGAGCCTAAGTCCGCTAGATTATTTTTTATGTCATATTTAAAAGCGAACAATAGAAAAGATCTACCCAAAGCATAAAATTACAAATGAGCGTTAAAAACCAAAATACAAAAATCATATTCGGATTGAAAGTCCGCCAGTTTCGTTTGGGCAAGGGGATGCTATTTGATGACTTGGCCAAGCGCTCAGGTATTTCAGCCTCTTACCTCAATGAGATTGAAAAGGGAAAAAAGTACCCAAAGACGGAGAAGATGAAAAATCTGGCCGAGGCTTTAGAAGTGTCTGTCGAGGAATTGACAGCTGTGGATTTGACCGGGGCACTCGCTCCTGTTGGCAAGTTATTGAAGTCCGATTTTTTAAGTGAACTGCCGCTTGACCTCTTTGGTATTGAGTTGTCCAAAGTGATACAAATTATTGCCGGGGCACCTAAGCACGTTGGGGCTTTCATTTCAACAATGGTGGAATTGGGAAGAAACTATGCGGTACAAGAAGGTAATTTCTATCACCGGGCTATGCGGGCTTATCAGGAATTGAATCTGAATTATTTTGAAGAAATCGAAATCGCTGCTTCTAACTTTATTGATGAGCACAAATTGACTAGAGGTGGAGTTGTTCGACCGGAAACACTCGCTAATTTGTTAAGCAGTTTACACCAATACAATATCAACTATAACGGATTAGCGGCTTATCCTGATCTGCAATTTCTACGTGCGGTTTTCGTACCCAAGAAAAAACAACTTTTACTTAACAGTAAGCTTACAAAAAAACAGCAAGCCTTCCAGATGGCCAAGGAACTAGGCTATGATTGCCTACAAATAAAAGAGCGAGCTATGACCTCCTCTCTATTGGAAGTCAAGAATTTTGATAGCGTTTACAATCATTTCAAGTCTTCTTATTTTGCTGCTGCCATTTTAGTAGATGAACAATCTTTAGTAAATGACATTCGGAACCTCTTCCAAAACCAAAGCTGGAGCCCCACTGTCTTCACGGACTTATTAAACAAATACCAAGCGACTCCTCAAATGTTATTGCACCGGATGGTGAGCATGCTTCCAAAGCACTTTGGCTTATCCAGAATTTACCTGCTTCGTTGTACGAAGAATACAAAAACCAATAATTTCGAAATAGATCGCGAGCTTCATCTCAATCACAGTCATCACCCTCACGGAAATGGATTGTTAGAACACTACTGCCGGCGTTGGCAAACCATCCGTTTGTCAAATGATTTGACAGAACAAAACATTACCGATCACGCTCAAACACTCGTCGGCGCTCAACGCATTCGCTACCATGGTACTGATGAAGAATACCTCACTATCTCTGTGGCACATCCGGCTTACTCATCGGAACACCACCTCGTGAGTATTACTGTAGGAATAATGTTAGACGATACACTGAAAAGCCAGGTCGCCTTTTGGAACGATCCGGCTATTCCTTTTGAAGAAGTAAATGTGACTTGTGAACGTTGCCCTATTCAGAATTGTACAGAGCGAGCTACGGAGGCTAAAGTGATAAATGGGCGTATTAGAAGGCAAAGAATAAAAGATACACTTGAAAACTTGTAAATCAAAATGACCACAGGGAGAGTGATTTATATAATCCTTTCCACCAAAGAAATCGGGAAATTATTTTTTGTGTAATAATAAGTGCACTGGAAACTAAGAAGTCTTTAAAGAAGATTTTATTGTTCAATTGTAACTTCTCCTGTTTCCAAAACATTACTCCAATTTCCTGCCCTATCTTTCAAACGAATAGAAAAAGTCGTTGCTTCCGACTCGTTTGTATCATCCAATAAAATAGAGTTGTTTAAAACAATGTCCAACTCGCCTTGTATGATCAGATTGCTGCCCTCCGGTGTTCTCGGGGATAGATGATAGCCAAAGACAAATTGTTCCGCATTTCTATTGTCTACTAATTCAATCGAGTTGACATCTGGATCGTCAGTTCCTATATCGCCGTCTCCATCAAGGTAGCTGATTTTGAAGGTGAGCGTATCGGAGTAGGCCTTGATGGTTGTTGCAGACATACTGAGGAGCTCTATCACGGGACTTTCTCCGATTTCGGGGTTTTCATTTCCTTCTATTATTTTATCGTCTAGTTGCTTGGTGCAAGCACTAACGAGGAAGAGACAAATCAAGAGAGAAAGTATTTTATTTTGCATGATGCTTTTTTTGGTAACCGCAGTGGCGCTTCGAAGACGCTACGTTTTAAACGCGAGCTGAGGGACTAATTAACGAACACTAAATTAAGGACACTAATCAACCAACCTCCTACTCTATTAGATAAAGCGAGAAATAATTTTGAATAAAAAAGTTAGACCATTTGTCAGGAATCTCGGTTGGTTCATCGTGATCGTCGTCTTTGACAAAGGTTCGGATGTAGACCCAATCATTGAGCTCAAAACCAAGTGCTTCCGGATTGAAAGTTACTTTATGGGTGTATAGCAATGGGAAGAAAGTAAATGGTTCACTGTATGCACTGGCTAAAGTCAAAGGAGTAACCGGGACTTCCAGATCCAATTCAATGGCATTGCTAAAATCATCTCTGTCTGTCGACAATTGAATTTTGTTGTAGCTCAGATTAGTTCCAAAACCCGACTCCCCAAGTAGTACATCGTCCGTGTAGAGAAACCACATAGTTATATCCTGATTTAGTAAACTATAAAAAGGAGCATAAGTTTGACCGGTTCTAATGGTATCTACTCTAGTATCATTCAAATTAGGCAGAAATGCCGCTACACCATAACAATTAGGTTGCGCACTGGTCGCCATAGGATCATTTCCGAAAGCATCTTTGGCTCCATCCAATATCCATTGACGAATCGTCTCGATTTCTTCATCTTCCAACGGAATTCCTGTTGCTGGCATTTGTTCGAACCCCGGCGGATTGTCGTAAGCTATGCGATGGTAGAACATTGACAACTCTGGCTCTCCTGGGACGATCCGTGCGGGTAAGGGTTGTTGCCCATCAATAGGAGCGAAATAGTTTTTGAACACCGGATGAAACATCAGGGTATTATAAGCACTCTGAACGGTTCTGAAATCTGGCTCGAAACTACCGTCGTGGCAGCCTGGTTCTGCACAGGATTTTGATAGGATGAACTCGTGGATTCCGAGGAAAGATCCAGGATCTATTTCGGTCGGCTCTATTACTGCTTGGGAATAGTCTATGGTGTCAAAAGGGTTGAAGGGGAGCTCTGACGGGGTTTCGTAGAGGTCTTCGTTTTTGGGTTGGCAGGCCCATATCGTGAGTATGGTTAGGATGAGTAGTGGTATGAGGATGTTCTTTTTCATTTTTTCTTTTTTTGCCCGGAGCTTCGCTCTGGGGTGCTGGATCCCCGAGCTGCTGCTCGGGGTTAATGTAGGGTCGACTCCTCCAGAGTCTTTTTTTGTGATGCGGTCTCCTTCGGAGATTCTTTTTTTTATAGGAAGGCTTCTTCTAGGACTCTGCCGGGGAGTCTGCCGTTGGGGATGCTGTCATTGAAGCCTAGGATGTGGGCGATGGTCGGGGCAATGTCAATGCTTTCACCGACGGGGGATCCGGGGCTTCCGAATGCTTGCTGGTTTATGACTCCTTCAGGGCCGACCATTAGTGCAAAGATTCGTCGGGCGTTTTCGTAGGCGTAATTGTAACCGGGTATTCCGTTGATGTCTTCGTCGGTATGGTCTAGGGCGCGCATTCCGAATTGGTCGGTTTGGTTGTTGGTGGCATAATTACGGCCATGTTCGGGCATGCAAATCATGATCGTATCGTCTTTCAATCCCGCAGCTGCGCCTTCGGGGCCTTGGATTTTATCCCATAGCCAGCCAACTCCGTAATCTGCTCGGTGTAGAAGGTTTAGGTATTGACCGAAGTCGGTGTGACAGACATCAAGATTTGTGGTATTGATGACCGTAAGTTCCGGAGAAAATTCTTTTAGGACTTTCCATCCGGAAGAGATGTTTACCATATCTCCTGTTGCGATATTGCTTCCATCTGGTCGGGCCAGTTCGAAATTTCCTCCTTGTATATCTTGAATGGTATTACTCAAAAATGTCTTGATCAGTTCTCTATTTTCCGGGGTATTCTGAATACCTGGCAGGTCAGTGCCTCCCTTCTCAAAATTACTATCTAACATTTTTTTGATTCGGCTGATACGGTTGATATCATCCGGTTGGTACGTTTGGATATTTTGAAATTGATCTCCTCCTGGATCGATGAACACACTCGCTGGTCTTAGATAATTGGCGCCATAGGCTGCTCCGTAAAGTGCATCAGTACTATGGTTCAGGGATGGATACGGTCCGAGTCCTTCAGAAATCCACCAGGTATTTAGCGCTGATTTTACGGGGTCGTTGTGCTTTCGATAGTATTCAAATATTGTTGGGTTCGCAGGGTTGATATTCAGGTTGACATTCGTTGCTGAGTATTGTCCTGTCATCGCAACGGTATGGCCATTGTAGTGCCCCGGCGTTCCCATTTTATATACGACTTCTCTAAAGAGTGCTCCTTGTGAAGACAGAGGCGTATTGAGTACTGGGTCCCACATTCCCCCTCCTCCGAAAAGGTCGAGGTCATTGGTTGGCGCTGCTCCTCCTAGCATGTTGTTCATCACGTTACCCGTTGTACTGGATCCGTTTTGCATACTGGTGTAGCGCTGTTCTACGGACTCTTGGTTACGGATGCCGCCGCCGAAAAGGACGAAAACGACGTGGTTGACGACTCGGGCTCCGGTGGCTGCGAAGAGTCGACCGGTGGGGAGGATGTAGGGGGCTGCTATGGTGGTGGCTGCAGTTAGTGTTGCTTTTTTTAGGAATTTTCTTCTTTTCATTTTTCATTTTTTTTTCGGAGCTTCGCTCTGGGTGCGGTGGTCCCCGAGCTGCGGCTCGGGGTTAATGTGGGGTCGACTCCTCCAGAGTCTTTTTTTGTGATGCGGGCTCCTTCGGAGTTGTTTTTTGTTTAGGGTTTGAACTCCTTCGGAGTTTTTTTTTAGTAGAACTTGTATTCGTTTGAGAGGGCGAAGGCCATGTAAATGAGTTCTGGACTTAGGTTGGTGTCTTCTTCTATTTCGGATTTTAGTTCGTAGGTTTCGTAGGGGTTTGGTTTTCGGAGGAAGAAGCGGAGGTAGGTTTCTTCTACGAAGGCATCTATGTCGTTTCGCATGCTGGTGTTGCTTGGGATTTGGACATTGTTGTTATTGACGAAAGCGTTTAGGATCAGTTCGTCGGCTATTTGTTTGTCTCCGATGGCGCGGCGGATTTCGGAAAGTTCTACTAGGTCATTTTGCCCTATTGCATCTTGGAAGAGATTGGAGTAGAGGATGGAAACATATTGTTCGGAGGATTTCTCTTTGTTTTTATCGGCGTTCGATTGGTAGAGGTTTTCTCCGTTTACGTTGTAGATGTAGTCTACTTCAGGGTTGTGGATTGTGGTGGTTTCTTTCTTGCAGCTGGCGGTGCTTAGCAGGAGAGCTGCGACGAGGAAGAGGTATTGTATGTGGTTGTTCTTTTTCATTTTTTCTTTTTTTGCCGGAGCTTCGCTCTGGGTGCGGGGGTCCCCGAGCTGCGGCTCGGGGTTAATGTAGGGTCGACTCCTCTATAGTCTTTTTTTGTGATGTGGTCTCCTTCGGAGATTCTTTTTTATTGGAAGCCGGCGTATTCGTCTGTAGTTGTTAGGGTTTGTTGTATGGCTTGGTAATTTTTGTTTTGTAGGAGATTTTCTGTGGCATTGACCATCTCTGTGGAGGTGGGCTCGCGGACTAGAAGTTGTTGGTAGATATCGAAGACTAAGCCTTGATAGAATTCGGGGTTGCTGGTGATGATATTTACGAAATCATTTTTGTCGTTTCCGTCTTGCAAGAGCAATTGGGCACTTTGGTTTGCGTCTACCATTTCTACTCCGGCAGTTAGTTCGGCGATTGTCGGTTGTCTTTTTAGGAAGTTTTCAAAACAAGCTAGTACCATATTTTCTGCGCCCATGTTTATTTCGTCGAATATATTGTTGAATGCGATTCGGGCCATGAATTCGTTTATAGCTATTGTTCCATTTTCGTAGTCTTCGTTTGCGCTGAGGAGGAGATCTATTTTTTCGAGTTCAAGCAGAATGAAACTTGCGTAAGCGATCGAATTAGGGTCAGTGTTTTGTGAAAGGTCATCATAGGCAAATTGAAAGGCACCTCTCTGCTGCTGGATTAAATTATCAGAAACGCCATTGAGGTATGCCCGTCGATAGATTTCCCAAAAGCGAGCATAATAAGCGGGTTGATTTATCAAGTCGGAGACCAAGGTGCTTCTGGCTTCTGTTGTGAGTCCTGCTGCTTTTAAAGTTGCGGACCTGCCTTCCAATTCTGCTAAATCTGGTTCGCGGCCCAAAAGATCGATGTATAATTTGTTGACGTAACTTTGAATTTGCACCGTCGTGATTTCCGAATAGGGCGGTGCTTCGTTTCCATCTATGACCACTTGTTCCTGTTCATTTACATAAATGGTTTCTTTGGTAGTGCAGGAAGAAAGGCCGCAGATCAGAAATGTAAAAAGTAGGATGTGACGCATGCTGGGTTTGGTTTTGAACAAAAAATGTTTAAAGTTCTGTTAAAAATACGGGTATTCACCTAAAAGCTATATTTTCGGGTCTAGTTGGTTTTGGGTGCTTACGATCTTATTACACCTCCATTTCAGGATACCCTTAGTCCTTAGACAAAAAGAGATAAATACTTTTGAAAGTAGATTGTGTCAAATACAAGATGTTTTACTCTTTCTAGTTTACCAAAAGCTATTTCTACGTATAAAATACAATAAATAACTATCATATGAAATTTTCATCTAATTTATCCTACCTCCTTTTATTGGTACTTTTAAGTTTCTCTACTAGCATATCTGCACAAAAAGCAGACACCACCACTAAAGAAATAAGTGTCGAAGACATCTGGCAGGATTATACCTTTTATCCAAAGTCTGTTCCTGGCTTTAATTTCCAGCGAGATGGAAAGCATTATACGCTTCTGGAAAAAGATCAGGTCAGACAATACGATCTCACAACTGGGGAATTCACGAAGACCTTATTTAACGGAAGTGACCTTAAGACGGATGATTTTGATGGAGCGTTCAGCAACTACGCCTTTAGTGAAGATGAAAAGAATATTTTGATCACGACTAATTCAGAGGCCATTTATCGTCGCTCCAGCAAAGCAAATTTCTTTGTTTATGATGGAAAGAGTTTGACCGCTTTGGATGCTAAAGGAAAACAACGTGATGCTACGTTCAGCCCGAAAGCAGATAAAGTAGCTTATAGCATCGGTAATAATTTATATTACAAAGACCTTAAAAAAGGAAGCGTTGTTCAGATTACGGAGGATGGTAAGCAAAACGAAATCATCAATGGAGGAGCGGACTGGGTTTACGAAGAAGAGTTCTCTTTTGCGAAAGCTTTTGAATGGTCTCCTGATGGAAAGAAAATTGCGTTCATGCGTTTTGACGAAAGTCGGGTTCGCGAATTTACAATGACTCTGTACAATGATGACGTCTATCCAGAATACCAAACTTTCAAATATCCTAAAGTGGGGGAAGACAATTCTATTGTAACTGTCCATATTTATGATTTAAAAAACAATAAAATTACAAAAATTGATTTGGCCAATGATTACGAATACATCCCACGGATCAAATGGACTCAAGATGCGAACACGCTTTGCATTACCAAAATGAATCGCCACCAAAATGAATTGGAATTGGTACTGGCTGATGCTAAAACAGGAAAGACTCGCAGCCTCCTAAAAGAAACCAATAAGTATTACATTAACATTACTGACAACCTTACTTTCTTGAAAAATGGTAAGCAATTTATCTGGACCAGCGAAGAGAGTGGTTTCAATCATGTTTATCTTTATGACCTTAAAGGTAAAATGATTCGTCCTTTAACTAAGGGAGATTACGACGTTACTTCTCTTTATGGTATCGATGAAAAAAATAATCTGATTTATTACCAAGCTGCTACCCAATCACCTATGCAGCGAGAGATTTACAGCGCTGATGTCAAGAGTGTAAAAAAACGTAAATTGACAGAAGAAGACGGTAGCAACTCCGCACAGTTCAGCAGCACTTTCGACTACTTTGTCAACACGTTCTCCACAGCCAACAAAGCTTCTACATTCATCGTCTATGATCGATCTGGCAAAATGGTTCGTACCATTGAAGACAATAGCGACGTTGCTGATTTACAAAAAGAATATGGTATTGCTCCGGTAGAATTCTTTGATTTCAAAACTACTGATGGCACGATGCTTAATGGTTGGATGGTAAAACCAACGGACTTTAAGGAAGGCAGAAAATATCCCGTTTTGATGCATGTATATGGTGGCCCGGGCAGCCAAACCGTGCAAGATCAATTCGGTGGCTTTAATTACTGGTGGCACCAAATGCTGGTGCAAAAGGGCTACATCATAGTGAGTATTGACAACAGAGGTACGGGCGCTCGTGGTCAGGAATTCAAAAAAATGACTTACCAACAATTGGGGAAATACGAAACCATTGATCAGATAGAAGGAGCCAAATATTTAGCGACACAAGATTATGTAGATGCAGAACGCATCGGTATCTGGGGATGGAGTTATGGTGGATACATGTCTTCCCTTTGCTTACTAAAAGGCAACGATGTTTTTAAAACGGCAATCGCTGTTGCTCCGGTGACCAATTGGAAATGGTACGATAGTATCTACACCGAGCGGTATATGCGGACCAACGAGGAGAACCCTTCCGGATACGCTGACAACTCTCCGGTTTATTTCGCAGATCAGCTAAAAGGAAATTACCTCATCGTTCATGGCGTAGCAGATGACAATGTTCATTTTCAAAACACGACAGAGATGGTGAATGCATTGGTCATGGCCAATAAGCAATTTGATACTTACTTTTATCCCAATCGAAATCATGGCATTTATGGTGGCCCAACTCGACTGCATTTGTATAATAAGATGACGCGGTTTTTGTTGGAAAAATTGTGATGGGACGAAAATAATGAAATGAAAATTAGGATTGAAATCCTATTCTAACATACGTCGCCCTTGCAGGGCTGCGATTAAAAACGTTGCGCTTTCATGGCGCCGTTGCGGTTACCTTTTAATTTTAAAAAACAATACTCTTGCGAAATAAATTATTCTTTATCGTTCTACTTTTTTGTAATTGTCATCAGGGACCTGGGCCAAAGACTCAAATGGCGCCCACTACGCTGGTGGAAGATTTGAATTGGATGATTGGTAACTGGCAGGTGAATGATGAAGCTTTGTTTGAGGAATGGTCTAGGGTAGATCGTTGGTTGCTGGGGAGGTCTTATAAGGTAGTGAAGGGGGATACTATTATTTTGGAAACCATGCAGATTACTTATCGGGAGGGAGAGTTGTATTATGTGCCTACAGTGTCGGATCAGAATAATGGGCAGCCTGTTTTATTTTACTTAATTAATGGATCGCCGAGGCAGGTTATTTTTGAAAACGAGGCGCATGATTTTCCTCAGCGGGTGGGGTATCGGAAAAAGAGCAAGACGCATATTGAGGCTTGGGTTGAGGGCGTAACGAAGGAGGGAGAAGAGAAGCGGGTTGTTTTTGATATGCGGTTGTAGCGGAGTTCTCGCGTTGCTCGAACAAGGAACTAACCGCAAAGGTCGCTAAGAGCGCAAAGTTTTCGCAAAGTTTTTTTTTTACATTGTCCTTTTGGCTGAGGCTGATTCTTCCTAAGAAATATACTAGAGTTAAATAACAAAACCCTTAGTCTATGCAGACTAAGGGTTTTGTTATTAAGGTTGCTCTTGAAATGGATTTGTATTTCCTACCCTCCTATTTTCACAAACTTACGCAGCTCTGGACTTCCCGTATTAGTTTGTAATTGTATAAAATAAGAACCCTCCCCTAATCCAGCCGTATTCCATTTATAAGTGTAACTTCCTTTCGCTCGACGTTCCGGAAAGAGTATTTTTTTTACGATTTGCCCCAAGGCATTATAGATTGTTATTTTGATATTACTGTCTTCAGTAAGAGTGTACTTGATGTAGAGATCGTTGTTGGATGTAGGATTTGGAAAAATTTCCAGGGCCGGGAGACTCACGATTGTTGGTGATTGTCCTGGCGCGTTGAATTGAAGGTAAATAAGTTTCCTTTTTAGTTCCTTCGTTAGTAAGTCATCCTTTCTCTCATACGCTCGTCCGTCAACAAGTTCGGGATTAAGTGTAAGGTAGCTACTCAACTTTCCTTTCTTTTTTGCGGTAAACCGCAAACGGAAAAGTGTTGTTAAGGCGCTTTGATTAGGTTGATTCGATTCAACAGCGTTTTGGTCAAACCAGCAAGCGGTTATCACTCCAGCCCTTAGAAATCTATATCCAAAGTTATCCGATCTACAAATTGTGTGGGTATCTGTTTCGATACCCTCGAAGTGCAAGGCTTCTTCATCCAGCTCTAATGCCAACTGCAGTGCCGCCAAATCATCGCCTGCTTCGATATATACGGGGACCTCATATGATACCCCATTTTCTAAAGCCAGATCTTCTACGATCAGGGCTTTCTTTTCTCTTGGTTCTGCCTCCTCCCCTGTCAGTGACAAAGGATCATGAGACTCATCTACATCACCGACTTTCACACCGGTAAAATTAATTTCGTTTTCACTCAATGGAATTCCAAAGGTGAATGCTTCTGGGAATACGGAGTTGAAGGGCTTACTTGCATCTTCAAAATCGTACGGTGTTTTCACAAACCGCCAAGAGGTATTATTTGGAAATTCATCGGTCAATAATAGTACAGCTGCCCTGACTTGGAAAACATCTAGTGTAGTTATAGACCCCGAGTTGTTGACATCCGCTGCCAGCATTTTGTATTCAGAGTCTAAAATTTCATTTTCGAGCAAGTGTTGCTGGATTAGATACAAATCTGCGGCGTCTACTCCGTTTGTCAAGTTGATGTTTTTGTAAGGGGTAACGGTATAGGGAGTCATTGGACTTACATCATCAATAGCAAAGTAACCATTATTGTCCGTTTCAATACCCGATTGACCGTTGTGCTGTACATCCACCAGTGCGATGGCTTCCCCATTTTCGTTGGCGATGTTCCCAGTAATTTGAATGAAGTCCGCTGTCTCTAAAAAATCAGAGCTTACCTGATGGACAGTTGTATTTGTTTTGTTGTTCAGCCCATAATCGAAACTAATGCAGGCGGTGTTTTCGATGAAAGTACCGTTGGGGTTATCTACTTTTTGTTGTACTCTGAATTTTATAAATCCTTTTTCGCCCGGTGCCAGTTCTAGATCAGAGAAGGTAAATGTTGCCATTCCATTTCCGGAAAGGCTAAAGTCATATTCATAGTTAGACGAACCCTGGCGTATGGAGGAAGCATTAAACCATTGCGAAAGCGTGTCCTGAACAATCACCGTATAAACGGTCTCCGTTGTATTGTTTTCAAAAAGAATGTGGTAGTCCAGGTCTACGTTTGCTTCGATATAGTGCTCGTCCCCATAGCCCTTGGGATACGCTCTTTTATTGGTGGTGACTGCGGAAGCCGTGCTTTCTTGTGCGTCTATGGAGACGAATACATTCGCATCGTCTTCTGGGAATTGAGTTACGTAGCCCGTACTAATTCCGCCACTGTTGTTGGTGGTACAGGCTTCGTAGCTGGCGGAAGGATTACTTCTGCCGGGGTGGTTTGAGACTTGATCTACTTCGAGGCGGAGAGTGGTGCCTTGTGGGTAGAGGGTGAAGGTGCTGTCTTGGTCGGCGTCGAGGTCGATGGGACCAGTCATGAAAATTATGTGGTCTTCAATTATTGCAAAATCCTGCAATGATTGCATATCCCCAGTTCCTGTATTTGTTATCGTAAATGCTACGGAGTCTCCTGTGCATTCTAACGTTATGCTTAAAGATGCTCCATCCCAAAGTGGAGACGCTGGCAAGCAAAATCCGTCTGGGTATATATTAGCTTGAACCGCATGTGTTTGTCCAACAATTGGATTACATTCTAAAAAAGCAACAAAAGATAAACTTCCAGATTCGCCTTCTGCGACATCTCCTAAATCAAATGTATAGGTGTTCCCTGAAACAGATGACCAATTGGTACTTGTCATCGTCAAACTCTCCTCTAGTTTTACATCGACATAAGATGCATTGGCCGTAGCTGTTCCTCTATTAAAATAACGGACTGTATAAATATTATCGGAACAATGGGCCAATGCATTAGTAGAAATATCCACTTCTAATACAGGACAATTATCAACTGCTTTTCGAACAGGTAAGTTTCTTATTAAGGTATCAAGAGGCGCATCAAGTGTTATTTGATAAGTTAACTGACAGCCGTTTGTCCAATTCTTATTTGGAAGCGCAAGTTGCACATCATACTCGCCAGTTGGCAAAGCAAGAAAATAGTTTCCGTTAAAATCAGTAGTCGAGAAGAATTTATTCGTGCCATCTGTAATTTCTATAACCCAGGTTTTAAGACTTGAATCTGATACATCTAAATTACAATTTTCATCTAGGTCAATAAATACATTTCCAGCTAAGTATTGGAGATCAGGAAGACTAGCACCTCCGGTTATGGTTTTAAAGTACCCTTGAGTTCCGGCTATAAAACCCTGATTTTCATTTAAGAAAAATAAGTCCTGAATACCAAACGTAAATGCATTGTTATTACTTGGCGTATTTGCCTCTTGTAGTAACCATGAACTTCCTCCATCATCCGTATTTCGAAGTCTACTATCAGTTGCAATCCAAGCCTTATTTTCATCTACCCAAAACATTGTGGTGTAATTCAAAGCACCAGGATCAGGTATTGTTATTTCTTCCGTCCAATCAAACCCTCCATCGCTTGTTTTAAATACTTTATTTCCGGCGAGAACAAATCCGACTGTTGCATCAACAAAAGTGATCTCGGTATAGTCTGAAGCATTTGGCAAATCAATATTTATCCAATTTTCTCCTCCGTCTATAGTTTGGTAAAATACATCCCCCAGACCTGCGACGAAACCATTTAGCTCATCTCTAAAGAATACATTTGTAAAACCACTTCCAGAACCGGGGTTAAACAGTTCCCAGGAATCACCTCCATTTATAGTTTTATAAACTGCATCACAACTTCCGACTGCGTAACCAACACTTTCAGTTGGAAAATGCACTGCAAACAAATTATCATCTGTATAAGTAAAATTCCAGGTTGCTCCATAATTTTTTGTCCGAGCAAT
Organism: Saprospiraceae bacterium; assembly: GCA_047626155.1. Taxonomy (GTDB): domain Bacteria; phylum Bacteroidota; class Bacteroidia; order Chitinophagales; family Saprospiraceae; genus CALGLS01. The sequence goes on along the minus strand of JBLHRR010000059.1, from coordinate 6,190 downwards.
TACTCCACTTCCGTCGCAACTATTAGATACATTGTTTTCTTGAGCTACGCAGAAGGCTGTTATTGGTGTAGCAAAGTTCATGTCTACAAATCTCAGCCCGTTAGGTTCTGTTAGTATGCTTTCCCAGTTCAGACCACTATCACTGCTTCGATAAACAAGGCCATTATCACCAGCCGCTAAACCATTCTGTAACGAAGTAAATTCTACTGTTTTTATATTTGGAAAGTTATCTGGTGTATTACTGGAATCAAAATACACGGCCTCCCATTGGGCTAAGAGACCAATACTTTGCCCCATCAGCAGAATGCTGATTAGCGTGATTTTTAAAAGAAAGCCATATGTGGAGGGCTTATTCATTTATTTGTTTTTTCCCAATTATTTCTTGATTACAATACAAATATGAGGACTAAATTCCTTCTTAACAACAACACAATTATCAATTTATCAAAAAGTAAATTTTCATAACTTACTCTTTTTCAATACATTTGATTATAAAATAAAAATAAAGGATGCGAAGAAGTCAACTTATATCAGTATTTTTAGAGCTTACAGGGGTTGAAAAAAGAGAGCTCAATAAATTTGTAGCCTCTCCTTTCTTTAATCAACGTAAGGAAGTAACCGACTTGTGGCGGTATTTAGTTGATTATTCAAAAGAAGGTTCAACAGCGTTTAAAAAAGAACGGGTTTTCGAATCAGTTTTTCAGGGGAAGGAATTTGACGATAAACTTTTACGTCATGTTAGTTCTTGGCTGCTACGATGTATTGAAGAATATCTCGCCTATGTTGAATATAAGAGTACTCCTGTGAAGGAAACGCTGCACAAAGCAAGGGCTTATAAACACAAAAAACAAGAAAAGTATTTTCAAAAATCAATACGTGTAGGCGAGCAACAATTAGAGAAAATGAATCCGGGACTAGAATTTTATTATTTCGAATATTCTCTGAAGTTTGAACAATATAATTACGTAGACTCAAGAAACAGAGGCATTGAGAATAATCTGAGGTCGATGAACCAGGCTCTTGATAAGTATTTATTAATGAGTAAGCTAAAGCAGGCTTGTTTTGTAAACTCTCATCAATCTGTCTTTACAACAAAGTATGACTTTCAGCTCGTAGAATTACTATTAACTTTCTTAGAGAATAGTTCTTACTTAAAGGAACCTAGTATCGCCTGTTACTACTACTGCTACCGAGCCATATCAGAAAACAATACAGAATGCTTTCAATTACTCAAAAGTACACTTCAACAGCATCAGTATTTACTAGCCCCAGACGATCTAAAATATTTATACTTTTCTTCCATTAATTTTTGTATCCGTAAAATTAATACTGGAATCAATGAATATCGTAGGGAAGTTTTTGACTTATACAAATCAGGACTAAGAGAAGGGCTCTTAATAGAAAACGGTGAACTGAGTCGATTCACCTATAACAATATTGTTTCTGCTGCATTGGCTTTTGAAGAATTTGAATGGCTGGAAAATTTCATTCCTGACTACAAACCAATGCTTGATCCCCGTCATCGAGAAAGCAATTATATATACAGTCTGGCAAAACTTGATTTCACAAGGAAAAATTACGATCAGGCCATGACATTACTATTGCAAATTGATGAAAGAGACTTATTACTAAATGCAGATGCAAAAATAATGTTAGTTAAAATTTATTTTGAACGAAATGAATACGACGCATTGTCATCACTATTGTCTAGTACGATGGTATGGTTAGGTCGGAAAAAAATATTAAGCTATCACAAAAAACACTATCAAAATTTTATCCGTTTTACTGGCCGAATTTTACATTTAACACCCCGAGATAAAAAAGCTTATGAAAAATTAAAAAAAGAAATTCAAGAGGAAAAAGAAATGGGGTCCAAGGATTGGCTTTTAGAACAACTAGGATAATTACCATCACCATAAAATACAATAACAAATGATTCGCTACACCACCGCCAAAACCACCGCCGACCTAAACGGCATCCTCCAACTACAAAACGAAAACCACTCCACCGCCGTCTCGAAAACAGAAGCAAATGAGGAAGGCTTTGTTACCGTCAAACACAACTTAGTACTTCTCGAAAAATTGAACAGCCCTCATCCGCACATCGTAGCAAAAGACGGAGAAAGTATTGCTGGCTATGCATTAGTCATGTTAGAAAATTGGAGAAACGAGATTCCTATCCTTATTCCCATGTTCGAAGAAATTGATAAGATCACGTACCAGGAGCAGTCATTAAAAGACGCCAGATACTTTACGATGGGTCAGATTTGCATTGGAAAGGACTATCGCGGGCAAGGTGTTTTCGCGGGCTTGTACATGGAGATGAGCCGCTTGATGAAAAGACATTTTGATTTTATCGTCACTGAAGTTTCAAAACAGAATATGCGGTCTTTGCGGGCGCATGAGAAGGTTGGCTTTGAGGTGGTACGGGAGTATGAGGCGGATGGAGAAACTTGGGCAATTGTATTGTTACGTCTTTAGTGTTATGTCTTTAGCAGAGCTAAAGACGTAACCGCGTAAAAAGAAAAAGGGGACGAAACAACTAAATGCTCCGTCCCCTCTAACAAGATGACTTTCTTAATTATTCTTCAACAACACTCTGTACCAGTAGCGCTACTTCATTTCGCAGTACTTCCACAAAGCCTTGTGTAATTTTAAAACGCTGTACATTCCCTCCCGTTTCGATGATGCGGACATCACCTTCGCCTAAGCCAGAAACGATAGGAGCGTGATTGTTTAATATTTCAAATTGACCGCCGATGCCTGGTACTTTTACGGAAGTAATATCTCCTTCAAATACTTTCTTTCCTGGTGTCAAGACTATTAAATTCATTGTAATTAGTTATCTGTTATTTAAGTTAATTACGCGTTAGCTTCTGCTTCCGCCATCATCTTCTTACCTGTTTCGATTACATCATCGATGGAACCTTTCAAGTTGAAAGCTGCTTCTGGATACTGATCAACTTCACCGTTAAGGATCATTTTGAACCCTCGGATGGTTTCTTCGATTGGCACCAATACTCCCTTCAATCCTGTAAACTGTTCTGCTACGTGGAAAGGCTGAGAAAGGAAACGCTGTATTCTACGTGCACGGTGTACTGCCTGCTTATCTTCTTCAGACAATTCTTCCATACCGAGAATCGCAATAATATCTTGTAATTCGTTATAACGCTGTAAGATCGCTTGAACCGCACGAGCTGTTTCGTAGTGTTCGTTACCGATAATAGCTGGGTCAAGGATACGAGAAGTTGAATCCAAAGGATCCACCGCTGGGTAGATACCGAGGGAAGCAATCTTACGACTCAATACCGTCGTTGCATCCAAGTGAGCAAATGTTGTTGCAGGTGCAGGGTCAGTTAAATCATCCGCAGGTACATATACTGCCTGTACAGAAGTAATAGAACCACGCTTAGTTGAAGTAATACGTTCCTGCATCAATCCCATCTCTGTTGCCAAAGTTGGCTGATATCCTACCGCTGAAGGCATACGTCCCAAAAGTGCTGATACCTCAGAACCCGCTTGTGTAAAACGGAAGATGTTATCAACGAAGAAAAGGATGTCACGACCACCAGTTGGATCGTTCAAGTCACCATCACGGTAATATTCTGCAATTGTTAATCCAGACAATGCTACTCTTGCACGTGCCCCAGGAGGCTCATTCATCTGTCCGAATACCAATGTTGCTTTAGAGTTTTCTAGTGCTTTCATATCCACCTTAGAAAGATCCCATCCGCCTGATTCCATAGAGTGCTTAAATGCCTCTCCGTAATCGATTACGTCAGATTCTAAGAATTCACGAAGCAAATCGTTTCCTTCACGAGTTCTTTCTCCTACTCCTGCGAATACAGAGATACCTTCGTATGCTTTTGCAATATTGTTTACCAGCTCCATGATCAATACCGTTTTTCCTACACCGGCACCACCAAAGAGACCAATTTTTCCACCTTTAGAATAAGGCTCTATCAGGTCGATTACTTTGATACCTGTAAAGAGTACTTCCTTTTCAGTAGAAAGGTCTTCATATCTAGGCGGATCACGGTGAATTGGGTAAGCGTTGTCTCCCTTAGGAACTTCGCCTATACCATCTACAGCTACACCTACTACGTTGAACAAACGGCCTTTAATGGCGTCTCCAACTGGCATTGCAATAGCTTTTCCGGTATCGACACACTCCATTCCACGGGTCAAACCGTCTGTAGAGTCCATTGATATCGCACGTACCCTGTCCTCTCCAAGGTGCTGTTGGCATTCCATAATTAGCTCTTCACCATTAGGTCTTTTAATGGTAAGTGCGTTGAAGATTTCCGGAAGTTCAGATCCAGCAAAGCTGATGTCTACTACTGGTCCAATTACTTGTGTGATACGACCGATATTCGCCATGATATATTGCTATTTTTATTAATTTACGAAAGGGTTTTCTGAAAAACGCTGCAAAGATATATTTTTTGCTTGGAGAAACAAAGTAAAAACAAGAGTGGTTTTTATTTTATTTGGCCTTGTTGGAAATGGCCAGGGGGTACTGTCTTTTTTCCATTTTTCAAGTCGTGAAAACATTCCATACCTAACTGATAGTCAGTCTTTTAATCACTTCAATCGCTCCATTACCTTAGAGTGGAAAGCTCTACTAATCGGAATGTATTGTTCCTTAATAACCATCCTATTATTTTCAACGTAGTCGATTTTATCAATATTCACGACATTAAGGAGCGATGTGTTTGCACAAAATGGCTTGGCACTCTCTTGACCATATCCTTAAGGTTCTCCAAACATTTGATGACTGGACTGTCTGCCGTCACGATGTGTAGATAGTCTCCTTTACTCTCGATGCATAAAATTTCATCCGTTGCTATCCTAGTAACAACGAAAAATTGAATCCCGATTTGGAAACGATTATGTAAATCAAAACGACCACAGGGAGAGTGGTTTATATAATTGTTTCCACGAAAAAAATCGGGAAATTATTTTTAGTGTAATACCTAATGTTTTTGTATCCGCTTTTGACAAAGAGAGAATGCTGCTGATTCGGATTCGGACTTTAAACCAACCGTCATCTTGGTAGAAATTAGTAGAAGTCCTAAGTATGAGGCGGTTGATGTTTTTAGGTATTTGGATTGAGCGTTGAGGGCTGGTGACAAATGAACCATCGAGATCTGTCAAAGAAGTATTTTTTGTTGTTACTTTGTCACCATGCCACCAACAATCAGCATCCTACTTCCCGTTTTCAATGCCGCTCCTTGGCTGATGGAATGCTTAAATAGCATCCTCCAACAAACGAATTCCGACTGGGAACTCCTGGCCGTCAACGATCAATCTACCGATGACAGCCTCGCTATTTTAAATGAATTTGCGCAAACCGATCAGCGCATTAAAGTTTCCACCACTAAAGAAAAAGGAATCATTCCTGCGCTCCGTTTGGCTTTCGCAAAAAGCACGGGCCAGCTCCTCACTCGTATGGACGCGGATGATGTGATGGCTCCCGACAAATTGGAAAAACTACAGCAATGCCTTATAGCAAATGGACCAGGGCATGTGGCTACGGGATGGGTGAAATACATTTCTACTTCCACCTTAGGGGACGGTTATAAACGCTACGAACAATGGCTCAATGATCTTTGCCAAGACAACAGCCATTACAATGATATCTATCGGGAGTGCGTCCTCCCCTCCCCTTGCTGGATGAGCTACCGGGAAGACCTTATTGTCTGCGGCGCCTTTGATGTCGATCGCTATCCGGAGGACTATGATTTGTGTTTTCGTTTTTACGAAAAGGACTTAAAGGTCGTATCCGTAAATGAATTGTTGCATTATTGGCGAGATCATCCAGAGCGAACTTCCCGAAATTCAAAAACTTATGCCAATCAGGAATATTTCGATTTAAAAATGCCTTGGTTTTTGAAATTAGATTACGACTCCAACCGACCTTTGGTATTATGGGGCACTGGAAAAAAGGGGAAGGTACTGGCCAAGAAATTAATAGCGGCCAAGATCCCTTTTCTTTGGGTAACGAATAATGTTCGAAAAATAGGGCTTGACATTTATGGGCAAATGGTTACTACTCATTTGCAAGTAGCTAAACTGGAGAATCCGCAAGTTATCGTGGCTGTATCCAGCCCTGAGGACCAGAAAGAGATTTCTATATTTTGGGACAACTTGAAAAATAATGGTGATTTGTATTTTTTTTGTTAGAAAG
>JBLHRR010000058.1:0-29004 GCA_047626155.1 Saprospiraceae bacterium | reverse complement strand
AAGAACAGCATTGTATTCTCCGAAAGCATCGCAAGGCAATACTTCTATATCAAGGTTTCCAATTTCACAAACTGGCGCTGGTGCACAATCTACAGCCGTATAAGTCAAGTCTGTACAGCAATTCGGATGCGCTTCATCGCAGGCTTGTAAACTTACGGTTGCGCCATTGGCTGGCAAGCCGACCAAGTGTACTGGTAAGTCTGCATAAGCAAAATTGCCGTAGAAAGCACCATTCATATTTAGATTAAAGGAGCTTCCTGTCGTTCCGCTTTGCGCTAAATTCAAGGCCATGCTGTAAGTGGAATCTGATTCACATAACAATGAGTCTACAGACAGGTTAGAAAAGTCACATGGAATTTCACAGAGCACGGTTCCGATATTTATACCTGCAGAACAACTTGGATCAGAACTATCTGTTGCAAAGAATTCATAATTTGTAACATTATCGCCAGGTAACAAGGAAACCGTTACGGGCAAAGAAGCATAAGTATAAGTTCCGTAAGTTGTTCCATTTCCTGTAAGGTTAAAAGTAGTACTTACCTGATTTATGGGTGTGAAATTAATTTCAACGTCAAAGAGACCTCCATTACAAGGCTGCGGTAAAGCTGTAAAATTACTAATATCACAAACGGCTGGTGCGCAATCCAAAGAAATGTAAGTACCAGCCGTACAACAAGACGGTTCAGAATCATCGCAAGCCGATACGGAAATACTTTGTCCATCTCCAGGTATATTAGAAATGGTGGCAGGCAATGAAGAATAATTATATAGTCCGATGAATGTTCCACCCACTGTCAACCTAAACAAGTTTGAAGGATCACCTGTGAAATCAAAATCTAATACAAAGGTGTTTGTACTATCTGAATCACAAGCAATGGAACTAATAGTCATATTTGATAAATCGCAAGGTAATGAGCAATTCACTGTGCCTAAGTTAATGGTGCCCGTACAAGCTTGATCTGTATCATCCGTAATATTAAAAACATAGTTCGTTGTATTATCTCCGGCTAGGCCGTTAATAGTAATTGGCAAATCCGCATAAGCGAAGTCACCATAGTTGGTTCCATTTCCAGAGACATTGAAATTCGTACCTTCATTGGCATAACTGAAACCCAGCTCTACGTCGAATGTTCCGTCTGTTCCACAAGTTGGTGTGGAATAAAAACCAGATAAGGAACAAGCGTTTGGCGTACAATTTAATGGAACGATTGAGTAATCAACGCAACAAGAACTACCTCCATCACAAATCGTCATTAGCTGAGTGGAATTTGACGAGGATGGCATATCTGGGAAAACAGGAATACTAGAATAAAGAAATGACCCAACTAAAGCCCCATCCGCATATACATCGAACATAGTAGATACATTGTTAGAATAAGTAAATTCCAAGTAGGCTGAATAATTAGCCGATGAAGTACATTGATCAGCCTCTGCGTATACATTTTCTATCGCGCAAACGGTACAGGTAACGACTCCAATATTTTCATTATTCGTACAATACGTATTTTCGACATCCGCTACAGTGAAAATCCACTCGGTGGTACCATCTCCTGCTAAAGGTCCGACAGTTATTGGAAGTTGTGAATAAGAATAGGTTCCTAAGCTTGTCCCATTCACGGAAACAGTAAAACCAAGACTTCCGGTATCTGAGTAAATCAAATCAATATCTGTCATGAATGTCCCGTTGTTGCAAGTTTGAGGACTGACACTTACCTCACTGATCAAACAAGTTTGAGTGGTATCAGAATATTGACAAAAATTGTCGATCCCCAGATTTGAACCTCCGACAATTACCTTAGAGATATATCCAATTAAAGTAATTATACCTTGATTACCTGTAGGTGTTATGATCATGGTAACACCAGGTGCGATGGCAGTAGGTAAGTCTATAAAGTCTGCTTCAACCATTACTTGTTCGTTGTTCACCCCTAAGTTAATGGCCGTTCCATTATCATAGTAATTGAAAGTAACCGTATCCGAAACAGGAAACTCATAAATCATGGCAGAAGTAGGTGCGGTCTTTAGAAAGACGCCATTCGACATATAAAATGCTCCAGAAAATTGATTGATCCCTGCAGCTACCAAGGCTGAACCGTTGATTGATCCATTTAGATCTTGGAATCCCTGAGCTGACAGGTTAATATTTCCTTCAGTATGAAAGACATCATACCAGCCGGGAGTCCCATTAGGCCCAGATGGGCCATATACACCATCGAGGGTTGTAAACTCCATACAAGAAGTTTGGGCAAAAACCGAGGAAGTAGAAATAGATAAAAGTGCAATAAACCAAAAGCAAAGTCTCATAAGCATGTGTTGTTTTAAGTATCCGATATCATTGAATAATACCTTAAAGCCAAAAACCGAACCAGTGAAATGCTCACTTTTTCAGCAATTTTTAATACCACGGCTTTATGTATAATGATTTATACCATACGAAACGGTTATGAAGAAACCATTTGGAAAACTGCCCACTTTACAGTACTTTTTAGTCATTTTTACTAAGTTTGTGTTTGGAAAAAATATTGAGAAGGGCATCTGATCACAGATATCGAAACAGAACCTTTTCAATCGTAGGGTTTTCCCCTTTTCTATAGTTCTATCCTGTCACATTTTATTTAAAAAAAAATTAAAATTTCGTAATAATCAGACAAATGAACATCGAAGAATTTCGTGATTACTGTATGAATAAGAAAGCCGTAGAGGAGTGCTTCCCCTTCGATGACGTCACCTTAGTCTTTAAAGTCTTGGGAAAAATGTTCGCTTTGACGGGTTTGAACCATGAGGGTTTTACTGTCAACTTAAAATGCGATCCCAATTATGCTGTAGAGCTCAGAGAGTGTCATCCTGAAATTTATCCCGGCTTCCACATGAGCAAAAAACATTGGAACACGGTGGACTTTGACGGCAGCTTATCTAATCGTTTACTAAAAGAACTAGTTGACCATTCTTATGATATGGTAGTAAAAAAAATGAAGAAGGTAGATCGAGAGGCTTTACAAAACATGGATCTTTGACCACAACAGTCCTTAGTGACTTAGTATTAACTATATGAAAGACAATATATCTGTAGACTACCTCATCATCGGACAAGGAATAGCCGGCTCTCTCCTTGCATGGTTTTTATCCGAGCGTGGTCAGAAAATTCACCTCATTGATAACCACTATATTGGCTCGTCCTCTGTAGTAGCAGCAGGGATTATAAATCCCGTTACTGGGCGTCGGCTGGTAAAAAGCTGGATGTTCGATGAACTCTTACCAATTGCAAAGCGGACTTATCAAGAAATTGAAAACAAACTGGCAGAACATTTTTATCAGGAGCGTACTATTTACAGAGCCTTGAGTGATGTGAAAGCAGAAAACACCTGGGATGAAAGGAGCGGTGATCCGGGCTATGAGCAATACCTCAGCTCTGAGCAACCGAATGAGCAAGTGAAAAAAAACATGCAGGCGCCTTTTAGTTGGGGAGCCATTCATAAGGCCGCACAAGTAGATGTTCCTGTATTTTTAGATGTGATAAAAGAGTATTTTCAAAATCAAAATGCCATAACGACAAGCCTTTTCAACTCTTCTGAATTAGAATTCCCAGCAGAAGGAGGTATTCGATATAAACATTTAAAAGCGAAACACATTATCTTCTGCGAAGGTCAACAGGCGAGATTCAATCCCTGGTTTAAACAATTGCCTTTCGTTGTGTCCAAAGGGGAAATGCTCGAAATAGAAATTCCTGGTGCAGCCGATATGCCAATCATAAAACACAAGTCTTACATTACCCCTCTTGGGCAAAACCGCTACTGGGTTGGCGCTACCTATGAATGGGATGAGCTGAATGAAAGTCCCACCGAAAAAGGAAAAGAGAACTTATTAAAAAACCTGGACCGTAGTATCAACAGTCCTTACCGTATTATAAAACAAAATGCAGCTATTCGACCAACGGTAAAAGACAGACGTCCTTTTTTAGGTACACACTCTGAACATTCCTGCTTACACATTTTCAATGGCCTTGGTACGAAAGGAACTTCTTTGGGTCCTTACTGGGGTTTGCATTTTGTAGATCATCTGCTAGATGGGAAAGATTTAGTTAAAGAAGTGGATATTCGACGATTTGAGAAAGAGTAGACAAATGACTATAAACATTACAACACATGAATGAACTCCTTTTGAATTCCCATGACGACCATGAATCTATAATAGACGATCTTTTGGTTTCCGGCTTATCAACTTTTGATGACGTTTTACGGGTAGTTCAACAACTACCTTATGGGCGAAATGAAAATCGGTTTGACCCGGAACTAGTTTGGACAGAACGAATGGGAACTTGCAGTAGCAAACATGCCTTTCTCAAAAAACTCGCAACTGAGCAGGGTTTTGAAAGTGTAAAACTGATATTGGCCGTCTATAAAATGAATAATAAAAACACGCCTGGGATTGGAAACGTTCTTGAAAACAGTACACTTCCGTACGTACCGGAAGCACATTGTTACATTTCCATCAACGGAGAACGAATAGATGTGACATTTCCAGATTCTGACATTAAAAAATTAATGCCGGATATATTGGAAGAACAATTTATTGAATGGTCTGATGTTGGAACGTTCAAGGTAGAATATCATCAGGAGTTTATCAAGAAGTGGTTGAAGACGGAGGATATTTCTTTATCTTTTGAGGAAGTTTGGGAGATCCGGGAGAAATGTATTGCGGCCTTAGCCTGAGTTTTTTGGTAACCGCCACGGCGCTACGGAATCGCTACGAAAAAAACGTGGTGTCTCGTAGCGTAGCGTCGTTGCGGTTATCTTTCTAAGGTTAGTCTTCAATTTTATAAATTCCATCCTTCTCTATTCGAATCATTCGAGATTTGTACAACCCACCAACTGCTTTTTTGAAAACCTTCTTGCTCATCTGCAAACGCATGGAAATATCGTCCGGGCTACTTTTATCTGTAAGTGGCATGAAGCCTTCGTTTTCATCGAGGTGGCGCATGATGATTTGTGCCTGCTCCGGGATAGAATCGTAACCGATGCGTTGGAGGCGTATGTCAATTTTGTCGTCTTCGCGAAGTGTTTTGACGAATCCTTTCATTTCATCGCCAGGCTCAATTGGTTTGAAAATTTCGTTGTGGTACACCAATCCCGGCCAAGTTTGATTGATGATTACTTTGTATCCCAAATCAGTTTCAGGGCCAATCAAAAGATCTACTTCTTCTCCGGTTCTTAACGTAATTTCTTTTTCCGTAAAAAACTTAATGATTTTACTGGAACCTACTAGCCGATCCGTTATCGAATCTACGTACATGCAAACCAGGTAAGATTCACCGACGTACATCCGACTATCCTGTTGAGAGAAAGGAACCATTAGATGTTTCTCCAAGCCCCAATCCAAAAAGGCACCATAGTCATTAACGTCAACGACTTCCAGATAAGCGAATTGATTGGCTTCCAGTTTTGGACGCTGCGTGGTGGCAGTATAGCGGTCTTCCCCATCAGAAAAGATGAAAACATTCATTTCCTGATCCATCTCTAATTCTTCAGGGACGAACTTATTGGGCAGCAAGACTTCGTTTCCCTCTTTATCTTGCAAATAAACACCGTTCTCGGTTTGACGAAATACGGTGAGCGTATTATATTCTCCTAGTTTTAACATGGGCGCAAAGATACCTTTTTCAACTTCAAAAACAACCGCAACTGCAACTTCAATTCCCCCAATACACGAGTTATTCACCAACTAAGCGCTTTGAAGTTGAGGTTGAAATTCAGCTTGAGGTTTGAATCTTTGCAAAGGGAGTACTTTGAAATTCAGCTTGAGCTTGCTCTCTTTTCGTTTCTTTTTCTTACTTTTAAAGATCCAACAAAAGATAAAGCTACATCCAAAATTCAAAAACTAACAATATGCCTTCAAAAGCTCCCATAAACCAGACCCTACTTTTTCTGTTTCTGCTCTGTTCCTATTTTGGCAATAGCCAGAGTTGTTCCGAACATCAGCACCATTCGGAGGCAAAGCAATCGGAACCACTACTATTCATTCCAAATAAAAATCAATGGGAACCCGAAGTAAAATACCGCGTGGGGATTGGTGGAATTAATACCTTGTTTATGGAAGATCGGGCTTTGACTTGGTTATTCCACGATCCCATGGCAGTGGAAAGAATGCACGAAGACAAGACTGGTGCAGATACTATGACCTGGCAAAGTCATGCTTATAAAGTTCATTTTGTTGGAGCGGCTCCCGCCCAAATTAAAGGACTTGACCAACAACACAGTTACCATAATTATTATCTCGGAAACGATCCCGAACGCTGGGCCTCTAAGGTGCCGCTCTTTCATACCGTTTCCTACGATGGCCTTTATCCTGGGATCCAGATGGAAGCCTATAGCCAGAATGGGCACTTCAAATATGATTTTAAAATAGCTCCTGGAATTGATCCGGCTATTATAAAATTGCGCTATGAAGGCGTTGACAAATTGGAACTGAAAGAAGGCCATTTGGAAATACAGACCCGCATTGAACAAATCACAGAACAAAAACCCTATGCCTATCAAATTATCAATGGAAAAGAACAGGAGGTTGTCTGTGAATATCATTTATCTAACAATATAATTTCATTTCATTTTCCAAAAGGATTTAACAACAGCTATGCCTTAGTTATTGACCCAATTGTGGTAGCGGCAACGCTTTCCGGTTCTTCTTCCAACAACTGGGGATTTACCGCAACCTATGATAATGAAGGGAATATATACGGAGGTGGTATCTCCTTCGATTCAGGTTACCCAACTACAACCGGTGCCTTTCAATCGGATCATTCCGGCCCCAGTAATTCACGGGATATTGCGATTACAAAATATATTCCCGATGGCAGTCAGCAAATTTATGCGACCTACATCGGAGGCAATGATAATGAACAACCTCATAGTATGATTGTAGATTTCAATAGCCAATTGTCCATCTACGGAACTACGGAATCTTCAGATTACCCTACTACTTCGAATGCGGTTCAAACTATTTTTGGAGGAAGTAGCGATATTGTTATAACAAAATTAAATACAGATGGTACCGCTCTTGTTGGTTCTACTTATCTTGGCGGAAATAACCTCGACGGCGTGAACGTCTCTGGCCTTAATAGCGACGATGCCAATCGAGGAGAAATCGTGTTGGACGCTCAAGGCAATATCTACGTAGTTTCTTCCAGTAGTTCTACTGATTTTCCAGTAACTAATAATGCTTTCCAATCAGAAAATCAGGGAAATCAGGATGTCGTTTTAATGAAGCTAAACAGTGACCTCTCCACCTTATTTTGGGCCACATATTTGGGTAGCCCTTCTAATGATACCGGCCTTGGAATTAGAGTAAAGGACAATGGAGAAGTTATCGCTTCTGGAATGGCAGGTGGGGCAAGCTTTCCGATTGGCAGTGGTGGTTATCAGGAGGATTGGCCCGGAGGAACTTCTTCCGCCTTCGTGGTAAAACTATCTAATGATGGACAAAACATTATCCACAGTACCTTCTTTGGTTCTGAGGGAGGACAGGATTATGCCTACTTTGTGGACCTAGATGAAGACGACAATGTGCATATATACGGACAAACAACAGGTGTCATTGACATTACACCTAACACTTATTTCTCGAATGTTGGTAGTCGCCAGTTTTTAGCGGCCTTCACTTCTGATTTAAGCACTTTGAAATACAGTACGGTGATCGGTTTAGGCTCGGGCCCTTTTGGTTTCGATTTTGTCCCCGTCGCTTTTATGGTAGACAAATGTAACGGTATTTATTTCTCAGGTTTTCATGCAAAAGGAGGTCTTCCACTTACGCCGGATGCTGTTTATGATGGCGACGATGTTTTTTATTTAGCCAAGCTTTCGCCAAATGCTGAGTCGCTAGATTTCGCAACTTACTATGGCGATGCCAATCATGTAGATGGAGGAACCAGCCGCTTTGATAAGGCGGGTATTATATATCAGGGCGTTTGTTCTTGTTTCTTTATCGATGCGGTCATGAATACCTTACCCAATGCTTATTCCACGGTTAATGGTTCGCAATGTGCCATCGGAGTTTTTAAAATAGATTTTGAAATTGAAACGGTTACTGCCTCTGCTTTTGCAGAACCCTCTACAAGTGGCTGTGTTCCATTGAGCATTGATTTTAGCTATACCGGCTCAGATGCAGAAACTTTTTTCTGGGATTTTGGAACAGGCGATACCAGCGCAGAGGAAAACCCTAGCTATACCTTTACAGAGGCGGGAACCTACAGCGTTATGCAAGTAGTCAATGCCCCCAATACTTGTAATGCGGTAGATACCTTCTTTTTACAAATAGATGTTTTGGACAATGCTAGTACATTTACAAGCACTGCCTTCTGCCCTGGTCAAGCTGATCTCTTTCTCGATGTTTCCACGGCCAATGCCATATATACCTGGCAGGACGGAACCTCGGGTGCTTCCTACCAGGTGACCAATCCGGGTACTTATTGGGTAGATGTAAATATTGGAAACTGTACCCGACGAGATTCATTTACCGTTGCTTCTACCTCGGATATTGAGTTGGACCTTGGAGCTGATGATTCATTCTGTGATATCCCTTCCTTCACTCTGGACGCCAGTCATCCTGCAGCGGCTTCCTATCAATGGGGCAATGGACAAACCAGTTCTTCCATTATGGTAGATGTCAGTGGACAATATTTGGTCACGGTGATTGATACGGTTGGTTGTTTTGTTACAGACTCTATTAATTTGGTTTTCACCAATACGCCCATCATAGATTTGGGCCCCGACCCTGCACTTTGTGAAGGCGATGAATTATTGTTAGATGTAATGACTCCGGGGGCTAATTATACTTGGCAAGATGGAAGCGACGCAGCCACTTTGCTCATCACTTCATCTGGTATTTACACTGTTGAGGTAAACCTAAATGGTTGTATTGCTACAGATGAACTGATCGCTACTTTTTCACCTCCTTTGGAAATAGACCTCGGAGCGGACCAAAGCATTTGCGATATTTTCACCTTTAACTTGGATGCAACTACTCTAGGAGCGGTCAGTTATCAATGGTCTTCTGGTAGTACTAATTCTGATTTGGAAATTATCAATTCTGGAAATTATGTCGTTACACTAACCAATGCCCTCGGCTGCGAAACGGTAGACGACATCAACATTATATTTAGCCTGACTCCGGAAATCTCCTTGGCTGCCGACACTTCCCTTTGCGATGGAGAAAACTTGACACTAAACCCAAGTGTTACCAACGGTGTTCCGTACTCTTGGCAAGATGGAAGCGCAAGTCCGAGCTATTTGGTAGAGTCAGAAGGCTGGTATTGGACACTGGCAGATGCCAACGGTTGTTTTGATACCGACAGTATTTATGTGCGTTTCACTCCCCTACCTATCGTTGACTTTGAGCCTACGGATGTTTATTGTTATGGAGACAGTACTGGAAGCATCATTTCCATTAACCCGACTAGTGTTCCAGACTTTGATTTCCTCTGGTCCAATGGGCAGATGGTAGCGGATTTGGAGAACATTCCGGCGGGCACTTATCAAATAAGCATTACTGATGAAAATGATTGTCTTTATGAGGCTGAAATCACCATCAGTCAACCAGATCCTTTAGCATTGGAATTAAGTCAGGAGAATGTGGAATGTTTTGGAGATGACGATGGTTTCATAACTATTGACAATACGACAGGTGGGACTCCGCCTTATTTATACAGCCTTAATTTTGATACCCTTACGGGAAATACCATTTACAGCAATCTTGATGGAGGTCTTTATACGGTACTTGTTCAGGATGCCAATGATTGTACAATCAGTGGGGAGATTGATCTCTACGAGCCTCCTCAGATATTCCTTTCTGCCGGAGAGGACAAAGCCATCTTACTTGGGGACAGTGTCAAAATAAATGGCCTCCTCTTTCCTGATTTCAACCAAATCATCAACTGGACTTCTGTAGAATATGTCAACTGCTTAAATTGTATTCAACCCTACGGTATGCCCTTTTACACTGCCGATTTCGTGATCACTTCCATTGATTCTATAACAGGATGTACCCTTAGGGATACCATGCAGATCGCCGTTGATAAACCTAGAAACATTTACATCCCTAATGCCTTCTCTCCAAATGGCGATGGCGTAAATGATTTGTTTTTTCCATATGGCGATATCTCCGCAGAGCGAGTCAACCACTTCCGGATCTATGACCGTTGGGGGGAGCTGGTTCACGAGGCCAGTGATTTTGACTTGGGCGATCCTGCTGGTGGCTGGGATGGGCGATTGAAAGGAAAATTGATGAATCCTGGGGTTTTTGTTTATATCGTGGAGCTGCGGTTTGTGGATGGGATTTTGAAAATGTATAAGGGGGATGTTAGTGTGATCAAGTAAGAATTGGTTCCTATTCTTTGGTTTGAGTGCATCAGGGTTTTCCTACAGACCTAAACTGGTTCGAAATAAGGGAACCCTGATCTACCCTCTAAAAAAATCATTCAAAAAAACCAATACTAGCTCCCACCCAATCCTTATCCTTATTATATTTTACCCCCACCATTTCACCCTTGGTAATTCGGATCATATTATTAAAGGCCACCGGTTTTTCAGCGCCTTTTTCCCAGAGCATCAAAATCCGAATTTCGCATTTGGCCGTTCCGGTAGGCGTTTCCAAAACTGGAGCGTAGACTACTTTTCGTTGGATGATGTAATTGTCTTTATTGGGAATGGCATCTAATTCTTCTGGAGTGATGTGCAGTTTCACACCCGCGCCAGCGAAGGAGTACAATGGTTTTAAAACAAAATTCTCTAGGTCTTCCGGGTAGCTTTCCAACTTGTCTAGGTAGAAACTTTCAGGACTGTACGGGCTTTTGATCATCGGCAGAATGAATTTGCTGATTCTATAAAACCAATTGGGGTGACCAATCCATTCTACATCAACATCATCTGCAAAGTTAAATTCTCTAACAAGGTCTTTACGTTGGTCTAGTTCGTCAAAAATAACGCGGTTATATATACGCTTGACGATTACCTTTTCGCCGGATTGATTGAAGTAATAGAGTGTTTTTCCGTCTTTCTTCAAATTTGAAAGACACAGTGTTTTGATACCCAATTCTGCTTCTGTCGCTAGAAAATCTATGTAGGTGTGTTGTTTTTCAGGCTCTATTTCCAGCATGATCACTTGCTCTGGCTTGACGTCTCCAACAATAATTTCCCGGAGTTTGTCAAAGTAGTCCTGAACGGTCAATCCATTGAAACGAGAGGTGAATTCCTCAGGCATTTTGTAGGCCTTTCGGAAAGCACCTGCTAACATTTCTTGGAAAAAATACAAGGTTGGAAAACCTTGAACCTCAATAAGTTGCGGTGTAGGATCACCCTTTTCATCTATGCACACGGCAAAGTCCATTTGGAGGAAGGTGGTGTGGTCATCTTCGTTCGGAACTTCTACTTCATTTTCCACCAAAGGAGCTTGAGTCTGCTCTTTAAAATTTGGTTGACAAAGGACTTCTACTATATCATCACAAGCTTGCAAAACTCTATCACGAAGTATATTCGGAAGAAAAATAGGCGTTTCTGCCAGTCGAAAATCCGGCTTGTAGCCATAGGTGCTTTCCATGATCTCTTTAAAGCGTTCATAGCCCTCGGGAGAAAATGTTTGTTCGTTAAAGTGCTTTCTTAGGGGAGATATCATTAGGAAGTTATGAGCTGTATTTTAGCAATAGCGTTATCTAAAAAATCAGGCAAAATGGTATCATGAGTTGCAGCGACTTTGAAGGGGTCATCCAACTGGGCAACCATACTTTCGTATTTTTCTTCTCCAAAATTGGCAATGACTTTATCCTTATTTTCCTGTTTTAACAAATGTTCTTTCATCCCTTTCGGATCTGCCTCCGGGTGAAATTGTGTGCCGATTATTTCATCAGAAAAACGAACCATCATGATGGCACGTTCATAGCTGACATGGTCTCTTATCTTTTCTAAAACCAAAACACGGGCACCTCTTTTCTGAAAAACTTCCAGGTCTGGTTGTATCAACTGCCAGTCCCGGCTGTCAACAGCGTAGAAGGGATTACTTAGTATTTCCAGAATGGGTTCCTCTTTTCCGTACTCCGTTTTATGCAATGGAAAAATACCAAAAGAATAAGAACGTCGTTGGGTAATCTCGCCTAATTGGAAATGGTTACTGGCCAATTGAAACGAATGACAAATCAAAAAGAGGTACTTCTTTCTGAGGTTCAATGGATTCGCATTGTGCGCCCAAATTGCATCCAGAAGCTGTCCAAATTTCACATCCCACACCCCATTCCCTTCCAATGGATTTCCGGGTCCACCAGAAGAAATATAAATGTCATAGGACAGATCAGGCACCATATCGGTTTGACGAACATCATAGACTTTAGCATCCAAATCATTTGTATAATGACTAGCAATTTCTTTGATGCAGCGAAGTCCCTGATTAGGATGTCCAGCATTCATATCGAGAATGGCAAGTTTTAATTTTTCCATGTTGTAGTGCTAAATGAACATAATCGTTCAGCAGTTGGCTTTTAACAGTTAGCTTCCCACTATTGCACGTTATAGGGACGCTAACTGCCAATAGCTAACTGCTATATACTGAATAGATATAAATGACTAATGTTTCTTAACCTTTAACAGGCAAACCATTTGCTCCTTTTATAAAATTACCCCAGGTCAAATCCATCTTTCCAACCTTTTGTTTTTTGGCTTTTTTAATGGCCATCATCGCTGCATTCTCTACAATCCACTCAAAATTCTTTTCTCCAACAGAGTTGACATCAGCATCTGGAGCAGGGTTACAGAAATCAATAGCATAAGGAATACCATCTCTTACTGCAAACTCAACCGTATTAAAATCATAGCCTAAGGCTGTATTAATTTTAATGGTCAAATCCTTAATCTTCTTGAGTAACTTTTTATCGGTACAAGGAGTATCCACTACATAACGCAAATGAGGCTGATTGCGTGGTTCATAATCCATGATGTGAACCTGATCCGTACTAAGCGCATAACAACGGAAGTAATGATCGAATAAAATTTCTTCCTGCAACATCATCACCAACTGCTCTGTCTCGCCATGTTTGGTAAACAAGTCTTCAGAATCAGTCACCCGATATACAGATTTCCATCCGCCTCCAGAGTGCGGTTTCATGTAAGCCGGGAATCCGATGTAATCGAAAACGTAATCCCAATCCATTGGGAATTTCATATTTCGAAAAGAGGCAGCAGAGGTATCATCCGGATGGTCTTTTGAAGGCAACAAGACTGTCTTTGGAACTGGCACTCCGATATTTTCCATCAAACAACTGTTGAAAAATTTCTCATCAGCAGACCACCAAAAAGGATTGTTAATTACAGTGGTACCACACAAAGCTGCATTTTTCAAATAGGCTCTGTAAAAAGGAACATCCTGAGAAATACGATCAATAATGACTGCGTACTCTGTGGCCTTATTTTGTTGCACCACATCTACACTGACGGGTTCCGCAATAATGCCTTTTATATTTTTACTGTTGATTCTGTCTATAAAAGCCCAAGGGAAAGTGTCTTCCTGACCGAAAAGAATGCCTATTTTTTTCATAATATTTGGTTGATTTGTTAATTGGTGTACTTAATTTATTGTTTTGGTGATTGGTGAAAAGAGAAGAGGTAACCGCAACGTCGCTACGAAGCGCAACGTTTTTCGCGTAATACGCGAACTGACTAACTAATCAACTATTTTACCAATCAACGAACTTACAGTCTCGATAAATAATGAGGGAACATGTCTACCCAAAGTGGCCAGTCATGCTTTGCCCATTTGCGGAGATCGAACCAGTGATTGATGTTTTTTTGTTGAAGTATTTCTGCCATTTTTTGATTGGCTTCCAAGCAAATATCCCACTCTCCTACTCCAAGTACGATGTCCATCTTCCAAAGTTCCGGATTATCATTACTTGGCATATAATCGGTTGGATTATTGAAGTAGACATTCTCGTCATAATAACCATCTAGGAAGGATTTAACGTCGAATGCGCCGCTCATGGAGAACAAGTGACTGACGCGTTCCGGATGACGGAAAGCGAAATTCAAAGCCTGGAAACCTCCAAAACTGGGGCCAGCCAAAGCTACTTTTTCGAAGCCATGCTCTTTACGGATTGGATCGATAACTTCTTCGAGGATGTACTTATCGTACCAAAGGTGGTTCTTGACGCGCTCTGAGGGATGGACGTCTTTGTTGTACCAACTGTGTTTGTCAATACTGTCTACACAGTATATTTTCACTTTGCCATTATCCACAAACCATTTGGCGGCTTCAATCATTCCAAAGTCTGTGCTCTCGTGATAACGACCCATCGTAGTTGGAAAAACGATAACTGGATAACCGCCGTGTCCGTAGACCAACATCTCCATTTCTTTTCCAATTGCTGGCGAATGCCATTTTAAAAGTTCTTTCTGCAAGGTAGTTGGTTATTTTGTGTGTGAAATTTAGAGGACAAAGGTCGTAATTTAACTTGATAAGGAACAATAATATGTTGACTTTTTCATTAGGCTTTGTTTGTTTTTAGTATCTCTACCAAATTGTTATAGTTCTCTAAAAACGAATCTATTATAGTTCTGCGATCGCGTTTTTAACATATAGGCACAGAGAGCACATAAGCCTTCTATCGTAAAAGAACACATAGTAAAAAGCTATTCGCATTTTTTACATAGTTCACATAGCACTTCTTGATGAACGGTGTATTTCTTTATGAACTATGTAAAGTTTACTGAAAGTAAATTACTATATGGTCTTTTACGAAAGTGGGCTACATGTTCTTATGTGGCTATATGTTAAAAAATAAGTTAGAAGACCTTGCATCCAATTATAACAGGCTCACTTTAGCCCATTGTACGCCACTCCATCTAAAATGGTCGCACCATTTCAGATAATGACCTGATATAATTTTTTTCTTACAAAAGAAATAATTAAATACTAACTTACCCCTTCTTTAGTATTACACTAAAAATAATTTCCCAATTTTTTTTTGTGGAAACAATTATATAAACCACTCTCCCTGTGGTCGTTTTGATTTACATAATTGTTTCCAAATCGGGATTTAATTTTTCGTTGTTACTTAGAACCGAATACAGAAATTAATAAAACTACTTATGGCTTTAATTCCACCTTTTTTTATGGACACGGTTGTCGCAATGGGCATTCAACAATCCGTTAATGGTAAAGTAAAAAAGACCTGGGTTGGTACTGGTTTCCTTTTTGGTCAATATGTGAAAACGCATGACGATCCGAAGAAGAAAGATTACACGGTTTTTTTGGTAACGAACAAACATGTCATAGCCAATCAATCGCAAATGATTCTTCGTTTCAATCCGCAAAATGCACAGCCTGCGAAGGACTATAACATTCGGTTGATGGATGATGCCGGTAAGTTACTTTGGACGGGACATCAAAATCCTAAAGTAGATGTGGCTGTTCTTCGCATCAATATCAATCTAATTGCGGCAGAAGGAATGAAGTTCGGTCTTTTCAAATCAGATACTGATATTGCGACTAGACCTCAAATGATGGAACATGGGTTGATGGAGGGCGATTTTATTTATGCCTTGGGATTCCCGATGGGCTTGGTTTCCAAAGATCGACAACACGTGATGGTCCGTTCTGGGATCATTGCCAGAATTAGGGATTTGTATGAAAATAGAAGCACGGATTTTACGGTGGATGCTTTTGTTTTCCCGGGTAATAGTGGCGGACCTGTTATCACCAAGCCGGAGGTCATCAGTATTCAGGGGACGCAACCTTATAAGAAGGCTTCGCTGATCGGGATCATCAAAAGTTATATTCCTTATCGGGATGTGGCGATTAGTCAGCAGACTAAAAATCCGAGGGTGATTTTTGAGGAGAATACGGGGCTGTCTTTAGTGGAACCGGTGGATCATATTTTGGATGCGATTCGGGATGATTTAAGGAAGGAGGATGTAGCGAAGCTCTAATGCTTCCGCCCCTTTATATCCCCACTCTCATACAAAGCCTTCTCCTCCGCCACCGCCTTCAAAAACGCCTCATTGGGTTTAAACAAATCCAACTTATTAATCTTAGGCTGCCCAGCATCCACCCAAGCAGAATACCAAACACAACCAATAGCATAAATCGCATCCCTCATCCGAGTCTCCACCATCCCATCCATGCGGTTGGAATAAGCACGGACATACTCTTCACATTGCGTTCTGATGGCTCTGTCATTTCGGTTGTCAAAACAAAACTGCTTGTCTTCCGGAAAGGTTTTACTGAGTTCTTTTTCGATTAACAACACGGAGTCTACGTAGGCATGAGAAGTCAAAACGATGTCCCAGAAGTACTCGCTTTTATTGTCTATGTATTTGGCTGGGCCAACGAAGTAATCATACTCATTATCCGCAAATAACTCAGGAACTCGGCTTTCCCAAAAGGCATGGATGCCAATCTGGTTAGTCATTTGTCCATTGTAGTTTTCAGTGGTGTGTAAGGGCACATGAGCATCACCGATGTAATGTCCATAATCGGCAGAGATGCGCAAGATTCGTTCGACATCTTTATTTTCAAAAGCTTTTTTTAACTTGTAATAGTAATTTAATAAATGGAACGGCAGAATTCCATATCCAGAAAATTGATCTTTTGCAAATGCATTGTTACAATCTATATTTAAACCTGTTCCTGCTATGAGTGACTGCAAGCTATCACAAGCCAAAATCCATTCATCTTCATAATACTGGCGCATGATATTTTGCTTAAAAAAGCGCTTGTATTCTTTGATGCTTATGTTTGTCTCCGTACCGTCTTTTTCTTTCAAGAAGTCACCTCCTGTTTCCAACAATGGTTTTGCATCCCGATCTTTTATGTCCGGGTAACCGATCAACAATAGGGTATCTGCCTGATCATCCACCACGTACAAGTCACAGAACTTCAGGATCGTATCATCCCATTTCCGTGGAACCTTTTCAAAAGGATATACCCCCCAATGGTCCAAATCTATATAGTGTCGAACCGCTTCGTGTTTGGAAGCATAACGGCGTTTGTCCGGATCCACAGCATGCTCTGTTACGAATTCAATGTGTCGTTTGTAAAAGCCCAGCATCTTTTGTGGCAGCGTGAAGACAGCCATCCGATTGATGCGGCGATGACCGAAGAAACCCCATTCTGATTTGCAGGATAATTCTACGATGGTGGATTTTGTAGCGTAATTGTTATAGCGGCTATATCCGATTAGGGAAATAGTGGAAATGGTGAGCAAGAGGAGGAGCTTTTTCATTATCTTATTTTTGATATTGTGGGTTGGCGTTCCGTCATTTTTTTTTTGTAACCGCTACGGCGCAAAGAAGCGCGACGTTTTTTTAAAATGGATTTAACGTAGCGTTTTCGTAGCGCCGTAGCGGTTACCAAAAAACCTAATGCTCTAAAAAACCATCATAAGCCCAAAATGCTCTTCCCACATTTCGCTGCTGCACTAAGATATAATCTCCTTTGCTATGGTCCACATGATAGCGTTCAACTGCCGTGCTGGTAAAAACTTCTTCATCAGTGAGTGGAAGGCCGCTTTGTCCATTTGGCCGTAGTGGATGAAAACGGACGGTTTGGGTTTCGCCTTTATTGTCTTTCACAGTCATGATTGCAAAAGGAACCATTCGAGATATGGAGTCTCTTTTCGAGTGATCATTGATGAAGTTTTCTCCACTTAATCGTTCAAAGCCAACTAGGTAAGCTTCTAACATTCCTTTCCTCATTGGTTTGTCACTGACTGGTGTCAAAGCGTGGAATGGGCGCACCGTGAAGTCGCCATTCTGCTTTTCTAGGATGAAAGACTTATTTTTTTGTTTTGGATATTCCATGGAAACAAAGTCTATTTCTTCTAGCTCCAGACCAAATAAATCGCGATCTCTCCATTCTTTTTCTTCTTGATCAAAACGAGTACGCAGCCCTCCTACGAAAGCAGGAAGCTTCATGGCGTAGGGTTGCTCCGCTCCTTCCATAATCATGTAAGTAGCCTCCTCGTTGTTACTTAATCCTCCCACATAATAAACCCGAATTTTTTTATTTTCACGATCATATATTTCAACTTTTATCCCGTTGCTACCTAGTATTTCAACGATATTAGGAATAGCTGCATGAGCTGGAATATACCCCAGCTCTAGGCGTTTGATGGTTTTTAGCAAAGTAGACATCGCGGCTTCCCTGGCTTTATATTTTTCATTCAACGTCCAGCCTTCTCCGTTCCGTACAAAGGTGGTGGTTCTCCCCTGTCGGTTGGCAATAAAGATCTTTCCGATTTGATCTAGATCCTTAACCGCAAAGTTTCGATCTTCTACTTTAACGGTACTAAGCGATTCGTCTGGTTTATTGATAAACCAAAAAGCAGTAGCTGCTAACAATAAAAATGCGGATAAGAGAATAATTGTATTTTTCATAAAAATTAGTTATAATTATTAATCAAAACTTTAGACGTGGAAATCACGAAAGAAGATTTTGATTTTGACCAGCCCGAATGCGTCGGGGGGCGGATTGACATTTATATTTTGATTTTTTTATTGAGCATATTTTCGTCTACGCCAGAAATTAAAAACAAGGCCAAACAGTCCCAAAAAGACAACAGGTAACACTACATTTACAATTTGCCATTTCGTACTTTCTTCTTTTGCTTTTACTTTATCCAGCATTCTTAGTTTTACTTCTTTTGACCTTGCCTCTATTACGCCATTTTCATCGATCAAATATTCCAAGGCATTGATTAGGAAATCTCTATTGGCATAAATTCTTCTATCAAACTTATTGAAACCCAATGGTTTCACCTCCTCTGTTTCATAATTAACAACAAGGTTACGTGCAATGTCACCATCCGAAACCACAATCATTTTGGTATCTACAGATTCTTTATAAAACTCTTCACCCATCTCTTCCAATCGATCTACAAATTCTTTTTTTACCCTATTTTGGAAAAGCGAAGAGAATGTCCCTTCCAGCAATACCGCCATGGGCTGAGCACCTTTGTTGAACTTATCCGGTTCTGGCTTATAGCGCAAAATTTCAAAATTCAATTGTACTGGTGTCATTTGTGTTCGCGTATATTTAGAGGACTCCAATAGGATGGTCTTCTTGATGTTAGTCTTTGTTCGGAAAGTATCAATGGTACTCGGAAACAGTAGATT
Source organism: Saprospiraceae bacterium (assembly GCA_047626155.1). Lineage (GTDB taxonomy): Bacteria > Bacteroidota > Bacteroidia > Chitinophagales > Saprospiraceae > CALGLS01. The sequence goes on along the minus strand of JBLHRR010000058.1, from coordinate 9,862 downwards.
CACCCGGTCTAAGCTCTTCACAATCGGATGACTTGAACGAGGAACCGGAATGGGGTGATAATACCAAGGGTACATTTCGAGATTATTACCCGTGTTCATTGGAATATTACTACACTCCATATCCAGAATCAGGTTCGACTTTATTTTTACGCCATAGCGAAAAAGCATGTCTTCCAATTCCAGTGGATATTCAAAAGGAATATATCGTTGTCGGCCTTGCAAGCTATCCAGGTTGACAACCAGCGGATCAATTAGCCAAAGCACTTTTCCACCTTGCATGATATATTGATCTATTTTAAATTTATCTTTCTCAGAAAATGGACCTCTAGGTTTTGCCACAATAACTACGGCAGCTTCCTTACCTATTTTGACAACGGAATCAAGTACAATACGTCCAGTGTTATAATAGCCGGACATGGTTGTTTCGAGATCTAGTGTTTGTATTGGCACCAATTCGCCATGTCCACTTGTAAATAGAATGTTAGGTTTTCTATGGGCTTTTAGTTTATCAATAGCATGGGCCAATTTGTATTCCAGTAGGCTTACAGAATTGTTTAGAACGATCTCTGGAGAGAGGCCTGGAATTTCCTGTTCCAGTAAACTTACCGGGAAGGTTCTGCCTTTGTAATTGATAATAGCCCAAGGGTAGATCTGTATTTCCCTGGATTCTTCAATGTCTTTAATTCTGAGGTTTACAGGGGTGATCCCCACTTCTGCCAGATTTTTACGCGCTTGATTAATTTCATCAGTAGTACCGGCATCATTGGGACTACTGAATTCGTAATCAACCAAACCATTAATAGAGCGGAAATCATCTAACAATTCTTTTGTAGCGGTTTGTAATCGCTTGAATCCTGCTGGAAATTCACCATCCAACAATATATCTATATAGACAACATCGTCAAGATTTCTCAATAATTTCTTTGTAGGCTCGGTCAGTGTAAATCGCTTTTCCTCCGTCATATCGAAACTACCATAGAGGTAATTCCCAATCACCATTATAAAAGCAAAAATAGCAATGGCCAGAATGGGTTGAAAAATGCTATGTGAGTTCTTTGATTTTTTAATTAAATAAATAGCCCATACCGTAGGAACTGCGAGCAGCAAACCAAAAAGGATACGCGCCGCTATGCCCATAGATGGGTTGAGGGCTACAACCAATGCCGTCGGAATAAGTGCAATGATGACCTCTTTCCAGCTAAAATCTTTTAGGCTAAATTCACTGCCATCTAAAATTCGACCTTTTAGCGAAAGCAAAGACAACATTAGAAAGATACCAATAAGGGATAAGAAATAACTTACATCCCTACTATCTATTAAGCCACGACTGATGGACAAGTAATGGTATTCAATTCCGGCCTTTTGGACAATGTCATCTGTCTTTCCTATAAAGATTGGAAATTTACTAATGTAGAAAAAGCCCCAGTAGAAAAAGAAACAAAGAAAAGTGGCCAATATAAAAGCAGAGATTTGATTTTTTGATAGAGAAGATGCAAAAATACCAATTGCAGTAAAGGTCCCTCCCAATAAAATCAAACCAAGGTAGGATCCCATTATGGCACCGGAATCCAGGTTTCCAACTGGAGAACCCAATTGATGAACGGTGTAATAATAAATCAAAGTCGGAAAAAGGGCGAATATCAATAACAAGACACTTGCAAAATATTTCCCCAGGATTATTTCTAAATCATGAATCGGCTTAGTCGCTAATAACTCGATCGTTCCCGTCTGTTTCTCTTCTGCTAAAGAGCGCATCGTAATGGCCGGTATCAAAAAGGTGAAAATCATGGGAGCCATCATAAAGAGGGTTTCCATGGTGGCGTAGTTGTAATGCAGAACACTGGTATCCGGAAAGACCCACATGACTAAACCCAATATCACCAGAAAAACGCCGATGACCACATAGCCCACCAGAGAAGAGAAAAAAGATTGTACTTCCTTAAGAAATATACTCCACATAGAAATTATATTATTTATGATTCTTTCACGAACCTGTCCGCCCTTTAGGGGAGTGATCAGTTCAAATTGAAAATGGGTAGTTTTTCAAAATTAAAATTAAAATGCCAATCAAAATCAAAACCTTCTAACGTAAATCCCATGTATAGGGCTTTTGATTTTGATTGAAATTTTGATAATTTTTCTTCAACATTCGCTAAAATAGAGCTGATCAATCCTGCCCTCTTTTTTGGGTCCGTATTTACTTAGTCGTTAACTGCTGGAAAACATCTTCCACACTAAACTCATTTTTATTCATCCCTAGCAAAACTAGATTTTCCTTTACGGCAAAACGGAAGATTTCTGGACGGATGTCGGCATTGGCTTCCGCCGTAATTTTCCATTGATTTTGTCCTACGGAACTAACCGCAATAACGCCACTTATTTGTTCCAACTTAGCGGCGGAAACAGATTGTTGGAATTCTACCTGAACCACAGATTCTCCTTTCACCAACTGCTGCAAGTTCTCAATAGGATCATCTGCCACCAAAATTCCTTTATTAATAATGAGTACCCGATCACAAAGTGCCTGAACCTCTTGCATGATGTGTGTAGAGAAAATAACAGTCTTCTCCTCGCCGAAAGATTTGATGAGTCCTCGGATTTCAACCAATTGATTAGGATCAAGGCCAGAAGTCGGCTCATCGAGAATAAGGACTTCGGGATCATGCAACATGGCCTGCGCCAGCCCAACCCGTTGACGATATCCTTTTGACAAAGCGCCGATGAGCTTATTTTGCTCAATACCTAAGCCCGTACGTTCGATCATATCTGCCACTCGATTGTTCTTATTCTGTAATTTATAAAGCCCTGCCACAAAACGCAGATACTCTTTGACATACATATCTTTATACAAAGGATTATGCTCCGGGAGGTATCCAATGGCCCTGCGAGCAGCAATAGGATCCTTGGTAACATCGTGACCACCAACGGTTGCATGGCCTTCCGTTTGCGGGATGAAACAGGTAAGGATTTTCATGGTGGTTGTTTTACCTGCACCATTTGGCCCTAAAAAACCGAGTACCTGTCCCTTCCTGGCTTCGAAGCTGATATTATCTACTGCACGCTGGGTACCGTATATTTTGGTTAAGTTTTCTACTTTTACGGACATATATTGTATTGATCTGTTTGGCTACCTACTACTATATGAGGATGTCGTTAGACTTTGTCCCAATTCAAACGGCAAAACTACTAAAAAACGGTACATCCCCCAAGGGCTTTCTGTATGCTTTTGGGCTAAAATGGTGGGGGCTGACTTATTCGCTCTGCTTTTGTGCCTTTTAAACTGGAATGTCCGGTTTTTTACATTAGGAATAGAAGGGGAAAACATATTCTTATCTGAGAGAGTTCTCTATAGAAATTAGCTATAATTGCACAAAAAATAAATCATCATAAACAACCCATCATGACTTTTTTAAAATATAGCCTGGCCATTTGCCTCTTTTCTATTTATTTTTCCTGCGGTTCTGACCCTTCTGCCACGAAGGAAATGAAAGTGCCCCCAACAAACCAAGCAGCCGAAAGCCCTGTGTCGAAACAGTCCGCAGATTTAACGGCCAAATCAATGGAAGCCTTAAATCAAAAGAAGGTAGGTCTTATTGATGATATAGAATCCGGAACTACCAACAAGGTGAAGACGAGATTAGCTTCTGAAACTCCGCTCTTTACTGCAACTAAAGCCTCTAACAAAACTCCCGTTAAGGAAGCTATAAGAGTAAAAGATGTAAACGTAGCGGTCAACGAAAAGCCCTTACGCGTTCCCGTCAAAGAAGAACAGATAGTAAAAGGGGGTAAGGAGGTCGTCACATCTAACAATAATATTACAAAATCTATTGAAACAAAAAAGGAAGAAGTTAAAAAGGTGGCAGAACGCATAGCGGTAGATACTCGTGTAGACCACTCCCCTTTTGATGCCTTACTAAGAAAGTATGTTAGCAACAGTGGCAAAGTAAATTACAAAGGCATTAAAGCTGATCAATCTAAATTGGATGCTTATCTGAAAACGCTAGCTGAAAAAACCATTCAGAGCGATTGGACGAAGGCGGAAAAAATGGCTTATTGGATAAACGCTTATAATGCCTTCACCATCAAATTGATCGTTGACAATTATCCGGTAAAAAGTATTACTGACCTGGAAGGAGGAAAACCTTGGGATAGAAAATGGATTAAGTTGGGGACAAAAACTTATAGTTTGAATAATATTGAGAACGATATTCTACGTCCAAAATATAAAGAAGCGGCTATTCACTTTGCCGTAAATTGTGCTGCTAAATCTTGCCCTCCTTTGTTGAATCGTGCTTGGACAAAAAGCAACCTAAAATCGAATTTCAAAAAACAGGCTACTGCTTTTATTAATAATCCTAATTATAATAAAATTTCTGGTGGAAAGATAGAAGTCTCTAAAATCTTTGATTGGTATAAGGTTGATTTTGGGAATTTGATTGATTATCTTAACAAGTATGCCGCTACGAAAATTGACGCTGGTGCTGAGATTGGGTATATGGAATATGATTGGCGGTTGAATGAATAATGATCATGCCATACGCATAACAAATCCCCAATGGATCGAAAGATTCACTGGGGATTTGTTATGCGTTTCATCCTTGAAAAAGTGCGTTTACTATGTAGCCCCTGTGCGCTCTGTGTGAGCCATTCTGTGTTGTTAAATCTCTGTTACAACAGTGAAATTACAATGTGTGGAACTACCTGAAAACGTTTACTACACCTTCGAGGCTAGTAAACGTCCTACCGCATCGGCAGCTGTCCTTCTACCATTCAAAATCCCCATTCATGGTCTTATCTGAGCTTCCTCCGACCATTACGTCAAAGGCTCCAGATTCGATAATGAATTTCCCCTGTGCATTATAAAATCCAAGTTCTTTTTCTGTAAGTGTAAAGGAGATGGTTTTACTTTCTCCTGCGTTTAATGCCAATTTTTCGAATCCTTTTAATTCTTTTACCGGGCGAGTTACAGAAGCGTAACGATCGCGGATATACAACTGAACCACTTCTTCTCCAGCTACTTTTCCTGTGTTTTTCAAATCAATGGTAACATTTACCTGATTCGCTACTTTATTTACTTTCAAGTTGGAATAGGTAAAGGTCGTGTAACTTAATCCATGACCAAAAACAAATAGTGGATCATTAGTCATGTCCGTATAATGCTGCCAAAAAACTTCTGCCTTTGGACCAGGACGTCCTGTGTTTTTGTAATTATAGTAAATAGGTACTTGTCCTACTGAACGCGGGAAAGTCATTGGTAATTTTCCACTAGGATTGTAATCGCCATATAAAACCTCCGCAATCGCCTCTCCTGATTTAACCCCCAAATGCCAGGCCTCTACTACCGCCGATACATTTTCTACGGCCCATGGAATTGCCAAAGGGCGGCCATTCATCAAAACCAAAACAACGTTTTTATTAACGGAGCAAATCTCTTCCAATAATTCCTGCTGCAAACCAGGTAGGTCTATTTCCGAACGACTTCTTCCTTCTCCTGACATCATTCCATGCTCTCCCAAAACGAGGATGACCATATCTGATTTTTTAGCCAATTCGACGGCCTCTTTCATTCCAGACCTGTCAGTCTCATTGATTTTCAATTCCGCGTGGAAGTAAGTGTCCTCCATTACTAAATTGACTCCTTTAGCATAGCTATACTTATTATCGGAGTATTTTTTTAACCCTTCCATTACAGATGTAGCGGTGTTGTTATCCGCAGCTAACCTCCAGTTCCCTAATGGACTCGTTTTGTCATCCGCTAATGGTCCGATAACTGCGATGTTCTGACCCGATTTTCCAAGTGGCAATATATCTTCATCATTCTTCAAAAGAACGATGGATTTTTTAGCCATATCCAAAGCTGCGTCCATTTGATCCTTATTGAACATTAGTTTCTTTTCCCGTTCTTCATTGCAATAACGATATGGATCGTCGAATAAGCCCATATCGAATTTTATTTTCAGAATTCTACTTACAGCGTCGTCAATGTTAGCTATGTCCACCTTTCCTGAGTTCACTAAATCTTTTAGGTGTTTAATGTAGAGATGAGATTCCATATCCATATCGGAGCCAGCGTTAGCAGCTAGTTCGGCAGCATGTTTTCCATCTTTAGCATAACCGTGAGCGATCATTTCGGAGATAGAGCCCCAGTCAGAAACAACGAAACCTTCGAAACCCCATTCTCCTTTTAAGATGTCTCTTTGTAGAAATTTATCAGCAGTAGCAGGAACGCCATTTAGTTCATTAAATGAGTTCATAAAAGTAGCAACTCCTGCTTTAGAAACAGCCTTGAAAGGAGGCAAGATAACATTGTACAAAGTAGTCGTTCCTACATCAGCGGTATTGTAGTCCTTGCCCGCCTCTGCAAAACCATAACCTGCGAAGTGTTTAGCACAAGCTGCGATTGTATTGTTAGCACTTAAATCATCTCCTTGGAAACCTTCCACCCGAGCTACTCCGACCTTAGCGCCGAGGTAAGTATCTTCTCCAGCCCCTTCCATCACTCGGCCCCAACGGGCATCTCTACTAATGTCAACCATAGGAGCAAAAGTCCAGTTCAAACCCGCAGCTGAAGCTTCGATAGCGGCCATTCTCGCAGATTTTTTAATAGCTTCCAAATCCCAACTTGCTGCTTCTGCCAACGGAATAGGAGCAGTCGTTTTAAAACCATGAATGACGTCAAAACCAAAAATCAGTGGAATTCCCAATCTGGAATTCTCTACAGCCACTTGCTGCATGGCTCTTACTTCCTTAGCCCCTCTTACATTTAGCATCGAGCCAACCAGCCCTTTTTTGACTTGTTCGTATTTGTTCTTGTTGTTGTCATCTTTAGGAGCTGGCCCCGTTGGATCAAAGAAACCAGTATATTGGTTCATCTGACCAATTTTTTCCTCTAAAGTCATTTTGACTAATAATTCCTTGACTTTACGGTCCGTATCTTCGCTATCATCCATAGTCTGGCCCTCTATCTGAGGCACTGTTGCCATTGCCTCATGACAGGAGTAAAGGGTGGCAATCAATGCCATTCCTAAAAAAAGTAGGGTAAGGGAGTTCTTATTCATTTTAACATTTTTTTGACTCTTTGACGAACCTGTCGGGCCGCGAGGCGGGATTCCGTATTTTCATAATTCCTCAAAGAAGGTTTTTTAACAGTCTTTGTACAAAGGCCTAAATATAGGTCTTCTTTCCAATAGTGTGAAATTAACACTATTCTTTTTCTCCAGTTTTACAACAAAACCAACCATAGAGGCAACCTTTTCTATATGACCTCGTAACCCAAAGAAGTGAATGATTATCTAGCAAAAACAACCGAAAATCACTTTCGCAGAAAATACATTAAAACCTTAATCCACTTATGCTCCCAATACAAAAACTATCCATGGTACTTTTCTGTATCATGTTTTCTTTATCTCTGAATGCTCAAAGTGCTTTAAAAAAGGCCGAATCTTATGCTAAGATGGATGCGCCTTTCCTAAGTATTAAATACCTTCAAAAGCACATCCGTAAGCAAAAAGAAGATCGCTCTGCTATGCGTCTGCTGGCTAATACTTATCTACAGGTAAATATGGCTCCTCAGGGACAGAAGTGGTTATTGAAAGCCAATAACTCCCCTGCTGTTTTTAGCTATTTTCAAAAGAGAAATTCGATCAAAGCAGCACAAAAGAAGATGGAAATAAGATCAGATAAAGAAATAATACCGAAAACGGATGAGCTGATTTGCTTAGAGGATGAAGCTGTAACAGTGGTGATAGAAGATCAGCTACTGTTTGTAGCGGCAATTGGAGCCTTAGGGAGTATTATTTAAAAACTTGAGCTCCTTAGATTCCTTGGTAATAGTGTGGGTTCGTTAATTTATTCAAACTAATCATCAAGGAAAATCGAATCTAAAATAAGAACCCGTCGAGCTGCCTAGCAACTCGACGGGTTTTTATTTTACGGATTCTTTGCCTCCGTAATCTATTCCTACTGCAAAACAGACAAAATTAAATCCAAAAGTCCTATCTCACCAGTCTTCGTCCTCCTACATACTCCACCACCCTGGCATTGGCATATTGTTCAGACAAAACGCGATTCATAAAATCCGCAGCATCATTTTTATTGTTAAATTTGCCGAGCAAATAAGCATAGGTCCCTTTGTTCGTTTCTTCCAACATTATATTTACGTGCCTTGAAAGTATCTCATGGCTCAAAGGTAATTTATAAGTAGAAATTACAACTTGAACTTTAAACCCTGTGAAGTCTTTGTTTAATTTTTTTGGAGCTCTAATGAAATTATTCGTTTTTATCTCCCGTTCTGGCACCATACCTATATTCTCCTCTGCTACAATTTCTGAGCCTGTATCAAATAACTCATCTACAGAACTGTCTTCTAAGACGGGCATTTCTTCCGCTATAACTTCTTCAATAACAGGAACCGTTTCCATTGTAGGGTTATTGTTTATTTCTGGTTTTTGAACGTTCTCTCGTATTGCCAATTGCTGATCTCTTTTTGCAGGAACGCCATCTTTTTCGATTACTTTCATTTTGATGGTTTGACCATCAATTGTCTCCAATAAAACAGTTTCAACTGCTTCATCTCTTCTTTTTTTAGCCGCCTTTTCTCTTTTCCCCATGAGTGCCTTTTCTTTCTTTATTGCCGGTTTAACATCTTTACTTTTGGAGTCAGCCATATTAGCTTCTTCTTGTTTTTTTAGTTGCTTTTTCAAATCTTCGGGCATCGTCTCCCCCTCTGCTATTTTGATTTCTGAGTTGGCCAACCCAGACAATAACTCCTCCATTCGCTCAATCTCTTTTTGCTCTGCAAGACTATGACTATCAACCAGTTGGTCATGTACATATCCAATTACTTTGAGCTCGGTTCGTCGATTCTTCTGATGTCTTATTTCACTACATTTCACTCCATTGGCGCAACTGTTTCGCAATTTGCTTTCCCCATAGCCACGGGCCACCATTCTTTGTTTTACTATGCCACTATCAATCAAATATTCCACAACGGATTCTGCTCTTTTAAGCGATAAGTTATGATTGAATTTTGTATCTCCCCTTGAATCGGTATGAGAACCAATTTCTACCAAAAGGGTTTTATTATCATTTAACACAATAACCAATTCATCCAGTTCTTCTTTTGCTTTGGTTTTCAATCTCGCAGAGCTATTATCGTAGTAAATATTGTTGATCTCAATCTCGGAATTCATGCTTATAGGTTGCAGCTCAACATTGGCCAGTAGTGTTCCCATTTCAAAGCCTTCCGTCAATACATCTGAGACACCCGGCTTCACTTCCCCTACTCCATCAAAACAAAGAATACATCCTTTTACATTGACATAAGCTTCCAGTCGTTTATTAAAAAAGCCATCTTTGCGAAGAAGGATCGTATAGTGACTTCCTTGCTCAAAACGACAACTAAACGTATGACTTGGATGGTCTTTCAAGTTTAAAATTTCCTTGTCCATCGTATTGTTATAAACCTCAATCCAAGCTCCTGTTATAGCATCTACAACCACATCTTCATCCGAACGGACAGATGCGAGTGTTACTTCAAAAACATAACCCGGCAATCTTTCCATTTCAAATTTTTCAAAGATTTTATCTCCGTCAGATTTTGCCGTCGCAGAAATAACCTTCTCGATTGGTTCGAATGGCTTTTTATTGATTCGAATCAAGTATTCTTTACCTTCTGCCAGCGCGATTTCAAACTTACCGTTTATATCAGTTGCTGCATTTCCTTTTAGGACTTTACTCTCATTTTCGATTATGGTAATTGCAGCCCCTTCCAGATAACCTCGGTTGCCGGACTCATAGACATAGCCTTGCAAGATCACTTGACTGAAAGCTGAAAGTGGAAGAAGAGATAGGAGGAGGAGGA
>JBLHRR010000057.1:0-29194 GCA_047626155.1 Saprospiraceae bacterium | reverse complement strand
TTTTGATTTTGATTTTGATTCAAATTTTTTAACCTGTCAACCTAAGCCCAAACCCTCTACCGTGATTCCTACGTCTCATTTTTTTTGATTTTGATTCTTATTCAAATTTTTATTAAAAAATTCTCTATCTTTCCGTTACAATTATCCTAAGCAATCAAACAAACTCAGGATCATAAAACCATGAAAATTCCAACGCTTTATATTTCCGAATCTAGCATAGCTGGCAGAGGCGTTTTTAGTACAGAAGACATTCCCGCTGGAAGCGTCATCGAGATTTGCCCTGTCATACTCATACCACCCGACCAGATCAAATCCATTGAATCTACCGAATTATTCGACTATTACTTTCAATGGGGAGAAGACGAAAAGTCTTGTGCCATCACCCTAGGGTATGGTTCTTTATACAACCATTCCTTTTCGCCCAATGCCCGGTATTATACGGATTTTGAATCGGACACCTTAGATGTAATAGCTTTGTTGGATATTTCCGCCGGAGAAGAGATTACTTTTAATTACAATGGAGAACCAGACGATATGGAGCCAGTCTGGTTTATGGAAAGATGAGTTTTAAAAATATCAATCAAAATCAAAATGTCAATCAAAATCAAAACCCTCTAACGTGATCCCCGCGTATTGGTTTTTGATTTTGATTTCTATTCAAGTTTTGATTTAATTTTCCCTCCTACCCACGCTGCCGCACCACCTCATACAACATAATCCCCGTTGCTACCGCCACATTAAGAGAATCCGTCGTTCCTATCTGAGGAATGATAAAACAGTCATCTGCCTTTCGCAAAAGATGCGGACTTACCCCTTCATCCTCCGCACCAATAATGTAAGCCGTTGGCCCTGTCAGATCCAGCTCCTGAATTTTCTTTGTACCACGCAGATCACTGGCCAAAACTTGAATACCGGAGAGTTGTAAGAACTCAACAGCTGTTTGGATGGTTTTCACTCTGCATATTGGAATTTTTGAAAGAGCCCCCGCAGAGGTTTTTAAAGCATCCGCATTGATACGAGCAGTTCCTTTTTCAGGAATGACGATGGCATCTGCCCCACAACATTCAGCGGAGCGGGCGATTGAACCAAAATTCCGAACATCTGTTACACCATCTAATAATAGAATTAAAGGAACTTTTGAATTTTCATAAATCATCGGAAGCACATCCTCTAACTTATAATAAGAGATCGGAGATAATAAAGCGACAACCCCCTGATGATTCCCTAGCGTCACCCGATTGAGTCGATCTTTAGGAACCATCTTTAAAGGAATATTGAATTCTTTGCAAAGGTGCCTTAACTCAATTTCAAAGTCGCCACGGGTCCCCTGTTGCAGCATCACCTGGTCTAATGACTTCCCTGACTTAATCACATCTACCACCGGATGCTTACCATATATAATGCTTTCTTTATTCTCTTTCATGTTTGCTCTTTGTATTAATAGAAGAATGCCTGACAAACCAGAAGTGATTTTTTACTTATCCAAGATATATATTCTAGAAAAAGTGAATTACAAGCAATTTTACACAAATGTCGCACAAAATCAGAATTATTAGCGCATACCCGCTACTAAATGGTTCAAAAAAAATATATTTTTAGCTTTAGAAGCTAACATTAATAAATCAAAGCTTTTGATTAACCTAATTTAGGTTGTACCGTTACTTTTTTAAACAGAATTTTTTCACCATCAAATCGCTCATCGGATGAATATTAAATCTTTTACAATTCTACGATGCCTTGGTTTTTTTGCCTTTCTACTTTCGGCAAACTTACTAATGGCTCAATCACAAACACCCCTCGATATTGCTCTTAGGCATATCGAAGAAAACCACAAAAGCTGGGATCTCTCTAAAGAAGACGTCTCAGATATTGCTGTCAGTGACAGTCACATCAGCTCATTAAGTGGTGCTGCGCACATTTATTTCCAGCAGCAATATCAAGGCATTGGTATTTACAATGCTATTCTTAATGTAACCATCTCTGATCAGGGAGAAGTACTTTACACTGGAAAAAGATTTACTTCAGGATTAATGACTAAAGTAAACACGACTACGCCAAGCATCAGTGCTCAGGATGCTTTGGTCGCTACACTTACTGCCTTAGAAAAAACGGTTCCTGCCTCTTTCACTACAAAAGAAGAAGCAAACAACACCATCGTTTTTGACAAAGGAGACTTTTCTGCTAACGATGTAAAAGTAATGTTGAGCTACTTCAAAAACAAAGAAGGTCAGCTTACTTTATCTTATGGCCTTTACATCAACCCTGCTGACGATATTGAAATGTGGCAGATGCATGTGGATGCAACTACTGGTACCGTAATCGGCCAGCAAAGCTTAGTAGTAAAATGTACCCACGATATAAATTTAGGACACCGACACAGCTCTTCTTGTAACAATCAGGTGGTTGCTCAATCAAATTCAATTGACGTAACTGAATTGTTAGCAAAAAGCAATAACAGTGTCATGGCCAACTCTTACCGAGTTTTTAAGTACCCTACGGAATCACCAACACACGGACCTCACGAAATAGCAGTTAACCCTGAAGATTTGACTGCTTCTTCTTTGGGATGGCATGATACGGGTAACAACCAGTATACCATCACTAGAGGAAACAATGTTCACGCATTCCTTGATAGAAATACAGACGGCGTTCCAGACGTTCCAGAACCAGACGGAGGTGCTTCTTTAGACTTTGACTTCCCATACGACATTGCGAATGACGAGCCTACTGACATTCAGGAGGCCGCAACAGTAAATTTATTTTACCTCAATAACTTCCTACACGATTTTTCTTACAGCTATGGTTTTGATGAAGCTGCTGGAAACTTCCAAGTGAACAACTTTGGAATGGGTGCTGCTGGGAATGATGAGGTACAAGCACTTGTTCAAGCTGGTGCAGATAATGGTGCCATCAACAATGCAACGATGGGAACTCCTCCAGATGGTGGTTCTCCTACAATGAGCATGTTCGTTTGGGATCAAGATGCAGGTGGTGGAAAATTAACAGTATCAGCTCCTTCTTCTATTGCCGGAGCTTATAATACAGCAGATGCTGCTTTCGGTCCTGACGTAACATCAACTCCTATTTGTGGTGAAGTTGTTATCGTTAATGACAATGTTAACAATCCATATGCAACGGATGGTTGTGAAGAAGAATTCGCCAATGGTGCTGAATTAGAAGGAAAGATTGCGTTGATTGATAGAGGTGGTTGTTTCTTCCAGGACAAAACATTGCATGCTCAAGCTTATGGAGCCATTGCAGTTATCCTTTGTAATTTTGAAGACGATCCAGTTGCACTAGGTGCAGGTGGTACCGGAGCTGAACCTACTATCCCTACTTTGAGTATTGGTAATACGGATTGCCAAACCATTCGTCAATTTGCAAATGGAGAATTAGAAGTTTGTTTCGTCGATCCTGATACTGGAGGACCAGCATTAATTGATGGTGATTTTGATAATGGTATTGTTGCGCACGAATTCGCACATGGTATTTCTAACCGTTTGACTGGTGGTGGTAACAACACTGGTTGTCTAAGCAATGGGGAACAAATGGGAGAAGGATGGAGTGACTGGGTTTCCTTAGTGGTAACTGCAAAAGAGGGAGATACGGGTGAAACGGGAAGAGGTATTGGAAATTACGCGGTACGACTAGGTACAGATGGAGCAGGTATCAGAAGGTTCCGATACTCTACGGATATGAATGTCTGTCCATTAACTTATAGTAATATTGCAACCAATCCGCAAGTACACGCTCTTGGAGAAGTTTGGTGTGCGGTTACCTGGGATTTATACTGGGCTATGGTAGATGTATATGGTTGGAGTGCGGATATCAATCATGGTACTTTGGGTAATAATATGGCTATTTCCTTGGTCATGGAAGGAATGAAAATTCAGCCTTGCCAACCTGGTTTTATTAGTGGTAGAGATGCCATTCTTGCTGCGGACGAGGCACTTTACAATGGAGAAAACCAATGCCTGATCTGGGATGTATTTGCCAGAAGAGGAATGGGTTTCTATGCGGAAGAAAACGATACAGATAACACTGGAGATCAGATAGAAAGTTTTGAGTCAAGACCAACTTGTCTAGAAGAATTAAAAATCAAAAAGACAGTTTCTTCTTTAATTGAAGCTGGAGATGACCTAAACGTTACACTTTCTGTTATCAACCACAAACCAGACCCAGCAGTACGAACTAATGTACTGGTTACAGATCAATTGGTTGATGGCTTAACTTACATCGATGGTTCTGTTTCTGCAAATATTTCCGATGTAACTCAAAACGGAAATACACTGACTTTCACCATCGGAGATATGGTTTACCTTGATGAACTGGAAATAACTTACAAACTTGCTACTGCTACCGACAACTTCTCTATCCGAAAAGATTTTGACGATGTTGAATATGATTTCGACGGTGCTTTAGATTGGTGGACGACTGAAATCGTAACGGCCGCTACCAACCAATTCGAATTTGATAACGATGAGCCATTCGCTGGTGACCAGTGCTGGTTCGTTGGTGATGAAGCTTTGGAATCTCAACACCGCCTAAACGGTACCCGATCTTTCACTATAGATGGTGACCGTCCGGTTATGCGTTTCTACTCTAAATATGATACGGAAGCTGGTGCTGATGGAGGATTATTTGAATACTCTACTGATAATGGAAATACTTACCAGCAATTAGGGGAAGACATGATTCGTAATGGATACCCTACCGGAATTCAATATGGTACTTTTGTCGTTCCTAATCTAAGTGCCTTCTCTGGTAACAGCGACGGATACGAACCTACTTATGTAGACATGTCTGACTATGCAGGAGAAACAGTACGATTCCGTTTCCACTTCGCTACAGACGATAATACTGCTACTGGTGGTGGATGGTGGATTGACAATATCGAATACATGGATATGGTCAATTACAACACTACGGTATGTGTTACTTCTGACCAAGGAGATAACAATTGTGCGGATGCTATTGAAGAAGGTACCATTATAGAGTCACAGTTGACAGTAAGCACTTCTAACCCAGAATCTTCTGTTCAATTGGGTGTTTATCCTAACCCTGCGAATGATGTTGTTAATGTTTCTATTGCAACTAAGCAGAATCAAGATGTTAATTTAAGTATCGTAACACTTGATGGTAAAACAGTAAGAAGTACTACTATTCAAACTTCTGTACACACACAACTTTTCGCTCTTGATGTAGCTAGCTTACCTGCTGGTTTCTACCTCGTGAAAGCGGCGACTAAAGATGACGTTGTTGTAGAGAAAGTGGTTATTAAGTAATAAGGAGAATTGACTGCTTGTGAATAGCAGGATATTTTTTTATAGAAAAGCGGCTATCCAATGGAAATTGGGTAGCCGTTTTTTTATTTTTGCAGAACGCTCTTTTTTCAAACAATATAATTACATTACGCTAAGATCATCCTAACACAAACTTAATCCATGCAAAATACATTCTTAAAAACAAGCCTCCTCTCCTTCATCCTTTTTTGCGCCGCTTGCAAAACACCATTACAAAAAGCAACTAATAAAAGTGAAGCTAAAGCAAAAAATATAATCTTGCTAATCGGTGACGGTATGGGGTTATCCCAACTCTCTTCCGCTTATTATTATTCTAATAAAACACCCAACTTTTCCAGGTTCAAACACATTGGCCTACATCAGCCTATGCCTATTGGTGCGAAGATCACAGATTCTGCTGCGGGAGCCACTGCATTTGCTACAGGATACAAATCCTACAACGGAGCCATCGGCGTAGACAAAGACAGCATCCCGAGAGAAACCATTTTGGAATGGACGGCCAAAAACGGAAAGAGCACTGGAGTCATAGCGACTTCTACCATCACCCATGCAACCCCTGCTTCTTTTTACGCGCACGTTCCTAGTCGACAGATGCACGAAGCAATAGCGGAGGACTTCATCAAAACGCCGATCGACTTTGCCGCAGGTGGTGGATCTAAGCATTTCAACAAAAGAGCAGACAATAGAAATTTATTGGATAGCTTAAAAGCAAAAGGCACCATTACCAATTTAAAACAACTAAGTCAAAGTCATGACCTTATCCAAGGTAACAGCTATTGCTATTTACTTGACTTGGATAGTCTCCAAAGCATAGAAGGTGGCAGAGATAATTTCTTACCGAAGTCCACAAAGCTTGCGCTTAATTTTCTATCAAAAGATCCTGATGGTTTTTTCCTGATGGTAGAAAGCTCTCAAATTGATTGGGGCGGACATAGTAACAAGGGCTCTTTCTTAATCAAAGAAGTGCTCGACTTTGATCAGACCATTGGAGCGGTGCTCGATTTCGCAGAGAAGGATGGAAACACTTTAGTCATCGTTACTGCCGATCATGAGACTGGAGGTTTTGCGCTGTCTTCTACTAAAGCTTTTGGTAAGGATAATTACAAAGGTATACAACCTACTTTTTCTACTGGTGGTCATACGGCTGCGCTGATTCCGGTTTTTGCTTATGGTCCTGGGGCGGAAGATTTCAATGGGGTTTATCAGAACAATGATATTTTTAAGAAGATGATGGCTAATTTTCGGTAAAGAAGTTTAATTAGTTGGGTGGACAGATGCTCTTCTTTTGAGGCTCGGTAATCGACAAAAAAAACGCTCACATGGAACCAACCAAGTGAGCGTTTTTTAATTTCAATTGTCTTTTAAGTTACCCTTATTACTCCTCTCCTTTCGGCGTCTCCGCATCAGCATCCGCAGCAGCAGCCTTCAAGTCCTCAATCTTATCTTCCACTTTATCAGAAACCACTTCCGCTATTGCTTTTACAGTATCAACTGCATCTTCAAAAGCTTCACCCAAAGTCACACCAATGGCGCTCATCAAAGTCTCTGAAGATTCCGGAGCTTTCTCCTCTTCCTTTGTCTCTGCCTTTTCTGCCGTTTTTTCTTCTGCTTTCTCAGCTACCTTTTCTTCGACTTTCTCCGCAATTGGTTCCGCAGCTCTTTCCGCAGTCGCTTCAGGTTCAGCAGTTTTCTCCGCGTCAGGAGTCGCTACCGTCTTTGCTACTTTCGCCGCAGCAATAACAGCCGCCGCCTTTTTCAAATCTTCAGAATCAGCGGCATGAGTTTCCTGCTTCTCTGCTATCTGAGCCGCAATCTTTTCTTTAGCTGCTTTCTTAGCTTCCTCCTTAGCTTTATTCTCTGCCATCCGCTCCGCATTCTTTTTATCTCGAATTTCCTGAGCAGCCATTTTAGCTTCCAACTCTGCTTTTGTCTTGAGCATATCTTCCAACTTTTCATTTTTGGAATTGATCCGCTCTTCGATCATCTTTATCTTAGCCTGCCGGATTTGTGCTTCCAACTGACCATCAGAATCTTCAATGCGTTTGCCTTGAAAATCATAATCATTTTTATCTCTTTTTATTGACGTTTCCATTCTACCAATCGCATTCATCAAACCATCGTAACGTTTTTTGAATCGATCCAGTGGAGAATTACCTGAAGCAGCATCGCTACCATAGCGCTTTTCTTTCACCACTTTGAACAACTTGTCCATCTTGTTCCAAGCTTTATTCCGATGCTCTCTCGTCAACTGAACATCTTTAAAGTCTTTTTGAATATTTCTCAATTCATTAAAGATCGATTGTAAATTTAAACCCTTCGTTACTTTCTCTTCTATCCCTCCTAAGTTAGTCATGAAGTTATCATAAACAGATTTAGAACTGGTTTTAAATTCTTCATCTAAAGAAGAACGTAATTTTTTTAAATGATCGAACAAACCATTAGTAGACTCCCTCAAGGCATTCGCATGTTCGCGGAAGAGGTTCCGTTCCTGAATTTGGTTTTGAACCTTAGACCAAAATATTTTCAAATCTTCCCATCGGGCCGATTCGTAGCCACTAAGTCCTTCAATTTTTTCTTTGAGCTCATTCAGTTCAGACTGATAGGTCTCATTTAGTTTTGAGGAAAGCACAACGAAGTGCCATTCCGTTTGAGCACGTTGCACCAAATCGCCTCGTTCTACTTTCAATGTCTCTGGCAATAACCCTTCTGTAGCAGAAAGATTTCGCTCTTCTTTATGGTGGCCTTCTGGAAGCAGACATTCTTTGTCGTTTCGCCAATTGTCCATCATTTGGTTGTAGAAGTCTTCTGAAACCAGGCTATCTGGAAATGTGAAGAGGTCTACTTTGTTGTCTTGCGCTCGGAGTTGAAGCGCAATCAATACTCGTTCGTCTTTTTCGTTGGTACCCCAAAGTACAATCTTGGTTTTCATAAATACGGTAACTTTTAATCGTTAAACAATGTAAATGTATGTCGGTGTTCAGCGTTAAGCATTAACTAATACTATTCAGCTGATCTATGGGCTGGCTGTCCAATTAAGTTTTCGGCCAACAAGTGTTCTGCTATTTGTACGGCGTTTGTGGCTGCTCCCTTTCTGAGGTTATCAGAAACAATCCACATATTCAACGTATTTTCTTGTGAGTCATCTCTCCGTAATCTACCTACGAAGACTTCATCTTTATGCTGTGAAAGAAGTGGCATTGGGTAATTATTTTTTGAATTATCATCCAATACAATAATACCCTGACTTTTCGCTAACAATTCTTTCACATCCGCTACTTCATATTCTTTCTCAAATTCTACGTTCACAGATTCTGAATGTCCTCCTTGAACGGGTACCCGAACAGCCGTAGCTGTAATACCCATTTTCTGATCATTTAGAATTTTTCTAGTTTCATGTACCAACTTCATCTCTTCTTTGGTATAATCGTTTTCTAAAAAAATATCGCAATGAGGAATACAATTATCAAAGATAGGATGAGGGTAAGCCATGTTTTCAGCTTGCTCTCCTTTCTTCTCTGCCTCATACTGATCTACTGCTTTTTTACCCGTCCCTGTTATAGACTGATACGTTGAGATCACTAATCTACGAATCTTATAGCTTTGGTGCAAGGGCGATAAGGCGACAACCATCTGAATAGTCGAACAATTAGGATTTGCTATGATTTTATCTTCCGCTGTCAACACATTCGCATTCACCTCTGGTACTATTAATTTTTTCGTTGGATCCATCCGCCAAGCAGAGGAGTTGTCAATAACCGTAGTCCCTACTTCAGCGAAGTGGGGAGCCCATTCCAAAGAGACAGAGCCTCCTGCAGAAAAAATCGCGATATCAGGTTTTGCTGCCACTGCGTCTTCCATAGAAATAATGGTATGCATCTTACCTGCGAATTCGACCTGCTTTCCAACAGAACGAGCCGAAGCAACCGCCAAAAATTCAGTGATTGGAAAATTCCTTTCTTCTAATACGGTCCGCATTACAGTGCCTACAAGACCTGTGACGCCTACTACTGCTACTTTCATAATATGATTTTATCTTTTTGCATTATGCTTATGCATTAAATACTAAACAAAAAATCTGCCGTCTGTAAACCTCTACAAAATATGGGTTATACGATTCTTTGAAGAACCTACCGGCCCGCCTGCGGGATTCCATATTTTATGAGTTCAACAAATAGATTTTCAACACTCCTTCCCTTGCACTACAGTCGTTTTTGAACAATCTTTTTGATGAACCACGTCATTTCTCAAAGAAGGTTTGCATTTTAATGCCAACAAAGATAATCGCAAAACTCTTTTATTGCTATTTTTGAGACATGAAACAGATGATATTTTTTTTACTACTGTCTTTCGCCCCCTTTTTCCTTTCT
The DNA here is from genome assembly GCA_047626155.1 of Saprospiraceae bacterium. Lineage (GTDB taxonomy): Bacteria > Bacteroidota > Bacteroidia > Chitinophagales > Saprospiraceae > CALGLS01. The sequence goes on along the minus strand of JBLHRR010000057.1, from coordinate 19,524 downwards.
GCGCAACTGCAGGAAAATTTTCAGGATGGCAACTTCGACAGTAACCCGACCTGGTCTGGCGACAATACTTTATTCGCCGTAGACAATGAAATATTAATGCTAAACGCCGACACCGCAGGTACTGCTTTTCTCTCTACCCCTGCAAGCATAGCCGACAGTACCTCTTGGAGTTTTTGGCTGGAATTAGACTTCAATCCTTCGGCAACGGGGAACTTTCCAAAAATCTACCTCAGCTCTGACAATAGTGACCTGACTGGCCCAGTCAACGGTTACTTCCTCCGTATTGGCGAAAGCAATGCCAACGATGCGTTTGAATTATATCGTCAGAATGGAACAGACGAAACTTTCCTCCTCCGCTTTAACACCGAAGGACAAATGGGTGCTTCGACAAACAATATCGCTCGCGTTCAAATAACCAGAAACGACAGTGGCTTATGGCGCTGTGGTGCAGATTATACTGGAGGAACCTGCTTTTCCGAAGAGGGTAGCATTTCCGACAACACCTTCACCACCGGAACACACTTTGGCTTCTTCTGTAAATATACCGTATCGAATGTAGCTAATTTTGCTTTTGATGATATTTACATAAATGCAACGGCCCCTGGTTCAAATGATCCGCTGAACCTAGAAAGCCTCTCCCCTATTTCTACTAATGACCTTCAATTGTTTTTTTCTAAAACAGTCGATCAAGCCAGTGCTGAAATAGCAACGAATTATAACATTGAAGATGCTGGAGGTAGTTTTATTGGAAATCCGATGAGCGCTATATTGGACGGCAGTGATCCTACGCTGATTCATTTGAAGATTAGTAATCTTACCATTAACAGTGGGGAAAGCTATAATGTGATTATCAACAATGTACTGGATTGCGGAGGCAATAACATAAGTACTAACAATAGTCTTCCATTCCAGATTTTCATAACAGAGTTGGCAGAACCTTTTGATATTTTAATCAATGAAATCTTTGCCGCCCCGGATAGCGATATGACCAGCTTACCAAACGAAGAATTCATAGAATTGTACAACCGAACTAATAAAGCCATCAACCTCCAGGGCTTTTTCTTTAGTGATGCTTCTTCTGAAACTACTTTAGCTGCCTATGTTTTGGCTCCCAATAGTTATGTAATTCTTTGCGATCCTGATAATGAAGGCTTATATAGTCCTTTTGGAGCTGTCTTAGCGGTCGATGGATTTCCAGCGCTAAACAATGCTGGAGATGATTTGACTTTAAAAGATCAATTGGGAAACACAGTCCATCAGGCTTTCTATACCACCGCTTGGTATCAGGATACGGAGAAAGACAATGGCGGCTGGTCTTTGGAATTAGGAAACCCGGAATTGTATTGCCAGGGGGCTTCCAACTGGAGCGCTTCTAACAATAGTATTGGGGGAACGCCCGGCACTCAGAATTCCACCTTTAATAACGTCCCAGATAGCGAAGGACCGAAGTTACTGGGCGTAATTGCTTTTAGTGAAAATCAAATTCGCTTGGTCTTTAATGAGATCATTACCGATGTTTTAAGCCCAGGTTTATTTCAACTTTCCGGAGCGACAGGAGGCATCCAAAGTGTATTGTTAGAACAACCCGATCAAAATAGTATTCTACTAAGCGTCGGTGCTCCTTTCTTGCAAGATAAAACCAGCTATACCATTTCGCTTCAAACAGGTTTAACTGACTGTAGTGGCAATACCATAGCTACTGATTTCGATAGTGCGGAATTCACTTATTATGTTCCCGAATCTGCGGAACCTTATGACATTTTAATTAATGAAATATTCGCTGACCCTACACCAATTATTGGTTTACCAGGAGCAGAATACATCGAGTTATTTAATCGCTCAGATAAAAACATTAGTCTGGCGAACTTCATTTTAGCTGATCGTGATGATGAAATTTTCCTTCCCTACTATTTGCTTAAAGCAGGAGCTCATGTCATTCTCTATGAAGACGGCAGTGGAAATTTTGGTATTTATGGCGATACACTTCCCGTAGACTTTCTTTTCGGGCTGGGTAATACAGAAGATAATCTGGAATTGATTAACCCTGCCGGAGATATTATTCATGCAGTGAACTACAATATTGGATGGTATCAAGACAGTGGGAAATCGGACGGTGGTTGGTCACTAGAAATGATCAACCCCAATAACTATTGCAATTTAGACAACAACTGGCGCGCCTCTGTTAACCCAACGGGCGGAACTCCGGGCGTAGCCAATTCCGTCATTGACAATACGCCCGACGAAACTACACTTGATTTGATTTGCGCCTACCCCAATTCAACGACTCAAATAAATCTCTTTTTCAACAAAGCGATCAATCCAGAACTATTGTTAGAAAATTACAATATAGATGGCTTTACTATTAATAATATCGTAGCAACCCCTCCTCTTTTCAACAGAGCAATAATGACCATAGAGCCAGCAATGCAGGCCGGCGAGGTTTATACCCTTTTTGTAAAAACAACACAAGAGGATTGCAGAGGTAACAACATAGGTGTTTTTAATGAAGTAAAAATTGCCTTGCCTGATCTATTAGCAACGGAAGACCTAGTCATAAATGAAGTACTTTTCAATCCGGAGACAGGTGGGACTGACTTTGTAGAGCTTTTTAATCGTTCCAACAAAGTCATTGACCTATCCAGTCTCTTCATCGCCTCCCGCGACGATAGTGACAGTATTGATTCACCAGAAGCTGTTCAGTCAAACTGTCTTCTTTTCCCATCAGACTATATCGTACTCACTGAGAACCCACTTGATATACAGAACCGCTATCAAAACACTTCCTTCTATGCCTTAACCGAAACAGGTTTGCCTACCTATGAAGACAAGGAAGGAACGGTAGTCCTCTATGTACCGATATTGGCAACCGCCTTTATCATCGATGAATTCAGCTACATAGAATCCATGCATTACCCACTTCTCAGCGATAAGAATGGGGTTTCCCTAGAGCGCATCAATCCGAGTGACCCTACGCAATCTGACGACAACTGGCACTCTGCAGCCGAGGCTGTGGGATTCGCGACTCCTACTTACCAGAATTCACAATTTATATCCAACAATAATTCTACAGACGATGACCTCCTTTGGTTGGAAACTGATCGCCTCTCTCCAGATAATGATGGCATCGAAGACTTCCTACAGATTCAGTATGCCCTAGATCGTCCTGGCTTTACGGCAAATATTAATATTTACGACGCCAAAGGCCGGTTAATTAAAAGACTTACGGAGAATGAATTACTGCTTATCGAAGGCAGCATCAAATGGGATGGTATAAATGAGGAAGGCAATCGGGCAAGAACAGGAGTGCATGTACTAGAGGCAAAATTGCTGAACCCAGATGGTGAAGTCAAGCAGTGTCGTCTACCCTTCGTGGTGGCGAGTCAGTTGTGATCTGAAATATCAGGCTATCAGGCTCCACGTCATATCTAGGGCTAGATATCAAGCCCCTAGATAATGACTAAAGAACCGCCTATCATCTCATTATCCTATAAAATCCCCAAAAACCATGTACCTTCGCCGAAACTATGATAAGTAGCATACTAAATAAACGGCCGATTCAGATTACCCTAAACGTCGTCATTATACTCATCGCCTTAGGCTGTGTGTTTACCCCAAACTACATCTTATTTAAGATTGGGTCTAGCTTTGCGGTGCATATCATGTTAACTTATCTCTTTCTTGGTTTAGCTTTTTTGGCTTTGCGGCAACCTCAGTTAACTTTCACCAGTTTTTTATGCTGTGCTGGGCTTTGTCTCTTCCTTAAGTTTTATTCCAATTGGGACTGGCCCATGATTCAAAAAGAAGATGCTTCTAAAACTACTGTACACTTAGCGCATTTTAATATTGCCAATTCCGAAGAGCCTTATGACGAAACCGTAGCTTCAATTCTAAAGGTAAATGCCGATGTTCTTTCCTTTCAGGAAGTAACACCCGATTGGCACGCCGCCTTTGAAAAAGCATTGCGTAAAGAATATCCATATGCTACTTCTATGGTCAGTATGACCCCTTACGGGTTGGCCATCTATTCCAAAACACCAATTTTGGATATCGACACTTTTTATTTTAATGAAATCCCCAATCTAGCAGTCACCATCGCCGATAAAGAAGCGAAAGCTGATTATCGACTGGTTAGTTCTTATACGGAGCCTCCTATTTACAGCCTCGCTTATCAGAATCTAATTGAGCATATGGTAACGATCAGCAGAGAGGTGAATAAATCCAAACTTCCTACTTTTGCTATTGGCGACTATAATGCACCGCCCTGGTGGGATGAAATTCAGCTTTTAATGAATGAAAGCGCTCTTCTGGATAGCCGAAGTTGCGCTACACAGGGCTTGGATAATCTTTGGAAGTATCCTGTAGATTATATCTTTCACTCCAATAATTTTGAGTGTATCGCTTTTGACAAAGTAGAAAAAACGCTCTATGGCCATCTCGGTATCCAGGCGGCTTTTCAAAAAAACACTAAGACAAAGAATGAGCATCAAGCAGCGCTTAAATAGTTTCAAATATGCTTTTGCTGGCATCTATGAAGTGGTGCAATCACAGCCCAATATGAAAATTCATATTGTTGTTGCCGTACTTACTGTCCTTTCCGGATACTTCTTTTCTATTTCTATCACAGAATGGTGCTTTATAGCTGTAGCCAGTCTCGCAGTTATGTCTGCCGAGGCTTTCAACACTGCACTGGAACATTTGACCGACTTGGTCTCACCGGAATATAATCCGCTTGCGGGCAAGGTAAAAGATGCTGCTGCCGGAGGTGTCCTCATTACAGCCATAGGCGCTGCGATTATTGGTTTGCTTATTTTTCTACCGAAACTACTAGCTTTATTGTAGTTTTCATAGCAAGAAAAAATACCGAGAACCTCAGATTAAATAATAAGCAAGACCTCTCCTTCTTATCTTAACATTTCCTTACCTACCATATATACATTTGCGGAATAATGTTTGCAAATAGTACACTGTTACTTCACATAAAAATGGTGTACCTCGTCACAATTCTTGATTGTTAGGTAGATAACCCCTTTATGAAACCACTTATATTACACTAGATGACAAATTCTACTATAAACTCACTAAGTAATTCGATTTGGGCGATACTCGTAATTGTCCTCTTATCGAGCCCTTCTGCACTGTTCGCGCAGGAAGCGAGTACTTTATTGGCTTCTGCTGATCTGATAAAAAAGGTCATAGAAAAGCAAACAAACATTCCTAAATCTTTACAAAGAAAGTTTAAAAGGGATGCGGCTCGTTTGGCCCTAAGGATGGAAGCAAAAAAAGAAGACCTTAGGTATCAAAGCATTTTCATTCCAAGAGAGAATATGGAAAGTATCTATTCGGTACTATCCAATATTTATCTTCAGGACGAAACGGCTCAATCCATTGCTAAATGTAATGTACATACTTTTCCTAATCCATCTATCGATCATGTGGTTGTCACCTTTGAAAGGTCAATAGAATGGGCGGCTCCACTTAGAGATGGTATTAGCGAGACCGATAGCGAAGAAATCAATACGCTGTTGGAAGAGTATGACCTCATCATAGAAAAACATGTGCAGTGGAATGACACCGAGGATGCGATTACTATTCGATCAAAAGAGCCTTTAAATATGGCTGCCATAGCTAACGAGTTTTATAACGTGGAAGGCGTCAAATCTATAGACCTTGGTATTCCTAATGTTGGAGGTAACGATATTAACATCTTCAGAAAGCAAGATGCCTGGGAAGTTCAATACGTGCTGCGTTTCGGTTCTTACATTACAGGCGAAGGAAAAATTCACATCTGGACGTATCAAGTTAGCGACGACCAACAGGTAAAATTCATTTCTGAAACGGGTGACCCTATTCCAGAGTGGATGCGTTGTAATTTTGAATGGGAACCATTGGTGAGTAAGGGGTAAGAATATACTCGTTTAGGACTTCGTATAAAAAAGCTTAAAAATTTGAATGTCAAATTTTTAAGCTTTTTTAGTTTTAGCAGTAGCGTAATTTCATAAGTAACAACGAAAAATTAACTTTCCGATTTGGGGACAATTATGTAAATCAAAACGACCACAGGAAGAGTGATTTACATAATTGTTTCCACGAAAAAAATCGGGAAATTATTTTTGATGTAATATTAAGGTAAAGGAGGCCAGATACCCAAGAGAAACCAAGCGCCGTGGCATAATCATAATTCCCATCTTTTTCCTTAGTTTTGTGCCAAACAAAATCACCTCATGCAGTTTCTTTGTCTTCCTTTCTACGAACTCAATCTGGATCAACTTTACGATATCCTCCGACTTCGACAAGCAGTATTTGTGGTGGAACAAGATTGCCCTTACCTTGATACGGATGGTAACGATCAAAAATCATTACATCTCATGGGATTCTATGAAGGCGAATTAGTTGCTTATACCCGATTGGTTCCTAAAGGGATTTCCTATGAAAAATATGCTTCTATCGGACGAGTCATTACCAGCGATAAAATCAGAGGAAAAGGGTTTGGCAAATTGCTGATGAGTACTTCTGTGAATAAGCTATTCGAGTTTTGGGGCCAACAAGCCATTAAAATATCAGCACAATCTCATTTGATTCCTTTTTATAAAACCATTGGATTTGGTCCTACGGGTGAGGAATATTTGGAGGATGGGATTCCACATGCTGCCATGATAAGGGCAAGCGAAGTGAGAGGCTAGCCCTATTGACTAAAGAAATCAATAGCTCGTTTAATTCAGACAAGCCGTATTATAACCAATCTTATTCATAAATTTTCCCAATAAACCTGAAATGAAACTCCCTTAATTAATATCCGTTTCGTATTTTCATTATACTTCTTTGACGAATTCCGTGTTTTATAATTCCTCAAATAGATTTTCAACGCTTCCTTCCTTGCACTACGGTCGCTTTTGAAGAATCTTTTTGAGGAATCACGTCATTTGTCAAAGAAGGTTAATTTTTTGTTGTTACTTAGCTTTCAAGTAAAATCCACCTTCAAGCGCTTTTTACCAACTTATTTTTCACACCTTAAAATGCTAACATGAGCACTATAGATCGAGCTATTCAAGACAAAGTAAACCACTGGCTCAACAGTACGATTGATGAAAAGTCAAAAGAAGAAATCCAGCGAATGCAAAACGCAGTGGATAAAGATGAGTTGATTGACTCTTTCTATAAAGACCTTGAATTTGGAACTGGAGGGCTCCGAGGCATTATGGGCGTGGGTTCTAACCGAGTAAACAAATATACTCTCGGCATGGCTACTCAGGGTTTTGCAAACTACCTTAACAACACATACCCGGATAAAGTCATCAAAGTAGCTATCGCTTATGACAGCCGGAATAATAGTAAGTATTTTGGAGACGTAACTGCTGGTGTTTTTTCAGCAAATGGTATTCATGTATATCTCTTTAAAGAACTGCGACCTACTCCGGAATTGTCTTTCGCCGTCCGAAAACTAGGCTGTCATGGTGGAGTGGTTTTAACCGCTTCTCACAATCCAAAAGAATACAATGGCTACAAGGCTTACTGGGGTGATGGTGGGCAGGTAACACCTCCACACGATGCCAATATCGTAGCGGAAGTAGCGAAAATAAATAACATAAGCGAGGTAAAGTTTAAGGCCGATGAATCTAAAATTTATAGAATAGCAAGTTTAATCGATCAACCTTATTTGGATGCGGTAGCAACCAATGTAGTCACTCCGGAGGCCATCGCCAATCAGCATGATTTAAAAATTGTCTTCTCCCCCATTCACGGAACGGGAGGAACGATGGTGATTCCTGCCCTTAAAAAAATTGGCTTCACACAAGTTTATGAAGTAAAGGCACAAGCCACACCAGATGGTAATTTCCCAACGGTAATCTACCCTAACCCGGAAGAAGCAGAAGCTATGAGCATGGCCCTAAACATGGCTAAAGCAATGGATGCTGATCTTGTAATGGGAACCGACCCCGATGCCGATCGTGTAGGAATAGGTGTAAAAAACCACAACGGCGAATGGCAATTGCTGAATGGAAACCAGGCGGCCAGCTGCATGATTTATTATTTACTAAAAGCATGGAAGGCTAAAGGAAAGCTTAACGGTAAACAATACATTGCCAAAACCATTGTAACAACAGATTTACTCGACACGATGGCTGCTGCTTTTGATGTAGAGACGATCAATACGCTGACTGGTTTTAAATACATTGCATCTGTATTGTTAGAGAATGAAGGCAAGAAAGAATTCATTGGAGGTGGAGAGGAAAGCTATGGCTATTTGGTCAATGATTTTGTTAGGGATAAAGATGCCGTTATTTCCTGTACTATGTTAGCAGAGGTTGTGGCTTATGCCAAAGATCAGGGTAAGAGTTTATTCGATATCTTAATAGAAATCTATACTCGGTTTGGTATGTATCGGGAGTCACTTATTTCGATTAAAAGAATAGGAAAAAAAGGAGCTGAAGAGATTCAACAAATGATGGCTGATTTACGAGCCAATCCTCCTTCAAGCATCGATGGCAGCCCTGTAATCAAAATGTTAGATTATAAATCAAGCAAAGCGACTTTGCTACCTTCACGCCAACAAAGCGACCTGGATTTCCCAAGTTCTAATGTCCTTCAGTTTATCACTAAAGATGGTAGTAAAATTTCTGCACGTCCTTCCGGTACAGAACCAAAAATTAAATTCTACTTTAGCGTGAAGGCTCCATTAAAAGACAAAGATTCTTTCGATAAGGTATATGCGCAGCTTGGAGAGAAAATCGACGGAATCATTAAAGATATGAAGCTGAATTAACTCGTTCAAAGTAACTGTTCAGCAGTTGGCAGTTAGCTTCCCACTATTGCGTTACAGGAAAGCCAATTGCTAGCTGATGGCTAAAGCCATCTACTGAATAGATACCATTCAAATAGAAATAAAGTGACCGAAACATACAGACACAAAGGATTGAGAAAACAACTCGTAGCATCGCTTCGCCAACGCGGCATTAGCAATGAGTCGATACTGAAGGTAATTGGTAGCATTCCAAGGCATTATTTTTTAGATAAGGCTTTTGAGGAATGGGCTTACCAGGATAAAGCCTTCCCCATCGGGAATAAGCAAACGATTTCTCAACCTTATACAGTTGCCTATCAAACGGATTTGTTAGAAGTAAAAAAACGGGAGAAAGTCATGGAAATTGGTACTGGTTCTGGTTATCAAGCCGCGGTACTGGCCTCTCTGGGAGCTCGTGTTTTTTCCATAGAGCGTCAGGAAAGCTTGTACAAAAAAGCAAAAGATTTTTTACCTAAACTTGGCTTTCCGAGTATCCGCCTGTTTTTCAAGGATGGTTATAAAGGCCTTCCTGAATTTGCTCCTTTTGATAAGATCTTGGTAACTGCTGGTGCTAAACAAGTGCCGGAAAGTCTGAAACAACAATTAAAAATCAAAGGCTTCCTCGTGATTCCTGTCGGAGATGATCAAAAACAACAGATGTTGCGTATCACTCGTCTTTCAGAAACAGATTTCATGGAAGAAGCCTTTGATTTATTTGCTTTTGTGCCCTTCAAAAGCGGTGTTGCTAAGAGCTAAGTAGGATCAATCCACCTTACGACCACCCGCCGTTCTTGACTTCACCTTTGTCTTTCTTACTTTTTTCAGATTGACCATTAAATAGGCATAGGAACTGGAGGGCGGCGTATAGTACTTTTTATTACCATAGGACAGCTCCCCTCTTTTCTTCGACCACTTCGAGGCCAGTAAGGCATAGGAATTCCCTCTTTTAGGATTAGGACCAAACATAAGATAACGGCTGGATCGTCCGTCTTCAAAACAAACGGCGAATCGATTTTCTTTAGGCATCTCTATCAGAACACCCGGCGTTCCTTTTTTGATCAAAATCTCTTCTACTTCCGCATCACTAATCACTTTTATGTCTCCATCTTCTATTTTAGAACCGCTCTTTTTCTTTTGCTTTCGCAAAACAACATCCTGTGATAAATAAAATTGAACACGTTTCAGGTCTTGTTCCGACCAATCGTTTTCTTCTTGAAGTTTCTGTGTAAAAGTGGTTAGTTTTGGACTGCAAGAAGAAAATCCAAAAAACAGGAATAAAGCGAATACAGGGAAATAATTTAATTGTTTCATATTTCTAATTTAAGCTCTTTGACGAATTCATATTTTGTCAAAGAAGGATAATTTATAAATCTAACGATTGCGTTATCTTGAAAGTTGGGGTATATGCAGGTATCTGGTGTAAAATTTGCGCTTAAAAAGGTATTGTCTATTAAGGCAATGATTCTTTTGCTGTTGCCAAAAAAAATCAGAACAATATTTGATCATTAGAGTTTATGCTGAAAAGCTGAAGTACTGGCTAAAAATAGCATTGGAGGGCATACTAACTATTTTGGAATAAAGTCTATTACACCCCAACAGTTATTTATTTTTTTTATAAAATACATACATACAAAATAGCGCTCTAAACGTCCCGAAAATGGGCATATTAAGAAAAGGTTGAGCCGAATTGCTGTCACAATATCTAGAAATTTAAATAACAGTGCGAAATAAAAGCCTGCATATTTACAATATCGAAAGCGCGTAAGCAAACTACCAATCGATAACCTTCTTCCCTGCCCCCGTTTATCTCGGAACTAATTAGACATTCTTTTTACCAGAAAGTTATTTCTAATTTAAATAATTATACGAATGTTACTAAATCCAACTAACGGTTTTGCGACAAAACCAAGGCTTATCGCCCTCCTGCTGTTGACGATGCTGACCACTGGTCAGGCTGAAGTCGATTACATCATTCCGCTAAATGCTCAGGAACATCAGATTGGCAATATGCTAGAATGGAGTACCTCGACAGAAATCAATAGCCACAATTTCGTCATTGAAAAATCTCTTGATGGCATTGAATTCAGTAATATCGGTTTGCTTGAAGCTGCTGGTATGTCTGGAGAAAAGAAAGCCTATCGTTTCCTGGATATGGAAATGAATAATGACAGATATTTATATCGCCTTAAACAGGTAGATTTGGACGGAATGTATAACTATTCACAAACAGTGTTGCTCAATCGGTCATTGCCCAACCAGTTCAGTGTCGTAGCTATGAGCAAAACCTCTTTCGACAAAACATTTGAAGTCACCTTCGATGTGCTGGAAGATGTAGCAATGGAATTTACCGTTTCTGACCTGAATGGAAATGTCATTCAACAGCGAAAGGAGCAAATAGAATATGGGTTAAATGATGTGATTTTCGATCTCTCTAATGAAAAAGAGGGTATTTACAAAATTGCCATCCAGGTAAAAGATGAGGAAGAATTCCTTGTTGTTCAGAAAACCAATCAGGGCAAAGAAACGCCAAATCCTGTTGCTAGCAAGAGGAAGCAGAATGGAGGATAAGGTGTCCATAAATATAATCCTTTAGCAAATCCTAAGGGGTTTCAACAAAATATAAATCTATTACGTTGCCGAACAGTTAAACTGTTCGGCTTTTTTATGCACTTAATATAAATTTCTTCTCCGGCATAATTCTTGGTTTCATGAGCTTATCTTACCCCCTTCTAGTAGTAATTCATCCCTGACTACATCGCTCTCATCCCTCATTTAAAAAAACTAAACATTTAAAAATGGGTATAATAAAAACAACGCATTTACAAAAAGCATTAAACGTAATCTTATTGTTATTCATTGGCGTTCAAAATACATCAGCAGAATGCGAATACAGACAAGTACTAGGAGGAGAAGAACTTTCCATGGGGATAATGCTCAATTGGTCTACCAGCTCTGAAAAAGAAAACGCCATGTTCATCATTGAGCGTTCTGAGGATGGAATCCAGTTTGCCAATATAGGGGCGGTCAAAGGCGCTGGTCATTCTTCCAAACATAACGATTATTCCTTTCTAGATAACCGTCAAACTAAAGGGCAATACTATTATCGCTTACGTCAAATTGATTATAACGGTATTTTTGAGACCTCTCCAACTTTTGTCTTCAACAAATACCAACCGACTCTTTTCTCCATTTTAAATATATCTGCTTCTCAATCACCAAATCAGCTGGAGCTTAATTTCGACAGTACCCAGGACGGGGCATTTGAATACGAGCTTATGGATTGGCAAGGAAAAGCATTGTCTACAAAAAATATCCAAGGAAAAAATGGCCTCAATCACTTAAAAATCAATCTGAGTACCTTTGATGACCTGATTTATCAACTGACCTTAAAATCGGCAGGACAGGAACAAACCATTGTCTTTAGAACCACGCAGGATATCAAAGATCTTTCCATGCGGGAATAAGGTAACTCGGTTCTTATTGGTTTATCTGTATCATATCCATATATTTGCCGTCTAATTACAGTAATACCTTTTTACCTATTGGCTCTCTTTGACAAGTCCAAATACAAAATTTGTAGAAGAAGCTTTCTTATTAAACTAACACACACATGGCTCTAATCAAATCCATTTCTGGAATCAGAGGTACCATTGGCGGTTCTGCCGGAGACAACCTCACCCCACAAGATATTGTAGAATGCACTGCCGCTTTTGGTTTTTGGCTGTTGCAAAAAAAGAACAACGCAAAAGTTGTCATTGGCCGCGACGCCCGAATCTCCGGTCCCATGGTCAACCAACTGGTCTGTGCGACCTTAAACTCACTGGGAATTGATGTGGTCGACCTCGGCATGTCAACTACACCTACTGTAGAAATGGCGGTACCGGCATTGGAGGCTGGCGCAGGTATCATTATTACGGCGAGTCATAATCCAGGACATTGGAATGCCTTGAAATTTCTAAATGAAAAAGGAGAATTCATTTCTAAAGCAGATGGAGAAAAACTGCTTGGACTCCTAGCCGAAGGAGCCATCCGTTATGAGTCCGTTGAAAAACTGGGTACTTATCAAACCATGGAAGGCTGGATTGAGAAACACATCGACATCATTCTAAAGATGCCTTTAATTGATGTAGCTGCCATCAAAGCTAAAAAATTCAAGGTTGTTGTCGATCCCGTAAATTCGTCCGGAGCCATTTCCATTCCTCCTCTTTTGGAAAAATTAGGCTGTGAGTGTATCATGATTAATGGAGAACCTAATGGTCATTTTGCACATAATCCGGAGCCATTGGCCCACAACCTTATTGAATTATCGGAAAGAGTGGTTAGTGAAAAAGCAGACTTCGGTATATCTGTTGATCCGGATGTAGATCGACTCGCTTTGGTAAATGAAGACGGAACCATGTTTGGTGAAGAATATACACTGGTTGCCGTGGCTGATTATATTTTATCTAAGACAAAAGGCAATACCGTCTCTAACCTAAGCTCCACCAGAGCACTGCGGGATATTACAGAAAAACATGGTGGCAAATATTACGCTTCAGCAGTAGGTGAAGTGAACGTGGTAGAAAAAATGAAAGCCGTAGATGCCGTTATTGGTGGCGAGGGAAATGGAGGAATCATTGTTCCTGACTTACATTATGGTCGGGATTCTTTAGTTGGAATTGCCTTGATTTTGGCTCACCTTACAGAATGTAATTTATCATTGGGTACTTTGAAGAAAAGCTATCCACTATATGCGATGGTAAAAGATAAAATTCAATTGAGCCCGGGTTTGGACTTAAATCAAATCCTTAAAGGCATGGAAGAAAGTTTTAAGGATTACGAGTGTAATACCATAGATGGCCTAAAAGTAAATTTCGAAGACAGCTGGGTACACATGCGCCGTTCTAATACGGAACCGATTGTTAGAATCTATTCAGAGGCGCCAAGTATTGAAAAAGCAGAAGCTTTGGTTGCGAAGGTGAAGGCGGAGATTGAGGGCTTGTTAGTATAACTTTTTGACTTCGAGCATGGTCGGGAAATCTAGCTATTGTAGAAAGAGGTAGATTTCTTGACTCGTGCCTCGCTCGAAATTTAAAGAGCCTCGGATTTTTTGTCCCTCGGCTCGCTGCGCTTCCTCGGGAACCTATATCCTGAGTTTGTTGAATAGATCATAAGATAAATCTTTCTATTTCATTTATCTCAAAAGCCCCCTTTCTGGATAGAGAATGATTAAGTTTTCCAACAAAAGTTAATAGGTCTACTAAGCGGGCGGATGCTCTCCTTCAGGAGCTGGAGGTAAGCGATGCTATCATTTCCTGCGTTCTCTAAAAAAAGCGGTCATCAAAGCGCCGCATTCATCTCCCATTATGCCGAAGGAGACCGTCGTTTTCGGGTGTAACATCTTTTTGCCAAATCGCATAAAACCACTTTTATCATCTCCTGCAGCATAAACGACTCGCTTCATCTGTGCCCAAGCGGATGCTCCGGCGCACATCGCACAAGGTTCCAGCGTAACATATAAGGTACATTCATTAAGGTATTTGTTACCCAATCCATTACAAGCTGCGGTAATGGCAACCATTTCTGCATGAGCCGTAACATCACAAAGTTGTTCAGTATTGTTGTGTGCTCTGGCTATGATTCGATTATCACAAACCACTACAGCACCAACTGGGACTTCTCCCAGTTCAAATGCCTTTTTAGCTTCCAAGAAAGCCTGTTTCATAAAGTACGTATCGTCAAAAGGTTCTATCATTCGAAATGCTTGGTTTGAGTTGCTTTTATAGAATTGTTCCTCCTAAATAAGAAAGCTATTCAGCTTAAAACATACAACTTTCTTAAAAAGAAGACCAAGGTACAAAAAACATGATTTTTTAACCTCCGTTATTCTTTTTAATAATTCTAAAAAAAGTACCTTTGCGCATGGAAAGAGTAAAAACAAATCAACAGATAAGCCAGGACAAATTTATAATCGAAGCACTCACCTTTGATGACGTCCTCTTGCAACCATCCTATTCAGATGTATTACCACGTGATGTAGACATTAGCTCACAACTTACCCGAGGAATTCGACTTAATGTTCCTATCGTATCCGCTGCTATGGATACCGTTACAGAAAACAAGTTGGCCATTGCCATTGCCCGTCAGGGTGGTATTGGAATTATTCATAAAAATATGAGTATAGCCGACCAGGCGGAACAGGTTCGTAGTGTGAAGCGGTCAGAAAGTGGGATGATTATAGATCCCGTTACCCTAAACGCAGATGCGGTAGTTGGTGAAGCACTCGCTTTAATGAAGAAGTATAAGATCGGCGGTATTCCCATCATTAATAATAACCAGGAGTTACTTGGTATTTTAACCAATAGAGATCTTCGTTTTGAAACGGAGGTCAATAAGCCAGTCACGGAACTAATGACAACCACCAATTTGGTTACAGCACCGGAAGGAACTAACCTGGCGCAAGCTCGTGATATTTTGCAGAAGCATAAAATAGAAAAGCTTCCAGTTGTAGACAAAAACAAGAAATTAGTAGGTCTCATTACCTATAAGGATATTATGAAAGTGCAGAACTTTCCAAACTCCTGTAAAGACTCATTGGGCCGATTGGTGGTAGGAGCTGCCGTTGGTGTAACCCATGATTTACTACAGCGGGTAGATGCTTTGGTCAGAGTAGGCGTTGATGTTGTTTGCCTGGATACGGCACATGGTCATTCGCGAGGTGTTTTGGATGCCGTTCGTTTAGTAAAAGACCAGTATCCTACTTTGCAAATTATTGGTGGTAATGTAGCAACAGGGGAAGGAGCAAAAGCTTTGGTAGATGCCGGGGTCGATGGAGTGAAAGTAGGAGTTGGGCCAGGAAGTATTTGTACTACTAGAATTGTGGCAGGAGTTGGTGTTCCTCAATTAACTGCTATTTACAGTGCTTATCAAGGCATCAAAAATACAGGTGTGCCTATTGTTGGGGACGGAGGAATACGATTTACGGGAGATATTCCTAAAGCCATTGCTGCCGGAGCCAGTACTATTATGGCAGGAGGATTATTTGCAGGAGTAGAAGAAGCACCGGGAGAAACCATTATCTACAACGGTCGAAAATTTAAAGTCTATCGTGGAATGGGATCATTGGGGGCTATGGAGTTGGGCTCTAAAGACAGATACTTCCAGGATGTAGAAGATGACATCAAAAAGCTGGTACCAGAAGGAATTGAAGGCAGAGTTGCCTTCAAGGGTTCTGTAGCAGAAGTCATGGTGCAATATATAGGTGGGCTCAGAGCTAGCATGGGGTACTGCGGCGCTTCAACAGTAACAGGGCTTCACGATGCTAAGTTTGTAAAAATCACTTCAGCTGGTATCACTGAAAGTCACCCTCATAACATTACTATTACTAAGGAGTCTCCAAATTATAGCCGACAATAAAGAAGCCATAGTTCTAGTAATAAAATCTAAAAAAAGGGACACGAAATATTTCGTGTCCCTTTTTTATTTGATCCCTTGTTTCATGTTGAGGAACCACCAAATGACTATGCTTTTTTTTTGTAAAAAAATAACTACGAGTATTCAGTGACTTTTTTTTAACTTAGCGTGTCTAAAGAGAGTAGGTAACATTTACATCTACTGTTTTTAGCAAACATATGACTTTCCAATCCTTCCGATTTATAATTACTCCAAGAGGAACATTGGAAAAAAGAAAACGCTGGCCTTCCTGTATTTTGTTTTGATGCTACAGCATCGCTAAGCGCCTTCAGAAGTTTGAAATTAATTCTATGTTATTTCAGATTGATGAATTTAAAATAGACATTCTTTCACAATATCCCACAGTTAAAGAATAACCGGTTATTCCTTTTCGGTTTTCAGTAAATGGTTTTTATATAGCTCACTACCCTATAGTATACTTCATACTTATTTCTAATCAATAAAATCAGCAGTTAATGAAAAATTTATTACTCCCCTTTTTATTCATACTCCTTTGCGGATGGATATGGGGCGGCGGTATGATGTGGAAAAGCGCCGGTTGTTGTGGCGGCATTACAGGGCTCTCCATTATGGATGGGACCACTCGTGTAGCCGCTAACGGAACCAGCAATTTTTATTTCGGCCAGTCCGGACATCAGGCAATGGCACTGTCCTCCGTTGAAGAAGACCTTGAAAAAGCAGCCATTTATCTTAAAAATCAGTCTGGCAGACAGCTTACCGTTGAAGGTCGCTACACCAGTGAAGAAGAGAATAAAAGTGCGTTTGGAAACTTAGGTTTAGGACGGGCTAATAGTGTCATAAGTAAATTAATAGAGTACGGGGCACCTGCTGCTCAATTAGCTGTAGGTGCAAGGTTGATGAACGGATTGAGCTTTTCTAATAACAAGACCTATGAAGGTATCGGATGGTCTTTTAGTGAATTGATTCGCGGCATTTCGTTCAAAGACGCTATCAACAACTTTAACAATACTTTTGCAGATGATTTCCAATTTGCAAAATCATCTGTGGACTATAGTACTCCTATTTCTCCGGGCTTAACGACCACCATTGGAAAAACCGCAGAATATCTTAATAAAAATGGCAATCGTTCTATGTTAGTTACCGGTTACTACATAGATAGCGAAGTCAATAACAGTATCCTTCCTAATCCGGGACAGGCCAGAGCAAACGCAATTAAAAAAGCATTTACGGATCTGGGCGTTCCTGGCAATCAAATCAATATTGCTGGAGAAAAAAGTCCCCTTGACTTTAGCCGTGGGATTTCTCCTGCCGCTACATATAGCTTCGCAGATATGGCTGCCGGTGGTGATAAATTAACAGAAGTAGAAACTCGATTGAGAGCAAAATCTTTAATTCTTTATTTCCAAACGGGAAAGAATGAATTAAACCTTTCTGCCGACCAACGCCAGTATATGGCGGACCTCATGTACTACCTCGACAATAAGAAGGGAGCATTAGTTACTTCTACCGGACACACAGACAACGTGGGTAACGTAGGGGCCAACACCACACTATCTCTTGAAAGAGCGGAATTTGCCAGGGATTATCTGACAAAGAACAACATCAACAGTGCTCAGATTAAAGTAGATGGAAAAGGCCCAAGCCTACCAACTACCACCAATGACACTGCAGAAGGAAGAGCGAAAAACAGACGGGTAGAACTGACCATCAATTAACAATAATCTTTCGGTTTAGCAGAAGCCAGATACTCCCGTTAAATGTCTTTAACCAATAGACTTTATTCCAAAATAGTTTGTATGTCCTCAAATGCTAATTCTCGCCAGCACTTCAACTTTTTGTTCGCCCGTAGCTAAGGCTACGAACTCAAAAAAGAGCTTCGTTCTGACAAAAATTATCTATTTGATTTCTATACAAAATATTTCAGCATAAAATCTAATATCTAACAAAACAATTACTAAAATAAAAAACTAAGCAATTATGGTCTGTTCATTATTCCCTTGGCTCTTACCTATAATATCTGCTATACTTGGCGGAATCATTGGTTGGCTTCTTAGAAGAAATAGAATCTCAAAGCTCGATAATAGCCTACGCGTAAGAAACAACGAATACGCAAGTCTCCAAACTGAATTTAATAGTAATGTTAATAATTACAATTCCCTATACGGACAGTACAATGAAATGGATGGTGAGTTAAGCACCTGGAGAAATAAATACCAAGAATTGAATACGGCCTACGAGAAACACGTGGCACACTCTACGGCTGAAATCACAAACTACAAAACAGAAATTAGCAACTGGACTACGAAGTATGGTGATTTGGAAATCAAACTGGGTGACTGGTCTTCTCGCTATAGCAAATTGGAAACGGTATACAACACCATGAGTACAGAGTACGATGGGTATAAAAAAGACTGGTCTTCCAAGTACAGCAAACTAGAGAAAAGCTACTCTACAGCAGAGAAAAACTACAATACCCTAGATGGCGAATACAAAACCTACAAATCTGAATGGTCTGGTAAATACAGTGATCTAGAATCTAATCACAATGACCTTCAAGGTGAGTACGACAACTACAAATCTGAGTGGACAACAAAATATGGTGATTTAGAACTGAACTACAACAACGACAAAACGGAGTGGTCTGGTAAACACAGCGATCTTGAATCCCGTTATGGTGATTTAGAACTCAACTTCAACAGCTTTAAAGGTGAATCTGAAAAAGGCAATAGCGACTGGGATAGCAAATACATGCTATTGATGGGGCGTTTCACAGAGGTGGAAGCAAAACTTCAAGAAAAGCCTACAGAAGTAGAAGTGATCAAGGAGATAGAAGTGCCTGTGGAAGTGATCAAAGAAATCGAAGTCATCAAGGAAGTAGAAGTGATTAAAGAGGTGGAGGTCATTAAGAATGTTGAAGTTCCTGTGGAAGTGATTAAAGAAGTAGAGGTTATCAAGGAAGTGAAAGTTCCTGTGGAAGTGATCAAAACTATAGAGGTTCTCAAAGAGGTGGAAGTTGAAGTAATCAAAGAGGTAGAGGTCATTAAGAAAGTAGAAGTTCCTGTGGAAGTGATTAAAGAAGTAGAGGTTATCAAGGAAGTGAAAGTTCCTGTGGAAGTGATCAAAACTATAGAGGTTCTCAAAGAGGTGGAAGTAGAAGTAATCAAAGAGGTAGAGGTCATTAAGGAAGTAGAAGTGCCTGTTGAAATAATTAAAGAAGTGGAGGTCATCAAGGAAGTAAAGGTTCCTGTGGAGGTTATTAAAACTATGGAAGTGATCCGAGAGGTGGAGGTTATTAAGCAAGTGGAGGTCATCAAAGAGGTAGAAGTGATCAA
>JBLHRR010000056.1:0-29589 GCA_047626155.1 Saprospiraceae bacterium | reverse complement strand
ATTGCTTTAAATATTTCAGAGGGTTCCATCGGACAATCAAATCCGCAAGCTAAAAAGTTTATGGGCTACTCCATTAGATCATTGGCTGAAGTGGTCACTTGTCTGCATAAAGCAAAAAGACGTAAATCTATAACTGAGGAGAAATTCGAAAATATTATATGATGATCGCTTTCAACCTTATGAATATGATGATCGCTTTTAGGAACAAAATTAAATAAGAGGGAGAATAAGACGGAAGACGGAAGACGGAAGTTTACTATATCGTGGGCATTGCGTTTGAGGGAAACTTCCGTCTCCGGTCTTCAAACTTCCGTCTTCTCTCTTCCGTCTCCGGTCTTCCAACTTCCTCCTTCTCTCTTCAAAACATCAAACACCAACAAATGAACCTTACGAAATTTTCCATAGAAAAAAATAGAATCACCTATACGCTTATCGCTGTAGTAATATTGTTAGGTGTTGCGTTGTACCAAGGGTTGCCAAGGGACAGTATGCCGCCAATGACCATTAAAGTGGCAACAGTAGTTTCCGTATGGCCCGGTGCCGCACCAGAACGTGTGGAGGAATTGGTAACCGATAAAATTGAAAAAGTAGTTCAAGAATTATCAGAATTAAAAGAAGTTTCAAGTACCTCTAGAACTGGCTTGTCGGTGGTTAAAGTAACACTTAAGGATGAAGTGCCGCCAGAAATGCTGCAAAGTATTTGGGACAGATTGCGTAGAAAATTAAATGGTATTCAAAGTTTGCCATCAGGGGTTAGGCCCATGTTAAATGATGAAAGCATTGGCAAAGTGTATGGTATTGTTTTAGGTATGACGGGTGATGGCTTTTCTTACGTTGAAATGAAAAACTATGTAGATGACTTAAGAGACGATTTAATAAAACTGGATAATGCTGCCGAGGTAGAATTAGGAGGGGAACAAGATGAACGTGTTTTTGTAGAATTTGATGATGCTAGATTGAAAGAATATGGACTGTCTGCTCAAAAATTAAGCGGGATGATTTCTGCCCAAAACATATTAAGTTCTGGGGGGCAAATTAATGTGGAAGACGAACGTATTGTGTTAGAACCTACGGGAAACTTTGATGACCTTTCTGATATCGGCAACATGCTAATTCCTGTTGGTAGTAGCGGTCAAATGCTCTATTTAAAAGACATTACAAAAATAAGAAAAGGATACATCTCTCCAGCAACACAAAAAGTTAGTGTCAATGGAATGGATGCCATATCCTTACACGTATCATTAAAAGAGGGCGCTAATATCATTGATTTAGGAGAAGAGGTAAAAGCGGTAAAACAAAGATGGGATGCTTCATTACCCGTTGGTTTGGAACTGCATACCTTATCGTCCCTAGATGAATATGTAGGAGAACAAATCAGTAGTTTTATGGTAAGCCTTTTCCAATCGGTTGCCATTGTATTTATCGTGATGTTATTTTTCTTGGGTTTCCGAACCGGACTAATTATTACCACTTTAATTCCTATGGTAATTGTTGCCACATTTATGGTGATGGGCATTATGGATATTGGAATTAATAAGGTGTCATTGGCCGCACTAATTATGGCGTTGGGAATGATGGTCGATAATGGAATTGTAGTTGCCGAAACCATAGTGGTAAAACTGGAACAAGGCATCAATAGAAAAGACGCAGCCGTTCAAGCATGTTCCGAATTGTTTACGCCACTTTTGATTTCAACATTGACTACCGCAGCAGCATTTCTGTCCTTCTATTTGGCAGAATCTATGATGGGTGATATTGTGGGTCCTATTTTTCTAGTCATCACCATTGCGCTCGTATCCTCTTGGTTAACCTCGCTTACGGTCATTACATTGCTTTCTTATTTATTTATGAAAGTGAAACCTAAAGGCGCTAAGAAAAGCGTAATTGACCGTTCAATAGATTGGTTAAAAGGTTATTACAAAGATCTTATTTTAGTCGCATTACACCACAAAGGAAAAACGATGTTATTGGTCCTAGGTATGTTTGTATTAGCATTGTTTGGTTTTACAAAAGTTGCCTTTGTATTCTTTCCGGAAAGTGATAGAAATATGATTACGGTTGATATTAATTTGCCGTTGGGAACTAAAATCGAGCGAACAACTGAAGTGGTCTCTGCGATTGAGACTTATATTGCTAAAAATTTAAAAACCTCAGAAACAAAAACGGAAGGGATTGTAGATTGGTCTTCCTACATAGGGGAAGGACCGAGCTCTTACGACCAAGGGTATAATCAGGATGAAGCCAACTCTAGTTATGGCCACATTGTGGTCAACACTTCTAGCTTTGGGGCCAACCAAGACTTGATCAACGAACTGGATGCTTTTTGTTATAATAGTTTTCCAAATGCGGATATTAAAGTAGCCTTATTAGGAGCTGGCCCTCCGGGAGAACCCGTTGAGATAAAAGTAATTGGTGATGACCCTGATGTGCTTTCTGCTATTTCGGAACAAGTGAAATTAAAGCTGACCGCTATTGCCGGAACCAAGAACGTAAAAGATGATTGGGGACCAAAATCTAAAAAGTTTATAATCGATATTGATCAGGTTAGAGCACAATCAGCTGGTGTTTCCAGTCAAGATATTGCGATCTCTTTGCAAACCGTTTTGGATGGCTTTTCGACAGGCGAATATAGAGAAGATGATAAATCCATTCCTATTGTTATGCGTAGTGATAAAAGTCAAGAACAGACTTTAGAATCTATCGAAACACTAAATATATTTTCTCAAAGTACGGGTCAAAATGTGCCTTTATTACAAGTTGCAACTATAAAGCCTGTCTGGCAATATGCTAAGATAAAACGTTTAGACCTTAACCGTACTATTACAATTATTAGCCAGTTGCGAGATGGGGCAAATGCAGCGGTTATCACTGCCGAACTGAAACCTTGGATAGACGAGCAGGCTGCAACTTGGAGCCCCGGTTATAGTTATAAATTTGGAGGTGCGGACGAAAACGCCGCCGAAAATATGGGTGCCGTAATCGTCTGGCTACCGTTTTGCGGTTTTATCATTTTGATGTTATTGATTATCCAATTTAACTCCTTTAGAAAAATGATTATGGTGTATTGTACCATTCCACTATCTCTAATTGGGGTTTCTATCGGCTTGCTTACTTTTCAAGAACCGTTTGGATTTATGCCATTTTTAGGCGTCATTGCATTGGCAGGAATTATCATTAATAATGCCATCGTATTAATTGACAGAATAGAGGTAGAACAAAACGAGCTAAAAAGAAAAGAAAAAGACGCGGTCATCACCGCTTGCGTGCAACGCTTTAGACCAATTGTCCTCGCTACATTCACAACCGTTCTAGGTTTGATTCCTTTGTATCTGACTGGCGGAGAAATGTGGGAAGGCATGGCTGTTTCTATTATGATTGGATTGCTGTTTGGTACAATCATTACGCTGATTTTTATTCCCGCTTTTTATAGTGTGTTATTTAAGGTGAGCTATACCGATTATGAGTTTGATGATAAGTTAATTGAAGATTAGTTGGAAGACAGAAGGTGGAAGACGGGAGACGGAAGTTCCCCACAAACGCAATGCCCGCGATACAGGGCACTCCCGTCTTCCGTCTCCCGTCTCCCCTCTGAATAGTAACTGTTTTTTAAATCATTATAAAATGAAAAGAAGTATTATTCTGATGTTAACAATTATTCAATTTGCAAATTTATACGGGCAAACCTGTTCTCCAGATTCGCTACTGCTTAGAAGTATTAAAGCCATTGAAACAGATAGCAATATCAATTGGGAATTACAAAACCATCAAGTATATATTAATAATGATTGTACTCAAAATGATAAATTAGTTATTCATCTCGTAGGTACATTTGGTAATCCAGTTAGTACAACTTATTTCCCAACCCTTGCGGCTAATAATGGTTTTAAGGTTATTAACCTAAAATACCCCAACGGTACAGCAGCGGTAACTGCTTGTGCCAACAGTAATGATATTAATTGCTTTCAGGGTTACCGACAAGAAATAATCTTTGGTGTCGATAGTAGTTCTATTGTTACGGTTGATGAAAATAATTGTGTTATTAATCGCATTGAAAAATTGGTAACCTATTTAAATAACAACTTTCCTTCTGAAAACTGGGATGAGTTTTTATCGACACCTGGAAATCTTAATTGGTCTAATATAGTGGTGTCCGGACATTCGCAAGGAGGAGGTCATGCCGCATTCATCGCAAAACAATTTGAAGTGAACAGCGCATTGATGTTTGCATCCCCAAATGATTATAGCGATTTTTTTTCAGCTCCTGCAAATTGGCTTTCTCTTCCAAGCGCCACACCTGATTCAAATTACTTTGCATTTGGAAACTTATTTGATAATGTGGTTGACTTCAATAAACAATTCGAAAATTGGACTGCAATGAATCTTTTATTGCAAACAGATTCTACAAATGTGGATCATACAACTTGCAATTATAATAACTCAAAAGTTCTTTATACCAAGTATGAAACACCAACTGGAGCAGGTAACCATAGTGCCGTTATCACAGATGATTTTACGCCATTGTCAGGAGGAACAGCCACTTTTGCCCCTGTTTGGGAATATATGCTAGGGCTTTGCGAAGTCGCTACTTCGGTTTCAGAAACAAATGATTACCCTAACAATATAAGATTTTTTCCAAACCCAACTTCCTCGAAAGTAAGAATAGAAAGTAGTAATAAAATTTCAAAGGTTGAAATTTTTAATCTTTCAGGAATATTATTAAGAACGGTTCGGCCCTTTCAAGAAAACTTTGAATTGAATGTCGAATCATATAAAGGCGTAATATTTCTGAATATGACACTTCAAGATTCCAAGATTGAACGATGTGAAAGAGTCATAGTAAATTAGAAAAATACTGATAAGGAGCCAGAGATTAATAAGGTTCTGATTTATACGCAGTAGATTTTGTGCTGACCGAGGCAAAAAAATTAAGCATAGCCGTACGCGATATTTTTTTAACGAAGGACAGTGCAAAAGCTACAAGTATATATAGGAAAGTTATTATTCACTGACTCCTAAGATTAAAGGCTGTTCAATTCAAACGTAAATTCACTAAAAAAATAGATATGCACCTTTTCAAAAAAATTGCTTTACTACTATTTGTTCTGCTTCTCATCTTTGTAGGTCATGTTCTAATTTCAACGGGTTTTTTCAGAAATATTGAACCCAAATTTGATGGAACAATACTCAAGAAAATTGCACTAAAGGGAGCTGAAGATATTATGATTAGTGGGAAGGATAGTTTTGCATTAATTTCAGCTACGGATAGAAATGAATTCCCTCCAGAATCTGAAGAAAAAGGAAATCTTTTCTTGATTGATTTAAAATCAAATGATTATACGCCTATTCCTTTGACGACTGCTTTTAAGCAACCTTTTGCACCACATGGAATTTCCTTTTTCAAAAAAGATAGTACCTATCAGGTAATGGCAATCAATCATACTCAACAAGGTCATTCTATAGAAGTTTTCGAATTGTACGATAAAACTTTAAAGCATATAAAAACATTAAGACACGCTTCGATGATTAGTCCTAATGATTTGGTAATGCTAGATGAAAATCGTTTTTACTTTACCAACGATCACGGATATGTCAAAGGCTTAGGAAAGTTAATGGAAGAATATGGAGGCTTAGCAGTTTCAAATGTGGTCTATTTTGATGGGCAAGATTATAGGGAAGTTGCTAAAGGGATTGCTTATGCAAACGGGATTAACTTCGATAAGAAACGAAATTTACTTTATGTTGCTTCTCCTCGACATTTTTTAGTAAAAGTATATTCTAAAGATAAAGATGGTTCGCTTTCCTTTATTGAAAACATACCTTGTGGAACCGGAGTAGATAATATTGAATTTGATAATAAGGGGAATCTTTGGATTGGATCCCATCCAAATCTATTGAGGTTTAATGCTTATGCAAAAGGTAAAAAGGAAACGTCTCCCTCTGAAATTATTAAGATCACCTATCGAGATAAAGATGATTATTCAATTGAAAAGGTTTACGTTGAAGAAGGCCATGAGATGTCTGGTTCTACAGTGGCGGCAACTTTTGGCAACTTGATTTTTACAGGTAATGTAATGGATGATGAGTTTTTAATCCTAAAAAGAGCTGATCCTAAAATATCAAAATAACCTTAAAATAAAACGTAGTAAATTTTTGATAAAAGGCAACAGCTTCAATAATTGCTCAAGAAACAAAATTAAGAATGGCTGAATCTTACCGAATAATTAAAGATTATTTAAAAAGTATTTTTTTTACAAAAGCTATTTGGGAGAAACAAAGTTATTAGAAGAGAAAAAGAAGGAAGTCCTTTGGCAGTTAGCATGGACACTTAATAAAAATGAAGATACCAAAAGTGCGATTGAAACGCTAATGAAAATATCTGACCCGAATCCTGGATTTAAAGAATAAATAAAGAGATGGGAAAAAGAATTACAAGAGAGAAATTAATTAAATTAAAATTAAATCAATCTAAAACTAACGTAAATCCATCCAATGAAAAATTCCATCTCAACTCTTGTAGCCATTATTTTTATTAGTATTGGTTGCAATCAGCAATCGAATAAAGAAAATTGTCATCTAAAAGCAACTGAAAATAAATTAAGAATTGAGTTTAATAATGGAGATGCCCGAAACATCATGTTTTCACCGTTCGAAAAAGATAAAGTATTTATAGGGTTAAGGAATTCAAAAAATTCGATGATAGAATTTGATTTAACCACAAAAGACACACAAGAACTAAAACATAGCGATTGGAAGAAAATATATTCAAATAAAACCCCAATTTATCAAGATAACAGAGATTCAACGGTTTGGGTTGGTGGCCCCAATAGAAAACTTTTGAAGTATAATCAAAAGTTAGAAAAGGCAGAATATCTTCGAGTAAAGTATGTGACGAGGATTGTACCATATGAATCAAAAATTTATTTTGTTGCTTTCAGAGGATTGTATGTTAAAGGCAGAGATTCAGATGAACTACAAAAAGTAAATGGTATACCTCTCGAGGTAATACAATCCTCTCTATTGTTGGATGAGAAAACTCTGATTTTAGATTCTAAAATAACCTATGACCTTAAGACCGATACATGGAAGGAAGGAATACATTTATACAACAAAAAACATAAGGGGGAATTCTATTCCATCAAGGCAAAAAATGGCACTGGAATATATCAAGAAAGCGGCAAGTTATTTTATTCCACAGCATCAGATGTGAAAGAGCTGAAAATTAACAATCGATTAGGTACTGGCACGATTGAAATAGACTACCCATATATTTATGGAAAAGGTAAAAAATATATTGATAGGTATAATATCCAAACAGAAGATTTAGTATCATTTGAATATCGACTCCCCAAGGTGAATAATTACAGACCGAATTTCAGATATGATGATGATATTATTTGGATTTTTCGACCGGGACAACTTTATTTCATTAACACTATTACTAAAGAAAGCTACAACTTTCCGGTACATGAAAGTGAGCAATTTAAGTCAATGATTTATGATGATTGTCATATTTACTTGCTGTATGAAAAAAGGTTAGAAGTAATGAGGAAAACTGAATTTGTCGAAAATTGCCCAACATTCAATATAGTTAATTATTTAAATGAATTTCGGGAATATAAAAATTTCATTGACTCAATTGAGATAAGAAAAGAGGAAAATGAAAATAATGTTCTACAAAAACTAAAATCAATAAAGGAAAGATATGTAGATTCGACGCATCCTGAAATTTTGAAGCAAATCGAAAGTTTAAATTCAACTGCATTTCAAAGGGTAAAGTATGAAACGATTACCGACTTTGAAAAATGCTATAAAAATGAGCGCTTACCTAAAGAACAAAGAATAAGATGTTTCCAAACGGTAATAAGGAAAGAAGTACTGCAATCAAATTATGTTAAAGTATTAAAACATGAAGAAGACTTTAAGAGTTTATTTGAAATTAATGAGTTAGAAAGTATGTCTTATTTTCAATCGAACATTGACAGTATTAGGAATTACTTAAGTTATCATGATAGTATTGGCATAGCAAATGTTTCTGCAGATAGCCTTGATTACTATATGGCAAAGGCTTTAAAAAAAATTTGTAATACGTCATTTTTTTGTCATGAGGGTTGTGGTGGTTGTGACTATAGCTTAGTTATAAATTCTTTAAGGAAGTTCAATGTTGAATATCCAAATAGTCTATTGATAGATAATTCAGAACTTGCATTAATTGAGTATAAATACATGTACGAGGAAGACTCTGAACCTCAAGAATTAATAAAAGATTTTGAACTGTTTAAGAATAAATTTCCAGGTTCTGATGTGCTAAAAGAAGCAGATTTTAGAATTCTTTCACAGCTTTTTTATTCGTATAATGAAAAAACGAAAATTGGACTCATCGGGAAATTGGACTTTTACATAAATTCTTATCCAAATGATATTAGAATTGAACAGATAAATCAATGGATTAACGAACTGAAAAGATGAAAATAATATCAAAGAAATGTTTAGTTAATTTCGCCACAGCTTCACTCAAACATCAACAAGCGTAAAATACCAAACATGAATCAATTCATTCCTTCGCACATCATTGCTTATTCTGACTCCGCTTTCACCAATCCACATGAACTGGTCTTGCCTGATGAGCCAAAGGACTACACCGCCAACTTCACCCACATGGGCGTGGCCTATTGGGGCTTAGAAACCAGAAGGCACATCGCAACAAGCATAGATCCTCAAAATAAGAAAATCCTTTATCAGCATCATGCACACCATTGGTTAAATATAGGTTTTGAAAAAAGAGCATTGGTGGAGAATGTGAGCGTAAGCACAAAGTGGTTTACCGGAAATCAGATCAGAGCCATCTCTGTCGTCTTGATAGATGAATATACGAATGAAGAAAAGGAAGTATTGACCAGGGTAAATTTAGCACCCGATCAAGAACACGAGTTTTCTTTCTCCCCAACCAATGCCACGAAAGCACATATAAAATTGTACTACGAAGGAGGAATTGCTCGGATCAACTTCTTTGGTTCTTTCACCGAAGAACAGCTTCCGGAAAAAGTCAACATCCTAGAGAAGGCAACGATCTCTCATGTCTCCAATGAGCATTATGGCAATCCGTTTATGGCCGTTAAAGGAAGCAGGAAGGAGATGCATATGGTCGGTTGGGAATCTGCTCGTACTGGATTTGGGGAGCAAGCGATCTTTCATTTGGAAGCCCCAAAGAAAATAGAAAAGGTGATAGTTGATACTTACTTGCACCGCTTGAATCCACCATTGACTTGCCACATTTTCGGCTTAATGGCAAGCGATAAAAATGATATTGAAACGGCACTCGCAGACCTTCCAAAATGGACCATTAAATTTGCAGATGGTATTACGGTTAATCCTCCAAATTTTCAATCTTACATGTTGAACCAAGAGTATCTAAAAGAAGAGGTAGCTGATGCTACTGCTTTTGAAATCCTGTTGCACCGTCCGGCTGGAAACAAGTGGCAGGCTGTTTTACCATTTGAATCTTTGGAACGAGATACTTACCATTCCTTTACTGGTTTTGAAAACAGTGGTCCTTTCTCTCACTTATTATATATGCATTATCCAAATGGAGGGATTCACGGCTTGAAGGTTTTTTCAACTATTTAATCACATGATCGGTAATGACAATAAATGACGAAAAGGAAAAACTCCCCACAATCTAATCTTAATTCATTTTCAAAAAGTAACTTTACTTTATTTTTAAACTTCACGCACGCGATAACTGCTCTGCAAAATGCTTTCAATAAAAGGCTTACATAGCCAACGATGCTGGATAGATGGAAAATTTAAGGAAGCAACTATTCTAATTGATTCCGATAAGATTTTAGAAATAAGATTGGGCAAATTACATAGCTCTTCCTCCGAAATAATGGATGTAGGAAGGGCTGTTGTTATGCCCGGTGCCATTGATGTACACACGCACATTAATCAACCCGGAAGAACAGAATGGGAAGGCTTCGAAACCGCTACCAAAGCCGCCGCTGCTGGTGGCATTACTACTTTGGTAGACATGCCTTTGAACTCCTCGCCAGTTACGACAAATGTCAAAGCCTTTAAAGAAAAAATGAAAGCAGGACAATTAAGTAATCGCTATGTCAACTGCGGCCTCTATGGTGGTTTAGTGCCAGACAATTTGGAAGACTTAGAGGATTTGATCGAATGTGGCGTATTGGGAATTAAGTGTTTTTTGACGCATTCGGGCATTAATGATTTTCCGAATGTTGGAAAAAAAGAACTGGATGCGGCCATGCCGATTATTGCTAAATACAACATTCCGATGTTGGCTCATTGCGAGTTGACAGACAAGCCCGCTGATGCTACAGACGAAGAACGTTTGCCTGGAAGCTATCGCCAATATCTCGCAAGTCGTCCAAGGCGATGGGAAAATGAAGCCGTAGATTTAATGATAGATTTGTGTGAAACGCATAAATGCCAAACACACATTGTACATGTTGCTTCTTCCGATGCTTTAGCTAGTATTGAGAATGCAAAAGAAAAAGGATTACATTTAACGGCGGAAACTTGTCCACACTATATGTATTTCAACGCCGAAGGCATACCCGATAACAATACCCTTTACAAATGCGCTCCTCCAATTCGGGAGGAAGAAAACAACCAGAAATTGAAGGCGGCTTTTAAGTCCGGCGTTTTAGATTTCATTGGCTCCGATCATTCTCCGGCACCGCCGGAACTCAAGGAAATAGAATCGGGGAACCTAATGAAAGCCTGGGGCGGAATTTCTGGATTACAATATTTGATATCAGCCTCGTGGACGAGTTTGAAAGGTTTACTCACCCTTGACGAATTTATCCCATTATTGACAGAGAATCCTGCAAAGTATCTGGGGATTCAAAATCAAAAAGGCTACTTGAAAAAAGGCATGGATGCCGATTTTACGATATGGTCACCTGAAGAAACCTTTGAAGTGACCATCTCAGAAAATCAACACAAACACAAAATTACGCCTTACACGGGGGAGATTTTATTTGGAAAAATAGAATCAACTTTCGTTAATGGCGTACAAGTTTTTAATGGGGTTGTTTTAAATAAACAACCTGGAAAGTGGATACTAAAAAAACAGTAATTAATCTTAAAAAGATCTTCTTTAAGAACACGAAATCCCGCCTGGTGGCCCGGCAGGTTCTTCAAAGAGCTATAAAAATAGAAATAAATGAGCTATATATTAATACTGGGGATGTGCCTTTTTGTGGGGCTGATGGCAATTTTGGCTATAATGAAATTAGCCACCTCCGTTGCCAAAGCAGAAGAGGAATTTAAAGAATCGGAGCGGGAAACGACCATGGAAGAAGATTCAATGTTCGAAAGTATCGTAGACACATTAGGAGGCTATATCTATGCCGTAGGGGCAGTGGCGGCGGGCTTGATGTTGTATGGTTTTTTCCTAGCTGTTGATGGCACTCCTTACGAAGGTCATTTTAGAGAATGGTTAAATTTAGTGGTTCGTTTGGCACATATTACCTTTGGAATCGCATGGATTGGCGCTTCTTTCTATTTCGTCTTTTTGGAAAATGGATTGAACAGAACCAAAGATATACGGGATGAACTGGCAGGAAACTTATGGGCAGTGCATGGCGGCGGGTTTTATTATTTAGAAAAATACAAACTTGCTCCCAAGACGATTCCTAAAAATTTACACTGGTTTAAATACGAAGCTTACTTTACTTGGATAAGCGGAATGTCATTGTTATTTGTGGTGTATTACTTCAATGCCAAAGGCTTTTTGATTGATCCCAATGTCATGGATCTGAGTCCAGCGGTAGCCGTCTCTTTAGGCTGTTCTTCCCTTGCCATTGGTTGGCTTTTATACGCTGGATTAAGCTCGTCTCCTCTGGCTAAAAATGTTCCTTTATTTGCCCTTGTTGGTTTATTGATTCTAGGTGGATTTGCTTATTTTTATTGTAGCGTTTTTAGCGCAAGAGCCGCCTTCATTCATTTTGGGGCATTGCTCGGAACGATGATGGTCGGTAATGTATACTTTGTGATTATCCCCGCTCAAAAAGAAATGGTACGCTGCGCAAAGGAAGGCATTCCACTCGATCCTTCACTTGGTAAAAATGCAGGATGGCGTTCTTTTCATAACAATTACTTTACATTGCCTGTGCTTTTCATTATGATTAGCAATCACTTCCCAAGTACATTTGGCGCTACTTACAATTGGGCTGTCCTTATGGCCATTACTGTTGGTACCGCAGGCATCAAACATTACCTCAACCTAATCGAACAAAAGAAATCATCTACGTGGGTATTACCCATCTCGATTTTTATTTTACTGATGACCGCATTTGTCACAGGCCCTGAGGTCTCTAATGGGGAATGTAAAACCGTTTCTTTTACCCAAATCTATCCCATCATCCAGAACCGCTGCGTCACCTGCCACTCTTCCCGACCAACAGATGATGTCTGGACGGCAGCACCAAATGGTGTGATGTACGACACGCCACAACAAATCGTAGCCAAGGCAGATTTGATTATGCAACGAGTGGTTGTCACCAAAAATATGCCTCAGAATAATAAAACGAATATTACTCCAGAAGAACGAGATCTGATTCGATGTTGGATTTTGCAAGGGGCGAAGACAGAATGAAAATTGAAAATATAACTGTTCAGCAGTTAGCAGATGGCAGTTAGCTTCCCACTATCTTACGCTTATAGGGAAGCTTGGGTTCCTAAAGCTCGCGAAAGTGGGAAGTTTATGTTTACGTTAATAGTTTAAGTTGAAAGAACAGTTAACCGTTTTTTAAAAACTCAACAATGAATTTACAAGATTTCAATAATAAAGAAAAAAGTGATGCCAGAGCTGCCTTATTCCAATGTTGCAGTTCTAACAAATGGGCCGATACTTTAATGAAGCATTATCCTTTTAAATCAGAAGCTTCGCTGGTAGAACAGGCGAATAATATTTGGTATGACGAATGTGACGAATCGGATTGGAGAGAATCCTTTACACATCATCCTAAGATTGGAGATGTCAAAAGTTTGGAAAAGAAGTTTGCTTCTACCAAGCATTTAGCTGGAAAAGAGCAAGCTGGTGTAGATTCGGCAACCTCCGTTACCATTCAAGCATTGGCTAAAGCGAATACCGATTATGAAGATAAGAATGATTTCATTTTTATTGTCTGTGCCACCGGTAAATCAGCAGAAGAAATGCTCCGCCTCGCAGAAGATCGACTAAGGAATCAAAAGGAAGAAGAAGTCCAAATAGCGATGGGAGAGCAGTCGAAAATTACCATCATTCGATTTAAGAAATTAATGCCTGATGCAGATTGGTCTGCTTTCGGCGGCAGCCAGTTGACGTCTCATGTTCTGGATACTTCTTTAGGGATGCCAGGGGAAGATCTAACAATAAAGTTACAAGAGTCGAAGGATGGACAGTGGCAAACAGTAAGTCAAGGCGTAACCAATGCCGATGGTCGAGTAGCAGACTTGTTGGCTCCTGGAAGAAAGTTAAGTCATAAGAATTATAAAATGATTTTTGAGACTGGAGCTTATTTCAAACAAAACGATATAGTAGGTTTTTATCCCGAAGTAGAAATTCAGTTTACCGTCCTAGACGATAAGCACTATCATGTACCGCTTTTAATTAATCCTTTTGGCTATTCGACTTATCGAGGTAGCTAGGGGAGGAATTGGCGTTCCGCCAGTAGTGTTTTATTTCAGCGCAAAGAGCGCAAAGAAAAGGAAAAGGAAATACAAAAGAAAAATGCAAAGAAGCACTGAAGGTGCTTTACACTAATATAACGTTCCGAACCTTTGCGCTAGAATTAATTCATTTGTAACAATGAATCTACGTGTAACATTTTTTTAAAATAAAATCAAAATCTTATATAAAATGAAACTCAGTATTCCAACTACCCAGAAAGAACAGCTATTTGGAGACTTGAAAAAAGCCAATACTTCTTTCCAGCAAATTTATCCAGGTGATCGATCCGACCGTCAACCTGTACATACCGTTTATGGCGGAGCTAATCTTTTTAGCTATGACATGGCGGATAAATTTGCAAGAAAAGCACAGCACACTTTTCACACCTATGCACCCAACGCAGAAATATTTGGTGAGGTGTTTAATCTGGATGTCGCCTTTGCAGAACGTATTTATGAAAAGGTAAAAAAGAAACTCAAAGTTGAAGCCTTAGAAGATTTCCGAATTGATTTTGAAGATGGCTTTGGTAATCGGTCCAATGAAGAGGAAGATGCAACTGCTGTTAAAGCAGCTCAAGAAGTAGCGAAAGGAATGGCTGAAAAATGCTTACCACCATTCATAGGAATTCGAATCAAACCTTTTACAGAAGAAATGAAGGAAAGAGGTTTGAGAACACTTGATATTTTCTTAACCACTTTGATCGGGGAATCGGGGGGTAAGTTGCCTAATAATTTTGTAGTCATGTTGCCCAAAGTAACCATTACGGAACAGGTGAGTACAATGGTGAGCTTCTTTGAAATCCTAGAAGATAATCTTAGTCTACCTGCTGGCACGCTCAAGATGGAAATGATGGTAGAGACCACGCAAGCGGTCATGGACAAAGACGGAACCAACCCGCTGTACCGTTTCCTAAAAGCAAGTAAGCGTAGATGTATTGCGATGCACTTTGGTACTTATGACTATACCGCTTCTTGTAGCATTACTGCCAAATACCAAGAGATGAATCACCCCGTTTGTGACTTCGCTCATCACGTTACAAAAGTAGCTTTGGCGCATACCGGAATCTGGTTATCGGATGGTGCAACTAACACGATGCCCATCGGACCTCACAGAGGAGACAATCTGACTTTCGAACAGATGAAAGAGAACAGAGACGTCGTTCATCAAAACTGGAAGAAGGGTTATGATCACATTCGTCACTCGTTATATCATGGGTTTTACCAAGGTTGGGATCTGAATCCAGCGCAGGTACCGATGCGTTACGCTGCTGTTTTTGCTTTCTTTTTGGAAAGTTATGAAGAGGCAGTTGGTCGATTAAAAACATTTGTAGAAAAAGCAGCTCGTGCCACTTTGATTGGTGATGTATTCGACGATGCAGCCACCGGGCAGGGACTTTTAAATTATTTCCTAAGCGCACTAAACAGCGGCGCCATCTCAGAGGAAGAAGTCTTAAAAACGGGACTTACACTTGAAGAAATTCGCAGCCGATCTTTCAAATTTATTTTGGATAATCGGGCTAAGAATGCGAAGTAGTAACTACTAAGTACAGCGTAAAGTAAGTCTTGAGTGCTTTTCTGCTCTTGCCCTGGGGGCTCGACATGCGCATGCGTTCCGCATTTTTTTAATTAACCACAAAGGCCACGAAGTTTCACAAAGTTTTCCCTATATATAAAAAGCTAACGCATTTCATTTATTAAACTTTGTGAAAACGTTGTGTCCCTTTGTGGTTCAAATAAATTTATGGCGCAAGGCAAAAACTGACATTCCTTAGTTTCCAGTGCACTAAGGTAGATGTCATCGGGCCGATATCGTTAGGCTTGAATAAACCTGTTCACATGTTGCAGTTGGGAGCTAGCATTCCACAGATTGTGGACATGGTGGGGATTGCGACTATGCATGCGCAGGATTGGGATTAGAATATTTTCGACCAAGACAAGCGAGTCGTAGAATCTCAAACGGAAAGCGGCATAGTGGAAGGCTTTGTTAATGACCTCCATTTACCCAATTTCAGACAAATCAACACAAGTACTCCAGCAAAAATAATTCAAACTCTTCCCCGTTCAATTTTCGTCATTAGTTTGAAAATCCAAACCAAAGTTCTCCCTATCAAAACGAAGTAAAATTTCACTTCAACTTTTCTATTGGCTTTGCTCCCATTCATTTGGGTAGTGTTTTAACTGACGAATTTACACCAACCGTCAGACTGGCTTTCAGTCTACAATGGCTATCTATAATTCCTTTTGCTTATCGTTATATCTGCTAAGCATAGTCTGTTAATGCCAATGCCTTCATTAAAATCTTCTAATTAATTCCTCATTTACAATACATTAGATACTTTTACTCCGTCTTTTATTAAAAAATTACATCATTTAATTACAGTTAATAAAATATTTTACTAACTTGCCTTTAGTTACGAAGTATTTTGTCGAAATGGTGTAGCAAAAACAAAGGTTTTATGAAACATCTTCGACTTTTTAAGCCTAAAGGAGAGAAAGGAGCTAACAAAAAGAACCGGCAACTGAAGCAGCTAAAATACATTGTGCGTCATTTGTCCAAATCAGAAGATGCTTTAAGTATTCCTGAGATAGCCGAACACGTAAAGATTAGTGTACCGACGGGGACCAAACTGGTGAAAGAACTAGTTGAAGAAGGCTTGGTTATAGAAGAAGGAAAGAAAGTAACGGAAAATGGGCGTAAACCAGCAGTATATACTATAGACAAAAGTAAATTCTATGCTGTTGGGGTAGAGGTATTGTCTAAATGGATACATGTTAGCATTGTTCGAATTGATTTGGAAACAGTACATGAAGTTGCCAATAGACAGTTTATTTTAGAAGACACAGAGGAATGTTTGAATTATATCATAGGGTTGATTCAGGGAACCATAGTGGACTCTCCAGCTAGTATAGATAATATCATTGGAGTAGGAATTGGATTGACAGGGAGTGTAAATGGGCACACCGGAAAATCTGCCGATTACTTCACAAACATGGAGCGTTCCTTAAAGAAGCATATGGAAGATGCCCTTGGTTTACCAGTGATGATTGATAATGACACTCGGGTAATAGGAACAGCAGAACAAGTGCTTGGTGTAGCTAAAGGTGTAGAAAATGTTTTAGTTATTAAAGTAAGTCGGGACTTAGGACTGAGCATCATTATAGAAAGGCATTTGATTTTTGGCGCCAATGGATTTGCAGGAAACTTCGGCCATATACAATATGGTACTAAAGGCCGCTTATGTACTTGCGGAAAGAAAAATTGCCTCCGCACAGAAGTATCCGGAAATGCATTGTTTCAAGATTTGAAAGAAGCCTTGGAAGCAGGGGAGGAATCTATTTATTTTAAATTAGAAGAAATAGAAAGCTATAGCTATCACGATATTCTTGATGCTGTACTGAAAGGAGATGCCTTGTCCATAAAATTATTGATGGATCAAGGAGATAAACTTGGACAAGCCATCGGCAGTGTCATCAACTTACTAAATCCAAATATGGTCGTTCTTGGTGGCGAAATTGTAATGGTAAAAGAATTTATTTTAGATGCTGTTAAAGCTGGTATGCGAAAAACCGGATTAGTAAGTTCTCTTAAAGCTTGCAAATTAGAGGCATCAGGATTAGGGCGGTATTTTAGCTCCAGAGGAGCGGCCTGTATGGTACTTAAAAATTACGAATTGATCAATTATTAATATTTCCCCACAAACATATCTAGATTACTAACAAAATAATTACAAATTTTTACTTGTTAGCATTTACTTGTGATTTTCTTGTTATGCTCAACTGAGAACTACTAAGAGAATGTTTGAAAAGTTCTAAAATCAACAGAATTGTACTGTATGGTTACGGCCATAGTTATAACTGCCTGTCTGACAGCCTTGGGATACCTATGCCTTAGATCATTTATCTAATCACTTTAAACTGTATTTATCATGAAATTAAAATTACTCACAATTGTTGCGTTGCTATTTACGATGCAATTTGCTATGGCACAGCGTACAATTACCGGAGTTATTACAGACGCGGACTCTGGGGAAGCACTCATTGGTGCAAACGTTTTAGTAACGGGAACTGCCATCGGAACCGTCACAGATCTTGAGGGGGCATTTACCCTTGCAGTATCTGCAGAAGCAGTATCTATTACGATTACTTACACCGGATACGCTGAACAGAAAGCATCTATTGTTGGTCTTGACAATGTTGCGGTGGAGCTGAGCCAAGGCCTCTTATTAAACGATATTGTCGTCACGGCACTTGGATTAACAAAATCTAAGGAGCGGGTTTCTTATGCTGCACAAACAATAAGTGCAGAATCAATAAACCAGTCTCGTGTTGGCGATATATCACAACAGTTATCCGGTCAAGTGGCAGGCTTGAATATTGTGACCAATAACGGATCAGCAGTTTCCTCCTCCCGAATTATCCTGAGAGGAGAGTCTTCATTGAATCCGAATAAAAACCAACCTTTACTGGTGGTGGATGGTGTCCTGATTTCTAACGAGTATATTGGCATTGGAAGTAATCCGGTTTCTGGAGACTTGCCCGTAGATTATGGAAATAGTTTAAACGATTTAAATCCTGATGATTTTGAATCCATTACTGTTCTTAAAGGACCTAAAGCGGCAGCATTATATGGAGAGAGAGGAACCAATGGTGTTTTAATTATAACCACAAAAAACGGAAAAAATACAGAAGGAATAGGTGTTACTTTTAACACCGGGGTCTCCATAGATAAAGTGAACCGATTTTGGGATGAACAAAATGAATATGGAGGTGGTGGAACCAGCGGTGGTGTAGCCAATCAATTTAGATCAAACTGGGGAGGTAATTTTGGCCCAGCTACTGATGGTACACTCGTATCTCAAGCTACCCCAGTTGACGCCAGCCCTGACCCAACACCTTTCATTCAGAGAGCGGACAGAGAAGGATTTTTTAACACAGGTGTATCTTATAACAATAACTTAGCATTGTCCTTCTCTAATGACAATACATGGGGCCGGGTTTCATTAGGGCGAGTAACAAAAGAAGGAATCGTTCCAAACACAGAGTATAAAAGAAATAACCTGGGAGTTAGGATTGGCTCAGATTTGACAGACAAATTGTCTATTGATATGTCTATCAACTTCGTGAATAGTAATTCTGATAACGTTCCTGACGTAGGTTATGCCAGCGGTGGATTGATGTACAGTATGTTATGGACGATGAAAAACTATGACTTTGATGATTACGAAGACTATTGGTTGCCTAATCAAGAGTACCAAGCACAGGACTATTTTCTGTCCTGGGGAACAAACCCACACTTGATCGTAAATGAAAATTTAAACGGATTTGATCATAATCGAATTTTTGGTAACGTCAAAACGTCGTATAAATTTAATGAAAACCTTTCTGCTTTCGTTAGAGTTGGTGGAGATAACTTTGATGACAGAAGGCGTTCCAGAAGAGCATCAGGACAACCTGCATTCAGACAAGGAATGTACCGAGAACAAGATGTTAGATTACAAGAATTTAACGTAGACGGTATGCTTTCTTATACCAAAGATTTGTCTAGAAAATGGAATCTAGGAGTTAACCTAGGAACAAGTACTTATCGCCAGCTTATTTCTAATAAAATAGCTCAAACGAATAGCTTAGCGATTCCTGGAGTTTATAGTTTAGGAAATGCTGCGGACTCTCCTTTGTTGGTGCAAAACGACACCGAGAAAAGATTGAACAGTGTTTATGCAACCGCAGAATTAGGGTATGATAACAAGTTGTTTATTGATGTAACTGGCCGAAACGATTGGTCCTCCACCTTACCTAAAGACAATCAAAGTTTCTTCTACCCATCTGTTGGTGTTAGTGCAGTCATTTCAAAAATGGCAAAGTTACCAACTGCGATTTCTTACTTGAAATTGAGGGGTTCTGTAGCAGCCACTGGTAATAGTACCGATCCGGGTATTATCAATAACTCATACAATCTTGGCTCATTACCTGGTTCCGTATCCAACCCAAGCTTCATTACAGATTCTGATATTAAAAGTGAAAAAACAGTGGCACTCGAATTCGGAGTAGACCTTAGATTATTTAGAAACAGATTGAAACTTGATGTAGATGTATACGACTACACCACAACGAATCAAATTCTGAACGCACCTGTTAGTTCCGCTTCTGGTACGAGTGTAAGAGTTTTTAACGCGGGTGAAATAAATAGTAAGGGACTCGAAATTTTATTAACGGCTAAACCTATTGTCGGAAAAGACTTCAACTGGACTTCAACATTCAATTTTGCAAAAAGCAAATCAGAAGTAGTAGAGTTGGCTGATGGTATTGAGACTTTAATTATTGCGCAAGGCCCAAGTGGTGGAACTATTGAAGCACGTCCTGGAGGAAGAATGGGTGACATCTACGGCAGAGCTTTTTCAAGAGACGACAGCGGTAATATCATTTACGATAATATTGATGGATTTATAAGACCTCGAATCGATAATGAAATATCTAAAGTAGGTAATTACAATCCAGACTGGACGCTAGGCTTTAACAATAATATCCGATACAAAAACTTCAGCCTAAACGTATTTTTGGATTACCGTTCTGGTGGAGACTTCTATACTTTAACAGGGTCTCAGTTATATCGATCTGGTTCGATAACCGAAACAATAGACAATAGAACAACCGACTTCGTTCCGGATGGTGTTGTTGACAATGGAAGTGGTGGTTACACAGCCAACACGGAAACTACAACGGGCTATGATTGGTACCGATCTTATTATGACAAAAATAACATTGAAGCAAATACCTACGATGCAACTTTCTTAAAATTACGAGAAATTTCTTTTGGGGTTGACCTTACTGAATATTTCAAAAGTACGAAATTAGGAAAATTGAACTTATCCTTGTTCGCTAGAAACTTAGCGACCTGGACTAAGGATGACTTCGTTAGACACTTTGATCCGGAGGTGCTTAGTTTCAGTGGAAGCTCTTTTGTGCCAGGCTTCGAAATTGGTCAGTTACCAGGGGCGGCTACCTATGGTTTTAACTTGGGAGTCGTTTTTTAGTGTAATAATTAATCATTTCTGTATTCCATATCATTAGCGTGTGCGACAAATTCCCTGCGCGTTCGGTTGCAATCAAAAGCACCAAAGACATGCTCGCAATTTGTCACACAACAAATTATTACTTATTCAAAAATAGAAAAAATGAAAAATTTTAATTTATATATAATGCTCTTTGCCGTATTGGTGATGAGTGCCTGTACCAAAGATTTTGAAGAAATCAATATCGATCCAAATGCACCAACAGAGGCCCATTCTGGTAGCCTCTTACCCAGCGCTATTTTCGGACCAATAAACGCTCATCTTAATGTGCAATTGGAACTGACCAATCAGGTCATGCAGTATAAGGTTTACCGAAATGCAAACGAATTAGATGCTTACGATTTTGCATCTGGCGGAAACACGTTTGCTGCTTTTTGGGCAGCTGCCTACAAAGCGATGCGTGATAATAACGAGTCTATAATTTATGCTCAAGCTAATAAACTTAATGCTTATGATGCAGCCGCTAAAATATTAAATGCATTTCACATGGCTTCGTTGACGGAAATGTGGATTGATATTCCCTCCTCAGAAGCAGCAAAGGGCTTGGATAATGTACAACCATCCTACGATAGTCAGGCTGCAGTTTATTCGCAAGTATTAACATTGTTAGAAGAGGCCAATCAGTTATTGGCATCTGATACGGAAGGTTTTGTATTAGCTGGAGATGTGCTTTTTGATGGCGATGTAATGAAGTGGAGAAAAATGGCCAATTCTTTGAGATTGCGCTATTTGTTACGATTATCAAATGTCCCTTCTATCGATGCCGCAACGAAAATAAATACCATCGTATCAGACCCAGGGACTTATCCCATTATTGAAAGCAATGATGAAGCGGCCATTTATGACTTTACTGGAATCGCACCTAACACCTCAGACTTTTCATTGAGAACGGCATTGGGAGGCTTGAGTCCTTCGGTTAGATTTGTGAACGTATTAGATGGTGTTGATCCGGATGACGACTCAGATGATGACCCTCGTTTAGGCTTTTTTGCAGACAAACCAATTGATGAATCAGTTGCTAACGAACCTTATTATGTTGGCGTGGCAAGTGGCACTACAAGAGAGGTAGCACAAGGTACAGGAGGGAATGCAGAACAGTTTGCATCTCAATTTACAACTAAATTTCAGAACGATAGAGGCTTGTTGGATTTTGTATACATCAGCCATGCCGAAGTACAATTTATCTTGGCAGAAGCCAGTCTAAATGGCTGGATTACTACTGCAACGGCTCAAGAATATTTTGAAAATGGTATAGTTGGGAATTTCGCTTATTGGAATCTGCCTATGCCCGCAGATTTTCTTACAAGAGCAGATGTAGCCTGGGACGGTTCTATGGAACAATTGATGGAACAAAAGTGGATCGCTATGTTTTTTAACAATACTTTAGAAATGTGGGGAAATTACAAGAGAACGGGATTGCCTAACTTAATCCCCGGTCCTTTGGCTACCTCGATTACAAACGGTACAGTGCCAACAAGAGTATTTTATCCAAGTCTCGAACAGTCTGTAAACGCCACTAATTACAATGCGGCTTCATCAAGTATTGGCGGAGATATTATTACCGCAAAACATTGGTATCAGAACTAAGAGAACTAGTATATTAATAATGGTTTATTAAATGGTTTCATATAAATTTTAATTCAAATACGTTGAATCAAATCCAAAAGGAACTTAGTAGCAACAAAAAATTAACTCCGTTAGCTGGAGTGTAAGCTATCGGAACTATTTTTTGTGCAATATTTAATGTTTTGCTGAGAATCTTTTGGTTTGATTCAATTTTGAAAAGCTGAAAATTAAGATGAAAGAATCACTTATTATGATTCCGGGTACACTTTGTGATGGAACCCTTTTTGAAGATCAGGTGGAAGGATTGAAAGACCTGGCTGATTGCCGGGTGCTTAGCAATAGTAGTTCAGATGATCTGAAAGAAGTAGCGGCGAATATATTGTTAGAAGCAGAAGATACTTTTTCAATTATGGGACTTTCTTATGGTGGTATTATCGCTTTTGAAATATGGCGACAAGCACCAGAACGGATCAATAAATTGATTTTGCTAAACACCAGTTATAAAGAGCCTTCAGAAGCGACTCGTCTCAATCAGCAACGTTTCGTAGGGATGTCCCATCTTGGAGAATTTAGAGAAATTACTACTGGTTTTTTGAAAGATGCTATGTTACATCCTGATCATGCCCGATTGCCGGAAATGAGGGAAGCGGTTTTAAGCATGGCACTGAATACAGGGAAAGAAAATTTTTATAGACAGATAAAAGCTCAACTAGCTCGACCAGATAGTACAGACGACTTACCAAATATTAGTTGCCCAACTTTAATCATGACAGGTAGAGAAGACAAGGTGTGCACGGCAGAACTTCACCAGGAGATGGCGCGTATGATTCCTAATTCGACTTTACACATCATTGAAAAATGCGGACATCTAAGCACAATGGAACAACCCGAACAAGTGAATAAACGGGTAAGAGAATGGTGGACTGGATTGGCTAACTGAAATTTAAAAAATGCGAAAAAATAAACTAAAAGAAATCTGGGCCTCCAATGGAACAGCGCTATTGGGATGGTTACATATCCCGAATACCTGGACGGCAGAATTAATGGCCAATGCCGGATGGGATGCAGTGACCGTAGATATGCAACATGGTTTGCACAATATAGAAACGGCTATCCAAATGATGCAAGCCATTTCAACAACGGAAACGGTTCCTTTGGCAAGAGTAAACTGGAACGAACCAGGCAGCATTATGCGATTGTTAGATGGAGGTGCCTATGGAATTATATGCCCGATGATCAATAGTGGGGAAGAATGTAAACAGTTTGTTGGAGCTTGTAGATATCCGCCTTTAGGTTATCGAAGTTTTGGCCCTACAAGAGCACGAATATATTCCGGCCTCGATTATGGGGATCACGCTAATGAGGAAATGCTCGCCATCGCTATGGTGGAAACGAAAGAAGCGGTAGAGAATATAGACGACATCTGCTCCGTAAAAGGGCTGGATGGAATCTTCGTTGGCTCCGGTGATTTGAGATTGTCTTTAACCGGCTCTGCCAAACAAACAACAAATACTCAATTGTTTGATGAAGCCATTGATACTATTTTAGCCGCTTGTAAAAAATATAAGGTCCTACCAGGAATCTGGTGTGCGACCGTAGCAGATGCCCAAAAGCAAAAGAACAAAGGCTTTCGTTTTATCGCCTTGAAATCTGACAGCATGATGTTAAACGAAATAGCACGACAGCAGGCTAGTGATTTGCGATCTTCTTTTTAAATGAAATTGGGAAATTATTTTTTGTGTAATACTAAATAACAACGAAAAATTAACTTCCCGATTTGGAAACGATTATGTAAATCAAAACGACCAAAGAGAGAGTGATTTATATAATCGTTTCCACCAAAGAAATTGGGAAATTATTTTTTGTGTAATACTAAAGATAAAGAGAGTTAAAAAAATAAAATTAATCATAGAACAATAGAATAATGATTTTTACGGAAAAAGAGATTTATAAATGGCACGGAGCACAACAAGACCTGCCTGGCTTTGATGATAAGTATTTGAATATCGTGGACTATATCCTGAAGATCACAGAGGAGATTTGGGAGAATCGTGCCATTTGGGTAATCTATGAAACTTATGCTGATGATATTAAAATTCATTCAGGGGCAGAGAAAATAATTGGAATTGAACATGTAATAAATGGAACGATCAAAACCTTAGCTTCATTTCCGGATCGAAAGACAGGAGGCGAAGCGGTAATCTGGTCAAAGGTTGATGACAATCATTTTTATTCCTCGCATCGAATTGCCTCTACAGCTACTAATTTAGGCGCGACTGTTTTTGGTGAGGCAACAGGAAAAGAAGTTTTTTTTCGAACCATTGCCGATTGCCTCATTTCTGAAAATAAAATTATTGAAGAATGGTTGGTACGTGATAATTTGCATTTAATCCAGCAACTTGGTTTTGATCCAGTCCAAATGGCAAAAGAAGACAAACGCTATGATGGCCTTGTTTCTTCCTTTTCTAGTAATAATATTACAAATGTTATTGCACCGGAATCCAGACCATCTTATAACCTTTTTCAACCGGCAGATTTAATCACCTCGCTTTTTGAAGAAGTTTGGAAAACCCAGAATTTTGATGCCCTGGAAAAGTATTATTATAAACTCGCTACCGTTCATGCTATTTGCGGAAAGAATGTATTGGGCCCATGGCAACTAAAAACGTATTTAGAGGATTTGTTTGCCTCTTTCCCGGATGCAAAAGTAGAGATTGAACGAATTAACTGCAATGAGAAAGAAGGCGAAGTGGAAGTAGCTGCCCGATGGAAAATAAAAGGTACACATACCGGTGCTGGTTTTTTTAGTCCGGCAAGTGGAAAAAATATAGAGATACTAGGCGTCAGTCATTACATTATCAAAGAGGGAGAAATTGTTGAAGAATGGATGATCTTTGATGGCTTTGATGTGCTTTGTCAAATACATGCCAATGATAGAATAGAAGAGACCTTTTGCGAAAACGGAGTAGCGGATCCGGATTTGAATAATAAAAAAATGGTACTTTCTTTCCTTGAAGAAATGAATGATACGGTTTCTGAAAAAAAAGAAATAACAAAAGTATT
Source organism: Saprospiraceae bacterium (assembly GCA_047626155.1). Taxonomy (GTDB): domain Bacteria; phylum Bacteroidota; class Bacteroidia; order Chitinophagales; family Saprospiraceae; genus CALGLS01. Next base: position 4,213 of record JBLHRR010000056.1, on the reverse strand, counting down.
GGATAAATACTTATCAGAAAATATTAGCCTGGATATCACAAAACCATTTGAAACGATTAAAGGCATCAACGCATATGCTGAAGATTTTTGGATGCCTTTGTTACAGTCTTTCCCAGACTTAGAAAACAAACCTTACATTTTACTTGGTGGGACATACGAGGGACGAGATTATGTAAGTTGCACCGGTAATCTTATTGGTACTTTTGAAAAAGAATGGTTAGGTATTCCAGCTACCGGACAACCGACCTGGTTGCGCTATGCCGGACATTTTCTGATAGAAAAAGGAAAAATAATTAAAGCCTGGTATTTTTTCGATATACTGGATGTGATGCGCCAGGCAGGTTTTAACTTCTTCCCCAATCGGGGTACAGAATGGGTTCCTCCCATGCCTATGACGGGTGATGGCATTGTTACTTATAAAGTAGATACGGCCTCGGGACAAAAAACGGTAGATCTGACCAATGCAATGCTAAATGGTCTTGGAGATTATGATGGAAAGACCTTAGACTCCATGGGGCAAGAACGGTTTTGGGATGTAGACAATATGATGTGGTACGGCCCTTCCGGGATCGGCACAACAAGAGGCTTACAAGGGTTTCAAAACAACCATCAGCTTCCATTTTTACTTGCTTTTCCTGACAGAGGCATTACGCCGAAAGAAGGGAAAGACTATTTTGCACAAATAGGGGAGGGCAATTATTCTTGTGACTTTGGATTTCCGGCCATGTACGGAACACATAGCGGAGATGATTGGCTGGGCTTGAAAGCAACAGGTAAAACAATAACATTACGAGTCGTTGATTATTGGAGAAGAGAGGGCGATCGGTTAAAAGAAAATTGGGTTTTTATTGACATGATAGACGTTCTGGAACAATTGGGTATAAATGTTTTTGACTTGTTGAAAAAAGAAATAAAAAATAAAAAATAATGGCAAAATCTTTTCTGGAAAAACGATTAATTCGTTACGAAGATTTAATACCTTGTAAGGCAGCTTTTATTGATGCGAAAACACCTGGTAGTGACCGGAAGGACAACTACAGTATCATAGGTGGAGGCGTCTCTGAAAGCACACATCAAAAAGTAAATTTGACCGAATTACATGGTTTTTGTATTGGTGCAGCTGGTCAACCACCTCGGGTGAAAAACTCTCCTCATTCGCACTTTACTGCTGAAGTATTTATGGTTTATAGCGGCGTTTGGCGTTTCTATTGGAATAATGATGATAAGACAGAAACGATTGTTCATCCCGGAGATATCATTTCTCTTCCGACGAATATGTTTCGTGGTTTTGAAAATGTAGGAGATGAGTATGGGATGATATTTTCCATTCTTGGTCATGACAATGCAGGGGGTGGGGTAGTATGGGCACCCAGAGTAATTGAAGAAGCGAAAGATCATGGATTAGTATTGTTAGAAAATGGGAAGCTGGTAGATACAACTATTGGTGAAAAGATTCCAAAAGGAAAGAAACCGATGCGACCGCTGACGAAAACACAACTGAAGAAATTTGATCAATACACGGTCAGACAAATGAGCCCTCACGTTGGAAGAGCAGGTACTTATAAAGCTTCTCCTTATAAAGGTTTCCCAAATAAGACACCCGACCAATTGCGCTGGATCGACGTGTTAGGACCGCAAAAAAGTAAAGGGCATAAATTTCAAGTAAAGCCCGGTGATCCAAAGGGCGATCAATTTAACGTTTACGGATTGCAGGCAGATGGTAAAGGGAAAACGGGAAAGTACAAACGGGAAGAGGTGGAAGTAATGTTAGTACATAGAGGTAAGTTTCAAATAAGCTGTACCCATAAAGGGAAAACGCTAAAAGCGACTTTAAAAAACGGTGATATTTTTACATTTCCAAAAGGATCAGAAAGAAGCATTACGGCTAATACTTATGGTTTTGCTTACTTCGTAGTTGGAGAAGATTATCCTGCTGCACCAGAACTATTGACATGACTTTTATAAATATTAGATACAATAACAATTTTTTTACAAAAATAAAACTCAATACAATTTTAATGCTGAGTGACAACAAAAAATTAACTTCCCGATTTGGAAACGATTATGTAAATCAAAACGACCAAAGGAAGAGTGATTTATATAATCGTTTCCACCAAAGAAATCAGGGAATTATTTTTTGTGTAATACTGACTGGAATCCTTCTATGTTTCAATTCATGCAAAGACCAGAATCAAACTGATACGACTTCTTTTACTACAAATAAAATAATTGCGCCAATCTCCATCGAAGGTTTACGCAATCGAACCTACAAAGCAGATTTGAAATTTGAAAAGAAACTGGATGGCTCAAAAAAGATTGACGCTGATTTATATTCCTGTTTTTCTGATAGTTTAAAAATATATGCACTCGTAAATACGCCAAAAACAGAAATGCCAAAAGAGGGGTTTCCTATTTTAATCTTCGGTCATGGTTTTCATCCTGAACCTAAAAAATATGGACTAAGCAATAAAACAGGAGAGGATTGGCGACCTGGAGATTACTACCGAGGTATCCCTGAAGCTTATGCAGAAAAAGGATTTTTAGCAATCACTCCTGATTATCGAGGACATAATGTGAGTGATGGATTTGAATTTACAAAAACGAGTTATCTGGCGAGTACCTATTATGCAATTGATGTTTTACATGTAATTGATGCCTTGTCAAGTTTGAAAAATGTGGATTTGAAAAATGTTTTTTATATGGGGCATTCCATGGGGGGAGATGTTGGTTTGAAAATGTTGTTGGCGACTGACAAAATAAAAGCCGCTAGTATTTGGGCAGGTGTTTCAGCCACGACCTGGGAACAAGCAATTTATTATGGCAAATGGAATGATGAAAATTGGGATAGTATTTCTCCTAAATCAATGAAGGAATATACATCACGTGTGGATAGTGTTGTGAAAAATTTAAACTTTGAATATGATATTGATTCAGGCGATCCGGTTCATTTTATTCAAGACCTATCAATGCCTTTGATTTTACATCATGCTACCAAAGATACTTCTGTTCCGTATCGATGGTCAGAAAGTTTGGCAGCAAAATTATTTGCAAACGAAAAAGAGTTTGAATTTTATTCTTATGAAAGCGAGCATCATTTATTCAAAGATGAAAATCGAAAGAAAGCGGTGGAACGAGATATAGTATTTTTTAATAAGCACTGTAGAATAAGTAATTCGGTATTTTTAGAGCGTTAGTTTTGAGCTTAGACGAGTCTGGAAAAGCGGAGTTATGCCTTAGCATAATGAGTATTTTACAGGCGAAGTATAAACTTAAAAATGACTTATAAAAAGCCGTAGTATTTATGCTATCGTCCTTAAAGAACCTTAAAATGAGAAAACTTTTATTCCTTCTATTACCATTAGTTTTTTCCTTAGCTTCTTGTTCTAAAAAAAAAACATTAAACGTTCCAAAACAATTTAAACTCCCAATGGAATTGGCGGAAGTATCTGGATTGTATTATCAAAATTTTGATAAATTATGGTGGCTCAATGATAGCGGTGGTCAACCTAAACTCTACCAAACCAACGCCAAAGGCATACTTTCTAAAACGATTCTTTTAGATAATACAATCAACAAAGATTGGGAAGAACTCAGTCATGACGATCAAGGGAATATCTATATCGGAGATTTTGGAAACAATAGAAGTGATCGAAAGGACTTACGGATTTATATTTATCAGCCTGAAAAAATGACCTTAGATTCTATCACTTTCACTTACCCTGATCAGGAGTTGTTTCCGCCCCCTTCATCCAAATGTAATTTCAATATGGAAGCATTTTTTTGGCATCAAGGCGATTTGCATTTGTTTTCAAAAAATAGATTTAACGTAGGAGATTATTTCACCAAACATTATGTTCTCGAAGCAAAAGCAGGAACGCAAGTAGCGGTGTTAAAAGACCGTATTTTTTTAAAAGATAGAGTGGTTACAGCTGCTGCTATTAGTCCTGATGGAAATACAATTGTATTGTTATATTATCATTATAAAAAAAGAAAATATTCCTTGCCTAAGTCAAGAACATCTGTTTTTTTCTTTCGAAATTTTGAAGGAACTACTTTTTTTAAAGGAGAAATGAAGAAGCAAAAAGGACCCATTTTAATTTTTGCAACGCAATATGAATCATTAGATTTTTTAGATAATAAAAATATTCTGGTCGCGTCGGAGAAAACGAAATATTTTCGACAGCCAGCGAAACGATTGAAGGTGAAATGGTGA
>JBLHRR010000055.1:0-30424 GCA_047626155.1 Saprospiraceae bacterium | reverse complement strand
ACTGTGGAGTTAATAGTCGTAAAAGGACGGCGTATATTTTTATGTCTAAAATTTGACAATTCTGCTTACGAATCGTCCTTCTTCACCTTCCAAGAGTAGGATATATATTCCTTTCTCCATTTCTGAAAAATCAAGGTTTGCCTTACCTCCTGTAAATTGTAACTTCCCTTTAGTAATTGCTCGGCCAGTTGCATCAAATGCAGTCCATTCGCAATTTTCAAATGCCTCTGTTTGGATTTGTAATAATGTTGTTACTGGATTTGGAAATACTTTGACCTCAGTCGCTGTTAAGTCATGAACGGCAGAGGTGAAGTCTACACCATCACAGTCTTCGTCAATGCCGTTATTCACAATATCTATGGCATCAGGGTTGATTTCTGGATTAGAATCATCACAATCACTATCGTCCGCAACGTAGCCATTGATCGGCGTGTTCTGGCAAGTATCTTTAGACATCATCGGATCGCCGTAGCCATCATTATCGGCATCTAGAAAGTAGGTAAATACCTCTAAATTATCATCAACGAAGCCACTGCAATTGTTGTCTATACCATCACAAATCTCTGTGGCATCAGGACTTATGCCTGCATCATTGTCATTACAATCCAACAAATTGGCTACATAGCCGGCTATTGGCGTTGCTTGGCAAGTATCTTTTGAAACGGCTGCATCTCCATATCCATCATTATCGGCATCGATATAGTAAGTGAATACATCCAAATTATCGTCAACCATGCCACTACAATTATTATCAATCCCATCACATATTTCAATAGCGTCAGGGTTTATAGTTGCATCGTTATCGTTACAATCTAACAGATTGGCTACATACCCCGTGATTGGTGTAGCCTGGCAGGTATCTTTTGAAATTGTAGCATCTCCAAACCCATCGTTATCTGCATCAACGTAATAGGTAAAAATATCCAAGCCTTCGTCCGTTTCGTTATTACAATCATTGTCTTTGCCGTCACATAATTCGGGAGCACCTGGGTAAATGGTATTGTCTAAATCATCACAATCTTCAAAGCTAAAATATCCATCTACATCTTCATCTTTATAGAAGTAGGTTTTAGCTAAATCGTAAACATCAATACTAATTTCGTTACCAATCAAACGTCCAGGGATGTCATCGCAAGGAGGATGAATTCCTCCCCAAATCCGAGACAAACTGCATTGATCCGCTGCATCCTGATAGGTGGCCCATTGTAAGGTAATTTCTTCTGTTGGTCCTGTTTCAAAAACCAAGAAGTTATCCGCCTCAGCTACAAATTCACCCATCCCTCCTGGGAAGTAAGGATCACCGGTCAAAGACGTCAAGACATTTGCTGCGGCTCTTGAGAAAGTAGAATGCCCCGAGAGGTAGCCTGCAAAATTAGGTGTAACAAAAGATGGTCTTTGATAAGGCCACCAGTCTTCACCCAAAATCCAACCTACATGAGCAACATCTGTATCAGGGTCTGTTATATAGTCCGGTCCTTTCCAAGAATAGAATTTTATTTTACCCACATTTTCATCGTTAGCTCCAGCCAGCGTATCACCAGTCATAACCAGCTCAATATAACCTGGGTACAAGAGAATACCTGCAGGATCATAAGAAGGGAGGCTTACATCTGAAGATTGTCCTTTATCAGCCATATATCTTAGCGCAGATATTGGGCGCAGATAATCGTACCATCCCTTTATGCCCCAAGTCGTAATCGCCACATCGTGCATGGCACCACCCAACATAAAATATCCTTTGACATCGTATTCCAAGTCTGTTAAAGCTGGGCCTTGACCATTGAAACGCTTAATAGACATGTTGTCAGTTACATAATTCATGAGGGTATACCAATGCCCCGGAGGTGTTTCTGAACTAGGACCATCTGCCCAAAATTCAGCTAATACTCGGCCATAGTCTGAACGTTTAACCATTTGAGACTGGTAAGGCAATTGAGAAATTGGATTCAGGTCATGCCCTTCTCCCGGATCTCCTCCATCGAAGAGGTTGTAGAAATCTCTAAGTCCTTCAATGGTAGTTGGGTAATCTTGAACGTTTCCAATTCCAGCAGGTGAAATATCAATCATAGTAGTATCATCTGGGTCGAGGTGAGAAGACCAAATAGAAACGAGGGCAAAACCCCATTTATATTCTTCTGATAAGCCACCGACAGCTGCTGTGTCCAAATATGGAGGAGCCCCTGGATCATGATAAACATTGTAATCAAAATCCTCCCCATCACGTAGGTATATTGTTTTATCTTCTTCTTTTAAAGCAAAAGGAATCACCTGTCCCCATTCAGGACTTAGAAATGGAGGGGTATTCCCCGGTATTTCATTTCCAGATTGATCAATAAATACCTCAAGAGTCAGTGGTTGCCAGCGATTAGGATCGACCAAGTCTGGATTACCACTAAATTGAGTAACTAATGGTGGATTTACAGGTTGGTAACTTTGATTTTCATATCCATTTAGCTCATTAGCACCATCACTCAAACCAAAACTGATGATGCATTCCGCCATGTAATTTCCAAGTGCTTTATAGTCACCTCCTTGGTAAATGGTTTCCTGATAATAAGGGTTATAACCTAAATTGAACATAAGGTTTCCTGCAAGCCCAAGTATAGTATTATATCCAGGGGCATTTTGAAAACGATGTTCAATCAATCGAAACATAGCGTAGCTTATGGCTTCTGTTCGAGCAATATCGATGTTATCAGGTTCTGGTATTCCCGCGAAATTACAAGTGAAGTTCCCTACTGTTTGACCTAAGAAATATGGTTCAGCAATGGTATCAAAAACAGCCCAGGCATCGTACATTAGAACGGAAGAATGCCAGAGGTTACGGGCGTGTACTGTCGGCCGTGCAAAATCGTTTCGAATGCCTTCCAGCATGACTTCATTCCATAATCTGGCCACTGATTCCTGTGCCTGAATTTGGGAAAAACTGAAAAGACAAAAAAGGATAAGTTGTAATACTCTATGTTTCATATGATTATTTTGATTTAATAAGTTACATGGAAAGCAAAAGTACCAATATTGTGCTAGCTTTTTTTCTTCACTACTGGCTTTTTTTTAAAGCTCCATCTGAAAACCGTCTCTATAGCTACTAGCTTGCATTTTTTGCGCTCTAAGCGCAAGTTTGTCATCTTACTGCTAAACGGGATTGGTAATTGTACGTAGTTTTATATTATTGTTGAGATAGTTTATTTAAGGACGAAAGACAATCAAACAATAATACGTATCTATATAGCATTAGAGTTGTTAAATGCAAAGAAACATACCCTCTTACATATCAATTTGCTTCTTCACTTTTCTATTTTCATTAATCGGAAATGCCCAAGAATTAACACATGTTCCCGGAGCTTTTCTTGTCAAACCAATGCCCGAAGTCGCTATTGATAATGTTTTGGCTGATATAAGAACTTTTTCGGCTTCTTCAATCCAAACCACTAAAGTTTGCACAGCTCCGTTTACCGTTTGGTTGATTCAGACGGATGCTGCTATAGAAAACGAATATGAGTTCCTAGAATCTATTCGGCGTCTACGTTCTGTAGACCTTGCACAGTTTAACCACTTCGTTTCTGATCGGCTTGTCCCGGACGACCCACAGTTCAGTACTCAATGGCAATATATCAATCTCGGAAATTCCGGAGGCACCACAAATGCGGATTTTGATGCAGATTTAGCCTGGGATACCACTACAGGAGGATTGACTGAATCCGGTGACACCATCGTCATTTGTATGGTAGACGAAGGTTTAGATATTAGTCATCCAGATCTTCAGGGTAACTTATGGTTCAATCATTCAGAGATTCCAAATAATAATATTGACGATGATGAGAACGGTTATATAGATGACTACCGAGGCTGGAATGTTGGTTCCTTAAATGATGACCTAGAAAGTGGTCCGAATGCTGGCTGGCACGGTACGGCAGTTGCGGGTGTCATGGGTGCACGTGGAAACAATGGTGTAGGTGTTACTGGAATCAATTGGGATGTTAAAATAATGACTGTTGTTCGTGGAGCTACTATGGATCAAACACTAGCCGCTTATGCCTACCCTTTCGCTTTTCGCAAAATGTATAATGATACAGATGGAACTGAAGGCGCTTTTGTGGTTGCGACCAATAGCTCCTGGGGTATAGATTTCGGTCAGCCTGAGGAAGCACCTCTATGGTGTGCTTTTTATGATTCGCTCGGAATGGTTGGAATTCTAAATAGTGCTGCGACTGCTAATGGTCATTATAATGTTGATCAACTTGGAGATTTACCAACAGCCTGTAGTAGTGATTTTTTACTGAGTGTAACCAATATCGATCAGAATAATGAAAAAAATGCTTCCGCTGCTTATGGCGCCAATTCCATAGATATGGGGGCCTATGGTACTGAAATCTGGACTATTAAAAAGAACAATTCTTATGGCCATTTTACTGGGACTTCAGCTGCTTCCCCTTCTGTCGCCGGTGCAATTGCATTGTTATATTCTGCTCCTTGTCCTGATATAAGCTGGTATGCAAAACACAATCCATCTGCCACTGCACAGATTATTAAGCATTACCTAATGAATGGCACTACCCCTATTAGTGCACTTGAAGATATTACAGTTAGCGAAGGACGGCTCAATTTAAAGTCGTCTCTAGACCTATTAATGAACGCCTGTGCCTTTACAGATTGTTTTGCTCCTGTTCAGATTTCAGCAAATGGAATAACAGAAACCTTTGCAACAGTCTCCTGGCTAAGTGCAAGTAATGTCAATTCCGTAAACCTGCGTTACAAGACAGATAATGCCCCAAGCTGGAACATTATAAATAACGTTTCGACCCCTATTACCCTAACAGGATTAAACGATTGTACTACTTACGAATATCAATTGAAATCATTTTGCAATAACGTAGAAAGCGGTTTCACTAATGTTCAAAGTTTTCAAACTGCCGGATGTTGTGAACCACCAAGTGCGATTGAAGTAGAATTAACAAGTAACAATACTGCCATCATCTCCTGGGAAGGCTCAACCGCTATTCCTAGTTATAATGTCAGATATCGACTTGAAGGAGCCTTAAGCTGGCTTACGCAAAGCGTTCCTTCACCCCAAATAACTTATAACAACTTAATGTCCTGTAGTAACTATGAAATCCAGATACAGGCAAATTGTAACAATACAGTTACGCCTTTCTCTGAATCCTTTTTCTGGCAAACCAGTGCTTGTGATAATTGTCTTGAATACAACTATTGTCCCGTTTCCATTTCGACTGATCCGCTTACCTGGATTAGCTATGTCCAACTAAATGATTTAGAAAACAGCTCCGGATCAGGGACCAATGGTTATAGTGACTTTACTGGTAATTCCGCAATGTTGATTCCTGGATTTTCCTATGATTTGATCTTACATACTGACTTTGATTTCCTTGAGTATCCTTTGTATTTCCAAATATGGATAGACCTCAATCAGGATGGTCAATTTGACAATTCGGAAATTTTGCTAGAAAGTCTTAATCCTACAACCACTTGTTTGATTGATCTTCATATCCCCGCGACAGCAATTCCTGGCACAACTAGAATGAGAATAGCAGGTCGAACCGAGCTAGGTGATCCTTGTGGAGAATCTACAAATATAGGTGAAGTGGAGGATTATTGTGTTACGATTGTTGAGAATACTGCTTGTATTCCTCCCCAAGGAGTCAGCGGTATCCCTGGTGAGAATCATACGAATATCAGCTGGCTAAACAACTACTCCAATCAAACTTTCGACATATTTTATCGGGAAGAGAATGCCTTGACATGGAATGAATCATCCACGGCTTTTCACCTTATTCATCTTGAAGATTTGAAAACTTGTACTACTTATGAGTTCAAAATTCGGTCGAATTGTGATGGAGAAAATAGTGACTTCTCCCCCATTCAATCTTTTACAACACTTGGCTGCGGCCCTTGTCTAGATTTGGATTATTGTATCCCAGAAGGAGCCAGTTCCAACTTTGAATGGATCGCCAAGTTTACATTGAATGGCAACGAAAACGAATCAGTTGGAGAAGGTTATACTAATTTCACCAACAGTAATTCTACAACTCTACTAAAAGACCATAGTTATACTTTCGAAATCAACCCGGGTTTCGCAGGTACAGCTTACGCCGAAATTTATACCATTTGGATTGATTTCAATCAGGATGGAACTTTTAGCGATCTTTCTGAAAAAATATTCCAGACAGCAGTAGCTACTTCTAATCCATCTATAACCGGAAGTTTCCAGATTCCATCTTATGCTTTAGAGGGTGCCACTCGCTTACGAATTATCATGAAGGACTATTCTCCTCCTACTACGGCCTGCGAGTCTACCGCCTTTTTTGGTGAAATTGAGGACTACTGTATTAGTCTGGTGACTGACATTTCAGCAACTTGTAATAGTCCTGTTGGAATAACAGCAACAACGATTTCAGATTCTAGTGTTGTTATTAACTGGAGTTCTGTTTCCGATGCCGCATCTTATCAACTTAGATATAGAATACCACTTGAGGAGTGGATTGTGAATACCAATCAAAATGATTTTAGTCAATTAAATCATTTGGAGCCTTGTTTCGATTACGAATTTCAGGTTAGAACGATTTGCAACAATGGTCTGAGTAGCTATTCGGATATGGACTACTTTAGTACAGACTGCTTAACGGGTCTTTCTGAATCAGAAAGGAGTGAATTTCAAACGGCGGTCTTCCCAAATCCTTTTGAGAATAATTTACAGATTAGATTGAATAGGAATTTGGATAAGGATTTGAAGATCCGGGTTTTTGATGTGGTTGGCACTTTAGTCAAGCAATTTTACAACAAACCATCTCCGGGTCAGGAGGTGATTCAATTGAATCTTGAAAGCCTAGCGAATGGTATTTACTTTTTGGAATTGGAGGGTGAGCTTTTCAAGCTTGTGAAGTTGTGATTTTGACTTTTTATAAGATTCTTTTTAAAAATTAAACCTTTCGATGTCCCATCAACGAGCTATTTTATCAGTCGGCCACAGCTAAAATTAATTACCAACTGAATGATATTAGCCCCCTCGTCCAATCAATGGCTCTTGCACGCAGGCAGGCACCCACTACTCTCCTAATTAGCCATTCCCAACCCGCCAACTACACAGTGCCCCTGTAACGCGAGCACTTCGGTTTTTAAGGTAACTAAATAGCGGATATACCTTATTTCACATCAACAATTTCCACATAAAAAGCCAAGTCAGCTCGTTCGGGAATGTAGGCAGGTTCGCCTTCTTTACCTGGTCGGCCCGCTTCTCCATAACCCATAGCGTAAGGGACGAATATTGTCATCTTACCTCCCTTTTTAATCTTCAGTAAAGCTTCGTCCCATCCTTTTATTACACGACCTCGGCCTACTTGGAAAGCAAATGCTTTGGCAGGTCCAAATGTATTGTTAAAAGATACGCCGTTTTCTTGGAGCATTCCCATGTAATGAACTTGAAGGTATTTACCTGCCTCTAGTGCATCTCCTTTTCCTTCTTCATGAATGATGTAACTGACTCCTGATTCTGTCTTGATCATTTGCTTAGCTAACTTACCCGATTTCAAATCCGCAATAGCAATTCTCAATGAGTCTCCGACTGTACTTACACGAGCTTTAGTTGCTTCTAATCCAGCGGAAATAGCTGACCTTGGCTGGTGCGAAACCATTTTCATTTCATATCGGAGTACATCACTATTTTTCAACCACTTTGGAAGATTAGGAGCAGAGATAGTATCTAGGTCATGAAAAACCGTTAAGCTGTCTCCGGGGCTCATCATCATTACGCCTTCGTAATTTGGAGGAGGTGGGTTTGGAATTTCTGTTAATGGAGGAATAATCGCCAAGGTTGGTTCGAAGCGGTAAAAGGTAGAACTGACCAGAGAATCATTTTTGAAAACAATTTCGTGGTAGCGTACCTGATCACCAATTTCTGGCTTAATGCCATTGGTACTGATGTGAAATTTATAGCGATAGCCAGAAGCGGTTACTCCTTCTGTTCCGTTGGCTATTGGGTTGACTGTTTTAACTTCAGCTGATCCAGTGGCCTCTGTCGTTGTATTTTTATTGTTAGAATTCTCTTTTGTACTGTTGCCATTTTGACTACAGCTGATAAAACAAAAGAAAGACACTAAGAAAAGAAAAGAAAGAAATCTCATGTGAAATTATTGTTTACGGTTCTTTGATAAACCTATCGGACCACCGCCAGGCGAGAATCCGCGTTTTTAATATAAATGATATTATTAAGTTGCTATTCACTTTTATCCGCTCTACCCACAGCCCCTAAAGGCAGTATTAATCAGTTCTATTTTGGCGAATGTTGAAGGAAAATTATTACTCAAAATATCAATGAAAATCAAAATCAAAAAACGGAGACGTGGGAATCACGTTAGAAGGTTTTGATTTTGATTAGCATTTTAATTTTGATTTTAAAACTTTACCCCGCAGTTAGCATCTCTTTAAACTCCGGTAAAACTTCTTTGAATTTGGCAACCGTTGATCTTAATCCGGTAAAGGAATATCCACCAGAAGCGTTTTTGTGGCCACCTCCTTTGAAGTGCTTTGAAGCGATGGATTGAACTGATATATCTCCTTTAGACCGGAGGGATAGTTTTACAACGGTAGGCTGCTCGGTGATAAAAACCGCTGTTTTAATGTTCTTCATCTTCAGCATATAATTCACGATACCTTCCGTATCTCCACGTTGGATGTCGTACGTTTCATAGTCTTTCCGGTGAAGCGTTATTAAGGCCGTATTATATTCTTCTAGGATTTCCATTCTGTGTTTCAGGCAATGTCCTAACAACCGTAATTGTTTTTCATTCATTGAGTTGAAAATCAAATCCTGTAATCTGGTCAAGTCTGCTCCTCTTTCAACCAGTTTTGAAACAATGACAAATAACCTGGGTGAAGTGCTGTATTTGAAAGACCCTGTATCTGTTAGAATTCCAGTTAGTAAAGACTCTGCCACATCAATAGTGATTGACAATTTCTTTTCCATTAATAAAATAAATTCATAGACTAATTCACAGGTAGAACTTGCATCAGGAACGGACATTATAAAATTGGCTCTGATATCGGGGTCAAGGTGGTGATCAATTAAGACCAGCTCTGCTTTATCCATTTTATTGATGAGATCTCCTAATTTATCCACTCTGGATAAAGAGTTATAATCCAGACAAAAGATTAAATCGGCAGTTTTGAGGACTTCCTCTGACCTTTCTGGGTCTATATCAAAGATGATGATGTCTTCGGCATCAGGCATCCAAGCAACATTGTCTGGATATTCTGAAGGAAAAATACAATGTACCGTATGACCGAACTGATCCAACAAATGCTTCATTCCAAGTGTAGAACCAATGGCGTCTCCATCCGGATTACGGTGAGAGGTGAGCACGATGTTCTTAGGAACGTTTAGTAAGGCTTTTAGGTCGTTGAGATTTGTCATTAATTTATTGATTGGTGGATTATTGTATTGGTTAATTGGTAGCTTAGTTTGTACTGATATTCCCCCTAATTAGTTACTGCTCGCCCCCCTTTCTATTCTTTTAACTGTAAATAAAGGTAGAAGATCTTCCAATTATGATTTTAATACTGCTCCAATTAAAATAGGCTGCGAAATTGAAAAAAATATCCTTGAAAACAAAATATATTCTGTTAGTTAATTACTTTTGCAGCGTTTTTCCGTAAAGGCTATTTTCTAGTCTGTGTAAAAAGGGCTGGAAAGTTTGAAAAACGTTCTAAACGTAAATTTTTAATTCTTAAAATAAACTTTAAAAATGTCAGGTAACAGAACATTCACAATGATCAAACCCGATGCAGTGAAAGGGGGTCATTCAGGAGCTATTTTAGCGATGATCAACAAAGCGGGATTCCGTATTGTTGCTATGAAAAAGACACATCTTTCCCCGATGAAGGCAGGCGAATTCTATGCCGTTCACAAAGAACGTCCTTTCTATGGAGAATTGGTAGAATTTATGTCTTCTGGTCCAATCATTTCGGCTATTTTAGAAAAAGACAATGCAGTTGCGGACTTCCGAACTTTGATTGGAGCAACTAACCCAGCGGAAGCTGCTGACGGAACCATCCGTAAGTTGTATGCGACTAGCATCGGCGAAAACGCAGTTCACGGTTCTGATTCTGACGAAAATGCAGACATCGAAGGTAACTTCCACTTTGCAGGTACCGAAATGTTTTAGTACCTTGAAGACAAATTGAATTTAATCTCATGAATTTTCGAACAGGTAAGTACCGTAATGGTTCTTACCTGTTCTTTGTATTGCCCTCTATCTGCGTATCATAAGAATGTCAAGAATAACCATTCTGGAGTTTTGTTGTTTATAATTCTGTAATTTTACGCGACTTCGCAATTTGTCTTAGAAATAGGCGACATTTTGATTTACAGTGGTCCTTCAGGCTTATTTCAACACAAGTATTCACACAAAAAAATATGAGCAGAAATCATAATGACCTAAACGATGATCTCCCTAAGCCCAAGCTGAATGGAGAAACGATGAGAGAAGCGCTTAAGACTTTCGATTTTATTCGTCCGTATCGCTGGCATTTCTTCTTTGGCTTAATCCTCCTTTTCATTTCTTCTCTGGTTTTCATGGTTTTTCCATACCTCATTGGGGAAATGGTAGATATTGCGCAGGGTAAGTCGAACTACGATTTCAGCCTCAAACAAGTCGGTTGGATCATGGCTGGCGTATTGCTTTTTCAAGGTTTTGTATCTTATGCAAGGGTGATGCTGTTTGCTCAGGTTTCTGAAAGAGGCATAGCGGACATTAGAAAATCGCTTTATAAAAAACTAATTTCATTACCCATTACCTTTTTTGAAGAAACAAAAACTGGTGACTTAATCAGTAGACTCACTGCAGATGTTGAAAAGCTATATAGTACTTTCTCCATAACCTTAGCAGAGTTGATTCGTCAATTAATTATACTAACGGTCGGCATTTTATTCATGACTTTCACCACTCCTCGTTTAGCGGGTATTATGTTATTGACTGTACCTGTTGTTGTTATATCCGCTATTTTCTTTGGTCGTTATATCCGAAAGTTATCAAAGGAAAGACAGAGCGAATTGGCGGAGTCTAATTCTATCCTTGGGGAAAGTATTATTGGGATTCAGATTGTGAAAGCCTTCTCGAATGAGTTGTTTGAAGTTCGTCGATATTCTTCTTCTATAGATAAAGTGGTTAAAATAGCGATGAAATATGCGCAAAGCCGGGCCTTGTTTACGGTCTTTATTGTAACCATGATGTTTGGGGCCTTGATGTTTATCATCTGGCAAGCAGCTATGATGGTGGCTGCCGGAACACTGACAGCCGGTAAATTGGTTTCCTTTGTAGCTTACACTTTTATCATTGGTGGTGCTATTGGAAGTCTCGGTAATTTCTTCCCGGAACTGCTGGGAGCCATTGGTGCAACAGAACGTGTTCGCGAAATTTTGAATACACCTGGCGAAATAGATTTAGGCAACGATGAAAAAGTCAACCAATTAAAGATCAAAGGAGATATACGATTTCAGAATGTTGAATTCACCTATCCTACCCGTACGGACCGTCCGATACTTACGGGAATTGATTTAGATATTCCTTCCGGGAGAAAGGTCGCATTAGTAGGGCCATCCGGTGCTGGGAAATCCACCATCATTCAATTGTTGTTGCAGTTTTACAAAATACAAGGTGGAAATATTACAGTGGACGGAAAGAGCATTTACGATTATAACTTAAGAGACCTTAGGAATTGTATGTCATTGGTGCCACAAGAAGTCATTCTTTTTGGAGGTACCATTCGAGAGAACATACTTTATGGTAAAGAAGATGCTACAGATGAAGAGGTGATTGAAGCAGCCAAACAATCTAATTCTTGGGAATTTATTCGTACTTTTCCAGAAACGTTGGATACGCTTGTCGGAGAACGTGGGGTTAAATTATCCGGAGGACAAAGACAACGTATTGCTATTGCAAGGGCGATTTTGAAGAACCCTGCAATACTATTGTTAGATGAAGCGACTTCTTCGCTGGATGCGGAGTCCGAGAAATTGGTTCAAGAGGCGTTGGATACCTTAATGGAAGGCAGAACTTCTATTATTATTGCACACCGTCTCGCTACCATTCGTGAGGTGGATACCATTTTTGTTTTGGATCAGGGACAGATTGTAGAACAGGGAACGCATGATGAATTGTCGGAGCTAGAGAATGGCCTGTATAGCGGGTTAGCGAAGTTGCAGTTTGAGCAGGTGTAGGAAAATAGTACCCGCTACGACGCTACCAAAGCCTTAGGTTTTTTCAGAAAGCCTAAGCAACGCATCTTAAAATTCATTATTGGATACCTGCCCGTTCCGAATCAAGCGGGTTCGTTATTCAATATTTAAAATATGGCCTACACAGCTAAAGGAATCTCGTTTGAAGCGCGTGTTTGAAGGTCCTGGTATAGTAAAACGTACTTTTCAGTGTTGAGCTGTTGATTGTCGTTCTGATTATTTGCCTTATAATTTGGAACAATGATAATTACTGGTTTGACTTTTTGAGTAATCAAACTGAATAGATAAAAGAAGATCCTTATAAAAACAAGCGAGATGTTTTTTAGAAAGGAATTCTTGTTTTATGAGGCTGGGACTTTCTCGCTCTTCTACTTTTCCTCGCTCTCCGCGACTTGCTAGTCGGGATAAATAAAGGGTCGACTCCTCGTCTTTAGGGTTTGATCCAATTGTAGAAAGCAATTCCAAACAATGTTGCTACAAATATCATTACGGAAAGCATAATCATGTCTTTCCTTCTTCTTTTGGCTTGTGCTCGTTTTTTATTTTCCTCTGTAAATTCTAGTTTGGGAACAATCTTTACGGAGAACTTATCTTTGGAGGGTTTGAATCCTCTTTTATTCGATGATCTTATTTTTCGATTTGAATTTAGACTGCTCTGAGCTGCTGATACGAATCCCATGCTTTTGTTTTTTTTGCGAGCCCCGAGTTGCTACTCGGATTGAAGGGCGAATCCTCTAGAGCATTTTATAATCGCACTAGAAATATTTAATAGTTTTGTCAATTCAATATAATTTTTAAAAAATAAAAGGTTCGTAGCGTTGCTACGAACCTTTTATTTTTTTCGACAGATCTGTAGCTAGAGCTACGATTAAACCATTTATATTAAAACCGTTACTATTTAAGCTTCTAATTACAGAGTAATATGATCGGTTCTGATTGTACAACATTGGATTTATTTTCTTTTCTATCCAAAATAAAAATGTCGTAAACAATGGTGTCTGTGGGGAAACCCTCCAGAGGGCCGCAATCTATTGGGAAACCTGGTGGATAGAAACAACAGCTATTAGGTACCTTGAACCTAATTTCTCCAGAGATCCCATTACCAGAGCCTAACTCTGGAACCATAGGAATACTGACGGACTGTACAATTGGATCTGCTAAGCGGGTATCTGCATAATAGACTCTGGTGCTATCTCCAAAATCGGAGCTACCTAAGTCTCCATCTCCGTCTGTGAAAGAGATGGTCAAAAAAACGAAATCACCAATGGATGGCCCTTGCGTCATCGCGGTTTTATTCGATCCGATATATTCAATGACTGGTTCATTCGGATAGTCTGGTGGATCGCGACAAGCAGAAAGCACCAACAAAAGCATTACAAACACGGTGACTGGAAGGCGATTTAGCATAGGAACTGTTTTTCGATGATGATTTTATTCGGATAGATTGCCTTAATGTTCAAAGACGGAATCATAACAGATATAAGAAGAACGAAATTTACATTTTTTTATTGATTAAAGAAAGTACATTTGTGTAAACTGTCGGGCTTATTCAAACTGCCGACCAATACCACTTAAATTTGACTTCAAATTCAAACATAACCAGGGAGTCTTTACTCCAACAGATTTCTCAAATTGACTCTGCTAAATATTTCGAAAGGGCTGCTCTATCTGTCTTTCGATATCAGTCGGCTAATAATCCATTGTACGAGCGTTTTCTTGATTTGTTGTCTATCAATCCTTCTGATATTCAAGAAATTGAAGCCATTCCTTTTCTTCCTATTTCACTTTTTAAAACGCATTTGATAAAGAGTGGAGAATGGGAAAGCCAATCTATCTTTACGAGTAGCGGTACCTCCGGACAGGTCAACAGTCAGCATCATCTGAGGGATAAAAATTGGTATAACTCCATCAGTTTGAAAGCCTTTGAATATTTTTATGGACCGGTGAAGGATTATTGTATTCTGGCGCTTCTCCCCTCTTATTTGGAACGTAGTGGTTCTTCATTAGTCTTTATGGTTCAGGAGTTTATTGAAGAAAGCAAATATCCTCAAAGTGGTTTTTTCTTAAATCACCAGGACGACTTAACAAACATTTTACAAAAAAATAAAAAGGAGCATATTCCCACCTTGCTAATAGGAGTAAGCTTCGCCTTGCTGGATTTTGCGGAAGACAATCCTCAAGACCTTAGTCATTGTGTCATCATGGAAACGGGTGGTATGAAGGGACGTCGTAAAGAAATCACTCGGATGGAATTGCATCAAATTTTGGGAGATTCCTTTGGCAGTAGCCGGATTCATTCCGAATATGGAATGACTGAATTGTTGTCGCAATCATATAGCAAAGGAAAGGGACTTTTTTATCCTGGGCCGAGCAAGAAGGTTTTTTGCCGGGAGCTTACAGATCCTTTTCAATTAGTAGGTGCCGGTAGATCTGGCGGATTGAATGTCATTGATTTAGGGAATATTGATACTTGTAGTTTCATTGCTACTGATGATGTTGGACGAGTTTATGCGGATGGTGGTTTTGAGGTAATGGGGAGAATGGATGGTAGTGAAATGCGGGGTTGTAGTTTAATGATTGAGGAATGAGCGGTGAGAATATTGAATAACGAAACCCTTGATCCGGAAAGGGCAGGTATCCAATAATGAACCTGTCTAACTTATAGCGTGGATATTGAATTGTAAGACGCGTTGCTTGCACTTTTTGCTATGAAATTAACGATACAAAAAATATTATTAAAGAATAATTCAACCGTAATTCTTATCTTCACAAGTTCTAATAACGCATGAAGAAAAAAAGTAAATTACAATATGGCTTTCCCTCTT
Source organism: Saprospiraceae bacterium (assembly GCA_047626155.1). Taxonomy (GTDB): domain Bacteria; phylum Bacteroidota; class Bacteroidia; order Chitinophagales; family Saprospiraceae; genus CALGLS01. The sequence continues at coordinate 15,349 of JBLHRR010000055.1, read as the reverse complement.
TCTAAAATAGAACTTCACATTGACGATGCGCTTATCGTCGAAGCGGAAAAGCTATTAAAGGATGGACGTTTATCTGGAGTAACTGAATCAGATCCTGGCTTATGGATTGCGGTTGCTTCTGATGATAATCAAGCCCATGAAGTGGAAGTCTTATTAACCGCAGGCAAAGTCAAAGCTCATACTTGTGAATGTGGAAAATCTGATAAAAAACAATACTGTGTTCATATTGTATCTTTATTGTTATATGTAATTACACTAAAGAAAAAAGTAGCGAAATCTGCAATCAAAAAACCTAAGGAAATTAAGGTTCCTCGTCGTATCACCTTACCCTATGTACTCGAGCTATGCGACCCAAAAGACTTGAAAGAATTTATGATCGAATATGCCAGTCAGGATCGCAATTTCGGCATTTTGCTAAAAGCACATTTTGCACATCTGCTACCGCGAACGGAAGATAATGAGCCAATAGGCACACTGCTGGCAAATTCTATAAAGGCCATTAAGAAGCCCGGAAAAACGATGAGTCGTAATGACTGGAAGATGATGCAGAAGGTGCTGCACACTTTCCTTAAGCAGGCAGAAGATGCATTATACAAAAAACATTATGCTGATGTTTTTGAAACTACTGAAGCCATTCTACAGCTCCTCTCTCCTATGTTGCTGCTAACGGAAGATCGTAAAGTGTTTTCAGATGCTATTGTAAATTCATTGTTATTATTACGCAAAACAATGAAGGCAAATCTGGCTCCAGAGCTAGAAAATGAAATTTGGAGGCTGAGTATAGGTGAAGCAAAAAAACGAGTTTATTATTTTTATGACCTCTGGCAACCTCTTGGTGATTTATTACTTGACTCCGCTAAGACCAAAAAAAGGTCAGCTCAATTCCTGGAAGTATTAGAAGAAAAAAGTCAGGATAATTATGTTCGTAAGCATCCAACTGTTTCGGCAGGGATTGTGAATTTCAAGATTCAATTGTTTGAATTGCAGCACAATGAAGCCGCATTAAAAAGATATTTAGAAGAGAATATTAGTCATCCGGAGGTCCTGAAACAGGCCATTCAACTGGCTGCTCAAAATGAAAACTGGGCACAACTTGAACAACTCTGCAAATTTGCGCTGTCTTCAAATATTGATGAAATCGAACGCACTGCATTGAAAATACAGTTGTTAGCTGCTTATCGTTTTCAGAAGAAAAAAAAGAAAGTTGGTCTTCTTGCACAGGAGTTGTTTTTGGAAACTTATGATCTGGATCACCTCAAATTACTTAAGAAAAACGCAGGTAAAAAATGGCCGGAACGACGAGCTACTGTTTTGATAGCATTAAACGCCATGCCCAATCGCCTGAGCAAGACCAAGGTATTAGCCCTATTGTATGCACAGGAAAATTTGACGGATGAATTGCGTAGGCATTTAAAGGAAAGTCTCTCGCTTGATCTGCTTCGAGAGTTTGACGAATTACTTTTCCAACAGGATACTTACAAAACGGCTTCTTTATATAAAGAGGTGATTGATCATTATTTAGAGAATTATGTAGGCCGACCTGCGGCTATTAAAGTTAGGGAGAGTATCCGGCATTTGTTTGCTATTAAGGAGAACGGATTGGCTCATTCTTTAATGGACTTCATGAAGGAAAAGTATGGTGATAGAGGGTCATTGTTGGAGGCTATGAGGGAGGTTTAGTTGTTTGTATTTTGAGGAGTTATTTTTTTGGGATGGAGTAGACATAGTCATTACAAGGTACATAAATGTATGCTCCTTTGTAATTTCCAGCCAATGATTCACTCAAAGTAAATGTATTGTTGCATTCTAAGTCAGAATAGTCACTAATTGAATCATAAGCTTTGATAGCTTCTTTATAAAAACTTTGATTGGTGTTTAATTGATTTCTAATAGCCAAAATAGCATATCGACTAACAAGAGTTTTATATTCCTGCGAAGTCATAAATAATTTCAAAGCATCTTCGATAAGTGAGGTCTCCGAAAGACTTAATTTCTCCTGCTAAGAACGGTATACTTACATCCGAAATAAAATTACCCATTCGTTTGCTTAAGAGCTCAACACTTTCATTCAGCGCATAGACTTCTTTGAGGCTAGCTATTAATTTCGTCTTTATACCTATTATCAACAATATTTAATCTGATGAGATTATTATAAACCCTAACCAGCTTATTATCAATCTGACTTTTATATTGTCGATTTACGTTTCGGTTATTTATATACAAAGCCAAAAGGATACCGACTACAATTAAGAAATCCAAAACGGCGCCTATTGGACCTTCTCCCTCCAACAAAAAAAAGGGTAGAAAAAATCCACGCCAAAACGCGAACCTCTTTCTACCCTTTTATTTAGCTAAAAGCTAGATTCTTCTAATCCATCTTCGCAAAAGTCTTCAGCAACTTCCCATGCTCATAGATCGCAGAAAACCAAGTTGGCTGACTGTGATAAGGGAGGTTAAATTCCTCTGCCGTTTCTTTTACAATTTTAGAAATATCTTTATAGTGGATATGGCAAATTCGTGGGAACAAATGGTGCTCAATTTGATGATTCAATCCACCAACAAACCAAGAGAAGTACGTTGATCCGCCAGCGAAGTTTGCTGTAGTTGTAATCTGATGTACCGCCCAATTATTTTCTACTGTTCCATGATCGTCAGGCAATGGGTATTCCGAACTTGGAATAACGTGAGCCGGTTGGAAAATCAAACTCAGCGTAAGACCAGCAACAAAGTGCATGGAAAAGAAAGAAATTAAAACCACCATTGTAGATACTGGAGCAAACATTAATGGTAAAACCAGTGCATAGAAATAGTAACCTACTTTTGTTAATATCAGTTCAGCCAATAACAAGTTGTATGCTTTTTTATCTTTAACTAAACCACGTTCATTGAATTCGCCGAGTTGACGGAATTCTTTAGCCGTGATCCAAGAAATACTCATTAAACCATATAGAAACCAGGCATAAAAGTGCTGGTACGAGTGCATTGGTTTCTTTTCCGCATGCGGCGAAAAACGTAAAATCTTCGTACGACTAATATCTTCGTCTAGACCATGAATATTGGTATAAGTATGGTGTAGCATATTGTGCTGAATGTTCCAAAAAGCGGCGCATCCACCTCCAGCAACATTTAAGCTGTAGGCTAGTATTTTATTGACGGTCGCATTGGAAGAGTAAGCACCGTGACCTGCGTCGTGCATTACAGAAAGGCCAATTCCAGATAAACCCAGTCCCATTACCAACCACAAAGCCCAGTAGGCCCAAGGGCCTCCAGTCACAAAGAAGCTGGCAACAAATGGTGTAAAATACAGCGCTAACATAAAAATTGTTTTCACAACCATTCTATAATCACCGTGTCGGCTTATTTTCTTTTCTTCGAAGTGAGCAGTCACTCTCCGTCGAAGGGTATTGTAAAAATCATTGGCAGAGCCCTTGGCAAATTTCACCTTGATGGGCGTCATAGTATTGGTAGATGTAGTCATAAATATATGTGTAATAAATAGTTAGTGTATTCCAATAAAAAGCCATTATAGTTCTTTGACGAATTTGTCTGACCTGTAGAACAGATTTCTCGTTTTATAATTTCTCAAAAAAAGTCAACACTTCTTCCGTTGCATTAATACCTTTTTTAGAAATAATCTCATTTGTCAAAGAATATTCTACTATTGTAACAGGAGTGGGGGCTGAAAAGTTTTCAAAAAGAATGCGGGGTTTGTCTTCTATTTAACAACTACCAAAGGGTAGATTATTTGGTAAAGATACATAATTACAACATAAGGAGGACAAATTGGAGAAAAAAAGCATATACAAGGTTTACGTTGTTTAAACTCATTTGAATAAATTATAGTATGTATTAACAAAAGCTTAAATGGCTGGTTTTCTTAACTATTAAGCGTACCTTTGCGCCACTTATCGAGGAGGAGCCAACGAAATGGATTCATCTCTAGTAAGTGGCACCCGAAATTTTTCGGGATTAAACATAATTTGACGCAAAAACTAATTTCAAGAGTTTTCATACTCAATCCTGAACTTATTTTTTTGTTGTTACTAAGAACATTACATAGATGAATCAATTTCAAGAGTTGGGCCTTTCAGAAGGGGTCGTCAAAACGATCACGGACATGGGCTTCGAAAAGCCTACTCCAATCCAAGAGCAAGCTATTCCAATCTTATTAAAAAACGACACAGACCTTGTTGGACTTGCGCAAACCGGTACTGGTAAAACAGCTGCCTTCGGACTACCACTTATCGAATTGGTAGAAATAGCAGACAGAAATACGCAAGCACTTGTCGTAGCTCCTACTAGAGAACTTTGTTTACAAATTACAAAGGAACTCGGGCTCTTTTCCAAGCACCTTCCTAAGTTATATATCGTCCCTGTATATGGTGGAGCAGATATCAGGAACCAAATTAAAGACATCAGAAGAGGTGCACATATTATTGTAGCGACTCCAGGACGCCTTCGCGATTTGATTCGTAGAAGAGCGGTTGATATCTCCAAAATCAATCACGTGATTTTGGATGAAGCGGATGAGATGTTGAACATGGGTTTCAAAGAAGAGATCGACGACATCCTTTCCAATACTTCAGACGATAAACTGACCTGGTTGTTCTCTGCAACAATGCCTGCTGAGGTTCGAAGGATTGCAAAAGAATACATGACCAACCCGGCGGAGGTGAGTGTTCGTGGCGAGCAGATTACCAATGAAAATATTGAACATCAAATAGTGAAGGTCTACCCTTCTGCCCGATTTGAGGCTTTGAAACGTTTTCTCGATTACGATAGAGAAACCTTTGGTTTGGTTTTCTGCCGGACTAGAAGAGAGTGTAAAGAATTAGTAGAAAACCTGGCTAAGGATGGCTACAATGCTGATGCCCTTCACGGTGACTTAAGTCAAGCGCAACGTGACCAGGTGATGAAGGCTTTTCGCTCCAAGCGTCTACAGGTTCTGATTGCTACTGATGTAGCTGCCCGTGGTTTGGATGTTCAGGATATAACACACGTCTTCCATTTCAACATCCCTGATGATTACGAAATATATACCCACAGATCTGGTCGTACGGCCCGTGCAGGTAAGAAAGGAAAATCGATCATTCTAATGCATCCAAATGATACTGGAATTTTACGTGCAGTAGAAAGAAAAAATAAAATTCAATTTACAGAAGCTCACATTCCAACAGGAGAAGAGATTTGTGAATTGCAGGTACTCAACTATGTTCGCAGATTGAGAGATGCAGCAGTAAGCCCAGAGGTAGAACCTTTCATGGAACGAATTGCTGCTGAATTGTCAGAGCTTACCAAAGAAGAACTCGTTGAAAAGATTGCAGCACTTTCTTTCAATGGATTCCTTCAAAAATATCGGCAGGCACCAGACCTTAACCAACGTAAACAAGCACGTCGGGAACAACGTTCTAACGACAATACTAGAATGCATAGCCTCTATATCAATATCGGCGCAATGGATATTGAAAACAAAGGACAATTGTTGGGTATGATTTGTAAGCAATCTGGAATCACCGGTACTCAGGTTGGTAAAATAAGTCTTAACAGAACGCACACGTATTTCGATGTAGAAGCAGATGTGGCAGAACAGGTGAAAAGTAGCTTTGAAACAATGGATCGTAATGGTCGTGAAATCCGCGTGAATGATGGCGACGGTGGTGGAAGTAAAAAAGGTGGATTCGGTAAAAAGAAAAAGAAACGTTTTGGAGATTCTTCTTTCGGAAAAGGCGGTGACAGAGGTGGTGATCGAGGTGGCGACAGAGGCGGTGATCGAGGCGGATTTAAGCGAGGCGGCGGAGGCGGTGGTAGCTTTAAGAAGAAGCGGAAGTACTAGTTTTTTAATTGAAAGTTGATAATTAACGAACGTACCATTCTAGTGTAGGTAACCGCAAAGGCGCAACGAAAGCGCTACGTTTACTTTACCATGAAGAATGTGCACGGATCTACTTGTTAATTTTCTTGAAAGAATGTAGCGTCTTTGTTAGATCAACAAAGGCGCTACATTTTCTACAAAAAAAAGAGTCCTCATTTAGGACTAAACTAATTCACTCATATACTAAGCGTGATGAAAAAGAAATCTTTTGCCTCTCTTTGTGTGAAAGAGCAGGCCGATACCCGCACAACTAAGCCGCATCAACTTCCTATTTATGCGACTTCTTCCTTTGAATTTGAAAACATCAATCAAGGAATGGACATCTTCATGGGCAAAACCGAAGGTCATGTTTATGGGCGTTATGGCAATCCTACTATTGATACTGTTGCCAATAAAATAGCATTGTTAGAAACTTATGGTTTGGACATCGAAGCTAAGGCAATCATGTTTAGCTCTGGAATGTCGGCCATTTCTACTTTGTTTATGGGGGTTTTAAAAAGTGGCGACAAAGTCTTAACTCAAGGTGACTTGTATGGTGGAACTACAGAGCTTTTGCTAAAAATTCTAGGACCACTTGGGATCGAAACCATCATGACGGATTTGAAGGATCTGGACAATGTAGAGTCATTGTTAAAAGCTAATCCTGCAATTAAGTTGGTTTATTTTGAAACGCCAGCCAACCCTACAATGGCTTGTGTTGATATTGAAGCTATTGCTAACTTAAGTAAAAAATACGGAAAGCTTTCCGCAATAGACAGTACTTTTTGCACCCCTTATATTCAACAGCCTCTCAAATTCGGAATTGACTTCGTGATCCATTCTAGCACTAAATACCTCAATGGTCACGGTAATAGTATTTCAGGAGTTGTCATTGGGACAGATCTTGATTTGATGAATGGCAAAATCTTAAAGGCCATGAGACTCACAGGAACCAACTGTAATCCCTGGGACGCCTGGCTCACCAACAACGGACTAAAAACACTGGCCTTACGAATGGAGCAACATTGTAAAAATGCCATGGCCATTGCCGAATACATGGAGAAGCACCCTAAAATTCTCCATGTAAATTATAATGGACTTCCCTCCCACCCTGATCATGAAATAGCTAAAAAACAGATGTCTGCTTTTGGCGGTATGCTAAGTTTTGAATTGAAAGGTGGACTCGACGCGGGTATTCAATTTATGAATAATGTTGAATTCTGCTCCCTCGCTCCTACGCTTGGTGATGTAGATACTTTGATTATTCATCCGGCTTCTAGTTCGCATGTTAATGTGGATAAGGAAATGCGCGAGCGGAATGGTATTTCAGATGGGTTGATTCGGTTGTCTGTAGGTATTGAAGGCGTGGAGGATTTGATTGAAGATATGGAGAAGGGGTTTGGGCAGGGCTATTAAGCTTGGGGAGAGTTTAGGGTTGACAGCCCTAAATCAAAATATCAATCAAAATCAAAATTTCCCTCAATACGCAAAATTAAAGTATGGCTTCTAGTTCTTTTTAAAAATAGGCGGATTTAGAACTTAAAAACGCTGGCTTTGGTGGGATGATGTGCGGATATCTACCTAATACGTAGATTCGCTCAATTCGCAGGAAAACGTTGCGTCTTCGTTGCGTCGTAGCGGTTACCCACACTAAATTGTTAGGTCTACTAATTTTCAATTTTTAATTCTCCATTTTCAATTAAATATTATGAAACCTCTTGCCGAGCGTATGCGTCCAACCTCTCTAGAGCATTACATTGGCCAACAACATCTGGTAGGACCAGGTGCGGTATTGCGACAGGCCATTGAATCCGGACGTATTCCATCTTTCATTTTGTGGGGCCCTCCTGGCGTTGGAAAAACGACTTTGGCTGGTATCATTGCTGCTACTTTGGAGCGTCCGTTCCAAGCTTTAAGTGCTATTAATTCTGGAGTGAAAGATATTCGGGAAGCGATTGAGAAAGCTAAGAATCAGCAATTTTTCAATAGAGCCAACCCTGTTTTGTTTATTGATGAGATTCATCGATTTAGTAAATCCCAACAAGATTCTTTGTTGGGAGCAGTGGAACGCGGTATTGTAACTTTGATTGGAGCAACTACGGAGAACCCTTCTTTTGAAGTCATCTCGGCTTTGCTTTCTAGATCACAGGTTTACGTTTTGCAACCTTTGAAGAAAGAGGAGTTGATTCAGATGATAGATTCGGCGATGGAAAAGGATGAGTTTTTGTCTACCAAAAATATTAAGATAGAAGAGTATGATGCCATGTTGCGATTGAGTGGTGGCGATGGAAGAAAATTGTACAACATTTTGGAATTAGTAACAAACTTCCAAGATGGAGAAGAGGAAATGGTCATCACCAACGATCTTGTAACAAAACTAATACAACAGAACATTGCCCAGTACGATAAGTCTGGCGAGCAGCATTATGATATTGCTTCAGCCTTGATAAAATCCATCCGGGGTTCTGATCCTAATGCGGCGGTCTACTGGCTCGCACGGATGATAGAAGGTGGAGAAGATGTAAAATTCATTGCCCGCCGTCTCATTATTTCAGCTTCTGAAGATATTGGTTTGGCTAATCCAAATGCATTGTTATTGGCGACCACTTCTTTTCAGGCAGCTACTACGGTAGGCCTTCCGGAAGCTCGGATTATTCTTTCTCAGTGTGCCGTTTATTTAGCGACTTCTCCTAAAAGTAACGCTAGCTATATGGCCATTAATATGGCACAGATGGAGGTTCGCCAAACGGGTAACCTTCCGGTTCCACTCGCTATTCGAAATGCTCCTACTAAATTGATGAAAGACCTTAACTATGGCAAGAACTACCAATACGCTCATAGCCATCAGGGTAACTTTGTGGACATGGAATTTCTTCCGGAGGAGATTGTAGGACGTGTGTTTTATGATCCGGGAGGGAATCCTTCAGAGGATAAAATTCGGCAGAATTTGAAGGGGAAGTGGGGAGAGAAGTATGGGTATTAGTTAATCTCTGGACTTCCACAATCACCTCCTGCGGCGCCACCCAATCCATCACATCATTCTCATAATACAAGTAAGCACTAAGGGAATACCAACAATCGCTATTGGCGAGGTCACGACTTCTTCCGTTGCGTTACTGTTTATTTCGGCACCCGTTTCCCTATGGTAATAGACCGCTTCTCTCTTTTGTTTTTAAACACTCCAACTACCTTTCGCTCCGGCAAACGGGTAACAGCCCCCCGTAACGCGCTGGTGTTCCGCCCGTTATACCCGGGCTTAATTGCTGGAAAGTATATTCACCATTCCTATCAGTATAAGTAGTCCATTTGCTACCATTGTCATTGTATATTTCCACAGTAGCATCTCTCGCTTCCTTATCTGTAGGTAATAACAATAGCCCTAAGATGCTTCCAAGCTCGCTCGCTAATACAATGTGATAGTCATGTTTATATTCCACAATACTCTTACGAATCGAAGGCAATCCCTCATAGCTAATTTTCATAACTGGACCAATATCTCCTATTTTCAAATCTTCAAAAATGAAGTAGCCTCCTTGGTTGGTCAATCTCTTTGTTCCTCTACCAATGATACTTACCTCCGCACCTTCTACTGGCTCATTCTTTCCATTCACCACTCTTCCAGAAATCCAGGATTGTTCTTTTAAGTATTCAAAAGCTACTAAGTCATCCGATCGAATTTCTTTCCAATCGAAACGCCTCCATCCCTGAGTCATCATTAAATGGTCTAGAGCTACTATCGCCTTTTCCTCTTTTTGGTCGAAATAGAAATCAGGTTCTTCTATCTTTCCTTTTAATTCAGATTCCAAAAACAACTTTGACAAAATGTATCCTTCTTTGTCATCCGCAAAGGCCAATAGTTTATCATCTGCAACAGCTAGAGCGAAATTCCCAGCAACCGGTTTTCCATTATGGTCCTTTACTTCAATATCAATTTTCACTTTCTCCCGAGGTTGGTATTGCTTTTTATCTGTTTTAATTTCAATATTTAATCGTTTATGTAGATTAATAAAAACAAGGCGTTCGCAGGCAACACTACCCTCTTCATCAAAGAGACTAAGTTTGGTGATACCCATTGGGAAATCTTTGGTTTTTACGTTTATAATTTCCTCTTTATCGACAACTGCCGCTTCTGCAAACAATACTTTTCCATTAGCTTGTGCGACCAAGTGAAAAGACTGGGGCCGAGTTGCCTGTATCTTAATCCTTAGTCCATTTTCGTTTTGTTCGGATACGCCCATCTGCAACCCACGTAGTGCCACCTCAGGCAATTCATAAGTGGTATTAATTCCTGCTGGCTTTGTAATTTTCGCGGTATAAGTGCCCCCACGTTCAGACCACAATTTCGTAGCTCCCATCCCATTATGGAAACTTTTGAAAGAACCGATCTCCTCTCCTTTTTTATTTAAAATCACTCCTTCTACATCAGCTGGTTTTCCAAATTCATTAAGCGCTTTAAAAGCTACGTTGGAAGGTAATCCGGCAACTAAGTTTCCACCTTCCGGGAAAAACTGGAGGTCAATATTTTTAAAGGTTATTGGAATGGCTCTGGAAATAGATTCGGTTTGGCCATTATGGGGAATCAATATCTGAAGTAGTCCATCCCGTGTTTCCAGACTACCAGGGAGCATAAATTTAACAGCTGCGTTTCCATCAAAATCCATTGTTGTTTTAAGGTCGCTAATCAGCTTGCCATCTAAAGAAAGGAGATAAGAAAATTCTCTGAGCCTCAATACCTGCCCTTCTAAGTCTTTAGCTTCTAGGTGTGCAATAACTTCATCGCCAGCCCCATATGCTTTTCGATCAAAATTTAATTTCATTTTAAGATTTGGCAAAACGACGCTTTGTACTTGTATTTCTCTTTCAAAAAAGGTCTCCGTGTTTTGTTGCCATTTGGTGTAAGCCTTGACCTTATATAAACCGCCCTTCGTAACATTGAGTTTAATGCCTCCATTTCCTAATCCATTTTGTGCATTTATAGTTTGCTTTTCCATGACGGCTCCTTTGGGATCAATCAGCTCGACATACAGTTTTTCACTAACACCATCTGCACGAAGAGAATTTGCATTCAGAATCCAGGCGCTGTACCAGATATAATCATTGGGTTGATAGAAGCTTCGATCCAGTTGGAGATATACCTTTTCTTCAGAAAAATGGTTATTGTATTTCTGAAGTTGTAACATTAGTTTTTCAACAAAGGGGTCCGAGCTTACAAACTTCTCCGTAAAGGAAGAGAGCAGTAAGGTGGCTACTCCGAAAGTAGCGACGATTTTTAAAAGTTTCTTTTTTTCCATAATCATATTAGAGTTTATGCCTGGAGATTTTGTAAAGGAATCAAATAGAGATTTTTAGGGCAACCGAGGAACGCACGGAACCTAATAGCCTTAGCTATTAAGGTGAGTACGTGACGACAGTTGGTCTGAAAAGATCATTTGAGCTCCATACAAAATCTCTAGTCATTAACTCTATAAGCTTGTGCGTTAGGGAATCTCGAATTCGCCTAACTAAGATGAGCTTTTGATTACAGAAGCGATAGTGAGATTGTGTGGATGAGTAGATTGACTTAGTGGCTCGTCTCTTTGCGAAATTCACCAAATATAATTTTTAATCACGCAAAGAACGCAGATCCAAATAGCACCAATCGTAATTTTAAATCACACAGAGAACACAGAGCGACCGTATGAGATACACAACAATATAATTACAAAATCTTTCTCCTCTCTGTTATGATGATTTCCAAGATAGAAGTTATTGTACAAAACTCACGTTCGCTCTGCACTCTCTGCGTGAGTAAACACTCTAAACTAGGACATTTCGAACTCGCGTTCGCTCTGTGCGCTCTGTGCTCTCTGTGTGAGCAAACACACTAAATTGAGAATTCACATTCTTAGTGTCTTTACTATATTTACCTAATGCCATTTATAATCACGCAAAGGCCGCAGAGAGCGCAGAGCGAACGTAGGTTAACGCAAAAATACAATTGCAAATCCTAGCGCGCTGACAAACAGACAGAGCGGAATAAATATTTTTGTATCTGCTTTCGCAAAAGTCGTGTTTTTTATCTTTTTGAAAAGGCCTACATATTTAAAATCGCCAATAGATCGCAATAGAAAGATACTGGGAATGAACCAGCTGGAACCGGTGATGATCCATTCAGAGATCGGCAGACTTAAGTAATTGGAATGGAGCAAATAAAGAACGGACATAGCCAGCAAAGCCAATGCTACAAAGATGGTTCCCAAGGAACCCGGGTTTAGCATTCTTTCACCGGAGGAGGTGGAGCTAGTGGGAAGGGCTGCATCAATTCCCCATTTTCCACCACTTGCCCAGTAGAAATGAAGGATGGAAAGAAGTAGAAATATGAGACTTAAGATTAGGGCGAATAGCGTGATCATATGATTTGTTTTTTTTGATAATGGTTAGATCTTTTCGTTCCACAATTTCACTTTTAGTGTAAAGATCGGGGATGATTTGGTAGCCTTGGTTTGTTAGTTGGGTCATTGATTTTAACATGAGCACTTGGAAAGACAATTCACCCGACAGATCGAAGCTGCCCGATGAAGTCTTTAGGAATGTTTTCGTAAAGTTTAATCATCTCAGATGTTGAACATTTAGTCTTTTGTAAAGTCTGGATACAAAAGGTACTTTTTTCGGATTTGCTGGAATCCAAGCAAATCTGATTTCCAGGAGTTGTGAATTTCCTCAGCAGTCTTTCCATTTATAATTTGTTCCCGGAGTCTTTCCCCTCCTGCCAATTTATCAAAAAACAGGTTCTTATTAAAAAAGGATTCTCCCATATTTAATTTATTGTAAAACGATATAAGCCATTCGATTCGCAGTTGTTGGGTATGACTTCGTAGTTCGTCGATTAGCGGATACGTACTGAAATCCAAGCCTTTGCAAAGTTGATCCTGAAGCTTCGGTTTAGACGCACCTGGTTTGGGAACTGGGGTAAAACTAAAAGAGTCGTCTGGGTAATCCGGATGCCCAATGACTTGAAACTGACGATCTGTACCTCTGCCGATACTAGCCACTGTCCCTTCGAAAAAGCAGAGAGATGGGTAGAGATATATTGATCTGTTGTTTGGGAGATTGGGAGATGGCTTTATAGGAAGCGAATAAGACGTTTCGTGTGTATATTGTTGACAAGGGATCACGGTTAGCTTTGCTTTCTGCTTATTTTCCAACCAACCTTCCCCATTAATCATTTGAGCGTACTCCCCTACGGTCATACCATGAACGACTGGAATGGGATGCATACCAACAAAAGACTGATGACTTTTTTCCAAAACAGGACCATCTATATAATGTCCATTTGGATTGGGACGATCCAACACCAGGAACGCTACGTTATTTTCTGCGCAAGCTTCCATCACATAATGCATGCTGGAGATGTAGGTATAAAAACGAGCGCCCACATCTTGAATATCGAAAATCAATACATCTATGCCTGCCATATCTTCCGCTTTTGGTTTTTTATGACTGCCGTGCAGAGAAATAATCGGTAAACCTGTTTTAGGGTCTTTTCCGTTTTCTATGTGCGCTCCGGCATCAGCAGTTCCTCGAAAACCATGTTCCGGTGCAAAGATCTTTTGAATAGAAATATTTTTACTTAACAATACATCTACAATAGACTCTTCCCCAATTACTGAAGTTTGATTGATCAATAAAGCGACATTCTTATTTTTCAGAAGCGGCAGATAAGCCTCCAATTGTGCGGCACCAGTAACGATTGGTTTCAATGAATGAACATTCTCCTCTTCCTTGCTATTCCCCCCTTTGGGATTTGAGTCTTCAGTGCTGGTAGAACTGGTGCTTTCAGTGGAGGTTTCTACCTTGTCATCACATCCCTTTTCGGTAGAAGCCGTGAATAATAAAAAGAGGAAAAGAATTTTCAGTTTGAACATAATTTTGTAGTTTCGTGGCGAATCAAAAATTGCTTTTATAGCAATAGAACGTTGTTCACAGCAGGACAATTTTTCTAACAGAACGCAGAGAGATGGGTTTTCTAGATATTCTTTATCTGGTCACTCGTTGTTCTGCGTTTTTTTGTAGTCTGTTTTGGTTCGAAAGTTTAATAACATGAGCAAAGATAAAATATACGCCATCGTTGATATAGAGACCACCGGTGGTCGGGCGAATCGGGATAAAATTACAGAGGTTGCCATCGTCCTTCATGATGGACAACAGATACTCGATACCTATGAAACGCTGATCAACCCGGAGCGTGGTATTCCTGAAAACATTACTCGAATTACAAACATCACCAATGAAATGGTAGCTGAGGCCCCGCGCTTTTACGAGGTGGCCAAAGATATTGTAAAAATGACAGAAGGTGCTGTTTTTGTGGCCCATAATGTTCGTTTTGATTACAGTTTTATAAAGGAAGAATTTAAACGACTGGGCTTTACTTATACTCGCAGGCAATTGTGTACGGTCCGATTGACTCGGAAAGTCTTTCCTGAAATAAGGCGCTATGGCTTAAGTAATTTGATAAAACATTTTAACCTCACTATCGGCGAGAATCGTCACCGAGCTATGGGTGATGCGGCCGCTACGGCCGAGCTTTTTGAAATCATAATGAATGAGACCTTGAACCAAGAGGAGGTTCAACTAATGGTCAACCTTGGCATCAAAGAAGCGCAACTTCCTGTGAACATTACGATGTCGCGTTTGCATGAATTGCCGGAAGAAGCGGGGGTGTATTATTTTTACAATAAAGAGGGAGACATCGTTTACATTGGCAAAAGCATCAACATTAAAAAACGAGTGATGAGTCATTTTGCTAAACAGACTCCTAAGTCTAAAAAACTGTATGAACAGGTTTGGGAAATCCAACATGAAGTGACAGGCTCTGAACTTGTAGCGCTATTGTTGGAATCTCAAGAAATAAAAACACATCATCCTGTCATTAATAAAGCGCAACGATCACGGAGCTATCCTTACGCCGTTTATACTTATGAAAACCAGGAAGGCTATTTGTGTTTGAACTTTGCGAAAGTAAACAAAAAGCAAAAGACGACTTTGAATGTTATTCAAGAATACGCTACTGGCATGTCTGCTAAATCTGGCTTGACTAGGATTCTGGAAAGCCATGACCTTTGTCAGACTTTTTGCAATGTAGATAATATAAAACGTCCTTGTTTTTATCATCAGATTCATAAATGTAGTGGCGCTTGCATTGGGAAAGAATCACCGGAGGATTACAATGCCCGTGTACAAGAGGCGATTGGAAATATGGATACTGATTTTACGGAGGATTTTATCATTTTAGATCAAGGGCGGACTGCTAATGAGAAGTCGGTTATCCTTATTGAGAATGGAATTTATCAGGGCTTTGGTTATGCGGATGAAGATGTGCCGCATGAATCGGTTGATGATTTGAAAGAGTTGATTGAACCTTATATGCATAACCCGGATACGTATCGGATTATTCGGGGTTATATGGCTGGGAAGAAGGAGGGGTATAAGGTGATTAGGTTTTGAGGTTGCAGGCTGCTA